>DDBH01000012.1 GCA_002333405.1 Micrococcales bacterium UBA2037 | reverse complement strand
AACGAGACGATCGGATCAAGAATTTTCCAGGAGAGCTCGACTTCGCGCTGCCTAGGAAAAAGCGGTGGCTCGCCCAGGAGTACATCCAGAATCAATCGCTCATAGGCCTCGGGGGAGTCCTCGGTAAAAGCATGGCCATAGCCAAAGTCCATCGTTACATCCCTGACCTGCATGCTGGGACCCGGAACCTTCGAACCAAATCGAATGGTCACGCCCTCATTGGGCTGAACTCGAATCACAAGTGCATTTTCACCCAGCAAAGCAGTTTGAGTGGCTCCAAACAGTAGCTGAGGAGCGCGCTTGAACACCACTGCAATCTCAGTAACGCGGCGACCTAGCCTCTTTCCTGCTCGCAAATAAAACGGAACGTCCTGCCAGCGTCGGTTTTGAATGTCCAGGCGCATTGCAGCAAAGGTCTCGGTCTTGCTATCAGGATCAATGCCGTCTTCGCCCAGGTAGCCGAGTACTTCCTGTCCGCCCTGCCAGCCAGCTTCGTATTGACCCCGGGCAGTGTGAGCACCAAGATCTTCCGGCAAGCTAACAGCAGCTAGAACCTTCTCCTTTTCGGCTCTCAAGTCGGAGGCTTCAAACGTGAGCGGTTGCTCCATCGCCGTCAGAGCCAAAAGTTGCAATAGGTGATTTTGGATCACGTCTCTTGCAGCGCCGATGCCGTCGTAGTAGCCGGCACGACCACCGATTCCAATGTCTTCCGCCATTGAAATCTGGACGTGGTCGATGTAGTTGTTGTTCCAAATTGGCTCGAAAAGCTGGTTTGCAAATCGCAGCGCAAGAATGTTTTGAACAGTTTCCTTACCCAGATAGTGATCAATCCTGAAGACCGAATCTGCTGGAAAAACGCTCTCCACAACATTGTTTAGCTCGATAGCTGTTTCAAGGTTTGAGCCAAATGGCTTTTCAATCACAACTCGACGGAACTGATTGGGGCCAGCCTCGGCAAGTCCAGAGCTTGATAGTTGCTCAACAACCAACGGGAAGTCTCTTGGAGGGATTGACAGATAAAAAGCATGATTACCTGCGGTGCCACGCTCTTTGTCCAGCTCGTCCACAGTTTGTTTCAGTCTCTCAAAAGCCTCTGGGTCATCGTGCCTGCCGGAAACGAATCGCACTCCTTGAACCAGCTGATTCCAAACATCCTCAGACCAGGGGGTTCTAGCGTGCTCTTTCACGGACTCGTAGACAACTTTCTCGAAGTCCTCTTCGCTCCAGTCGCGCCTAGCAAAGCCCACGAGTGAGAAGGCCGGAGGTAGCAGACCGCGATTGGCTAGGTCATAGATTGCAGGCAGCAACTTCTTCCTTGCCAAGTCACCGGTTACACCAAACATGATTAGCCCACTGGGTCCGGCAATCTTCTGTAATCTACGGTCCCTAGGGTCACGTAGCGGGTTGTTGCTCACGAAGCAATAACCTTTTCAAGCATCGACAGGCCAGCAAGCGGCTCGTCCATATGAAGCGATACAACCGGCAAAGAATTCGCCTCTAGCACTCTGGCGTCTCCTGCTGCCTGGGCTGCGATTAGTTCACCAAAACTAAACGGACGGTCCTTGAGATCCAGGTCCATTCCATGATTGCCGGTAATCTGCAAGTAGAGCCCCTGTCTTGGCCCGCCCTTGTGGTACTGACCAGTCGAGTGCAGGAACCTTGGCCCCCACCCGAACGTCACTGGGCGCCCGGTGCGCTTAGCAATAATGTCCCTGAGTGCCTCGAACTGCGGATATTCGGTCCTACTGAGATAAACATGAATGGCGATAAAGCTGGATTCTCCAACCTGCTCAAAGAGCTGCTCGACGGCTGCCTCAACTGTGCTGCCCACGACATTCATGCCATAGCTAGTAACCGAAATCCCTCGGTCAACGAAGTCAACTTCGCTTGAGAAGTGCGGGGCATCCAATAGCTGGCGAGCGGCAATTTTCGCTGACTCTACGTCGGGTTGATCAAATGGATTGATGCCGAGAATCTGACCCGCAATTGCGGTTGCATACTCCCAGAGCAGGAACAGTTCACCCAGCTGACCGCTGAATGTTACGTCCGAGATGCTTGGGTCCGAATCGCTAAAGCTGACCATGAGCGTGTCTTCGGGGCGGTCTGAAATTTCAGGAGCTGATTTCGTTACCACCACCGGCAACGTGCCCTTTTGAAGCTTTCCGGTGCTTTCAGCTACCAGTTGCTCGACCCAGTCCCCGAACCCAGGAAGCAAGTCAGTTTCAATCAGAAACTTGTCCTTGACGTCGGTGCTGCCAGGGGTCGCTGCCAATGCCGCGGCCAACCAAAGTGCTGGGTTATCAATCGAATCGCTGGCCAGTTCGCTTCTAGCCATCGACGCGTTCGCAAGCAAAGTGGAGATATCAGATCCGGCAAGTCCGGTAGGAACTAGTCCGAACGCTGTCAGGGCTGAGTAACGACCGCCCACCGTTGGGTCTGCATTAAATACTCGATAGCCATCGGACTCGGCCGCGTCTTGAAGCGGCGAACCCGGGTCTGTGACGATCACAATCCGGTCACGCGGGTCGATACCCTCGGCCCGGAATCCGGCCTCAAAAGCTCGCTTCTGACTGTCGGTCTCTACCGTGGAGCCAGATTTTGAGCTAACCACAACGATGGTTCGCTCAAGGTCTCTAACCGCGCTTTGAACCTGGTCCGGAGCGGTTGAGTCCAGAATCACAATCTCGTGGTTTGTGTTCTTCCCAATCACCTCTGGCGCAAGCGACGAACCGCCCATCCCACAAAGAACTACTCGATCAAGCCCTTGCTCCCGGAACTGATCCCGCAGCTTCAGAATTGCTGGGATAAGGTCGACTGAACTCTTGGCAGAATCCACCCATCCAAGTCGGATGGCAGCCTCGGCCTCTGCCTCGGAACCCCATACCGTGCTGTCTTTGGCTGCGATTCTCGATGCCACCTGATCCGATATCAGCTGGTCAACGGTTGGAGACAAGGCCTCAGCTAACTCAAGGGTGAGCTTTACCTGCATTAGCTTGCTGCTTTCAGGGAGTTAGCCACAGTTTCAACCAGCTCGTTCCAAGAGACGATAAATTTCTCAACACCTTCTTTTTCAAGCTGCAGAGTCACCTCGTCCAGATCAATTCCGGCTTCGGCAAGCGCTCCTAGGAACTCCTGAGCCTGTCCAAATGACGATTTGATCGACTCGGCTGGAATCACGCCGTGGTCAGCGGTTGCCATCATGGTCTTTTCGGGCATGGTGTTCACCACGTTGGCAGAAACTAGCTCAGTCACATACAGCGTGTCAGGAAGGCTTGGGTCCTTCACGCCAGTGGAAGCCATCAATGGGCGCTGCAGGTTGGCTCCAGCTGCTTCAAGAGCCTCCCAGCGGGCTCCAGTGAAGCGCTCCAGGAACAACTTGTAGGCAAGCTGGGCGTTGGCTAGCGCGGCCTTGCTCTTTAGCTCAGGGCGACCCAGTGCTTCGAGGCGTGCATCTACTTCAGTGTCAACGCGTGAGACAAAGAATGAGGCAACCGAATGGATCTTTGAAATGTCATGACCGTTGGCTTTTGCCTGCTCCAGGCCATCGAGATAGGCATCGATTACCCTGTCGTAGCGATCAAGCGAGAAGATCAAGGTCACATTGACTGAAATTCCAGCAGCGGTTACTGCCGTAATTGCCGATAGTCCGTTGATGGTTGCCGGAATCTTGATCATCACGTTCTCGCGACCGACGAGCTTGTAAAGCTCCAGCGCCTGCTTCACGGTACCGTCGCTGTCGTTAGCCAAACCTGGTTCAACCTCGATGGAAACTCGTCCATCCACTCCGTGGGAGCTGTCATAGATTGGCCTGAACAGGTCGCAGGCAGCGGCGACATCCTGAGAGGTTATGTTTGCAATCGCGCGGCTTGCATCTGAGCCGGCTGCAGCTTCAGCAGCAATCGCGGTTGAGTATGCCTCGCCCTTCAGGGCTGCGGCAAAAATCGTCGGATTGGTGGTCACTCCGCGAACCGAGTGAGTGTCGATCAAGTCCTGGAGATTTCCAGATTCAATCCGCTCACGAGATAGGTCGTCTAGCCAGATTGAGACACCGGCCTGGGTTAGTTCCTGCAGGTTCTTATTCATACTTACTTCCCGAGCACTTTCTGAGCCGCAGAAACTACGGCCGCCGTTGTAATTCCAAATTGTGAGTAGAGCGTCTGGTAATCAGCTGAAGCACCGAAGTGGTCGATGCCAATAGCAATTCCTGCGTCTCCGACATACTGCCTCCAGCCTGTGCTCAGGCCAGCCTCAATGGAGACCCTCGCCTTTACTTCGGGAGGTAGCACGCTTGCCCGATACTCTTCAGACTGGGCTTCGAACCATTCCAGGCATGGCGCTGAAACTACCCGAGTTGAAATGCCCTTTGCCTCGAGCTCTGCTCTGGCCTCAACAGCGAATTGAACCTCGCTACCGGTGGCAATGAGAATTAGTTCTGGCTTGGAAGAGCCCTCAGCATAGATGTAAGCACCCTTCTCCACCTCGGTAGCCTGACCGAAACCTGGCGATCTATCAAGCACTGGAAGGTTCTGCCTGGTCAGTACCAGGCCGGCTGGATTCTTGGTGTTCTTCAGGACGGCCAGCCATGCCTGAGCAGTCTCATTGGCATCAGCCGGGCGAACGATGTCAAGGTTTGGGATTGCACGTAGTGCCGTCAAGTGTTCGATTGGCTGGTGGGTTGGTCCATCTTCGCCAAGTGCCACCGAGTCGTGTGTCCAGACGTAAATCGGCGCGATGCCCATCAGTGCTGCCAGACGAACAGCAGGACGCATGTAGTCGGAGAAGACCAAGAAGGTGCCCCCGAAGACCCTTGTCTTACCGGACAACGTAATGCCATTGAGGATTGCCCCCATGGCGTGCTCGCGAATTCCAAAGTGCAGGATTCGGCCAGCAGGCTTTGGAGTCCAAGCCTTGGTCGACCACTTCGCAGGAACGAAGGATCCGCCACCCTCAATGGTCGTGTTGTTGGATTCTGCAAGGTCAGCGGAACCGCCCCAGAGCTCTGGCATTACTTCTGCGATGGCGTTCAGAACCTTCCCGGAGGCAGCTCTGGTTGCCAGTTCTTCACCGGCGGTGAATTCAGGCAGCGCATCGACAATGTTTGAAGGAAGTTCTGACTTTAAGATTCGCTCGAATAGCTTTGCGGCGTCTGGGTTGGCTTCCTGCCAGAGCGCAAACTGCTGGTCCCAGTCACTCCTTGCAGAAGCTCCTCTGTCAACTAGCTTCCTAGTGTGGGTAAGCACCTCTTCAGACACCTGGAAGCTAAGTTCTGGATCAAAACCAAGAGCCTCTTTCAAGCCCGCTAGCTCCTCGGCACCGAGCTTGGAACCGTGGATTTTTCCAGTGTTCTGCTTAGTTGGGCTAGGCCACCCGATAATCGTTTTTAGGGTAATTAGCGTTGGCTGCGAGGTATTTGCCTTGGCCTTCTCGATTGCATCGTAGAGCGCCTGGACATCTTCGTGGTAACCACCCTGATGCCAGTCGACTTCAATGGTCTCCCAGCCATAAGCCTGGTAGCGCTTTGCGACGTCTTCAGAGAAGCTGATATCGGTGTCGTCCTCAATGGAAATCTGGTTGGAGTCGTAAATTGCGATTAGGTTGCCAAGTCCCAGGTGTCCAGCCATCGATGCCGCCTCCGAGCTGACTCCCTCTTGCAGGTCGCCGTCGCCAGCAATTACGTAGACGAAGTGGTCAAAGACTGATTCTCCAGCGGCAGCCGATGGGTCAAATAGTTCGCGCTCGAACCTGGTGGACATTGCAAAGCCGGTGGCTGAAGCTAGCCCCTGGCCCAAAGGCCCGGTGGTGATTTCAACGCCATCGGTGTGACCAAACTCAGGGTGCCCGGGAGTCAGTGAACCCCAGGTGCGCAGGGCCTCGATGTCTTTCTTCTCCAGCCCAAAGCCGCCAAGGAATAGCTGGTTATAAAGAGTCAGCGATGAGTGCCCGACGGACAGAATAAAGCGGTCGCGACCAGCCCATCGATCGTCTGATGGGTCATGCTTCATTACCTTCTGAAAAAGTAGATATGCCGCCGGTGCAAGGCTTATTGCAGTACCGGGGTGGCCATTACCAACCTTCTCCACTGCGTCTGCTGCCAAAACCTTGGCAGTCTTGACTGCCAGGTCATCAATCTCATTCCATTCCAACAAAGAGTCATTCCTAACAGGTAGTGCTTAATCAGCTGAGGATTGGCGTCGGCCACTCTGCCCTACGCTTTTTGTGAAGTCTATACCGCATGGCTAAAACTGCGCCGTTGCTGGTTTAGAATGGAACAAATGTCCACCATCGAAAAGCCACGAGTCGCGCGCCTGGGAACTAAGTTAAGGGCCTACTTTTTCCTCACTAAGCCACGCGTAATTGAACTGTTACTAATCGCAACAGTTCCGGCGATGATTCTGGCCGCACGCGGCTTGCCCTCTATCTGGCTAATTCTTGCCACCGTGTTTGGTGGAGCGCTGAGCGCTGGAAGCGCTAACGCCTTCAACTGCTACATCGACAGTGACATCGACAAGGTAATGGGCCGCACTAAGAACCGCCCCCTTGTTACCGGAGAACTCACCAACCGTGAGGCGTTTATTTTTGCCTGGGGGATAGGAATTGCCTCAGTTATTTGGTTCGCCCTGGTAATCAACCTGCTTTCGGCCGTGTTGTCACTAATTGCGATCTTGTTCTATGTGTTTGTTTACACCCTTGGACTCAAGCGCAGGACCCCTCAGAACATCGTTTGGGGCGGTGCGGCAGGTGCAATGCCGGCGGTCATCGGTTGGGCAGCTGTGACCAATGAGTTGTCACTGAGCGCCTGGGTGCTGTTTTTGATCATTTTCCTCTGGACTCCTCCTCACTATTGGCCGCTATCCATGCGGTATCTGGAGGAGTACAAAGAAGCTGGGGTTCCGATGCTTCCGGTTGTGGCCAAGAATGAGAAGGTCGGGCGTCAGATCATCCTTTACGCCTACGCCTACTTCGCATCAACCTTGCTGCTAATTCCGGTCGCTGACATGGGACTGGTTTACGTGCTTGCGGCTGTGCTTTCAGGGGTTTGGTTTGTTTGGGAATCCCACCGTCTCTATGCCGAGGCCAAGCTGACCGTCCCTAAAAACCCAATGCGGCTGTTCCACGCATCAATCACCCATTTGACAATACTGTTCTTGGCAATAGCGATCGATCCGCTACTTCACATCTAGCCCTTTAGTTCCTCGAGCCTGGCAAGTGCCTCTAGGCGTTCCTGGCCATGGTCAACAATCGGTGGCGGATAGCCATGCTGATAGCCCGAGATGTCATTCCAAGGCTCATGAATCGATGTTTTGTCCAGGTGTGACAGCTCTGGCACCCAGCGGTTGACGTAGTGACCATTCGGATCGAACTTAATCCCCTGCAAAACTGGATTGAAGACACGGTAATACGGTGATGCATCGGTTCCACAGCCTGCGGTCCACTGCCAACCGTGGGCGTTAGAGGCCGGGTCGAAATCGGTCAGGTGTTCCTCGAAAAACTGGGCGCCTAGCTGCCACTCAAAATGCAGGTCCTTGACCAGGAAGCTCGCGACAATCATGCGGGTGCGATTATGCATCCAGCCGGTCTGAACTAACTGCCTCATGGCAGCATCGACGATCGGATACCCGGTCTGACCTGTTTTCCAGGCCAATAGCTTTTCGCTGAACTCCACTGGGCTGTCATAGCGCATGTTTGCGAACCTTGGTTCGTAATAATCGTTGACCGTCCTCGGATTGTGGAACAAGACATCGGCATAAAATTCACGCCAGGCAATTTCCTTGCGAAACACCTCTTGGCCGGGGGCTGCTCCCAGTCCATTGAGCAGAGTTCTTGGATGGATCTCGCCGTGAGCCAAGGCGTGCGAGAGCTTCGAGGTGCCGTTCTTGTCGGGCCGGTTTCGATCCTCCGAATAGGAAAAGACTCGATCCTTCAGAAAGCGCTGCAGGGTGCTCAGGGCAAACTCTTCACCAGCAATCACCTGATAGGGAGCGGCGCTTGTGAGGCTGGGAACCGCTGACGCCGCTGTTGGACTAAGCCAGTTGACTGACTTCACATCCAGAGAGTAGGGAGGTTCGACGCTCTGCTCGGACCACCGTCTATAAAACGGTGTGTACACCCTAACTGGGCTCTGGTCATCCTTCCGGACTGTTCCGGGCTGAACCGCGTAGTAGCTGCCTACTAGCTCTAATTGAATTCCTAGGTCACCAAGCGCGGCCTCAACGGCAAGCTGCTCGGCAATTCCATCGGTGTCAAAAGCCTTGGTCGCGAGCACCTTGCTGACACTAAGTTCCTTTGCCAGGGACGTAAGCACGGTGGCAGCCTTGCCAACTTCGCAGTGAAGCCCACGCGGCAACGATGAGCTGAGCGCTTTGGCAGATTCGATCAGTGAGTGCTGACGAAGGGGAGTCAATGAACCCAGGTTTTCTGGAAACACAAACACCGGAAGTAGCGGCAGTGATTCCTCAGCGGCCCGGTTCAGCGCCTGATTGTCCTGCAGCCGGCGATCTCGTCGAAACCAAAAGATGGCGGTCATCGCGTGAAGGACCTGCCGCTAAATAGCTGAAAGCTCAGAAGTGATGCTAGGCAGGCAGCGCCAAGCATGTGAACACCAACTAGTAACTCCGGCACTCCCAGCCTGGACTGGACAACCCCAATCATCGCTTGGGCGCTAGCTGTTGCAAACAGCAGTAGCAGTACTCGGTTTTCTAGTGGCCTGGCGCTTGCGCCTGTCAGTTGAAGTTGACTCACCAACTGCACCGAGATCAGTAGCAGCATCAAATAGCCGGGGTAGGAGTGAAAATGCTGCCAAACCTCTAGGTCCAGCCCGTTTCTGGGGGTTGCAGCATCACCGGCGTGCGGACCCGCACCAGTAACCACCACACCGAAGCTAATCGCCACGATACCCACCAGGAAAGTCGGCCACGCCAAAAGTGAATTTACTGCCGACACCGGCCCAGCTGGCTTTGGTAGCGCTCGCCAAACCAGAAGTGATGCCGTGGCAATGAGCGCCATCGAAACCATGAAGTGCAAGCCCACTATCCAAGAGTTCAAACCAGTGAGAACTGTGACGCCGCCAATTACGGCCTGGAGGATGATGCCAGCTCCCAGCAAGAAGGCAGGGGCAATTAGCCCCTTGGGGTCTCGGGATTTTGCAATTGCCAAGATCACCACAGCAAAGCCCAGCATCATCAATGCCGATAGACCTAAGACAAACAGCGTTAGGGGAGTAAGGCCCTGAACGTTATTGAGAATCAGCCCAGCAATGAACACAAAAACACCTGCAAAGAATGCAATCAATCGCGGCAGGATAACCCGAAGTGCTTCACTGGCCCTAACCACGACAATGAAGGTAAGAAGCGCGATTATCAGCAACACAAAAGCCAGCAGTCGATTTCCGAATTCAATGATTCCGTGAATTCCCATCTCGGAGGTGCTCACCAATGACTCATCGGTGCACTTTGGCCAAGTTGGACAGCCCAGGCCACTGCCGGTCAGCCGAACAAGCCCTCCGGTGACGACAATCAATATCTGAGTGACCAGTGAAAGCCAGACGTAGAGTCGCAGGCGGGCTTTGCCAAACAACCCTGAGGACACCCGGGTGAAAAATAGCTTCATTGGACCCTAACTAAGGCTTACCTTACTGTTTTATGCCTGCGGGATTGCGTAGGCTGTTGCAAAGTACAAACAAGTTTCTCACGCACAAAGATTCCAGGAATACAGTTCCTGGAAATCAGTTGTATTTTTTGAAACCAGGAGGCTACATGTCAGAGAAAATTATCGATCGTCCAGAGCTGGATGATCTTGGAACCTACGAATTTGGTTGGTCTGACAAATCCAGCGCAGGCGACACGGCCAAGCGTGGAATATCAGAAGAGGTTGTCAAGGACATCTCTGGCAAAAAAGATGAGCCGGAGTGGATGCTGGCTCGCCGCCTCAAAGGTTACGACTTCTTCCTAAAAAAGCCAATGCCAACGTGGGGATCAGACCTCAGTGGCATTCACTTTGACAACATCAAGTACTTCGTACGCTCAACCGAGCGCCAGGCGCAAACCTGGGAAGATCTGCCAGAAGACATTCGCAACACCTACGAAAAGCTCGGCATTCCAGAGGCTGAGCGTCAGCGCCTAATTGGTGGTGTGGCCGCACAGTATGAGTCAGAGGTTGTTTACCACCAGATTCGCGAGGACCTGGAGGCTCAGGGAGTTTTGTTCCTTGACACCGATACTGCACTGAAAGAGCACCCTGAGATTTTCCAGGAGTATTTCGGAACCGTTATTCCAGCCGGCGACAACAAGTTCGCAGCGCTAAACACTGCGGTTTGGTCCGGAGGATCATTTGTGTACGTTCCAAAGGGCGTCAAGGTTGACATCCCACTTCAAGCCTATTTCCGCATCAACACCGAGAACATGGGGCAGTTTGAGCGGACCCTAATCATTGCTGATGAGGACTCTTATGTACACTACATCGAGGGTTGCACCGCGCCGATCTACCAGTCGGACTCACTTCACTCAGCAGTGGTTGAAATCATTGTGAAAAAGAACGCTCGCGTTCGCTACACAACCATTCAGAACTGGTCAAACAATGTCTACAACCTTGTTACCAAGCGTGCTATCGCCCATGAGGGAGCAACCATGGAGTGGATCGATGGAAACATCGGATCCAAGGTGACGATGAAGTACCCAAGCATCATTCTTGCCGGTGAGCACGCCAGGGGAGAGACGCTGTCAGTTGCCTTTGCAGGCGAAGGTCAGCACCAAGATGCCGGCGCCAAGATGATTCACCTTGCCCCCTACACAACCAGCTCGATTGTCTCCAAGTCAATTGCACGGGGTGGCGGTAGGACTTCCTATCGTGGTGAGATACGAGTAAACCCAGGTGCACACCACTCGGCTAACACCGTTCGCTGTGATGCGCTCCTGGTTGACACTATTTCTCGTTCCGACACCTACCCTGCCAATGACATTAGAGAAGATGACGTTTCAATGGGGCACGAGGCAACAGTTTCGCAAATTAGTGCCGAGCAGCTGTTCTACCTGCAGTCCAGAGGAATGGAAGAAGACGAAGCAATGGCAATGATCGTTCGAGGCTTTATTGAGCCGATTGCCAAGGAGTTGCCGATGGAGTATGCCCTGGAACTCAATAAGTTGATCGAAATGCAGATGGAAGGGGCTGTTGGCTAGATGGCACAGCACGGAATTGAAGAACATTCGCATGGCCTA
>DDBH01000024.1:24740-65083 GCA_002333405.1 Micrococcales bacterium UBA2037 | reverse complement strand
ATTTCACAAACCGTTTCCCCCAAAAGGTCGGCAGCTTTTGACCAACCAGACCCGAGGGTCAGTGCGATGTCGTGCTTTTCAATGCCGGAAATACTCCGGATTTGATCGGCGGCCTGCTGGGCTATTTCGAATGGGTCAACATTGTCTTGGTTCAACGGATGCGTCATGAAAATCAGTTTAGCCAAGTAATTGGGTGTGAAGTTGGTGGAGAATAGGGGCGTGATCGAATCAAAAATGACCAAGCATCGAATCGTCATCATTGGCGGCGGCCCAGGTGGCTATGAAGCAGCTCGAGCTGGCGTTCAACTGGGTGCCGAAGTGGTTTTGATCGAGGAAAACGGGATTGGTGGAAACGCAGTCCTAACCGATGTGGTTCCATCTAAGACCCTGATTGCAACAGCGGAAACCGCGCAGCGGGTGGCCCAGGCCAAGACCCTTGGGGTGAGCCTTGCAGTCGACGGCAAGGAAGTTACACCTGAGATAAAGATTGACTTCGAGGCAATAAATAAGCGACTTCTGGATCTTGCCGCGTCCCAGTCAGAGGACATGCTTGAAACCCTCATTGCCGAGGGTGTAATTGTTATTTCTGGCCGCGGAAAACTTGATGGCAATCACCACGTGGTGATTACTCCCACCGATGGCAAGCCACAAAAAATTCAAGCAAAAACAATCATCGTTGCAACCGGCGCCAGGCCGCGCGACCTTCCAAATGCAGCTTGCGATGGGAAGCGAATTCTGAACTGGAAGCAGCTCTACAGCATCGACGAGCTCCCGGAACACATGATCGTGGTCGGGTCTGGTGTAACCGGGGCTGAGTTCGCTTCTGCGTACCTTGATCTTGGAAGCCAAGTGACGCTGGTTTCCTCCAGAGACAAGGTGTTGCCTGGAAACGACGAGGACGCTGCCGTGTTGATCGAAGAAGTATTTGCCCGCAAGGGAATGAAGCTTCTGAGCAAGTCTCGCGCAGCAGCTGTTGAAAACCTGGGGGACAGCGTGAAGGTGACACTGGAGGACGGCTCAGTTGTAACCGGTTCGCACTGCCTGATGGCGGTTGGCGCTATTCCCAACACCAAGGATCTTGGGCTTGAGGAAGCGGACGTTGCGCTGAATGAAACCGGGCACGTGATTTCAAACAAGGTCGCCAGAACTTCCAGGGCGAACGTTTATGCCGTTGGTGACTGCTCCACGGCCTTGCCGCTGGCCTCTGTTTCTGCGATGCAGGGCAGGACTGCTGTCTACCACACCATGGGTGACGTCTCAGCTCCAACCAGGCTCAGAAACGTAGCCTCGAATGTCTTTACTGCTCCGGAAATTGCTTCGGTTGGGTGGAGCCAGGCTGAGATCGAACAGGGTCTAGTTCGCGGAGAAATTCACAAGGTAATGCTTGAAACAAACCCCAGGGCCAAGATGGAGGGCGTGGACGAGGGTTTTATCAAGCTGTTCGCATCGGTTGGCTCCGGAACGGTGATCGGTGGCGTGGTTGTTGCGCCTCGGGCTTCAGACTTGATTTATCCAATTGCAGTGGCAATTGAAAACAGGTTGACCGTAGACCAGCTGGCCAGAACCTACACTGTTTACCCGTCGCTATCCGGGTCTATTTCTGAAGCTGCTAGTGCCCTGCACCAGCCAATTGACTAGTCGGTAATTTCTAGAATTAGCGTTCCAGCCGAAATAGTTGCTCCGACCTCAACGCCTATTTTTGAAATCACACCAGCGCGGTGCGCGGTAAGCGGCTGTTCCATCTTCATGGCTTCAAGTACTGCGACCAAATCACCTTCTGCGACCTGAGCGCCAACTTCGACGGCCAGCTTCACAACGGTTGCCTGCATTGGAGCAAGAAGCACATTGCCCTTTGCTCCGGTGTGGCCAGAGCTGTGGGCGCTGGCCTTACGTTTTGGAGCGTGTCCCTGGGCAGAGCCGATCTCGCCAACTAGCAGTCGCTTTGGAACCGTTACCGAGAGCCGCTTATCAGCAACCTCAACAATCACCTCATGCCTGGCTTCAGTCTGCGGAAGCGGTTCCTGAGCTCCACTCCACGGTTCAATGTTGTTTTCCCATTCGGTTTCGATCCACCTGGTGAAGACCTTGAATGTTTTACCGTCACCAATGAATGCTTCATGGTCAACAATTGCGCGGTGAAACGGAAGCACCGTCGGCAGGCCGAGCACCTGCATCTCGGCCAGAGCGCGCCTGGACCTAGCAAGGGCTTCGGTGCGGTCCTTCCCGGTGACAATTAGCTTCGCCATCATCGAGTCAAAGTTTCCAGAGATTACATCCCCGCCAACCACACCGGAGTCAACTCGAACCCCGGGTCCCGATGGCGCCAAAAATTGGTGAATCGGACCGGGCGATGGCAAGAAGCCAGTGCCAGCATCCTCGCCGTTGATTCGGAATTCAAATGAGTGGCCCTTGACCTCTGGGTCTGAGTAGTCAAGAGTGCCACCCTCGGCGATTGCGAATTGTTCTCTGACTAGGTCGATCCCGGTTACTTCCTCAGAAACTGGGTGCTCCACCTGGAGCCGGGTGTTTACTTCCAGGAAGGAAATGGTGCCGTCGGCAGAAATTAGGAACTCGCAGGTGCCGGCGCCAACATAGTTGGCCGTTTTTAGGATCGCCTTCGAGGACTCGTACAGGCTTGCCACTTGCTGATCGGTTAGGAATGGCGCGGGGGCTTCCTCCACCAGCTTTTGGTGACGGCGCTGTAAAGAGCAATCTCTGGTTGAAACAACTACCACGTTGCCATGCTCATCTGCGAGGCACTGAGTTTCAACATGTCGAGGCTTTTCAAGGTATTTCTCCAAGAAGCACTCACCGCGACCAAAGGCAGCGATTGCTTCTCTGGTTGCAGACTCAAAGAGTTCTTTGATTTCGGAGGCATCGCGCACAATCTTGATGCCACGGCCACCTCCGCCATAGGCGGCCTTGATGGCTACCGGGAGTCCGTGCTTGGCAACAAACTGCTCAACTTCCTCGACGGTTTCAACCGGATCAATTGTGCCAGGGGCTAGTGGCGCCCCCACTGACTCTGCAATCTTCCTCGCAGAAACCTTGTCGCCCAGTGCAGCAATGGCTGCCGCAGGTGGACCAATCCAGATCAATCCCGCGTCCACAACCGCCTGCGCAAAGTCAGCATTTTCGGAAAGGAAGCCATAGCCCGGGTGGACAGCGTTTGCTCCAGAGCGCTTTGCAACCGAGAGAATCTTGTCGATTACCAGGTAGGTCTCAGCCGCGGTTTCTCCAGCTAGGTTGTAGGCCTCATCGGCGAGCTTCACGTGCTGCGCGTTCCGGTCACCATCTGCATAAACAGCGACGGTTTGGATGCCGGAGTCTTTGGCTGCTCTAATGATTCGGATGGCTATCTCACCACGGTTGGCAATCAGCAGCTTGGAGATCTTGCGGTTGGTCATAATCCGATAGCTTATTGGCAGATTAGGCCTTGGATTTATAACCAACCTACAAAAAATCTAAATATCCGTGTGGGTTATCTCCAGAAGTCCTGGTAATCGTGACCCAGTTCACTAATCATTTTTCGTAGGCCAACCAGCGACAGTCCGACCACTGTGTGGTAATCGCCACTAATCGATTCGATGAAGGCTCCACCGAGCCCGTCAATGGTGAAGGCGCCGGCCACCTGGAGTGGTTCTCCGGTTGCCACATACCTTGCAATTTGGTCATCGCTCAGGTCAGAAAAATTCACTTCAGTTTTTGTCACCAGGGAGGTGACTTGCTTGCTCTTGGTGTCGATTAAGTGATGGCCAGAATAGAGAGTGCCCGAGTTACCGCGGAGCTTGCCCCACCTGGCTATCGCGACCTCAGCCGTTAGCGGCTTGCCGAGAATTTCGCCATCTAGCAGCAGAGCGGAGTCACACCCGAGAACGATCGCATTGGCTGCAGTGGCAGCCACTGCTTCAGCCTTTTTTCTAGCGAGCAACTCAGTGAGTTGCTCAGCAGTTTCGGGTTTGTAAAGCTCAACTTCAAGATCCTCATCGACCCCTGGAGACTTGTCGGTAAAGCGAATGCCAGCTTCGCTAAGGAGCTTTTTCCTGGCAGGCGAGGTGGAGGCAAGAATTAATTCGGTCACGCTAAGAGGTTAGCTGTGGAACACTTAGCCTGTGATGTTAAAGCTGAAAATTGAAAAAGTCGCCCACGGAGGCGTTTTTATTGCCCGCCACGATAACAAGGTGGTGTTTGTATCAGGGGCGCTGCCAGGTGAAGTGGTGAACGCGAAGGTTGTCCAAGACACCAAGAGCTTCCTTCGAGCCGAGACCTTGGAGGTCGTCGAGCCATCAGAGCACCGGGTCAAGCACTTCTGGAAAGCAGCTTTGCGGGGAGCCGGTGGCGCAGAGTTTGGGCACATCGCCCTTGATTACCAGAGAGCACTCAAAACCGATGTCTTGCGAGAGGCGCTTAGCCGCATGGCGGGCCTAGAAAGCGATGTTCAGGTTGAGCCAGCTCCCGGAGATGACAAAGCAAATGGCTTGCGCTACCGAACACGGGTTCAACTAAATGTCGATGAGTCTGGAACGGCAGGGCCTTCAAAGGTTCGCACCAACGAGATCGTATTCACCAGAGACCTACCACTGGCAGTGCTCGAAATTGAAGAGCTGGGCCTGCATCTAAAGAACTTCAACGGCGTTGAAAAAATTAAGATTGCAGCCAGCAACACCGGCAATCTGCAGTGGTCAATTGACAAGAAACTAAACGGAGACGCTCAGCTGATTGAGCGGGTTGCGGGCCGAACATTTCGGCTAAGCCCTGGTTCGTTCTGGCAGGCGCATAAGGCGGCACCGGAACTGCTAACCGGCTGCGTCAAGGAATTTGCCGATCTACTGGGGTTCGATTCTGAAAAGCAAAACTTAGACCTTTACTCTGGGGTTGGGTTGTTCAGTGCCACTCTCAGCAACAGCTATCCGGGCGCGAAGTTCCTGGCGGTTGAGTCTGCAAAGCAGGCAATTGAGGACGGCGAGCGCTCCACTCAAGATCTACCGAATCTAAAGTTCCACCGGGCAGATGTTTTGAAGTTCCTGCGCTCCCAATCAGCCGGGTCTTTTGACACTATCGTGCTTGACCCGCCACGCTCTGGGGCGGCAAATAAGGTAGTTGAACAGTTGATTCGACTTCAGCCCAGAAATCTGATTTATGTTGCGTGTGATCCGGTTGCTCTTGCCAGAGACCTGAAAACTCTGGGCGAGGCGGGCTATAACCTGAAGGCAATTAAGGCTTTTGACATCTTCCCGCACACCCATCATTTTGAGACTGTTGTCGCATTATCCCGATAGCCTTGAATGATGGAGCAGGTAAAAGTTGCGATTGTTGATGATCATGAGGCGGTTCGACTTGGGTTTGCCGAGAGTTGCAGAGCAGAGGGTCTGAACCTCGTTGCATCCTCACCCACGGTTGATGAGCTGATTGCGAGCCTTGGAAGTAACGACTGCGACGTTGTAGTCATGGACCTTTCGCTGGACGATGGCTCATCGGTAACCGACAACGTTGAAAAGCTGATTGCAATCGGCAGTGCCGTTTTGATCTTCAGCATTGCCGACAAGCCAGTTTTGATGCGAGCAGCCCTTAGGTCTGGCGCTTTGGCAATTGTTCCAAAGTCGCAACCGATGTCGCACTTGGCAGAGGCGATCAAGTTAGCGGCCGAAGGTGCGATTATCAATAATCCGGAGACCTCGGCAATGATCGATGCAGACTCAAACTTCAAAGAGGCCAACCTCTCAGCTCGTGAGCGGGAAGTGCTGTCACTCTATGCATCCGGGCTCAGCCTAAAACAGGTCGCATTTCAACTTGAAATAAAGCAGAGTTCAGCAAAAGAGCACATTGACCGAGTGCGAGTGAAGTATGCGAAGCTCGGCCGAGAGGCCGGCACAAAGGTTGACCTTTACCGGCGCGCCATAGAAGACGGCATCATTTCTGGAGACCTTCTCTAAATGACCACAGTGTTGCCTGCTGCGGCACGCTCCAAGCTTGAGTCGCGCATGCGACAGGTTTTTGGCCTGGTGCTTGGGCTCAGCCACCTGGAAGTGGTAGCAAATTACTTTCAGCAAGAAGCAGTGTTCTTGCCGATTGCGGCCAGCTTCTTTTATCTGATCACGCTCTCAGTGTTATCCGTGATTGTGACGGCGCTGATCGGAAAGTTCAACAACACTGCCCTTGTGGCGCATGCCGCTGCAACACTTTTCACCCTCGCAGTCCTCCCGCAATTGATTCAACCGGCCGGCTCGCTAGCCGATAGCTTTCATCATGCATGGGTCTGGTGGGCAGTGGGCCCAGCGGGATTCTGCATCGCGGTTCTGGGGAAGAATTTTTTGACCGCATCCTTCCTGCCGGTTTTGTCCGTTGCCTGGGTGGTGACAGAACTCCAAATCCAGTGGAGCGGTGCGCCCCTGCTGTATGGGATTCAAGACGGGCTATACGTATTTTTGTTTGCCGGAGCGGTTGCAGGACTCCTGTCGCTCACCAGGGATTGGTCAGATCGGGTTGACTCAGCTAACCAACAACTGGCTGCTTCCAGCATCGCAATGGCCCGCACGGAAGCCATGGAGCTTGAAGATCAGCGGTTGGATGCATTGATTCACGACTCTGTTTTGCACACGATGCTCTTTGCTGCTTCAGCGCAGTCAAAGTCTGAGCAGCTTGCCAGCGCCAAGCTGGCTGGAGAGACTGTTGCAAAGCTGGAGACGGCAAAGGCAGGATCACCAAAGACCTCCCTGGTTACTCGCAGGGCCCTCTTCCTGGCGCTGGAGAAGCTGGCGCTTCAGTCCTATCCGGGGCTCACTCTAAACGTTGAACAGGGAGACCTCGAGCGAGTGCCGCTTGAAGTTGCGCAGGCAATCACCGAGGCCACCTTGCAGGCGCTTGATAATGCCAAGAACCACTCTGGAGCAGAGCATGTGGCTCTCGACTTAGAAGGTCTTGAGGGAGCTGGAATCCAGGCCCGTGTTGTCGACGATGGAATTGGGTTCAAGCTGAATCGAATTCCGCGGGATCGAATTGGTATCCAGGTCTCGATTCTTGGCCGAATGGCGACTGTTGTTGGCCATGCTGAAATCGACACTGCTCCAGGAGCCGGAACTGCCGTCGTAATTAGGTGGGAAAAATGAGGTTGATCCGGAGAGCGCCCCTGACCTTATTTACCCTTGCGTTTGGTTACTATCACGCAACTATCGGCCTGCTCGCGTGGCAGGAATATGATCGAAAGTTTCCGGAAGTCCTGACACTTCAGCTGTACTTGGTCGCGATCACCTGGGCGATGCTTGACCGAAAAAGTTTGAAGTTATCCGCTGCACCTACTGCGCTGGCCCTAGTGGCCGCGGCCCTTATGCCACTGCTCGGCGCAGCAGCCATTGGGGATGAGGTTCGAACCGGTTCTGAGACCTGGTATGTGGTGGGAGTGGCGACGCTCATGGCGATTCTTGCGGTCCGTCAGCGACCTGTTATCGCATTCATCGGCACAGGAGCCATGATTCTTGAGGTTGGGATCTGGGGCGGCATCGACGGCCTACTTGGTAGCGGGATCGTGGGAGCGATTTTGATCGTTATAACCGCCCAGGCGGCATCGCGGACAATCGCACAAAGTGAAGTGGCTGCTAGCACCTACCTGGCTAAGGCAATTTCTCAAAATGCCAGCCAGGAGGCTGAATCTGCCGCCAGACAACTGGCCAAAAGGCGCATCGAGCAGACTTTGGCCACCGCTCTTCCAGTTCTTGAGCTGATTAGTTCGAAAGCGGGGAAACTTACCAAGTCTGAAAAGCAATTGGCCAGACTGACCGAAGCTGGAATTCGTGATCAAATTCGCGCCCGAGCATTCCAGCAAAAAGCTCTCGTGGTAGCTGTACGTGAAGCAAGATCGCGCGGGGTCGAGGTGCAACTTTTGGACGACGGTGGACTTGAGGAAATCAGTTCCAGCGAGAAGTCACAGATATTTGCCACTCTGGTGGAAGAGCTGGGACGGGTGCGAACCGGAAAAGTTGTGATTCGCAGTGTTGATCAAGAGCAATGGAAAGTGACGATGGTCGCTCTCCAACCTGGGGCTGAGGCCCCAGATGTCTTCCTGCGGCTTTAGTAGTTACAAAAAAACAGGATTGGCGCTTGCCAATCCTGTTTCCCCCATTTGCTTTTCTGATTCCAAAATAGCAACGAACGCCTCAGTTCGAAACCAGAAAATGTAATTAGTTTGGGGGACAGGCTACGTACGGAACTGGTTCACCCAACCATTGACGTGGTTTCCTCTCAGCTGAGCTTCGCCCCGGTTCCAAGATGTCCGAGGTTTTCTGGTTGCGATGCGACCGAGCCTGCGTGATTCAATGATTGCCTGAGTGACAACCGCAATAGCGGCCGCCTGGTCGCTCTCATCGCCACCGGTAACCTCAATAAGTTCGGCGATCTCTTTCCCGCTGTATTGACGCATTAGAGCGGGATGTTTCCATGCTTTTTCGGTGGAAGATTCGCACGCTTGGTTTTCAGTGCCCTGAGTGCTCTAATCACGGAGGACCTAGTTGCCGCTGGCTCAATGATGCCGTCGAGTTCACCACGTTCTGCGGCCAGGAAAGGGCTCGCAACGTTGTAGGTGTATTCCTTGGCGAGCTGGTCTCTAACCTGAGCAATATCAAGGCCCTGTTCCTCGGCCTGCTTGAGCTTGTCGCGGAACAAGATATTGATGGCTCCCTGGCCTCCCATCACGGCGATTTCGGCGGTTGGCCAGGCAAGGTTTATGTCGGCTCCAAGTTGCTTTGAGCCCATCACAATGTAAGCACCGCCATAGGCCTTTCGGGTGATTACAGTAACCAGAGGAACCGTGGCTTCGGCGTAGGCATAAAGCAGCTTCGCGCCGCGCCTAATTACGCCAGCCCACTCCTGGTCGGTTCCCGGAAGATAACCAGGCACGTCTACGAGAGTCAAAATTGGAATTGAGAAGGCATCGCAGAATCGAACGAACCTTGCTGCCTTTTCTCCGGCATCAATGTTGAGCGTTCCAGCCATCTGCATTGGCTGGTTTGCAACGATGCCAACGGAGCTGCCATCAACTCGGGCAAAGCCAATGATGATGTTTGGGGCAAACAGTGGTTGGACCTCCAGAAACTCACCCTCGTCGACCAGCGACTCAATAATCGTGTGCATGTCGTAGGGCTGATTCGGACTGTCCGGAATTATTTCGTTGAGCTTTTTGTCGGCCTCAGTAATTTCCAGTTCGCTCTCGGACTGGTAGGTCACTGACTCCGAAAGGTTATTTTCTGGCAGGTAGCCAACCAATGACTGGACGTAGTCGATGGCGTCCTTCTCATCGTCCGCCAAGTAATGAGCAACTCCAGAGGTCTCATTGTGCGTGCGTGCACCACCCAGATCTTCCATGCCCACGTCTTCACCGGTAACGGTCTTGATCACGTCGGGGCCGGTAACAAACATGTTTGAGGTCTTGTCCACCATCACTACGAAGTCAGTCAGCGCAGGGGAGTAGACAGCACCGCCGGCAGCAGGTCCCATAATGATTGAAATCTGTGGGATGACTCCAGAAGCCATCGTGTTCAGGCGGAAGATCTCACCATATTTACCAAGAGCGATTACCCCCTCTTGGATTCTGGCACCGCCAGAATCAAGAATCCCAATCAGCGGAACGCCGGTTTTGATTGCAAGCTCCATGACCTTGATGATCTTGTTCCCGGCAGCTTCTCCTAGAGAGCCACCAAAGATTGTGAAGTCTTGTGAGTAGACGGCTACCTGTCTGGAGTTGATGGTTCCGATTCCAGTGACAACAGAATCTCCATATGGCCTTTTGGCGTCCATGCCAAATGAGGTTGAGCGATGCCTAGCGTATTCATCCAATTCAACAAAGGAGCCCGGATCAAGCAGCATTGCTATGCGCTCTCTGGCGGTGTTCTTGCCCTTCGCGTGCTGCTTGGTGACCGCGACTGCTTCTGCGTCGTGGACTGCCTCCTGGTAACGATCTCTTAGGTCAGCTAGCCGACCGGCAGTGGTAGATAAATCTGGAATCTCTGACACGTGCGCTCCTTGTATATCTGCCTAACTTTATCGGTCAAATTCGAGTCAGTCTTGAACATTCCATACAAACCAAGGCACCAAATCATCTCGCATTCCTACAAAACCTACCAGTGCGATATCATTAATCAAATGGAGCTAGACAAGGCACACGGCCACTTTCCCGAGCTAATCGCTCTAGCTGAGGTCGACTCCACCAACAAGGAATTGCTTCGTAGGCTAGGGCCCGAAACCCCGGAGTTCTTTGCGGTGACTTCAGCGAAACAGCTTGGCGGCCTCGGAAGACTAAGTCGAAATTGGGTTACTGAGCCTGGTAAATCCATGGCGCTGTCCATACTGTTGCGCCCAGAAACAAGTGCTGCTGCCAATTGGATCACCATAATGGCCGGTCTTGCCCTCCGGCAGGTGGTCGTTGACCTCGGAGTGGCCGCAAGCATCAAGTGGCCAAACGATATCCTGGTGGAGGGACGGAAGCTGGCCGGAATACTTGCAGAACTTAGCGGTCCAAATGCCGTGATTTTGGGCATGGGGCTGAATCTGGAGCCACAGCAAGGAGCACCTGAGACCGCAACTTCGCTGTCCGAGTTGGGTGCAGATATCTCGATGGATCAATTGATTTCACTGGTTGCAACAGGAATCAAGGGCTACTGGGAGCTACTAAACGAAAACCCAACAGAGGCGATTGCAAAATTCCAGACCGAATTGGCAACGGCCTGTTCCACTCTTGGCACCGAGGTCCGGGCTGAATTGCCCGGAGGCAGAAACCTCTATGGAGTTGCCAAAGCCATTGATGCCGAGGGCAGACTGGTAATCGAATGCCCAGAACCGGTCGCTTTGGCAGCCGCAGACGTCTGGCATCTGCGAAACTAGAGACATTCAGGCAGGAGAAAAATGCATCGGGTTGGCGTAATAGGTGGCGGACAGCTGGCCAGAATGATTCATCCGGCCGCAATTGCGCTTGGCATTGAACTCAAGGTCTTCGCCGAACAAGAGCATTCTTCGGCCCACCAGGCGGCCACCAAAATCGGCGACTATACCGACTACCGCCAGCTTCAAGAGTTCGCAAAAACCGTGGATGTTGTGACCTTCGACCACGAGCATGTGCCGGTGGCTCTGCTGGAGCAGCTGGAGGCTGAGGGCCTCAAGGTTTACCCCGGACCCAAGTCACTAATTTTTGCCCAAAACAAGGCCCTGATGCGCCGC
This sequence comes from Micrococcales bacterium UBA2037, assembly GCA_002333405.1. Taxonomy (GTDB): domain Bacteria; phylum Actinomycetota; class Actinomycetes; order Actinomycetales; family Microbacteriaceae; genus Aquiluna. The sequence continues at coordinate 53,881 of DDBH01000024.1, read as the reverse complement.
CGTCTTGCTGAGCTGGGGTTACCGCTTCCGGCTTGGCAAACAGCTTCCGATGCTGCAGCTATCGAGGCCTTCATCGCTATTCACGGGCCCGAAATCATCGTCAAGACTCCTGTGGGCGGCTACGACGGCAAGGGCGTTCGAGTCGTTTCTGACTCGCAGCAGGTAAGCGACTGGTTGGATCAAATCGAGAAGCTTGGTGGAGAGCTCCTGCTGGAGGAGAAGGTCCCGTTTGTCAGGGAGCTCGCGCAACTAGTTGCAAGAAACCCCAGTGGCGATCTGGCCACCTATGAGGTGGTTCAAACGGTTCAAAAAAATGGGGTTTGTGCCGAGGTCATTGCACCAGCACCAAAGCCAGTTGACAGCATTGCTGCCAGGATAATTGCCGAAGAGATAGCGGTTGGTTTGAACGTTGTCGGCATGATGGCGGTAGAGCTATTCGAAACTGCGGACGGTCACCTGGTAATAAATGAGCTAGCAATGAGGCCTCACAACTCGGGTCACTACAGCATCGAAGGAGCCGCAACCAGCCAATTTGAGCAGCACCTCAGAGCGGTGCTGGATCTACCGTTGGGCAGCACAGAGTTGTTGGCCCCTGCCGCAGTGATGGTGAACCTGCTGGGAGTAGACGACAGAAATACCTTCACCGAGCACTACAACAAGGCCATGAGGGTAGATGCTGCGCTCAAGTTCCACAGCTACGAAAAATCTGCCCGGGGCGGCAGAAAAATGGGGCACATAACCGCCCTTGGCGATCACCCCGCTGAACTATTGAAAAAGGCACACAGCGCTGCCGCTGCGATCTATAACCAGATCTAAGTCCTAGAGTGTTTTTATTACCTGAAGGAGCAAAATGGCCGAAATAGCAATCGTCATGGGTTCAGATTCTGACTGGCGCATCATGCAGCAGGCCCACGACGTCATTCAAGAATTTGGCCTTAGTTGCGAGGTTGAGGTGCTCAGTGCCCACCGAACCCCAGAGAAAATGTTGGGATGGGCAAAACAGGCCAGCCAAAATGGCACGCGGGTGATCATCGCAGGTGCTGGCGGTGCTGCACACCTGCCCGGAATGATTGCTTCGATCACATCGCTTCCCGTCATTGGCGTGCCAGTGAGCCTTGCCAACCTCGAGGGAATGGACTCACTGCTCTCAATCGTCCAGATGCCTGCCGGGGTGCCAGTTGCCACCGTTTCGATTGACGGCGCCAAGAATGCCGGCCTGCTGGCGCTAAGAATTCTGGCGGCATCAAATCCAGATTTAGAGAAGAAGATGGATGAGTTTCGAACTCAACTTGCTAATCAAGTCGAGACCAAGAACGAAAAGCTGAAATCCAGCCTCTAATCGGCATTCGAATGCCGGTTTCCATTTCCCAAAACACTTAGAACGCTCAGCACTTTTTCAGAATCTCAACCTAAGGTTGAAGGTATCTGGGAGGTGAGTCATGCGTAGGTTTTTGGTGGCTTCTGGCTTTGCCATGACTGCGTTGCTGCTTTCCGGATGTAGCCTGTTCTATCCAAACTGGGGTGCAACCTCGCTCCCCGAAGAGCCAACTGGAATCGTGGCATCAACTGAAGCGACTGAAGAACCAGTCGTCGAGGAAGTAACCGCTGAGCCTGAGCCGACTGCCAGCGAAGAGCCAACCGAGACCGCGACTCCAGAAATTGTTCGGATCGAAGCTGAAGTTACGATTTTGATCGCCGATGCCTTCTTGGACACCGGCATGCTCGAGGTGGTTGCCCAAATTCAAGGCATTACCGAAGAAAATGGAACCTGCATCATGCGTTTCATTGGCGGCGACACCGAGAAATCTGTTTCGGCAGCAGCGCAACCCTCGAGCGATTACACCCAGTGCTTCCCAATCGAATTCCCGCTTTCTGACCTGCCCAGTGGGTCTGGAATAGTGACTGTGCAGTACGAGTCGGAGTATCACTTCGGAACATCCAAAGCCAGCTCGGTGGTGATTCCGTAAATGCTGAAGAAATTATTCGGAACACTTTCCGCGGTCGCTCTAGCGGTAGCAGGTCTGGTCGCAATTCCCGCTGCTATTTCGCCGGCTGCCGCAGCGCCGCCAGGAGAAGCCTTCGATCCCGGCTTGATTATTAGCGACAGCGTCTTTTTTGATTTTGGTTCGATGGACGTTTCTGGCATCCAGGCTTTCTTGGACTCCAGGGTTTCAAATTGTCGTGCGGTGGATCCTGCCATTGATTGCCTGAAGTCAATCAAGGTTGAGATTCCCGAGACTCCTGCCACCACGCCTCAAGAAATTGGCCCCTGTAGTGCCATTCCAGCTAACCCAACCGCTAGCGCAGCGCAGGTCATCTACAGTGTGGCAACTGCCTGTGGAATCAGCCCGAAAGTTTTGATCACAACTTTGCAAAAAGAGCAGGGCCTGGTCACATCAACCAAGCCCACTGAGTACATGTACAGGGCGGCCATGGGATTTGGATGCCCGGACTCGGACCCAGGCATTTGCGGCAAGGTCTATGTTGGCCTTTTCAACCAGGTCTACCGGGCTGCAAAACAGCTTCGCTGGTATGGAAATCCGAAAGGATCCTTTACCTACTGGAAGCCGGGCCGAACCGTTTCAATGCGATTCAATCCAAAATCATCCTGTGGCACCAAGAGCTTTCAGCTAAAAAATCAAGCGACCGCAAACCTCTACTACTACACCCCATACACCCCGAACCAGGCCGCGCTGTCTAATCTTTATGGTTCCGGAGACAGCTGCAGTGCTTACGGAAATAGAAACTTCTGGCGCTTTTACCACGACTGGTTCGGCTCCCCAATCGGTGGCGGTTACCTACTTACTGGAACTGGACCAGACACCTATTTGATCGTGGACGACAAAAAGTACCTTGTCAGCGACTCGAGGCTGTTGGCTGCACTTCGACCACTAGGTCCAATTGGAGAGATTTCCCAGGCTTACCTCGATAGCTTTGTCACCAGCGGGGACATGACTCAGTTGGTGAGTGATTCAACCACTGGCCTGAAATATCTTCTGGTTGATGGAGTGAAATACCAGGCCAGTGATTGTTCTGTGGCACAAGCCTTTGGTGTCAGTTGCGACGCCACCGTATCGCTTACTTCGCTTCAGCTAAGCACCTTCGTTGATGGAGGTGCGCTGACAAGACTGGTGAGCACCGAAGACGGCAACCGATACTGGATTGAAAATGCCAGCTCGCGCGTCGTAGTCGATGACATTGCACTTCAAACAGTTGGGGGTCAGGCTCGGACAACAACCCCAATGACCATTGAGCAGGTCGCTTCACTCCAGCCTGGGGCCCCTCTGGCCTCGGAGTCAATCATGTTCCAGATTTCTGGTAGTAACCAGGCTGCAATTGCAGCAGGCGGCAAGACCTTCTTCTTGAACGCATCGCTTGTCAGAACCACTGGGCTTTCCAAGTGGTTTGATCAAGCACACTCCGCGGTCGACTACCAGTCAATTCAGGCAACCCTGGAGCCTGAGATTATCAGGGGTTTTGTGGCATCGCCAACGGGCACTAGCTACGTAATTACCGCTGCCGGCAAGATGCCCGTCATTGACCCAGAAAACTGGACTGATTCAGTTGTCACTGTTCCAGACTCAGTGCTGGCTAAAATCCCGACTGTTGATGCGACCCTGGCCTCACCGGCAGTGGTCACATCTAAGGGGAATAAGTTCTCCTACTTTGTCCACGCCGGAGAGCGCCGCATCACCAGCGATGCCTCGGTGGTAGAGAGCTTCGTGAAGCTGATTGATCAGCCAGCAGTTGTTGAGCTTCCGCTGGCTGCCATTAACGCAATAGAAAAGGTTGGACTGGCACTTGCCCCTGGCTCGCTGGTCAAGGAAGGTGGCTCTAGCGCCCTTTACCTGGTAGATGACCTAACAAACAAGATCAAGCTTGCCTCAAGCGCTCAGGCACCTTCGGTTTCCAAGTCAAAGACGTACATCGTCCCCAAGGCTGACCTGCAGGCCCTCACCACTAGAACTGGCTTTAGCTCAGCCAAGGTTCAGTGCAACGGGGGGACTTATCTTCTAGACAGGGGAGTGCTATACCCAACCTCACCTGCTACGGCCGCTGAATTCCCCGGTAGCGTTTATCCACTTGCAAACATCACCTGTGCCTCGATGAAGCTTTCAACCAGGGCCGTTGGTCAGTTCATTAGAGCCAACAGCGGTGTGCTTTATCTCGTCAGCGATGGCAAGAAGCAGCGCATCTCATCTTGGGCTCACTTTGCAACGCTAAGGGGTGATGGGCCAGGCTACATCCAGGCCACAAACTACTTCGCAAACAGCATTCCATTTGCCGGCACTGCTCCGGCCAACGTGCAACTATCGTCGCTTGAAGGCATACCGTCAGGAGATTTTGGTGAGCTCACTTTTGAGGGCACCATTCCAGAAGTGGTCGAACAAGAGGCTGCGCCGGCACCAGGTCCAGCACCAGCTCCATCGTCAACTCCAGCGTCAACTCCTGAGCCTGAGCCCGCCGCAAGTCAGCAGCAGGAATACCGAGTCGTTTCCGGTGACACGTTGAGCAAAATCGCATCCAAATTTGGCGTCAGCACCTCTCTGCTCCAGAGTTTCAGCAAGATCTCCAACCCAAATCTAATTCACATCGGACAATTGATCTTGATTCCTGGTGTCACTGCATCTGCCCCAGCAGTGGAGCCCAAGCCCACACCGGCACCCACTCCAGAGCCAGTAGTTCCTCCCGTTGACGTGGAGTACCAGGTAAAGTCTGGTGACACCCTGCTTCGAATTGCCTATAAGTTCGGAATTTCAACTGCGGCTCTACAGAGCTACAACTCAATCACCAATCCGAATCGCATCAGCATTGGGCAATCGTTGAAGATTCCAACCGGCACCTCAAACACAAATGTTGAGCAGGCGCAGCCGCAGCCAGAGCCAGCTGCCCCAGCAACCTACAAGGTGGTAGCCGGGGACACCCTCTGGGGAATCGCGCGCAAGCTCGGAGTAAAATCATCAGCCTTGGCCAGCTTGAATGGCATAAACAACGCCAACTTCATTCGGGTTGGTCAGGTCCTTAAGGTGCCGAACTAGTTATTAGCGGCATCCCAGGCGGAGCTGACAATCTGTTCCAGGTCGTGCTCAGCTTTGAGGCCAAAAACCTTTTCGATTCTTGTGGTATCAGCCACAAGTCGAGGCGGATCTCCGGCTCGTCGAGCCTTGATTTCCGGAACGAAGTCGATTCTGGACGCGCTCTTGAGTGCATCAAGAACCTCAAGCACAGAAGCCCCAGATCCAGAGCCAACGTTGAACGTGGCGTATTCGCGAGTGTGGGCATCCAGATAATCAACGGCCATCAAATGTGCCCGGGCAAGATCTCCGACGTGAACATAGTCTCTAATGCAGCTGCCATCCGGTGTCGGATAGTCGTCACCAAAGACAATCGGGTTGTCCCCTCTTTTTAGCTGGGCAATTGCGATTGGAATCAGATTTAGCTCGGCGGTATCTGCCAAGTCTGGGAATTCACAGCCGGCCACGTTGAAGTAGCGCAGGTTCACGCCCCTTAGGCCCCAGACCGCTGCGTTGGCAACCATCCACTCACCAATCAACTTTGTTTGGCCATAGGGGTTTATTGGCTTACCCGGGTAGTCCTCGGAAACAGTGTCTACATCCGGGATTCCGTAGGTTGCTGCGGAAGAGGAAAACACCAATTTGTGAAGGTCGTTTTCGCGCATCGCGATAAGCAGATTGCCCAGACCCCCCAAGTTATCAAGGAAGTACTGCTCCGGGATTTCTACCGACTCGCCAACTTGCTTTCTTGCGGCAAGGTGAATTACGGCGTCAAATCGATGTTTTTGCATGAGAGCAGAAAGCTCGGATTGCGCATCTGGGCTGGCAAGCTGAAGGTTTACCACCTCACACTGGACCCTTTGGCTGAGTCCAGTAGAGAAGTTGTCTACCACTACTACTTCATGGCCCGCTTGTTCCGCGAGCCTCACAACGTGGGCTCCGATGTAGCCAGCACCACCAGTTACGAGAAGTTTCATGGCTAAAGGTTACCTCTAAGGTTTAGTCACATTTGGACCAATTTCCAAATAGTCAAACTTGACAGGACCGTACTTACACCAGTGTAATTACACCAGTAGGTTTCTTTAGATAGGGGTAGGCATGGAACAGCGCGGTCAAGTGCCAGTGAATTGGTTCGTTGATGTGCTCAGGCTAGGAGTAGCCGGTGCCTACAGCGATCAGGAAACAAACCCACTGGGCTGGCAAGAAGACGCACTTTGCTCCCAGACAGACCCAGAAGCCTTCTTCCCTGAAAAGGGTGGTTCAACAAGGGACGCCAAAAAGATTTGCTCGCAGTGCTCGGTTAGGTCAGAGTGCTTGGAGTACGCACTGCAAAATGACGAGCGATTTGGAATTTGGGGCGGCTTGTCAGAGCGCGAACGCCGCCGCCTGCGCAAGCGCGCCTAATAAATCGTGTCTTCACTCTCGGTTGCGGCCATTGTCGTTTCCCATGGAGAACCTGAATATCTTGTTCGCTGCCTAAGTGCGCTCGCCGCACAAACTAAACCAATTTCTCAGGTGGTTGTAGTCGAAACCAGCGGTGATGCTAGCTGTGTGGACATCGCTAGGGGCCACGGCTATTCAGTAATTGAGCCCGGGGACCTAAAGCTGGGTTCAGCCATCGAGGCAGGAATTCAAGCGCTCCAGGACCAACCCGGCTGGCTTTGGATTCTGCATGATGACTGCGCTCCCGAGCCACAAGCGCTGCAAATGCTTGCCAGTGCGGCGGAGCTTTCACCAACCGTGGCAATTGTCGGGCCCAAGCTTTTGCAGTGGGACAACGAAATTCAGATTCAACAGCTGGGCATTACCGTCACGGCCACCGGCAAGCCTTTCCTGTTAGTTGAAAAAGAATATGACCAGGGTCAGCATGATCGCTCCGAGGACACTCTGGCTGTTTCCACAGCAGGCATGCTGGTGAGCGCGGGGCTTTGGCAGAAGCTCGGTGGGCTAAATGACCAGTCACCGGTATTTGCTCAAGACATTGAGTTTTGTGCTCGGGTAAGGGTTGCAGGTTTCAGGGTCGTGGTTGAACCGAAAGCCCGGGTGGTTCACGCGGGTCTGTCAATGAAACAGTATCGAAGTAGAAGGTGGCTTGGGGGAAACCGAGTCCAGGCTCTCTCAAAAGCCCACGTTCACCTCGCAGGCACCTTGCTGCCGACGCTGCTGCTGCCACTGATGTATCTCGCTCTGCCAATTGCAGCACTGGTTTCAATTCCGCAAAATCTAATGGCAAAGCGCCCCACCAGAATCTATGGTCAATTTCAGGCATGGCTCTGGGGCTGGTTTACTATCGGCGCCAGGTTGCGAGCCAGGAAAGCACTTCGCGGTCTTGGCAAGACAAAACCGCTGCGTGACTTTTATGCCACTGCAGTGCAGCGCAAGCGGCGTCGAGAATCAAAGCTCGAGCATTTACCTGAGGCGGCCGCAAGGCCAGACAAGGGGTTCTTTGCCAGCGGTTCCGCCTGGCTATCAGTGCTACCGCTTGCAGCAGCTTGGCCACTTTTTCCTGCCGGAGCACTTTACTCAGACCGGCTCGTGCCGCTTGGATCAACCTTCAAAATTGTCTTTGACGCGACTGGGCTTTCTGAGCTTGGCTTTTTGAATTCGGTGGCGCTGCCATCTGACCCATTCAACTGGGTCCTGTCGTTGTTTGCGCTCTTGGCTCCCAATAACCCGAGCATCGCGCTGGCAATTTTCGTATTTCTTGCACCCACGATCAGCTTCCTAGGTTTCTGGCTTCTGTCGGGGGTGGCGACCTCAAAAACCTGGGTCAAGAACTGCGTTAGCTTGTTGTTTGCCCTAAGCCCGCAGGTGCTTATCGTGCAGGCACAGGCTGGGGTAGCCGAGTTGGCAGCCATCAGCCTTAGCCCGTGGTTGGCACTGTTCCTCGTTAGAGCGTTTCAAGCCTTCAACTCTGCTCGCTCCTGGCGCTGGGTCGGGCTTGCTGGAATCTTTGGGGCGATGGTCGCTGGTAGCTCCCCAATAGCCTTCATGGCATCCATTTTGCTGGTCCTCGGTTTTGGGCTTTTTAGAATCCGCAAGCTTCCGATAGTGATCTGGTACCTGGTTCCTGGCGCCGCGCTCATTTACCCGTGGTTGCAACATGCATTGACCGAAGGTCGCCTCGAGCTGCTGACTGTCACGACCACCGCTTACTTGCCTCCCGGTGATCAGTACTCACTTTTGGTTACGTCGGCAGTGCTTGGCTTAGCCCTGGTCGGCTCGATATTGGCTGTTTTCAAAAATTCAATTTGGCTGGTTCTCAGCTGCTGGCTGGTCGCTATCCTGTTTTGGTTTTCTGGTTGGTATCAACCGATTTCTGGAAGCCATGTTGTCACGGCGCTGGCGCTCGTGGCCCTTCTGATTGCAACCACTGTCTTCCTCGATGGCCTGGCCAGCAAGCTGCTCGTGTCTGGGGTTGCCGTTGTGGGTGTGGCTGCAATTGGTTTGTCGATGCTGCTAATGACCACCATCGATAAGCCTCAGGTCTTTGCTGGCAGCCAGCGGCAGGCGCCAGCGCTTGTGGCTGCAGCCAGTGAGGTGGATCCAGGTGTTAGGACTCTGGAAATCCGAGCAACTGAGTCTCAGGTTGTCTCCAGGCTTATTTGGGGAGCTGGTCTAACTCTGGAGCGAAACAGCATCGCCTATCAGCTCAGCTTGCCCGCTAGCGAGATTGATCCACAGCTTGCCCAGCTCACTGGCTCTCTTATCTCTGGAAATCCTGCCGGAGCCCGCGCCCTAATGGATCAACTGGGAATCGACTTCGTGCTTTTGACTGGAGCCGATGAGCAACTTGTTGCCAATGGCAAAGTCGCAATCGATTCGATCACTTCACTTCAGGCAGCTGGTGAGACAAGCTTTGGCTCGCTCTGGCAGGTAGTGGGAAGTCAGTTGGACGAAGGTGCGGCTGAGACCAAGGGAAATCGCATCCTGCCGCTGGGGCTGTTGGCGGCATTTGTGTTGCTAGCGATCCCAACACCGGCATCGGTGCGCGGCTCACGGCGTCAACGGGGTGAAGCATGAAGCTCACAGTGAAAATTCTGCTAGCGGTGCTGCTGCCGACGCTATTTTTATCCCGCTTGTTCATTCCCGGGTTTTCATCGGAACCGGTTAGTTTTCCAACCCCTGAGACCCTTCCGGTATCAGTGGAGCCTTTGCCCCTCAGCGTTTACTGTCCAGGCGCCTTCGCCGAAATCGGCGGCGAGTCGGGCATTGAGTTGGGTGCGATTGAACGGATTGGTGAAGCCAGTATCTACCTGAATACCGGAGACGGTGAACTGTTGGCAGATCCGGGCCTCAGGGCCTCAGAGGGCGCACTGGCAAAAATAACCGGGTCTGATCAGAGCACAAACCTGCTCTCAGCAATTCAGGCTCAGGGCGTTGTTCGAGAGCGTGCCAGTGGCATGATGGCTAGTTACTGCCCACAGCCCTCATTCAGCGGTTGGTTTATTTCTGGAGCGGCTTCGGTTGGCTATGAGAGCGCGCTGCTGGTGGCAAACCCAAACGACCAAGAAGTTCAGATGGAGATCATCATCACTTTCCCCGATGGGCAGGTAAGCGATCAGCTGACTCTGGCAGCCCAAGAAAATCGTGTGGTGCCGCTTTCATCTTTGGTGTTCCAGCAACCAATCTTCACGCTCTCGTTTCAGACCTCGGGTCAGCCAATCTCGGTTGCGATGCAGCAGCGGGCAACCTTCGGGCTTAGCACCAGGGGTGTTGATCTGCAGTCTCCGGTTGCACAACCGACAACCGATTCACTGATTACCGGCCTATCAGTGGGCTCAGCTGGATTTGAGCCGGCCGTTGCCAGGCTTTTTAACCCCGGCCAGATACCGACAGAAGTTGTTATCACTGCAATTTCTGGCCAGTCCACGCAAGTGGTCAGGGCTCAACTGGCAGCTGGCGAGCTCTCCGAGCTAGAGCTTGATCTGATCGATGGAGAGTACCTAGTCCAGGTTCAGAGTGCACAGCCGATACTTGTCGGAATTAGAAATCCAGTGATCCAGCCCACAATCGACTTTTCTTGGTTGACTGCATCGGAGCTGTTTACCGACCTGACCCTCCCGATTCCCGATTACAAGTCAACGTTGTATTTGGCGAACCCGGGTGCCAGTCCAATCACCCTGAATCTTCAGGTAACCACCGGTGACAAGCAGCAGTATCAAAGCTTTGAGATTCCTGCCTTGGCTCAGATATCTGTGCCGGTTTCGGGAGACAGTTTACGACTGGGCTCAGCCAGTGAATTCGCGGCAAGCCTGGAAATCTTGGATGTGCCCGGCTATGCAGTGATTAGGCCAACCGAAAATCAAAACTTCGGTGATGAACTGCTTGTAAGCGTTCGTTAGTCGCCCCTGGACAGCAGATCCCAAGGGTCCCTGTCAATCAGATTGGCCGCGGCGGAGACGACTGCTTGCTCAATCAAGATTCGCGGATCAGTCAAACGCTGCTTGCCACTGCGCTCGATCGGAATTCGATAGAGAACGATCGTCATTGTCGACTTGCGGGTTGACCAGCGATTTGCAGACTCTGGCAATTCTCTGGAGGGCACATCCTCGATCCGATAGTTCAATGCCCCTAGCTCTTCAGTGAACGAATTGCGGAGGTATTCACAGGTGTCGCCCACGACCTCCTCAAAAAAGCTCGAGCGAGTCAGCCCATGCTTGAAAAGCTTTGAGGGGATTGGCCTGCGCATTCCTCTGCCGTGGCGATCACGGCTGCGCGACACAGAAGGCATGGCTACATTGTATTCTTGGGCTCTTGGATACTGGAGATGGTTATTGATTAGATTTGAAGATTTCGTAAAGACCTATGACGTGCGCGGACTGGTCGGCAGTCAGTTGAACGAAGAGATCGTGGCAGCGTTCGGTGCGGCTTTTGCAGACGAGCTCGAGCTATCCGGCCAAGAGCTGGTAGTTGGTCACGACATGCGAGATTCATCTCCAGGCTTTGCCGAGGCATTTGCCTTGGGTGCAACTAAGCGCGGTGCGAATGTTGTGATGCTTGGTCTTTGCTCTACTGACATGTCTTACTACGCATCTGGAACCTTGGATGTTCCCGCTGCCATGTTCACCGCAAGCCACAACCCGGCAAGCTATAACGGGATCAAGTTCTCCAGGGCAGGTGCTCGCGGTATCAGCTTGGACACCGGTCTTGCAGCGATTCGCGATCGTGCCAGCGCGTATTTCGAAACGGGAATCGATGAGCTAACTCAAGGCACAATCAGACAGCTCGATGTAATGCCTGGCTATGTCGAATACCTAAATCAACTGGTACCACTACAGGGGTCGAAGAAGCTTAAGATTGTTGTCGACACCGCCAATGGCATGGGAGGCCTGACTGTTCCAGCGGTGCTTGGCAACAACCCAGGCCTTGAGATTGTGGAGCTTTATTTTGACCTAGACGGCTCCTTCCCAAACCACGAGGCAAACCCGCTCGACCCAAAGAACTTGGTCGATCTGCAGGCAAAGGTGCTGGAGGTTGGGGCGGACTTGGGTCTGGCTTTTGATGGTGATGCTGACCGCTGTTTTGCAATTGACGAGCTGGGCCAAGCGGTTACCCCATCGGCGGTTGCCGCAATAGTGGCGAAGCGCGAAATTGCTAGAGTCCAAGCTTTGGGTGAGGCAAGTCCCACAGTGTTGCATAACCTTCTGACCTCGCGTGCCGTTGCAGAGGTCATTGAAGCTGCTGGTGCAAAAGCGGTTCGCACCAAGGTTGGCCACTCGCTAATCAAGGATCAGATGGCTACAACTGGAGCGGTTTTTGGTGGCGAACATTCGGCGCACTATTACTTCAGAGAATTTTGGGGGGCTGACAATGGAATGCTTGCTGCCATGCACCTGATCAGCGAATTGGCCGAGGCTGGCCAGCCGATGTCAGCAATAGCAAACCACTACACCCCTTATTTCTCATCGGGTGAAATCAACTCAACTGTTACTGACACCGCGGCAGCCAAGGCAAGGGTCGCCAAGTTACTTGAAGCTAATGATGCCGAAGACTTTGATGGAACCACCTACAGCTTTGTTGATCAAGACTCCTGGTGGTGGTGCAACGTGAGGGAGTCAAATACCGAGCCGCTACTGAGACTAAATGTTGAGGCAAGTAGCAAAGAGTTGATGTCCGAAATTCGCGATGCCGCCCTTTCTGCTATAGCGGACAAGGCCTAGAAAAAACTAGAATTCTGGTTGGGTCTAGTTCAACCAAGCTAGATTGGTAGCTAGAAGTAAGCCATTTCTTAGACCCCTACGGGTCTAACGATCGGAGGTCGCATTGATTCAGAAGGTTTTGGTTGTTGACGACGACGATGCCCTGCGCGAAATGGTTGGCCTGGTCCTAGCTGGCGCTGGTTACGAACCGGTATTTGCAGCAGACGGTATTGAGGCCGTCGAGATTTTCAAGAGCCACGAGCCTGACCTGGTGCTTCTAGACATCATGCTTCCTGGCCAATCCGGGATCGAAGTTTGCAGGCAAATCAGAGCCGTTTCCGGGGTTCCAGTTGTGATGCTGACGGCCAAGGGTGACACCGAGGACGTCGTGCTTGGCCTCGAGGCTGGTGCCGATGACTATGTCGTGAAGCCACACAAGGGTGCTGAGTTGTTAGCGCGCGTCAAGGCTCGCTTGCGTCCGTTGCCGGATGACGACGTGATTTTGCAGGTTGGCGGGCTGAGCCTTGACCCGAAGACCTTTGAGGTTCAGAGGGACGGCGTCGGGCTGTCGCTGACTCCTTTGGAATTCAAGCTGCTTCACACGCTGGCGGCCAAGCCGCAGCAGGTTTTCAGCAGAGAAATGCTGCTGGAGCAGGTTTGGGGATACCAGTACAAGGCCGACACCAGACTGGTCAATGTTCACGTTCAGCGGCTTCGTTCGAAAGTTGAAGCTGACCCCGAGAATCCCAAGATTGTAATGACGGTTCGTGGCCACGGCTATCGAGCCGGCACAGAGAATTCGTGATCAAACTCCTTAGACGCTCACTAACGGCAAGAACAGTATTCGCAACCGTTTTCCTTAGCGCGCTCTCTCTGATTACTCTCGGTGGTTTTCTTTCTTATTCTCTTGCCAATGGCTTCTATCAAAACCGACTGGATCAAGTGCTCAGTGAAACTGAGCGTGCTGTTTCGAGCGTCCAGGGAACCATCGCTGCGGCATCTCTAACCGATGAAACTACCCTGCAAACGCTAATCAACTCCGTGGTTCCTTCGCTTGAGATCACCGGCGGCAGTGGGTCAAGGCAGGTGGCGCTTCTTAGGAGCCCAGGCCAGCCACAATTGCAGTTATTCCAGTCTCCAATTTCGCAGGATCTTGATCTCGGAACGATCCCAGAATCGCTGAGAGAACAGGTCCGGGCGTCAGCCGGCTTCTTGACCTACACACCGGTGAGCTTTGTTCGAGATGGCGTTGAGGTTGCCGGAATTACGGTCGGTGCTCCGCTGACCATTCCACTTGCCGGCAGTTTTGAGCTCTTCTTGGTTTTTGATCTGAGCGCAGAGCAGCAGTCACTGGCCCTGGTTCAAAATGCCATCACGGTTGCCGGAATCATCCTGCTCGCACTAATCGCGCTGGTTAGCTATCTGGTAACCAGGTCAGTTGTTAGACCGGTGGAGCAGGCAGCCAAGGCTGCTCAGACACTCTCGGCCGGCAAGCTAGATGAACGGCTGCCAGAGCGAGGTCAGGACGTGCTGGCGCAGCTGGCAAAATCATTTAACAAGATGGCCGCCAGCCTGCAGCAGCAGATTCAGCAGCTGGATTCACTTTCCAGAATGCAGCGTCGGTTTGTTTCCGACGTGTCTCACGAACTAAGGACGCCACTGACCACCATCAAGCTTGCGGGTGAGGTTATTTTTGGCAATCGCGAAAAGCTTGAACCGGCTCTTTCAAGATCAGCAGAGCTGATGCAGAACCAAATCGAAAGATTCGAGTCGCTTCTGGCTGACCTGCTGGAAATTTCAAGATATGACGCGGGTGCTGTGGTTGCCGACCTTGAATTGCAAGACCTGAATCTTGTAGTTGGGGCATCCATTGCCAGCATTGAACCGCTGGCTCAATCCAAGAACACTGAAATTTTGATTGAGCTGCCAAGCGGTCCAGTGGAGGCCGAATTTGATGCCAAGAGAATCGAAAGACTGCTTCGCAATTTGCTTTCGAATGCTGTTGAACACGGTGAAGGTAGGGCGATTACGGTTCAAGTGGGGGAGAACTCAAACGCTGTTGCGGTTTGTGTTACTGACACCGGTGTTGGCATGTCCAGAAGCCAACTGGATCGGGTCTTTGATCGCTTCTGGCGTGCGGACCCGGCACGACAGCGCTCAGTAGGGGGCACTGGGCTCGGGCTCGCCATTTCGAAGGAAGATGCAACTCTGCACCGAGGTTGGCTGCAGGTTTGGTCAAAACCAAATAAGGGCACCAGCTTCAGGCTCACTCTGCCAAAACGAGCAGATTCAATCATTGGTAACTCACCGATTCCGCTTCCCCCAAGGTCGGTGCAAACATGATCAAGAAACTAATCGCACTGCTGCTACCGCTGGTTTTGTCCGGTTGTGCTGCGCTGCCTACCAAGCTAGATGTCCAGACCGGTCCTGAGTTGGCGCCAGCTGTTGCTCAGGAGTTCTCCTATTACACACCCGCAGGCCCTGCGCAAAATGCTAGCCCCCAGGAAATTGTGTCTGGGTTCTTGGCTGCTGGCACCGGTCCCCAAAATGACTATGCGGTTGCCAGGCAATTTTTGAGTCAAGAGTTCGCTCAGCGCTGGAACCCAGAGAACCAGACCATCATCAGAACCGGTGCCCCGTTCTATCGACAGAGCGGTGATTCGCTGGTGGTGGTTGACCTGAACGTTGGCGCGAGAATAGATGATCAGGGCAGATATCAGGACAGCAGTGCCCCGGATCCAACCAATCTTCGGTTTCGTTTGGTTGAGGTGGATGGACAGTGGCGTATTTCTAGTGCTCCGAACCTAACCGTTGTCACCACGCCGGTATTTAGCGTTGTGTTTAATGCATTCCCGATTTATTTCGTTGATCGCGGTCTTGAAAATTTGGTGCCTGATCTGCGCTGGTTCCCATCCAAGACCTCAACTGCAACCAGGCTAGTCAACGCGCTACTTGCTGGACCAAGCAGTTGGCTAGAGACTGGCGTCACATCTGCAATTCCAGAGGGAACGCAGCTCACCATCAACGCCGTAATCATTGTCGATGGCGTGGCTCAGGTTGATTTTGATGCAGATGCGCTCAGCGCTGGAGCGCTGGAGCGCAGAGTGATGCTTTCCCAGCTTCGATCCACTCTGCTTCAAGTACTGGGCGTTGATGACGTCTCGCTTTCGGTAAATGGGTCCGTGCAAGAAATTAGTGACATTGGCATCGAGCCAACGGTTGGCATGAACCCCACCTACCTACTAACCGCAAATGGAGTCGAGCGACTTGGAGCGGTGCAATCTTCTCCAATGAGTGGAACGAACAACCTGTTCGAGGACTATCGACCGCTGCTTATAAGTCTGACCGATGATGGCGACCGCATCGCATTCACAAATGCCGACGGTGTTTTCGAGGTCCGAGTTCAGCCACTGCAATCTGAGATCACACAACTAAGCGAATTGGTCGATGTGGCGGCGTTGGAATATGACAAGTTCGGTTCGCTCTGGGCTTTCCCTAGAAATGCTGCCGAACCAATCGAGGTGTACGACCCCTCTACCGTCGTCAGAAAGCTCGAGAGTTCCTTTTCTGGCACCCGAACTGCCGCAACCATTGCCCCGGAGGGAACCAGGTTCGTTCAGTCCATCTCTGAGGTGGAGGCCGACTCGGTAATCTCAATGGGAACCGTTTTGCGAGACGCAAACCGCATTCCACTTTCAGTAAACCCTGGCTTATTGATCTACCCGGTTTTGGGCGACCCTGTTGCAGTTGCCTGGCAGGGAAACACGACGCTGCGGGTGCTGGAGACAACCGCAAGCGGCCTCACGGCTTTCAGCGAGTACCCGGTGGCTGGACCAAGAATTCAGCTGACCATGCCGCCGGCGATTGGGCTTGAAATCCACAGCGCAGTCTCGACTGCAAGCACCTACCTGCTCTCCGACGCGGGCGAGGTATGGCTCTTTACTGCAAATAACTGGAGACGCATCCTCACCGGGGTAGTCAGTATGAGCGCCCTTAGGTAACAGGGCCACAAATATCCCGCTTCTCCACAATCTGCCTCAGCTGCTGTAAGGCCCTATCAAGGCCATTGAGAATGTGCGGGTGTATAGTCCCCGTATTGATTTTGTGTTTCCAAGCAGCTGCGCCGTCTGTAGCCAGGCGCCGAGCCCGGTTTGCCAGGGGTGTTTGCCAGAGTTTTCTGTTAGGCGAAGCGAGCTGGGAGAGACGCCGGTGTGGTACGCCCATGAGTACGATGAGCCAATTGGAAAGCTGCTGCGATCATACAAAGACGTTCCCGGACTTCATTGGCCAGCAAGCTTGCACCGGCACTGGCCGCCCTTTTGGCAGAAGCAGCAAGAGAAACCGGGCCGGAAGTCATTCGCCTCACACCTAGAAATCGCGCAAACTACAAAAACGCGGCTTTGATCCCGTGGTCAAGTTGCTGTCTAAATCTGGAGACAGGCCCAGCCAGCCGGTTGTCGGCCTCCTGTCCTGGCAGCGAGTGGCGAGCGATCAGCGAAGTCTGGGGCAGGCTGCAAGGGCTAGAAACCTGGGTGGGGCGATGGAAGCTAAGCCTGGCAGCAGCAGAGTGTTGTTCGTAGATGACGTTATGACCACCGGCGCTACGGCACTAGAGGCAATTCGGGCACTTCGCCAGGCCGGGCACACGGTTACTGGAGTCTGTGTGTCGGCTAAGAGAATTCTCTAAAGCGCGCATACCGAAATAAAAAAGGGCGTAGTTTTAATAAAAGGTAAAACTGCCTACAGGAGGTAAAAATGGAACTAACTTTTTCAACCAAAAACCTCACAGTCTCGGACCGCTTTCGAGATTACGTATCTGAAAAATCCGGCAAAGTAGACCAGCTCGCGCATAAGCCAGAAGAGCTGCTAGTCAAGGTGACCAGGTACGAGCACTCCAAGCAATCTGGACAAGAAGATCGCGTCGAATTGACCGTCTATGAGCCGGGACACGTGGTCAGGGCAGAGGCTCAGGCCCCAGATAAGTTTGCGGCCTTCGATATGGCCTTTGGGAAACTGCAAGAGCGACTTCGTCGCTACTCAGACAAGAAGAAGGTGCACCGCGGTGGCGGACACAAACGAGTCGGCACCAGTGAACTGGCTGGCTCTGGCTTCAAGGACCTTGATGTCACCCCAGCCGATCCTTCACTTTTCACCGGCGAGATCGAAGTCACCGAAACTGTTGAGAGCCCAGTTTCTCAGACAGAATTGGTAATTAGGGCAAAGGAATTTGAGAAAATCGCCATGACCAAGGAAGAAGCTGTGGACCATATGGAATTGGTCGGACATGACTTTTATCTCTATCACGATGTAGATTCTGGCCAAGCCGCGGTAGTTTATAGGCGCAAGGGCTACAGCTACGGGATGATCTCACTTATCTAGAAGCCGACCGCTCGGGCTAGAATTGCAGCCGATAATCAAGGAGTAACTTTTGGAATCATTTATTGACAGGCTGCTGCGTGCTGGCGAAGGCAGGCTGCTCAGAAAATTGGAGACCATTGCCTCCGAGGTTAACGCCCTGGAGCCCAATTACCAGTCTCTGAGCGATGAAGAGCTGAAGGGCGAAACAAGCAACCTGAGGGATCGATTCGCGTCAGGCGAATCTCTAGATGACCTACTTCCAGAGGCGTTTGCTGCTGTGCGTGAGGCGTCGGTTCGAACTCTGGGAATGCGTCACTTTGATGTTCAGTTGATGGGTGGAGCCGCGCTTCACCTCGGAAACATTTCAGAGATGAAAACCGGTGAGGGTAAGACCCTGGTTGCAACTTTGGCTGCTTATCTGAATGCGATTCCGGGCCGCGGTGTCCACGTTGTCACCGTGAATGACTTTCTTGCTAGCTATCAGTCGGAGCTAATGGGTCGAATTTTCCGAGCTCTTGGCATGACCACCGGTTGTATAGTCTCGGGTCAGGACCCTGTCCAGCGCAAGGCGCAGTATGACTGCGACATTACCTACGGAACCAATAATGAGTTTGGTTTTGATTACCTGCGCGACAACATGGCCCTAAACCGTCAGGATTTGGTTCAGCGCGGCCACTTCTTCGCTGTTGTCGATGAGGTTGACTCGATTCTGATCGATGAGGCGAGAACTCCGCTGATCATCTCTGGCCCCGCCGCAACCGATGTCAATCGCTGGTTCGGTATTTTCGCGAAGCTTTCGCTGGATTTGGTCCCGGAAGAGGACTACGAGGTTGACGAAAAGAAGCGAACAATTGGTGTCTTGGAATCAGGAATCGACAAGGTCGAGGACTACCTGGGAATCACAAACCTTTATGAGACCGCTAACACACCACTGATTTCATTCTTGAACAACTCAATCCGCGCCAAGGAGCTGTTCCGGAAAGACCGCGATTACGTCGTCGTCGATGGTGAAGTGCAGATCGTTGATGAGCACACCGGCAGAATTCTGCCCGGTCGCCGCTACAGCGAGGGAATGCATCAGGCGATTGAGGCCAAAGAGGGCGTTGCGATCAAGCCTGAGAATCAAACTCTCGCAACGGTTACCTTGCAGAACTACTTCCGCCTGTATTCCAAGCTCTCCGGCATGACCGGAACCGCAGAAACCGAAGCGGCCGAATTTATGTCCACCTACAAACTTGGTGTGGTTCCGATTCCAACCAACCGCAAAATGGTCAGGAAAGACCAGACAGACCTAATCTTCAAAAATGAAGAGGTCAAGTTCCGCATGGTTGTGGAAGATATTTTTCAGCGACACCAAAACGGCCAGCCAATTTTGGTCGGAACCACAAGCGTTGAGAAGAGCGAATACCTTTCGAAGCTGCTTGCCAAAAAGGGCGTTAAGCACGAAGTTTTGAATGCAAAGAACAATGCCCGCGAAGCTGTGATTGTCGCCCAGGCCGGAAGGTTCGGGGCCGTTACCGTCGCTACCAACATGGCTGGTCGTGGAACTGACATCATGCTTGGTGGAAACGCTGAGTTCTTGGCCGTGCAGCAGATGGCAAAGCTGGGACTGGATCCAGATGAGCAGCCAGAAGAGTATGAAGCCAAATGGGACGCCGTCTTTGACGGCCTGAAGGCTGAAGTTGCAACCGAGGCTGCAAGGGTGCTGGAAGTCGGCGGCCTATATGTTCTAGGAACTGAGCGCCACGAGTCCAGACGAATTGACAACCAGCTGCGTGGTCGATCTGGTCGCCAGGGTGACCCGGGTGAGTCTCGCTTCTACCTGTCTCTAACAGATGACCTTATGAGGCTTTTCAACTCAGGTGCGGCCGCGGCTCTCATGAACCGATCATCGGTTCCAGACGACTCAGCAATCGAATCCGGAGTTGTTTCGCGCGCAATTGCATCTGCGCAGTCTCAGGTTGAGGGTAGGAACGCAGAGATTCGCAAGAACATCCTGAAATATGACGACGTCATGAACCGTCAGCGTGAGGCAATTTATGCCGATCGTCGCCAGATTTTGCAGGGCGAGGATATCTCAGCGACTTTGCAGGAGTTCCTAGAGGAAGTAATCACTCAGGTGGTGCAGCGAACTGAGCTCGAATCGAATGTTTCCAGTTGGGACCTAGAGAGTCTTTGGGCTGAACTGAAAGCCATCTATCCAATCGGCCTTGAAATCAGTGAAGTGCTAGAAGAGGCTGGCTCCCGAACAAAGCTAAGTTTTGGCTGGCTGGCCAGTGAAGTGCTGAGCGACGCCAAGCTTTCATACCAGAAGCGAACCGACGAGATCGGCGAAGCGCTAATGCGTGAACTTGAGCGCAGAGTGATGCTTTCGGTTGTTGACCGGAAATGGCGTGATCACCTCTACGAGATGGATTACCTGAAAGAGGGAATTGGCCTGAGGGCTATGGCGCAGCGAGACCCGCTGATCGAGTATCAGCGTGAGGGCTATGCCATGTTCCTGGAGATGATGGCTGGCGTCCGCGAGGAAGCCGTTCAGTTCTTGTTCAACGTAGAAATCAAGCAGAACTTGCCTGAAGTACAGCAGGAGCAACCGGCGCAGCTGACCTACTCGGCCCCAACTGAGCAGGGAAAGGTTGACGTTCACAAAGAGTCAACCAAGAAGGTGGCACCACCGGCTCCGGTTCAGCCTACGAAGCCTGACCAGGGTGGGCAAGGTAGCTCGTTCTTCAAGAACTAATTAGCGATATTTCAGTTATTCGATACCGCTGGTAAACCAACTCTGCTCGGAGTGAGACTGCTCTGACGGCGCCTTAAATATCCAAAAGCCGAACCGCTCTGGCTGTGCGCAAAGGGGTCGAAAATGAGGGAGGCCATTAGGCGACTTGCGTTGGATATCTTGGATGAGCCAACCAAGGACTAAACTCCCTAAGCGTGGGAGTCAAAGACGAAGAGCGGTCGCCATGGATTGGCGCGGTGCTAGCAGACTGGCAGCTTGTTGCCGACCTTGCCTTTTCTGATTTAGTTCTTTGGGTCCCAAACCGCAACACGTTTCAAGCCTTTGCTCACGCTAGGCCCGCAGCCGCAGCCACCCTTTTTTACAGAGACATCACCGGTAATGCGCCCAGGAGTGATTGGGCTAAACAAATAGGTCGTGCTTGGGAGTCCAAGGGTCCGGTGATCGGCGAAGAACTCGAAAAATACGAGGGAAGCGCATCGCGAGTTGCCGCCTATCCAGTGTTTGCGCCAGATCGAACCGACTCCGCTGAGCCAATTGCAGTCATCACTCGACATACCAACATTGGCGAATCTAGGCTTCCCAACAAACTTCAACTCAACTTCATTGACATTGGCGAAGAGCTGCTCGAGATGATTTCGGAGGGTTGCTTCCCAGCATCCGAATCCGGCACTGCCCCGAAACGCGGAACCCCCAGAGCCAATGACGGTTTGATCCGCCTGGATGCAGCCGGGAGGGTTTTGTTTGCTAGCCCAGGTGCGCTCTCGGTCTTCAATGCCGCCGGAGTGGAAGGCGAGCTTGAAGGTCGGCTGCTATCGGAAACCGTAAATGCTTTGCCAGCTGGCCTCGGGCAAGTTGATGAGGGGCTTCCGCTGATCCTCACGGGCAAGGGTGCCTGGCGAAGTGACGTTGAGTTCGACAGGCTGACCATTGCGATGCGCTCTGTTCCCCTCATGAAGAACAAGTTGCGCAATGGTGCAATTGTTTTGTGTAGGGACGTTACTCAACTGAGGGTTAGGGACCGAGAACTAATCACCAAAGATGCGACCATCAGAGAGATTCATCATCGAGTTAAGAACAATCTGCAAACCGTGGCAAGCCTGCTTCGCCTGCAATCAAGGCAGGCTTCATCCGATGAGGTCAAGGAATCTCTTGGTCAGGCAATGCGGCGAGTAAGTGCCATCGCGCTGGTACACGACGTTTTGTCAGAGGGCGTGGAGCAAGACGTGAGTTTTGATCAGATCTTCAATCGGATTCTGGCACTGGTTCCGGAGACCGCGGTTGCTTCCCACGCTACAGTTACCACCGAATTCGAAGGAAGCTTTGGAGAGCTCACTGCAGAGCGCAGCACACCTCTAGCACTCGTTCTTACCGAGCTGGTCTCAAATGGCGTAGAGCACGGACTGGGGGACGGCTCCGGCACGATCTCGGTAGTTGCCCAACGTTCTCCGAAGCTACTGAGAGTACAAGTTGAGGATGATGGGGTGGGTCTTCCAGAGGGCAAGGTTGGATCTGGATTGGGCACTCAAATCGTGCGCACGCTAGTTGAGTCGGAATTGCGCGGAAAAATTAACTGGACGTCACCAATTCGTGGTGGAACCAGGGTTGTTTTAGAGATACCGGTTTAGCCGGCGCGACGGGCTCTGGCGTAGCGACGCTTCAGTGAGCGACGCTCGTCCTCAGATAGGCCACCCCAAACTCCGGTGTCCTGGTTTTCTTTGATTGCATATTCGAGGCATTGAGCCGAAACATCACACTGGCGGCAGATTGTCTTGGCTCGCTCTATCTGGTCAAGAGCAGGGCCTGTGTTCCCGACTGGGAAGAAAAGCTCTGGATCTTCGTTGAGACAGCGGGCCTGATTTAGCCAATCCATATCCATATTGTTCTGTTATTCCTAAGGTCGAAACTTGCATAAATTTGAAGGTAGAGTCCTTCTTGCAACACCAAAATCGTTTCATAGCCGACCCAAGAAATCAATACCCAATTGTCCAAAAAGCCAATAATTCTGCTCTTAGCGGTACTAATCACTGCAATTCAGGCAACAATTCTTGCCGGATTTGCAGTCTTGTCAGTGATCTACATCCTGGCCGGCGGAGTGCTGTCGCTGGTCAGTGCACTGTTCCTTACTGGCATGCTGTTGGCGGCCTCGGCATTCATGATCAATGTTGCAATCGGCATGTTTAGGCTCAAGCGCTGGGCCTACACACCCTCGTTTGTATTGCAGTTGTTGATTGTTTCGATTGGCGTAGCTAGCTTTTCAGGTGAGTTTGGCGTCGTGGCAATCGGAGTTGCGCTGTCGGTGCCAGCCGCGATCGTGTTCTTTGCCATGTTCTCAAAGAACGTCCGAGAGCTGTTTCGAGACAAGTAACAGCTAGATAATTCCGAGCCGCTTTTTCAGCATGTTGGTGTGGCCGGTGGCCTTCACGTTATACATGGCCTGCTCAACGTTGCCATTGATATCAGTAATGACTGTCGAGCGAAGAACACCCTTATAAATTCGACCGTAGATCGACTTCTCGCCGTGTGCGCCATAGGCGCGGTGGACTGACACCTCTGGGTCCGAAAGTAGCCTGAAGCTCAGGTCATGCGAAAGTGAAAACTCTTTGAGGCGCTTTGGGCTGTCGGGGGAGATTCCGACAATTTGATAGCCCTTCTGGGCAAATTCTTCCAGGTGGTCTTGAAAGTCGGCTGCCTCTTTGGTGCAACCTGGGCTGCCTGCAGCTGGGAAGAAAAATAAAATAGTCGGCTGAGCGAGTACTTCCGAGGACTTAGCAATGACCCCATCTTGATCAAGCAGCTCAAAGACCGGAGCCAGCTGACCAGGCTCTAGCCTTGACGCTGCTTTCCCCAAGCCGTTTTCATTCATTGGACCAATATTATCTTTTTGCCAAAGTTTCGAGGTGTCGATTTCGCCCTAAGCGTTCAGCTTTTTTGTTTTTTTAGAAAAACACCACTGGCACCATTGAGGCGACCAGCAGCAGCCCAGCAAACCAATTGAAAATCCGCCGCTTTTTTGGGTTCGCCATGAAGGTCTTCAGCACCTCGCCGAACAGCGCCCAAGCCAGCGCTCCCGGGAAGGTAAAAACCAAAAAGACGACGATTAGAGTCGCAGTGACCAGCGGTGTCGCACCGATCGGAATGAACGAGGCCATGAAGCTTGGCATCACCACCCAAACCTTTGGATTCACAAACTGAAAAAAGCTGGCTTCAAATAACCCAAAAAGCTTTGTGTCACTAGCGATTGGCTTATAGCCGGATTGGATGATGGAGTAGGACAAATAAAGAATATAGGCAAACCCTAGGTATTTTAGGACTTGAAAAGCTGCCGGAAAGGCTATGAATACAGCACCGAGCCCCAACCCAATTGCGCTTAGGATCACCGCAAGACCAAGCATAATTCCCAGCAGGAATGGCATGGCCTTGCGAAGTCCATAGCTCACGCTGGTTGCAAACAAAATGGTGTTATTGGGTCCAGGGGTCACTGAGGTTATGAACCCAAAGGTTGCTACTGCTGCAATCAGCTCAATTGGCACCCGCCAATCTAAGCACACCAGCAATGATTCAATCTCATTGCTAGATTACTTGAGCAAACCATTGATCTAGGTGGTAAGCTTTTGCGCTGATGCGCCTCTAGCTCAATTGGCAGAGCAACTGACTCTTAATCAGTGGGTTCCGGGTTCAAGTCCCGGGGGGCGCACCAAAGAATGAAATCCTCGTTAGGTCGGGGATTTTTTTTATGCTCGGGCTCTACTGCTTGGTGTGCGCATAAATTTGGTGCCCGAAAGCGACTCCAGTTTGTGTTTTAGCTGTTGCCGCCGAGGATTGAAGTCAGACTGAGATGCAAAAACATTCCCATTAGGGCGATGATGCCCAAACCACTCAAAGACATCAGAACCGTTACCGAGTTCACTGCGATTTCAATATCGTGGTCGTTCATCATTTCCTCTTTACGATTTGTTCGTGGGTACCTCTACACCCTAACTCAGATGAAACAGGCAAAGCTTGTTCTGCTTTCAACATGGGTCAGGAGGATCGCTATTTTTTTCTTCTAGTACTAATCAAAGTTGCTCCGCCAACCAGCAAAAGTGCAGCTGGAGCGACAAAGTCAAGGTTTGATTGCCAATTGGTCGAGCTGTTTGCAATTACAAAGACAACTCCTAGGAGCCCCACTGCAATCAGTGCCCAAGCAAGCCCATTGGTCATAGCAGGGTCAATTCTTTGAAGGTCCGCCCTGGTTTTCGCTGTCGTCAGACCGCAACTTGGGCAATCAAGGTCATTTTTGGCAACTGGCAAGTTGCAATTCCTACAATTCATGATTCAAATCCTACGTCTGAAAACTTGAGGTGAGCGGGGCTAGATCCCTAACTCTTTGCGCAGGAATTCGATGTGGCCCTTGGCCTTGACGTTATAAAAGGCATGACTGATTTTTCCGGCACTTACGACAAATGTGGAGCGAATAGTCCCCATGTACTCCTTGCCATACATCTTCTTTGGTCCGTAAGCGCCGTAGGCCTCTTGGACCTTGTTGTCTGGGTCACTTAGCAGCGGAAAGTTCAGGCCTTCCTTTTCTTGAAAATTCTTGAGCTTTGACGGCTTGTCGGGTGAGATTCCTAGCACCTGGTAGCCGGCAGATTTCAGCGAATTTATGTTGTCTCTGAAATCGCAGGCCTGGGTGGTGCAGCCGGGTGTTGATGCTGCTGGATAAAAGTAGACAATCACATTTTGGTCAGCGAAGTCAGTCAGCGCTACTGGCTGGTCATCCTGGTCGTTGAGCATGAATGCCGGGGCCTTTGTTCCGATTTCTAAAGTCATAATTGTCATAATAGGCTTCAGCTCAGTTTTATTTCCATAAACAGAGCACACCTGCCTCCAGAGAGGGCGCCTTGATAGCTGCAAGCACTGGCTTTTTCAGCGGCCTTGCGCTGATTGTTGCAATCGGAGCCCAAAATGCCTTTGTGCTTCGTCAGGGGCTTCGCAGAGAGCATGTGTTTGGCATCGTGCTGTTCTGCGCTGTCTCGGATGCCCTCCTAATCGGTGCTGGAATTCTCGGCCTTGGTGCGGCAATCGAATCGGTTCCGTGGCTCCTGGTCGCTCTGCGTTTTGTGGGCGCTGCCTATTTGATTTGGTTTGGTATTGGGGCGGTTCGTCGGGCCATTAATCCAGGTTCATTGGAAGGTGCCGGGTCTGGCCGAGCCGGCATCTGGGGCGCGCTTGCCACTGCTGCTGGGCTCACCTTTTTGAATCCACACGTTTACATCGACACTGTCATTTTGCTGGGGTCGATTGGTAATCAATTCCAGGCGGATCGTTGGCTGTTTTGGGTCGGAGCAAGCCTTGGAAGCTTCGCATGGTTTTTTGGTCTCGGTTACTTCGCCAGGTTGCTCGCGCCGCTGGCGACAAATCCCCGATTCTGGCGGATTCTCGAGAGCTTCATTGCGATTGTGATTTTCACCATCGCGGGCTACCTGCTATTTGGGCTCTAGGGGACAATCCCTTGGTCCAGTTTGCCCATAGGGCATAATCGAAGCATGACGGACCCGGATAGTTTTTCAAACTTCGCAAATCGCTCTAGCTCCAAGTGGCTCAGGTATCCAGCCGATGTGCTGCCGATGCACGTTGCTGAAATGGACTTTGATGTAGCAGAGCCAATCAGGGCGAGGCTTGCCCAGATGGTTGTAAATTCTGACCTCGGATATCTTGGCCCATTCGCAAAAGCCGGTCAGGCTTTCGAGTCTTTTGCCCTGAATCGTTGGGGCTGGCAGCTGGACCCAACACACGCCAAAATGGCCACCGACGTTGGCGTGGCGGCCGTTGAGATTTTGAAGGCAGCAACTGGCCCAGGTGAACAGGTTTTGGTGAACACACCGGTTTATGCCGCTTTCTTTTCCTGGCTGAAAGAGGCTGACTGCACTCCGGTGGATGCACCCTTGGTGCTCGAGGGTGACACTTGGAAGCTAGACCTGCCTGCAATCAGGGCAGCATTTGAAAGTGGAGTCAGGGTTTATCTGCTGTGCTCGCCACAGAATCCGGTTGGTCGAATCCACACCGCCAAAGAACTCACAGAAATTGCCAAGCTGGCAAAGGAATTTGACGTGCTCGTAATTTCGGATGAGATTCACGCCCCACTTTCATGGGTTCCGTTCACTCCATATCTTTCACTTGGGCAAGAGGCTGCTGCAACCGGTGTGACGATCACCTCCAGCTCCAAAGCTTGGAATACCGCAGGGCTCAAGGCCGGCTTCTTGGTGACAGCTTCCGATCAGGTGCGAGCAAAGCTCAAATTGTTGCCCGAAGCCATGCAGTGGCGAGCATCAATTCTGGGAGCGCACGCAATGGTGGCCGCCTATGAACAGGGCGTGGGTTGGCTAGACCAAACGGTTTTGCAGTTGCAAGAGAACCTTGAGCACCTAAGGTCTGAGGTCGCCAACAGACTTCCGCAGGCAAGACTTTATGAGATGGAGGCCACCTATCTGGCTTGGCTAGACCTTGGCGCCTACAAAATTCAAGACTTGCAACAGGCGATTCTGAAAGAGGCGAAAGTCGCGGTTGTTGCAGGCTCGGACCACGGCATCGATGATGACTACCCGGGGTTTGTGCGGTTCAATTTTGCAACCTCGAAGCCCCGAATCACGGAGGCCGTAAGGCGCATCGCCGAACTTTGCGAAGGACACTAGCGAATTGGACCAAAGGGCCGAAACCAGAGTTAAAGCGATGGCTAATGAGCTCTTTCAAGCTCATGGGCTAATTCGCTATTCCTTTGGTTTTGACCGGGCTGTTCGTAGAGCAGGTCAGTGTGACTATCAGGCCAGAAGGATCACGCTCAGTAAGCATTTTGTGGTCACATCCTCTATTGAACAAGTGCAGCAGGTGCTGCTGCACGAGATAGCGCATGCCCTTGCTGGCCAGCAGGCTGGTCATGGAAAAATCTGGAAGCAAAAGGCGACCGAAATTGGCTATCGCCACGAGAAGCTTGACGGCAAGGAAGTTGCTAAAAACTCTGCGAAGTATGTCGGCCTGTGCCCTGGTTCCCATGAGCACTATCGGATGCGAAAGCCAACCAGGGCGCTCAGCTGCAAGCTTTGCTCACCGAGGTTTTCTGCGAACCACCTAATCAGCTGGCAGGAGAGCTAGCTCGGTCCGATTAGCAGCGCACTGATAATCGCACCGGCAAAAAAGTTCAGCCAGATAAATCGTTTCCAGCCTCTGTTTGCGCTTTCACAGGTCTCATCCGTAATCTGAAATTCCCTGCCAACCACAATCAGGTAGGGCAGGGCTGCCAGAGCAGCAAAGGCAAATCGGTCAGGCAGAAATATCACAATGACGGCAGCCACAGCGTACGAGGCGAAGGCCAATCTCACGGTAAGTCTTGCCCCCAGGTAGGTGGCGATAGAGGCGATCTTTGCCTGACGATCAGCCTGGATGTCTTGAATGGCGCCGAATGCATGGGAGGCCATGCCCCAGAGCATAAATGCCAATGTCGCCAGGGCGACAACGGGATTGAGTAGGTTGCCGTGACCCAGGGAGAGACCAAAAAGCATTGGCCCTACAAAGTGAACTGCAGAGGTGAAGGAATCCAACACTGGAATCTCCTTGAACCGCAGATGCTTGGCAGAGTAAGCAACCACGGCAAAGAGCACCAACAGCAAAATAAGCGAGGCTTCAGCACTGCCAGAAACCAGCAAATAAACCACAAATGGAGCGCAGCTAATAGTTGAAATCCAAAGTGTTGCCGCGTGGTATTTGGGCTCCAGGAGCGCACCCTCGATTCCGCCCTTCCTGGGATTAGCCAGGTCGCTTTCGTAATCAAAGACATCGTTCACCCCATACATCAAAAGGTTGTAGGGGATCAGGAAGAACAGGGTGCCAATTATTAGCTGCGCAGTTACTTCGCCGGTAGTGATGAAGTAGGCGGCCGCGAAGGGAAAGGCCGTGTTTATCCAAGAGATTGGCCGAGAGGAGACAATCAGTCTCGAAATTAGCTTCACAGCCTAACCCTAAAGAAGTTGAACAGAGTTGGCACAACCAGCAGCGCTACCAATGTGTAGGCAAAGTCCTCGATTGGCGCAACACCAATTTTGATGCCGGAAATCTTGGCCTCGTCGTAGGCCACAATCCCGGTTGCAATGATCACGTTGTCAAAAATAGCGGTAATAAGCAGCATCACGGCCAATGCGGCCACCAGCGGTTTGCTTGCAATGTAGCTGCGCATGAGGAAGAAATAAATCATGGCTGCAGCAAGTACTGAGGCCGTGAGTAGCAGGTAGGTCATTTCTGAAACCGCCTTGCAAACGCTAGGTAAACAAGCAACGCGTTGTAGCTGAGCAGTATTAGGAAAAACACTTCTTCGACTGGCAGCTCTGGGGCGAGCACCAAACCCGAGAGATGAGGAGCGTCACCTCTAAAAAAGATGCCTAGGGCAATTCCTGCTAGATCCCAGATCAAAAACAGTGCCACCGCCACGGCAATCGAGAGCAGTGCCGCTCTGGGGGAGCCAGTGATTGCGAGCTTGTGCCTTCTGTCTATCAAGTAGAGCCCAAGGATTGAAAGAATCAGGGCCGCAAGGTAGGCAAAAGGCAGTAGCTGTTGAATCAACTAAGGCCCTTCCAGCTCTCCACAGTGGTTAGTTCATGCTGGATTGGCCCCGATGACTTGTCAGCGGTTAGGTGCTTGTAGACAAGCTCGGCCCCGATTAGGCACATCGGAAGACCAATGCCGGGGATGGTGTTGTGGCCGGTGTAGAACAGGTTCTTGAGTTTCTTTGAGTAGTTCTTGGGCCTAAAGAAAGCACTCTGCGTCAGCGTGTGAGCCATGCCCAGTGCTGTTCCACTCCAGGCGTTGAATTCATTTTCGAAGTTTCCAGGTCCCATGGTGCGGCGCAGCACAATTCGG
>DDBH01000024.1:24469-24608 GCA_002333405.1 Micrococcales bacterium UBA2037 | reverse complement strand
CGGGGCAACCGAGCTGTCAGTTTTAGATGGGTTGCAAATGTAAAGCGAAGCAGGGGAGGGGATAGCAGACTTCCCGTCGGCCTTTTTGAAGACCTCCTTGAAGTTCTTGCTCCAGTCCTTGGTGTAGAGCAGGGTGTGG
>DDBH01000024.1:0-24404 GCA_002333405.1 Micrococcales bacterium UBA2037 | reverse complement strand
CCATTGATGCCGCCAGAGCCGATTACGGTGTCAGCGGCAATTGGAACCAGCACGAACAGATTCTCGTAGCCCTCCGGGGCAACCGAGCTGTCAGTTTTGGATGGGTTGCAAATGTAAAGGGAAGCAGGGGAGGGAATAGCAGACTTCCCGTCGGCTTTCTTGAACACTTCCTTGAAATTCTTGCTCCAATCCTTGGTGTAGAGCAGGGTGTGGTGATCAAGCTGATCAATTTTGCCCTTCACCCCTAAGTACAGAAGCATGGCTGAAGGGCCCGGAACCTTTTTGTCCCACCATGAGCTTGGGTAGGTCTGATGCTTTCTGTCGAGCAACTTGGTCTCAACGTGGTGCAGGTCGGCGCTCGCAACAACCACGTCTGCGATGTGGTTAATACCGGCAACCTCGACTCCCACCGCCTTGTCGTTCTCATGCAAAATCTTGGTCACTGGCGAGCTGGTGTGAATCTGAACGCCGTGTTCCTTGGCAAGTTTTGCGATTGCCTCAATCACCGTGTGAAGCCCACCCTGCGGGTAGAAAACGCCCTGGTTCATGTCAACGTGTGTCATCAGGTGATACATGCTCGGGGTGTCGTAGGGCGAAGCTCCTAAGAATACGGCTGGGAAATTCAGCATCTTCTTCAGTCGTTCGTCCTTCACATATTCACCGGAGAAGCTGTAGAGCGGTTTCACCAATAGCTTTAGAAAACGACCAAGTTTTTTAAGGACTTCCGGGTGAACAAAGCTTCTGGCGTCCTGGAAGTTCGTGTACAGGAAATGCTTGATTGAGAGCTCGTAGGCATCCTCGGCAGATTTTAGGTATCGCTCGAGCCCCTTGGAAGCGCCTTTTTCGATTGACTCAAACATCTCCTTGACGCCCTCGACGTTGTCGGGCATCAAAATCGCGTCGCCAAGACCCTCATTCCTGGTTTGGTAGGCGGGGTTTAGTCGCTGCAGGTTCAGTTCTTTGTCGGCGGATGTGCCCATCAGTTTGAAAAACTGCTCAAAGGCATCCGGCATTAGGTACCAGCTTGGGCCCATGTCGAATCTAAAGCCGTCTTGCTCCCAAACGTCAGCCCTGCCACCGATACCGGCCCGCGCTTCGAAAAGGTCAACCTTCATGCCGGCCTTTGCAAGTAATGCAGCGGTTGCTAATCCCGCAATGCCACCACCAACGACGACAGCTGTTTTTTGGTTCAAGGCTTTGCTCCTAATAGTGATTTAGCAAGCAAAAACAACTTGCGAAGATTGTTAACAGAGATACGGGTGTGAATTAGTTCCGAAGCTTCGGTATTTGCAATTTTGGTATTCAGCTCTTGAAACAAAAGCTGTGCTGTGGTGACTGCCTTTCTGGCAGATGGCGGTAGCAGCGGAAGTGCAAGTGATGAAATTCGAAGGTCATTTTCGATGTCTTTGGTCAGGTGAATCTTGGTTTCATCATCGAAGTTTTCAACGCTCACATTTGGGAAGTAACTGCGCCCGAGCCGTTCAAAGTCTGACGCTAAGTCCCGCAGGAAATTCACTTTTTGAAACGCTGAACCTAGCCCTCTGGCACCAGCCACAAGAGTTTGTTTTTCCGCCTTGGTGTAATCACCCTCGGCAACAAAGACTGCCAGGCACATCAGCCCAACGACCTCGGCGCTTCCGTAGACGTACTTTTCAAATGATGCTTGATCGTGAATAGTTTCGGTCAGATCCTGCCGCATGGAGTAAAAGAAAGGCTCAATGATGTCCTTGCCGATGCCAACTGATCTGGCCGTGACTGCGAAGGAGTGGATGATCAGGTTTGTGCTGAAGCCGCGCTGGATGGCCAGGTAGGTTTCTTGCTCAAAATCATTTAGAAGCTGTTCGGGATTAACCAGGCGCGATGCCTGCGCTGCCTCTTCGGCGCTGCCATCGACAATTTCATCGGCAACTCTAACCAGCGCGTAGATATTCTCGACATGAGCTCGCAGTTTCCTGTTCAGAACCCTGGTGGCAAGACCAAAGGAAGTCGAGTAGCTGTAAATGACTTCTTTGCTGGCTCGATGAGCAGCGTGAGTGTAAAGAGCCAATCCGGTTGGCACTTTTGTCGTGTCTTGATTTTCCACGACTTCAGGGTATCGCGATATAAATCGTAAGATTGAACAATGCCGAATCATATGAAGCCAAGAAGCCATGTTGTTACAGATGGAATTGAACGCGCTGCCGCCAGGGGAATGCTCCGTGCGGTTGGCATGGGCGATGACGACTGGCAGAAGCCACAAATCGGAGTCGCGTCCTCTTGGAACGAAGTAACTCCGTGCAACCTGTCACTGGACCGGTTAGCTGACGCCGCAAAAGCTGGCGTGCATCAGTCCAAGGGTTACCCGCTTGAATTTGGAACCATTTCGGTCTCGGATGGTATTTCAATGGGTCACGAGGGCATGCACTTTTCACTTGTGTCACGAGAGGTTATCGCCGACTCGGTGGAGACCGTGATGCAGGCCGAGCGCCTGGATGGCTCAGTTTTGCTTGCCGGCTGCGACAAGTCGCTGCCTGGCATGCTGATGGCCGCAGCGCGGCTTGACCTGGCTTCTGTGTTTTTGTACGCAGGTTCGATTGCCCCGGGTTGGGTAAAGCTTTCGGACGGAACTGAAAAGCAAGTGACGATCATCGATGCCTTTGAGGCCGTTGGAGCCTGCAAGGCCGGCAAGATGAGCGAAGAAGACTTAGGTCGGATTGAGCGAGCAATCTGCCCTGGCGAAGGCGCCTGTGGCGGAATGTACACCGCTAACACAATGGCTTCGATTGGCGAGGCGCTTGGCATGAGTCTTCCCGGTTCGGCCGCGCCACCATCAGCTGACCGTCGTCGTGACAGCTGGGCTCACCGTTCCGGTGAGGCTGTTGTGAATTTGATCGACAAGGGCATCACTGCCAGGGACATCATGACCAAGAAGGCATTCGAGAATGCAATCGCGGTCTTGATGGCATTCGGCGGTTCAACAAATGCGGTGCTGCACCTGCTCGCGATTGCTCGTGAGGCTGAGGTTGATCTGAAGCTCGAAGATTTCAACAGGATTGCTGACAAGGTTCCACACCTTGGAGACCTGAAGCCTTTTGGTCAGTATGTGATGAACGATGTTGACCGGGTCGGTGGAGTCCCAGTTGTAATGAAGGCGCTGCTTGACGCAGGCCTTCTGCATGGCGATGCGCTGACCGTTACCGGTAAGACCATGGCCGAGAACCTGGCGGACATTAATCCACCAGACCCAGATGGCAAGATAATCCGCGCTATGAACAACCCAATTCACAAAGATGGTGGAATCAGCGTGCTTCACGGAACCATCGCTCCTGACGGAGCTGTTGTGAAGACTGCCGGTTTTGATCTTGACAAATTCGAGGGCCCAGCAAGAGTGTTTGACCGTGAGGCAGCTGCTATGGAGGCGCTGTCAGAAGGAAAGATTGCCGCTGGCGACGTGGTTGTTATTCGCTACGAAGGCCCCAAGGGTGGTCCCGGAATGCGCGAGATGCTCGCGATTACCGGCGCAATTAAGGGTGCGGGATTAGGCAAAGATGTCCTACTATTGACAGACGGCAGATTCTC
Source organism: Micrococcales bacterium UBA2037 (assembly GCA_002333405.1). Taxonomy (GTDB): domain Bacteria; phylum Actinomycetota; class Actinomycetes; order Actinomycetales; family Microbacteriaceae; genus Aquiluna. The sequence goes on along the minus strand of DDBH01000024.1, from coordinate 20,846 downwards.
AGGCGGCACAACCGGACTGTGTATCGGCCACATTGCGCCAGAGGCCACCGATGGTGGACCAATTGCTCTGGTTCGTGATGGAGACTTGATTCGAGTCGACATTGCTGCTCGTTCGCTTGACTTACTGGTTAGCGAGGAAGAGCTGGCGGAGCGTCTAAAGGACTTCCAGCCATTGCCGCCGCGTTATACCCGCGGTGTGCTAGCGAAGTATTCAAAGTTGGTTCACTCGGCCTCCGAGGGTGCCTACTGCGGCTAATTGTTGATTTGAAAGAAGACCTAATGGCAACTGAGACACTCACCGGTGCACAAGCTCTAATTCGTTCGCTCGAGATGCTTGGCGTTGACACCGTGTTTGGACTGCCAGGTGGCGCGATTTTGCCCACCTATGACCCACTTATGGACTCAACCAAGGTGCGACACATCCTGGTTCGGCACGAGCAGGGTGCTGGTCACGCTGCCGAGGGTTACGCCGCTGCTAGCGGCAAACTTGGCGTTTGCATCGCAACCAGCGGACCGGGTGCCACCAACCTGGTGACCGCAATTGCTGATGCTCACATGGACTCTGTTCCGATGCTTGCAATCACCGGTCAGGTGAACTCTTTTGCAATCGGAACCGATGCCTTCCAAGAAGCGGACATCGTTGGCATCACAATGCCTATTACCAAGCACAGCTTCCTGGTTACTAAGGCCGAGGACATCCCCGGCGTTATTGCCGCTGCCTACGAAATTGCAACAACAGGTAGGCCCGGGCCGGTTTTGGTTGACGTGGCCAAAGATGCTCAGAACGCAAAGTTTGAATTCTCTTGGCCGCCAAAAGTTGATCTTCCTGGCTACAAGCCAGTCACTGACCCTCATGGCAAGCAGGTCCAGGCTGCTGCTGAACTGATTTTGAAGTCACACAAGCCAATCCTTTATGTCGGTGGTGGTGTTATCCGAGCTGGCGCCAATAAGGAGCTTCTCAAGCTTGCTGAGCTGCTACACGCTCCAGTAACAACCACCCTGATGGCGCGTGGTGCTTTCCCGGACTCGCACCCGCAGCACCTGGGTATGCCAGGCATGCACGGCACCGTGCCCGCGGTAACGGCCTTGCAAAAATCAGACTTGCTCATCACCTTGGGTGCCAGGTTTGATGACCGGGTAACCGGAGACGTGAAGAGCTTTGCCAAGGGCGCGAAGGTTATTCACGTTGATGTTGACCCAGCGGAAATCGGAAAGATCCGTCACGCGGATGTTCCGATTGTTGGAGACGCCAAGGTTGTTATTTCAATGCTGATTTCTGAAATCGAAACTCAGCTGAAGAAAACCAAGCCAGATTATTCGGACTGGTGGGTGTTCCTGAATGGATTGAAGGAGCGCTACCCACTTGGTTACAACGATGTGGATGACGGCAAGCTCGCTCCGCAATACGTGATCGAGCGCATTGGTGAGCTTTCTGGTCCGGAGGCGGTTTTCGCGGCCGGTGTTGGACAGCACCAGATGTGGTCAGCGCAGTTTATTAAGTACGAGCGTCCAAACTCATGGCTGAATTCCGGTGGCGCTGGAACCATGGGCTACTCAGTTCCGGCAGCTATGGGCGCCAAAGTTGCACAGCCAGATCGCTTGGTGTGGGCAATCGATGGCGATGGCTGCTTCCAGATGACTAATCAGGAGCTTGCAACCTGCACCATCAACAACATTCCAATCAAGGTTGCGATTATCAACAACTCTTCATTGGGAATGGTGAGGCAGTGGCAGACCCTGTTCTACAACTCCCGCTACTCAAACACTGACCTGAACACCGGCACTGACACCGCAATGGTTCCAGACTTCGTCAAGTTGGCAGAGGCCTACGGCTGCCTGGGAATCAGAGTTGAAAAGCTTGAAGAGGTTGATGCCGCAATCAAGCTGGCGATGGAGACCAATGACCGACCAGTGGTTATCGACTTCATTGTTGGTCGCGACGCGATGGTTTGGCCAATGGTGCCTGCCGGCGTTTCAAACGATGCGGTTCAATATGCCCGAGATGCTGCCCCGATTTGGGATGGTGAGGAGTAATCATGACTCAGCACGTTTTGTCACTGCTTGTTGAAAACAAGCCCGGAATTCTAACCCGTGTCGCAGCGCTGTTTGCCCGCCGTGGCTTCAACATTGAATCGCTGGCTGTGGGAACCACAGAGGTAGAAGGCGTTTCCAGAATGACCGTTGTGGTTGGCCTAGATGGACAGCCATTGGAGCAGGTAACCAAGCAGCTGAACAAGCTGATCAATGTCCTAAAGATTGTTGAACTTGAGGATGAGGCATCGGTTGCCAGAGACCACATGCTGATCAAGGTCCGCACCGATGCTTCGACCAGATCTCAGGTGCTGGAGGCTGTCACCCTATTTAGGGCCAGAGTGATCGACGTAGTAAGTGATTCGGTGGTAATCGAGGTCACCGGAGATGCAGCTAAGTGCCAGGCTTTCATTAAAGTCTTAGAGCCATTTGGCATAAAAGAATTGGTTCAGTCTGGCGCAATAGCAATATCGCGCGGCTCGAAGTCAATGAGCGAAAAAGTGCTTCGCTAAGGTTTACCCATAACAAACAAGGAGAACGAGTAAATTGGCAGAGATTTTCTACGACAAAGATGCAGACCTAAGCATCATCCAGGGTCGCAAGGTTGCAGTATTGGGCTTTGGATCACAGGGTCACGCTCACGCGCTGAACCTAAAGGACTCCGGCGTTGACGTCGTAGTTGGACTTTTGGAGGGCTCAAAGTCCCGTGCAAAGGCCGAGGACCAGGGCCTGAAGGTCCTTACTCCTGGTGAGGCCGTGAAGTGGGCCAACGTGATCGTGGTGCTGGCGCCAGATCCAAAGCAGCGCGACCTGTTCACCAATGACATTGCGCCAAACCTAGAGGCCGGAGACGCCCTAGTGTTCGGTCACGGATTTGCGATTCGCTACGGCTTTATTCAGCCACCAGCAAACGTTGATGTTTTCCTAGTTGCTCCTAAGGGACCGGGTCACCTGGTTCGCCGCGAGTACGTAGCGGGCAAGGGTGTTCCAAACCTTGTTGCCGTTGAGCAGGATTCAACTGGTCACGCAATGGAGCTTGCGCTTTCTTACTCACGCGCAATTGGTGGTACCCGTGCTGGAACCATCAAGACAACATTCACCGAGGAGACCGAGACCGACCTGTTCGGTGAGCAGGCGGTTCTTTGCGGTGGTGCCTCTCAGCTTGTGATGTACGGCTTCGAGACCTTGGTTGAGGCTGGCTACCAGCCAGAAATCGCCTACTTCGAGGTTCTACACGAGCTCAAGCTCATTGTTGACCTTATGTATGAGGGCGGCATTGCCAAGCAGCGCTGGAGTGTTTCTGACACCGCTGAGTACGGTGACTACGTTTCTGGTCCTCGTGTTATTGACCCATCGGTCAAGGACAACATGAAGGCTGTCCTAACTGACATCCAGAACGGTGCTTTTGCGAAGCGCTTCATTGATGACCAGGATGCTGGTGGACCAGAGTTCAAGGCGCTTCGCGCCAAGGGCGAGGCTCACCCAATCGAGGCAACCGGTCGCGAACTGCGTAAGTTGTTCAGCTGGATCAAGAACGACGACGACTACCAAGAAGGTAATGTCGCAAGATAGTTCTATTGCTAAACCCCCTCGATGCTTTCGAGGGGGTTTTTGCATTTTGACCAGAGGTTGATTCGATTGAAGCTGCGGACTGTAGAATTTTTTCAGTCGAAAATCTCTAAGGATAAATAATGTGCGCACAAGTTACCTGCAGTTCCTGCTCAAAGCCAACCTGGGAAGGTTGCGGAGAGCACATTGACCAGGCGCTAGCCGGTGTTGCCGAGGCAGACCGCTGCCAGTGCGCGCGATAGCCCTAGCTCTTTTTTCAAGGCTAGAATGGGGGCTATCCCATCGCTGTCGATTTTTCGTTAGGTTAGCCATTGTCTAAGCCAATAGTTTTAATTGCTGAAGAGCTTTCTCCTGCCACGGTTGAGGCGCTTGGTCCGGATTTTGAGATCCGCCAGGTAGATGGAGCCGATCGAGTAGCGCTGCTGCCGGCACTAAAAGACGCACATGCGGTCTTGATTCGCTCTGCCACCAAAATGGACGAGGAAGCGCTAAAAGCAGCCCCTTCTCTGAAGGTAATCGCGCGAGCCGGAGTTGGCCTCGACAACGTCGACATTAGGGCTGCAACAAACCAGGGCGTCATGGTTGTGAATGCGCCCACTTCAAACGTTATTTCAGCCGCGGAATTAGCTATTGGCCACATCATGTCGCTTGCCAGGAACATTCCAGCAGCGCAGGCATCGATGCAGGCTGGAAAATGGCAGCGCAGTGCCTTTTCTGGCGTCGAGCTTTATGAGAAGACAATTGGAATCATTGGCCTTGGCCGCATTGGCACCCTGGTTGCCCAGCGCCTGGCTGGGTTTGGCGCAACTCTGATTGGCTACGACCCATACGTTACGCAAGCCAGAGCTGAGCAAATTGGCGTTGAGCTGGTTGACATGGATGCGCTGATGCAGCGAAGTGATTTCATCACCATTCACATTCCAAAACTGCCTGAGACCACCGGCATGATTTCAACCGAGCAGTTTGCAATGGCCAAGCCGAACTTGCGCATCGTGAACTGTTCCCGTGGCGGAATTATTGATGAGGCCGCTCTCTACCAGGCGTTGGTATCGGGTCAGATTGCTGGCGCAGGTCTGGACGTTTTTGTGTCGGAGCCCCCAACCGGTTCGCCGCTAATTGGGTTGGAAAACATTCAGCTGACCCCTCACCTTGGAGCATCTACTGAGGAAGCTCAGGAGAAGGCTGGCATCTCTGTTGCGCGATCTGTTCGTTTGGCTCTGGCAGGAGACCTAGTTCCAGATGCCGTGAACGTTGCCGGGGGAGTGATCGATGCTTCGGTAAAGCCAGGAATCGCATTGGCCGAGAAGCTCGGGCAAATTGTTGCTGGGCTAGCTCAGGGTTCGATTGTTTCGGTGGAATTTGAGGCTCGCGGTGAAATCGCAGCCCACGATGTGACCGTGCTGAAGCTGGCCGCCCTAAAGGGACTGTTCCAGACCATGGTGACCGAGCAGGTCTCCTACGTCAATGCGCCACTGATGGCAGAGTCACGAGGAATTGAAGTTCGCCTGGTGCAGGACACCGTCAGCGATGAGTATCGCAACGTGACCACCGTAAAGGCTGTTTTGTCAGATGGCAGTGTTGTCTCCGTTGGTGGCACGGTGATTGGGCCAAAGCACCACCAAAAGGTTGTCTCCATCAACGGCTACGACGTCGAGTTGTCAATGGCAGAGAACCTGGTTGTGATGGTCTACCAAGACCGCCCTGGAATCGTTGCGATCTATGGCAAGGCCTTTGCTGAGGCGAACATTAACATCGCAGCAATGACAATTGCGAGGCAGCAAAAGGGCGGAAAAGCCCTCGCTGTGATCACGGTTGATTCACCGGTGGATGCCGAAGTGCTTGAGGGTGTCAGAAAAGAGATAGACGCAGACGTAATGCGCGCTATCTCAATTACTGATCAGTACTAGTTAGTAGTCGCGCGGTTCTTCGCATCCATGCCCTGCGACCAGGTTGTGTAGCCACCGTCGAGGTTCTTGGCGTTAATACCGTGTCCCTTTAGAAGCTGCACAGCGGTGTGACCTCGCTGACCAACAGCGCAGTGCACAATTACCTCTCTGCCCTCTAGCTGGTCCAGGTTCTTACGCAGAGTGTCAACCGGAATTAGCACCGACCCCGGAATGTGGCCGGCTGCATTTTCAGATTCTGACCGGACGTCAACCAACATGGCACCTGCTGCCATCTTGTCGGCCAAGTCGCCGTACTGAACGCTCCCGGTCTTGCCAGTGAAGATGTTGTTTCCGACATATCCAGCCTGGTTGATTGCGTCTTTGGCGGAGCCAAAAGCCGGTGCATAACTGAGCTCTAGGTTCATCAGGTCATCAATCGTGAGACCTGCATAAATAGCTGTGGCAATCACGTCAATGCGCTTATCAACGCCGTCACGACCAATTCCCTGAGCGCCAAGAAGCTTTCCTGACTCGGGGTCAAACAGGACCTTCAGGCTGACAGTTTCAGCGCCGGGGTAGTAGCCGGCGTGGCTACCGGGGTGAAGGTGGACTACTTTGTGAGCGATGTCCATGCGCTTAGCTAGGGCTTCGGTCAGGCCGGTGAGCGCTGCAGCAATGCCGAAAGCTCCGATGATGCCGGTTCCAATCGAAGGCCTTGCGGCCACCGTTTCTCCGGCAATCACGTCGGCCACCAGCCGACCATGACGATTGGCTAGGTTTGCAAGCCAGATCATTTGATCTTGACCGGTCAGGGCACTAACTTTTTGAGCTGCGTCACCCACGGCAAAAACGTTGGGGTCACTGGTGCGCATTTGGTCATCGACCACGATGCCACCGGCTTCACCGATTTCTAAACCTGCATCAACGGCCAGCTTGTGATCTGCCACCACTCCTATGGCAGCGACCACAAGGTCAGCATCGATTACCCTGCCATCTTTCAGGGTCAGCGTGGACTCATTCACGGTTTCGGTCTCTGCCGAAAGAGCAAGCTCAATGCCGTTTTCGATTAGCACCTTTTGCATTGGTTCGATCATCTCTGGGTCGAACTGGGGCAGAATGTTGCCTCGGAATTCAACGATGGTGGTCTTGATTTCTCGGTGCTGAAGGTTTTCGGCAAGCTCCACGCCAATGAATCCAGCACCGATGATTGCTGCAGATTTGATCTGCTTATTGTCAACCAGCGCCTTGATCTTGACAGCGTCTTGAACGTCTCGGAGGACAAGTGCTCTTTCCAGTCCTGGAATCGGAACCATGCGTGGCTTAGCTCCGGTGGACAGGACTAGCTGGTCATAGCTCTCTTGGTATTCGGTGTTATCTAGGAGATTGGAAACGGTCACCTGCTTGTTAGCGCGGTCAATCTTGGTAACCCGGCTGTTCACGCGAACATCCAAGTTGAATCTGGCGTGCAGAGACTCGGGTGTTTGCAGAAGCAGGCTCTGCTCCTGTTCGATAACTTCGCCGATGTGATACGGCAGACCGCAATTGGCATAGGAAACATGCGGGCCCTGTTCGAACACAATGATCTCAGCGTCTTCTTTTAGCCTGCGCAGCCTTGTGGCAGTTGACATACCTCCGGCGACGCCACCAACAATCAAGACCTTCATTAGCGAACCACCTTGAGTCCCGCGCGCTGCCATGCCGCCATGCCGCCTGCCACATTCTTGACCTGATAGCCGTTTTTACTCAGGACGCCAGCAGCCTGAGAGCTTCGCATTCCTGACTGGCAGACCACCAAAATCTCTCGCTCACTCGGAATTTCCTTGAGTCTGCGCTCGAGCACCCCAAGCGAAATCAGCTTTGCTCCTGGCGCATGAAAGTTTTTGTATTCGTGGCTCTCGCGGACATCAACAAGAACTGCTCCGCTTTCCTGACGTGCTTTTGCGGCTTCGGGGGAGATGGTTTCAAACTTTTTCTTGAAAATATCAAAAAGACCCATTAGTTCGATGCCTCCATTGAAACTTCCTTGCCTGCTTGGATCCAGGCACCGGTGCCACCTGCAACCGAAACCACGTTGTAGCCCTGGGCTTCCAAATAGTTCGCGGCAGTCATTGACCTGCCACCGGACTGGCAAATAATCCAGGTCTTACTATCTTTCGAAAACTCGCTTAGGTTCTCCGGGATGCTGTTTAGGGCAATGTGCTTGGCACTTGGCACGTGGCCATCTGCAAACTCCCAGCCCTCTCGAACGTCCACTACCTTGTCGCCAGCTTTGATTGCTTGCTCCAGCTCGTTGATTGACACTTCATTAGCCATTGTTTTTCCTCTCGATTCTTGTCTTGTCTAGCTCAGGGCTAGGAATGCTTTTTCTAGCTTTGCCCGATCCTGCTCACCGGCTTCATCTTTGGTGCAGTTGGCAATGCCTGATGCGATTAGTGAAAATGCTGCGCGATTGATTGCGGATTGAGCCGCAGCCATTTGAGTCAGGACATCGGTGCACTGCCTGCCCTCGTCCAGCATCTTGATGATGCCGCCAAGCTGCCCCTGCGCCCTGGCAAGGCGCTTCCTGACTGAATCGATATCAGTTTCTGGAATGTCCATGTTCGCTCCTTGTTTTAAAGTTCAAGTTCCTGTACTGTAGCACATACCCCCGGGGGTATAATTAATTAGTTTTGATCAGAGGAAAAGTTATGAAGTTAATCAAGTTTTTGGTTGCGGCAATCATTGCGGTATTTGCAGTTGGTTCACTTGCCGGGTGCTCAACATCAGAGGAGAGGGCGGCCAGCGAGTTTGCAGCGGTTATCGATGTTAGAACCGGCGATGAGTGGAACTCTGGTCACCTAGCCGGTGCATTGCACATCGGAATCGCTGACGCTGACTTTACTGAGCAGCTGGGCCAATTGGACTCGAGCGCGGACTACTACGTTTATTGCCGCTCAGGCAACAGGGCTGGTCAGGCAATTGACCAGATGCGTGATCTTGGTTTCACCGGTGAGCTGGTAAACGGAGGCTCCGTTGCAAACGCCGCCAAAGCCCTTGGATTGGCAGTCGCAACCGACTAACACCCGCGCAAAAGCGCCACGCAACGGATAAGGTTGTAGAAACCAACCTTGTGAGGCTTTTTGAACCAGATAAACCTTGCCGTAATACCCGGAGATGGCATTGGCCCGGAGGTCACTGCCGTTGCCCTGGAGTGCCTAACCAAGGCTCTTGGCGACACCAAACTTCAGACCACCTCTTATCCGCTTGGTTCCGACCGCTATTTGGCCACCGGTCAGGCGCTAACAGACCAAGATCTGGAAGCACTTGCCGGTCATGATGCGATTTTGCTTGGTGCCATTGGAGACCCACGGGTTCCATCGGGAGTGCTAGAGCGCGGTCTGCTACTGAAGCTGCGGTTTGCCTTTGACCATCACATAAACTTGCGCCCTTCAAATCTTTTCCCCGGTGTTGTTTCTCCGTTGAGTAACGCAAAGCAGATTGATTTTGTGGTTGTTCGAGAGGGAACCGAGGGTCCCTACGTCGGAAATGGTGGCAGCATTCGTCAGGGAACCGAGCAAGAGGTTGCAAACGAGGTCTCGGTAAATACTGCCTTTGGCGTGCGAAGGGCAGTTGAGTACGCCTTTGAGCTTGCCAGCAAGCGCGATCGCAAGCAGTTAACCCTTGTTCACAAAACCAATGTTTTGGTGCACGCTGGGGCAATCTGGCTTCGCATGGTTGAAGAAGTTTCTGCTCAATACCCGCTTGTTAGCCACGACTACATGCACATCGATGCCGCGACCATTCACATGGTGAATTCGCCAGAGCGTTTCGATGTGATTGTCACCGACAATCTTTTTGGTGACATCATCACCGACCTTGCTGCTGCAATTTGCGGTGGCATTGGCCTTGCTGCATCGGCTAATCTAAATCCATCTGGGGCGTTTCCTTCCATGTTCGAACCCGTTCATGGCTCGGCTCCCGACATTGCTGGAAAAAATCTGGCAGATCCAACCGCGGCTATCCTTTCTGCGGCGCTTTTGGCTAAGACTCTCGGATTTGATGAGGCCGCCGAAAGAATCGAATCAGCGGTTGCAGCTGACCTTGTCGAGCGTGGCGATGCCAAGCGCTCAACTGAGCAGGTTGCTAGCGCGATTATCGCGAAAATTTAGGTAGGTCAAAATGTATTTCAAGGTAACTCAAAACCCGAGCCCGAGTTCTTCATCGGACCGCTCTGAGGTAATTTCAAACCCCACCTTCGGCACTCACTTCACCGACCACCAGGTGGTCATTGTTTGGGAGAAAGCTAAAGGCTGGCACTCTGCGGAGGTGTTGCCATATGGCCCGATCCTGATGGATCCGTCTTCGGCCGTGCTTCACTACGGGCAAGAAATCTTTGAGGGCATCAAGGCCTACCGCCACCAGGACGGCTCGATCTGGACCTTCCGCCCCGACAAAAATGCCAGCCGCCTGCAGCGCTCAGCGCAGCGGATGGCACTGCCTGAACTGCCAACCGAATTGTTCATTGAGTCGCTTCGCCAGTTGATAGCGGTCGACGGAGCTTGGGTCCCGGAACCAACGGGCGAAAAGACCCTCTACATGCGTCCGTTTGAAATCGCCGCAGAGAACTTCCTGGGGGTCAGGGCGGCAGAGCGAGCCGAGTATCGACTAATTGCAAGCCCAGTCGGCCCCTACTTCACCGGTGGCATCAAGCCGGTGTCGATTTGGATTGCGCTTGATAGTGCCAGGGCTGGAAAGCATGGCACCGGCGAGGCCAAGACCGGCGGAAACTACGCTGCCAGCCTTTTGGCTCAGCAAGAGGGCTATGCCCAGGGTTGCTCTCAGGTTATGTATTTGGATGCCGAAACCTCCACCTATGTTGAGGAGCTTGGCGGCATGAACCTGTTTTTTGTCTACCAGGACGGCTCAGTGGTGACACCACCACTTGACGGAACGATTCTGCATGGAATCACCAGGGATTCGATCATCGCCCTGCTAACAGACGCCGGCCACGATGTGATCGAGCGCAAGATTAGCCTTGACGAAGTACGGGAAAAGGTTAAGTCAGGCGAAATAGCAGAGGTGTTTGCCTGTGGCACTGCCGCGGTGGTGACACCGGTTGGGCTGTTGAAGTCTCGCGAGGAAGAAATCACGATCGCCAACAACGAACCGGGTGCTGTGACCGTTGCAATGCGCGAGGAACTAACTGGAATTCAGTACGGAACTGTAAAAGACCGTCACAACTGGATGCATAAGCTGGCAGACTAGGCTCGTGCAAATAGTTAGAGCTCAACATAACGGCGACGCCAAATTTGGCAAAATCTCCGATGGAATCATTCACTTCTACCTGGGAGATCCAATTCTTGGTGCCAGCCTGGGCAGTGAAACGGCAGCGCTTTCTGAAGTGAAGCTGCTGGCTCCGGTGACTCCAAGCAAGATCGTTTGCATCGGAATGAACTACTCGGCACACGCAGCTGAGATTGCCCAGGATGTTCCTGATGAACCGCTGGTTTTCTTCAAGCCAGTCAGCGCAATTATCGGACCCGAGGACACCATTGTGCTGCCTCGGCAGTCCGGGCAGGTAGAGCTAGAAATCGAGCTTGCAATTGTTATTGGCAAGCAGGCCAAGGACATTTCCACGGCTGATGCTGCATCCCATATTTTTGGTTACACAATCGGTAATGACGTCACCGCCAGGGATCTTCAGTTTTCTGATCTGCAGTGGGCAAGGAGCAAGGGCTTTGACACCTTCTGCCCGCTAGGCCCATGGATCGAGACCGAGCTGGACCCTGAAGCTCTTGCGCTTGAGTCAAGAGTCAATGGCCAGTCCAGGCAGAAATCAACCAGCAATGACATGATCACCAACGTCTTTGACATTGTTTCTTACGTCAGCCAGAACGTAACGCTATTCCCAGGCGATGTAATCCTGACTGGTTCCCCTGCCGGAATCTCAAGGATTGAAGCTGGTGACCAGGTCGAGTGCGAAATCAGTGGCATCGGCGTTTTACACAACCCGGTTGCTTAGTTAGATAGCTAGAAAATGACAAAAATTACCGCACCAACCACCACTGCGCATGGAGCTGAAGTCCGGGTTAGATTCTGCCCGAGCCCTACTGGAACCCCGCACGTTGGACTGATTCGCACCGCGCTGTTCAACTGGGCCTACGCCAGAAAAACCGGCGGCAAATTTATCTTCCGAATCGAAGACACCGATGCCAATCGTGACTCCGAGGAGAGCTACGAGCAGCTTGTTTCAGCGCTTCAGTGGCTGGGTATCGACTGGGATGAAGGAATCGACGTCGGCGGCCCAAATGAGCCATATCGTCAGTCCGAAAGAAGCGACATTTACCTGGATGTAGTTGAGAAGCTAAAGGCATCGGGGCACCTCTACGAGAGTTTTCTAAACGGCGAGGAGATCGAGGCTAGAAACATTGCCAACGATCGAGCGGTCCAGCTTGGCTACGACAACTCTGAGCGCGATCTGACCGAGGAAGCTCGCGCTGCGTACCTAGCCGAAGGCAGGCAGCCGGCATTGCGGCTGCGGGTACCAGATCAAGACATAACTTTTACCGACTTAGTTCGTGGCGAGATTACCTTCCCTGCCGGTTCCTTCCCTGACTTTGTTGTGGTCCGACCAGGCGGCGCACCGCTATACACGCTTGTGAACCCGGTCGACGATGCACTCATGGGAGTCACTCACGTGCTGCGCGGTGAGGACCTACTGTCTTCAACTCCGCGCCAGATAGCGCTTTATAACGCGCTCTATGAGGCTGGCGTGGCTAAGTTCATTCCCCACTTCGGTCACCTGCCGTTTGTGATGGGCGAGGGCAATAAAAAACTTTCGAAGCGAAACCCGGAGAGCAACCTGTTCTTGCACCGCGACCGCGGCTTCATTCCCGAGGGACTGCTGAACTACCTGGCCCTGTTGGGTTGGTCAATTTCTGCAGATCGCGACATCTTCTCGATGGCAGAGATGTGTGCGAATTTTGAGGTCACTGACGTCAACCCAAACCCTGCCAGGTTTGACCAGAAGAAGGCTGAGGCGATCAACTCCGCTCACATCCGCCTTCTCACGGACGAAGACTTTATGGACCGGGTTCTGCCCTATTTGCAGTCCGCTGGCGTCATTGGCGCAACGGTGACAGAGCACCAAGCCGAGGTTTTGGCAAAGCTTGCTCCATTGACCAAGGAGCGCGTGACTGTCTTGAGCGACGTAGTTGGAATGATCGAGTTCATGTTCGTAGCCGATCAGGACCTATCAATCGATGAGGATGCTAAGAAGCAGCTGCCTGAAAATGCAGCTGAAATTGTTAGTGCAGCCATCTTGGCGATCAAGGACCTGGCTGATTTCAGCACCGAAGCGCTGCAGCAGGCACTTAGCGACGCTCTCGTGGAAGGCCTAGGGGAGAAGCCTCGTAACGCCTTCGGGCCGGTTAGAACGGCTATCAGCGGTAGAAGGGTTAGCCCCCCGCTTTTTGAGTGCATGGAGATCTTGGGAAAGCAAAGCTCACTAGCTCGACTAGAGGCATTCGCTCAATCCCACTAGGATAGGACCTCGGGTCTAGGCCCGACCCTTGGGGTATGGTGTAATTGGCAACACGGATGATTCTGGTTCATTTGTTCTTGGTTCGAGTCCAGGTACCCCAGCAAGACGCAGCAGGAGCGTAGATGTTAGACGCCTTTTCAGCTTGGTTTCTAGTTTTCGCTTTTATTTCCACAGCCCTATTTCATGTGGCGATTGTTCTCGGAGCACCGCTTGGTGAGTATTCCTATGGTGGTCAAGCCGCTGGCAAACTTTCACTCCGCCTGCGCGCAACCAGTATTTTTTCGGTGATTGTGATGCTCGGGCTGGCGGGTCACTGCCTGGCTCAAGGCGGTGTTTTTCAGCCGCTTTTTGATGGGCGGTTCAATCAAATTGGAAACTGGGCGATGGTCGCCTTCTGCGCTCTAGCAGCGATCATGAATAACATCACCAAAAGCATGAAAGAGCGCCGGCTCTGGGGTCCAGTGACGCTCGCCATGCTGGCTGCATCGCTGGTAGTGGCAATCTAGATTTCTAAAACCTGCCCCGGCTCCAGGTAAACAAACTCGCCTCCGAATTTCTCAGTGACTTCCTTTACCCGAGCATTTTGCAGCGCGTGACCATTTTGATTTAGCAGACCGTTGTGGGTAGCGAAAGCTCGCTTCGGCTTTATGGCAGCGACAAAGTCCATCACATCCGAAATTTTCAGCCACGGGGCACTGGTTGGGCAGGCCAGGACCTGAACCGGATAATCCGGAATCGTGTAGCTGTCGCCTGGGTAATACAGCTTGCTGTTCACCATTACGCCCAAATTTTCAACCAGGGCAATGCTGCGATGAATTTCTTGGTGGAGGTAGCCATAGAAATCCAGAACGAAATCGCCAATTTCATAGTGGTCACCGTGATAAGCGAGAGTCACTGGAAGGCCAGCGAGCTTGGTGGCAACTTCAGAGGGACCGAAGATCACTGCTTCCGGGTTTGATTCCAGGATCGTTTTGATGTGCGGCAAATAGCTGTGGTCGTCGTGGACGTGAGTCAGGCAAACCGCAATGACGTTTTGAAAATCAGGCAACTGTTCCTGATACATCCCGGGGTCTATCAAAACCGTGCCGGAATCCAAGACCAGTTCCAGAAGTGCGTGGTTGTGCTTGATGATTTTCATGTCTCTCCTGAAATCAGTCTATGTTTATCTTGTTCGGTGAAAGGTAGTGCCAATGAAGCCACTTGGAGTAATTCTTAATCCACAGGCCAATCGCGGCGGAGCCAAGCTAGTGGGCCAGGCAGCGTTTGAACATTTTGCTGAGGCGGGTATTCCGGTGGTGAACCTCTCCGGCGACACGGCTGCAGCCGCCATCCAAAAGGCCGAGCAAATGATTCAATCGCAGGACCTGTCCGGCATTGTGGCAATTGGTGGCGATGGCACTAGCCAGCTGGGTGTGAACCTGGCGGTCCCAAACCAGCTTCCACTTGGTCTGATCCCAGCCGGAAGCGGTAATGATCAGGTGCGCGAGCTTGGGATTTCGCTCACCGACACAAAAGCTGCGGTCGAGAACATAATCTCTGCGCTTGATTCTCCAAAACGCGTTGACGCCATGAAGGTGAGTGTTTCAGGTCGAGATTTTTGGTCAATCGGTTCTATTTCTGCCGGTTTTGATGCACTCTGCGCAACCAGGGCGAATTCTTTGAAGTGGCCAAAGGGGCCCAACAGCTATGTTGCGGCACTTTTGTTGGAGCTACCGTCGTTTGAAGCCATCGAATATCACCTGGACATTGACGGCGAAAAGCGAGTGGTTGAAGCAATGCTTTGCGGTGTGGCTAACGTCAAGAACTTTGGAGGCGGAATGAAGATTTCTCCAAGTTCGGACTTTACCGACGGTGAGCTTGAAGTTTTCATGCTGCATAAAGTCTCTAGGGCCAGGCTGCTTCGGATTTTTCCGACTGTTTATAAGGGAAACCACATCAGATTTCCGGAGATTGAAATCTTCAAGGCGAAGTCCATCAAGATCTCAAATGACTCCTTTCCGGTGACAAGCGATGGAGAGCTTGTAGGGAATGCTCCATTTGCCGCTGAGGTCCACCCGGGAGCGCTTAGATTGCTCAGTCTTTAGATTGCTAAGGAACGGGATTTATGGCAGACTTCTGAAGTTGCTTTTCGGCCCCATCGTTTAGCGGCCTAGGACACTGCCCTCTCACGGCAGCGGCGCGGGTTCGAATCCCGCTGGGGTCACAAATATCGCTCTCGAAGGTAAAAACCTTCTAGGGCGATTTTTTTATCGCCACTTTCTAGAAAAACTAGTTGCCAGAACTATAAATACCACTGGAATCAGCGCCATTGCATTGAGCCCACCAAAGGTGAACAGGGTAAGGATTCCTCCGGCAACAGCTCCACCAAATGCACCCGAGAGGTTCATCAGTGAGTCGCTGAAGCCCTGAACCTTGGTTCTTTGGCCAGTGGCAAGGGTTTCACTCAACAGCGCGCTGGCAGCGACAGTTGAGCTGGACCAACCAAGGCCCAACAGGAACAGACCCAGCACCACCGCGTTGAAATCAGATTGCCAGAAGCCTGAAACTGCCAGTGAGACGATGAAAACTAACTGCCCCACCACAACTATCGGCACCGCCCCAAACCGGTCTGTCAGCCAGCCAAATACTGGCGAAAATGCATACATGCCGGCGATGTGAAGTGAAATTGTGAAGCCAACTTCAGCTAGCGAATGACCCTCTGCGCTTAGGTGCGCGGGTGTCATCGACATGACCGAGACCATCACCATGTGACTCAGGGCAATGGTGAGAACTGCATAGCCGGCAATCGGGAATTCCTTGATAACGGCAATTGCGTCCCTGAGTCCGCCGGATTTCCGATTTGGGGAAAGCCCAGCGATGTCCCTGGCCACAATTAGTGGATCAGGGCGCAGACCAAACCAGAAAACCAGGGTGGAGCTGAGCTGGGCAGCAATGGTGAACAAGAATGGCCCAGACAAGTGCGGCATGCCAAGGCTGAGGCCAAGCGCTTCTCCAGGGGCAATCAAGTTCGGTCCGATTACGGCTCCGAGGGTGGTGGCCCAGACCACAAATGACAGGTCCTTGCCCTTGGGTTTCCCAGTGGGGATGTCGGCGGCCGCGAATCGGGCCTGAAGTGAAACCGCAGAGCCGGCACCAAGCAGCATCAGGGCGACAATCTCAACAGCAAAAGACTGGGCATAAGTGGCCGTAATCATGAGCGAGGCACCCAGAATGGCCAAGAAGGCGCCAAAAGCCAGTGCAACTCTTCTACCTCGTCGGAAAGCCAGATTTGCAAGCGGGATGGCCGCCGCAGCAGACCCAAGGGTGCTGAGCGTTGCTGCGGCACCTGACCAGGCAGTGGTTCCCGAGAGCTCAACGGCCAGCAGTGCTCCAACTGAAAGCGTTGCCCCAAGCCCGAAACCACCAAGGGATTGACCCAGGGCCAGAACCTTGACGGTACGCCTCTGTAGAGTTTCTAGACCCTGTTCACTAAACTGACTCACCGCTAAAGAATAGCGGTTTGGGATAAAGTAGTGGTTTACGCAATCGCGAGGTGGAGAACATGTCAAATAAGCCCTTAACCCTGGCTGAAAAGCTATGGAGAGACCACCTGGTGGTCAAGGGAGAAAACGGCGCCCCAGACCTTCTCTACATCGATTTGCACCTAATTCACGAGGTAACCAGCCCACAGGCTTTTGATGGACTTCGCCTTGCTGGACGAGACATCAGGCGCAAAGACCTGACAATCGCCACAGAGGACCACAACACGCCAACTGCTGACATTCACCTGCCAATTGCTGATGCGACCTCCAGGGTTCAGGTCCAGGCGCTTAGAGACAACACCGCAGAATACGGAGTCAGGATTCACTCGCTGGGGGATAAGAACCAGGGAATTGTTCACGTTGTTGGTCCTC
Organism: Micrococcales bacterium UBA2037; assembly: GCA_002333405.1. Taxonomy (GTDB): domain Bacteria; phylum Actinomycetota; class Actinomycetes; order Actinomycetales; family Microbacteriaceae; genus Aquiluna. The sequence goes on along the minus strand of DDBH01000024.1, from coordinate 3,945 downwards.
AGTTGGGACTCACGATGCCGGGCCTCACCGTTGTTTGTGGAGACTCCCACACTTCAACTCACGGTGCCTTCGGTGCGCTGGCAATGGGAATTGGAACCAGCGAAGTCGAACACGTGCTTGCGACTCAAACCCTTCCGCTGCAGCCGTTTAAGACCATGGCGATCAATGTCGAGGGAACGCTTCGTCCGGGCGTTAGCGCCAAGGACATCATTTTGGCGGTAATTGCCAAGATCTCGACTGGTGGTGGTCAGGGGTACGTTCTTGAATACCGCGGTAGCGCCATCAGGGCCCTGTCCATGGAGGGTCGAATGACCATCTGTAACATGTCGATTGAGGCTGGCGCCAGGGCGGGATTGATCGCTCCTGACCAAACAACTTTTGATTACCTGAAGGGCCGCCCCCACGCACCTGAAGGCGCTGATTGGGACCAGGCATTAGCGGACTGGAGTGACCTCGTTACCGATGACGGGGCTGTGTTTGATAAAGAAGTTTTCATTGACGCTGACACCCTGGACCCGTTCGTAACCTGGGGAACCAACCCCGGCCAGGGCGTGTCTCTAATGGACAGCGTTCCTGACCCAGAGAGCTTTAGCGATCCAAGCCAAAGGGCAGCTGCTCAAAAAGCTCTTGATTACATGGACCTGAAGGCCGGCACCAAAATGAAGGACATTCAGGTTGACACCGTCTTTCTTGGGTCTTGCACTAACGCTCGCATCGAGGATCTTCGCGCCGCAGCCGAGATCATTGAGGGCAAAACCAAGGCCCCAAACATTCGCATGATGGTGGTCCCTGGTTCTGCCAAAGTCCGGCTCCAGGCTGAAGCAGAGGGCCTAGACAAGATTTTCAAGGACTTTGGAGCGGACTGGCGTTTTGCCGGTTGCTCAATGTGTTTGGGAATGAACCCGGACCAGTTGGCGCCTGGCGAGCGAGCCGCATCAACTTCCAATAGAAATTTTGAGGGGCGCCAGGGCAAGGGTGCAAGAACTCACCTCGTTTCTCCCATGGTTGCTGCCGCAACCGCAATCCGGGGCACGCTTTCGGCCCCTGCAGATTTGGAGCAGTAATGGAAAAGATCTCTAATTTCACGGGTATTGCAGCTCCACTAAAGCTCAGCAATGTCGATACCGACCAGATCATCCCAGCGGTTTTCCTGAAGCGCATCACCAAGACTGGCTTTGAAGACGGCTTGTTCGCTAACTGGCGCCAAAAAGAAGACTTTGTTCTAAATCAGGAGCCCTATCAGAACGCTTCAGTTTTGATCACCGGTTCAGACTTTGGCACCGGATCCTCCAGAGAGCATGCGGTCTGGGCACTGAAGGACTATGGCTTCAAGGCTGTTTTCAGCTCCAAGTTCGCCGATATTTTCCTTGGCAATTCTGGCAAGCAGGGTCTTATTGCAGGTGTTATCTCTGAGGCCGACACCGAAAAGCTATGGAGATTGATTGATGAAAACCCGGGCGTGCAGGTTGAGGTTGACCTACCTTCTCAGGAGATTCGGCTTGGCGCTGAGGTGGTCTCATTCGACATCGACGAATACACTAAGTGGCGTCTCACTGAAGGGTTGGACGACATTGGAATAACCCTTCAAAACGAAGCGGCGATTGCGGCTTACGAGGCGAAAAGAGAGTCTTGGAAGCCCAAGACCCTCCCAGCCAAAGGAGTTTGATTGAGCCGGATCACCATTGAAGGCGGCAAGCCACTAAAGGGGCGAGTCGACCTCAAGGGAGCAAAGAACCTGGTCACCAAGGCAATGGTGGCTGCGTTGCTTGGTGAAACCCCGTCAACTCTGCTGGACGTCCCGCACATTTCCGATGTTGAGGTTGTGCAGGGTCTACTTAGGCTCCACGGCGTGATAATCACTCACGATGATAAAACCGGCGACATGGTCCTTGACCCCTCAAAGGTTGAGCAAGCGCACATGGCTGACATTGACACCCACGCTGGCTCGTCCAGGATTCCAATCTTGTTCTGCGGTCCGCTGCTGCATCGCCTAGGGGAAGCCTTTATCCCGGGTCTTGGTGGTTGCGAAATTGGCGATCGCCCAGTTGATTTTCACTTCGACGTGCTGCGTCAATTCGGTGCGGTTATTGAAAAGCTTCCTACCGGAACCAGGCTTAGTGCTCCCGATGGTTTGGTTGGGGCCAAGATCGACCTCCCATACCCATCGGTTGGTGCCACCGAGCAGGTGCTGCTATCAGCAACCACCGCCAAGGGCCTAACCGAGCTGCGGGGAGCGGCAATCGAGCCAGAGATTATTGACCTGATTGCAATCCTGCAGAAAATGGGTGCGATCATCTCGGTTGACACTGACCGTGTGATTCGGATCGAGGGCGTGAAGGCACTCAAGGGTTACACACACAAGGCTCTGTTTGACAGAAACGAAGCTGCCTCTTGGGCTGCTGCGGCGCTGGCAACCAAGGGCGACATATTTGTTGGCGGTGCCAAGCAGGTTGAAATGATGACCTTTTTGAACACCTACCGGAAAGTGGGCGGGGAATTTGAAATTGAGCCGGATGGAATCCGCTTTTTCCACCCTGGCTCGCCACTGCAGCCGGTAGTGATTGAAACCGATGTGCACCCGGGTTTCATGACTGATTGGCAGCAACCGCTAGTGGTTGCGCTGACTCAGGCAGAGGGGCTTTCAATTGTTCACGAGACCGTCTACGAGAACCGCTTCGGCTTTACCGATGCCCTGAATCAAATGGGTGCTCAAATTCAGATCTACCGCGAGTGTCTAGGTGGAACACCTTGCCGATTTGGTCAGCGCAACTTCAACCACTCAGCGGTTATTTCTGGGCCAACCAAGTTGCACGCGGCCGACATTCGGGTTCCGGATTTGCGCGGCGGCTTCTCTCATGTTGTGGCGGCGTTGGCGGCCGAGGGAAGATCGACAGTTTCAAACGTGCAGTTGATTTCCAGGGGTTATGAGCGCTTCATAGATAAGCTTGCTGCACTTGGGGCCGACTTCACAGTTGAGGGCTGATAATGAGCGAACACTCAGTTCCAATCGTTCCTGGCAAGGAACATAGCTGGCAGTTTCGGCTCGTAGCATTCTTTGCAGCGCCACTGTTGCGCCTGTTGTTCAACATAAAGACCACTGGAGTGGAAAACCTTCCAAAGGGTGGTTACATCCTGGTTGGAAACCATGTCAGCTATCTAGACCCCTTCGCTTTTGCCTATTCGGTCTTCATCCACATGAAGAGAGTCCCGCACTACCTGGCCAAAGAATCCATCTTCAGGATTCCCATTGTCGGCAAGCTGCTTCCCAAAGTTGGGCAGATCCCGGTGTATCGAACTGGCCGATCAAACGACGAGCCACTCAGGGCAGCCAAGGAGTTTTTGGCGGCAGGGCAGGTAGTGGTTGTGTTCCCCGAGGGAACTTTGACTCGTGACCCAAACCTCTGGCCAATGCGCGGCAAGAGTGGGGCGATTCGACTTGCCATCGAGCTTGGATTGCCTGTTGTTCCAGCAGCACACTGGGGTGTTGAGAAAGTCCTCGGCAATTACTCCAAAAAGTTCCGACCAAATCCATTCCATGTTGTGAATGTTCGAATTGGCAAGCCAATGCATTTTGAAGAGCTTCGAAAAGACGGAGTCACCAACAAGGAGTTGGCCGAGGCGACCGACAAAATTATGAAGCAGGTAGCCGCACTGGTTGGACAGATGAGAAACGAAGAGGCACCAAAGACGCTCTGGGACCCAACCGCATCAGGTCAAACTGAAACTGGAAACTTCAGGAAAGACAAATGACCAAGATTGCGGTGATGGGCGCTGGCAGCTGGGGCACAACAGTTGCCAAGGTAATTGCAGATGGTGGGCATGAAGTCTTGCTGTGGGCAAGGCGCCAGGAGCTTGCGGCTGAAATAAACAGCACCGGGCGCAACGGTGACTATCTGCCTGGCATTGATCTTTCTAAGAACCTTTTGGCTACCGCTGATGCGAAGG
>DDBH01000014.1 GCA_002333405.1 Micrococcales bacterium UBA2037 | reverse complement strand
GTGATTGGCAGTGCCGGCGTGACTTCCTTGCGAACTTTGGTCAGTTTCTTTGCGAATTGATGAAGCTTGGCGATATCGCGCGGTCCTATGCGAAATTTTGGTCCGGCCAGAATTCTCATCAGGTCTGCCCCAGCCTCTGGATCGGCCACAACCCGCAGCGCAGAGATCAGGTCAATTACCTCCGGTTGCTCCAATAAGCCAGATAGTCCCGTGATCTCAACTGCTAGACCTCGGTCCTCGAGTGCAATTGCGAACTGGCGCATTGCCTGCTTCGAACGAAACAGCACTGCGGCACTGCTGTCGCTAGTTACCCGCTCAGTTAGCCAACTGGCGGCTGCCAGCGACTCGCCAACTTCGTCTTGTGAAACAAGGGCGAACACTTTCCCCGCAGCCTCTTTCCCAGCTCGCAGCAGAACCGGAGCAAGCCCAGAGTCAGAATTTAGATCTTGGCTCACTCGGTTAGCCGCGGTCACGATGGCCTCTCCGGAGCGCCAACTCGTGCTGAGGCTGTAGACCTCACCCTGGCCGAAGTCATCCCGGAAGCCGCTTAGATTAGCGCTGGAAGCTCCACGCCAGCCATAGATTGCTTGGTTTGGATCCCCAACAGCCATGACCGGCTTTCCAGAAAACAGCTTGGACAAAAGCATGGTCTGAATCCCGGATGTGTCCTGATATTCATCAAGCAGGACAAACCGATGTGGCAGTGACAGATCCTGCTGCTTGAGTGCCTCAAGGGCCAGGGCTACCTGGTCAGAAAAGTCCACCAAACCACGCAGCTTTTTCTGACGCTGAAATTCCCTAGCGAGCTCAAAAACCAAAGTTGAGCTCGTGGCATCGTCGATAACTGCTTGGTGATATGCGTAAGTCCCGGCCCCGCCCTTGTCCGATTGCGGCAGAGCAGAAATGCTGCTTACAAAAGTTTCTAGGTAATCGATAGCGGTGTCTGGCTGACACTGGTTGTCAGTAAGTGCGCTGGCTGCAGCCAGCACCCTGGAAACCAGGTGGTCAAGGGATTTGTCAAAGACTTCGAGGGTTGGAAAATCTACGACCTGTGCCTGGGTCACAATTTCCCTCGCCAGTGAAATTGCTCCAGCCTCCGTCATGAGCACTGCGTCTGCGTCGTAACCAACCTGAAGCGACAGGGAGCGGAATATCTCGTTACCAAACGAGTTATAAGTGGTTATCTTCGCCGGTTCAAAGTCCTGGTCAAGCCCCTCGGGCCAGTAACTAGATTCCCGAAGTTTCACTAGCCCCTGTTGCACCCGAACAGCCAGTTCAGTGGCGGCCTTTCTGGTGAAGGTAAGGCCAAGAATCTCGCTCGGTGTCGCGAGTTGATTTGCAACCAAGAACAGGGTTCTGACAGCCATTAGCTCGGTCTTGCCGCTCCCAGCGCCTGCAATCACCAGACTCGGAGCCGAAGTATCAGTATTTGAGATGGCCGCTTCTTGTTCTGGCGTGAGCTGGAATTTGCTCACGACCGAGAAAATCTCTTGCGCGGAATACTTAGGCATTGGTCACCGCCCTGGCCAATAGGAGCTGACACTTCGCATCACCCTCACAGTGACCTGAGACTTCTGCTACGAATTGAGCTTGACCGATTTCTGCCTCGGCGCGCTCCAGTAGCTTTCTAATGACTGCTTCTGATTCACCTTCGAGCTTTGGCTGCTCCATCACCTTGAGTGATCCTCCCCCAACCGAGATGATGCGACCGCCGGCAACCTCTTCGCCAAAGATCTCTCTCAAACCAAGCTGATAAAGCGCCAGCTGACGGTGTTCTTGAACATCCTTTGCGCTGGGAGTCTTTCCAGTTTTTAAATCCGCGGCAATCAGACCAGTTTCGGCTCTTTCAACCCGGTCGATCTTTCCGGCAACCACCAATTTCCCGAGGCTGATTTCAAAGCCCTGCTCGCTGGCAACAAGTTCGGCAGGTCGATCAAGGTACTCAGAAATCAAACCCAACATCTTGACTGCTCTGCGATGTGCAGAGCGATTGAGCCATTCAGCATCGAACTTGAGTGTGTGCCAATTCGACTCCACGAACTCACTGAGTTGAGCATGGTTTAGAGAAACCTCCATGGCCGCATGCAACAGGGTTCCGATTGATGCCTCGAAGCTCGAACCGTCTCCACCGAAGCTGTTTATGAACCAATGCAGCGGGCACTTTTCAAATGCCTCCAGCTTGGATGCACTGAGCCTGAGCGATTCATCGTCTTGAACAACATCTTCAGATGTTGATGGCTCCAGCAACCCCTGCCAATTACTTGGGTGGGCGCCACTTGCCCCGATCAAAGCAAGAGCTGCAAGCAGCGGAGCTGCCTGGCTGTCGCCCTGGAGCAATTCGGAGCGAAGCTTTCCAACCAGGCGCCTTGGATCAAACTCTACGTTTACCTCGGTCTGCTTTCCGTTGGCTCGCAAAATCTGCAAAAACTGCGATGGCTGTTCATCGGATGCCTCCATTGCCGAGAGCACTAGTTTGCTTCGGGTGACCCCGAGACTCTTATAGAAAAGCCTGAGCTCATCTGCCAGTTCTGCTCTGGTTGGTCCGGTTGGACTCTCGGACCTTCCTGCCAAAAATGACTGCAGTGAGGCTGCTCCTAGCATTGAATTTCTAGGTTTCAGGTTTGGCCAAATGCCCTCTTGCAACCTAGGAATCGCCACCACCTGAAACTGGCTTCCTGCCAATTGAGATGGAGTCGCAAGAACTACGGCATCCCTGGCGGCGATGCCGGCCAGGGAGTCCTGAACTACCTGGGCGGCAAGTTGCTCTTGAACAAACTCTGCCGGTGTGCCCAGCTGCTGCTGGTCAAACCGAATGGCGGCGGCGAACAACTCCAGAATCGCGTCGATATCCCTATTGGCGGCCAGGGCGACCTCGGAGGAACCGGCAGCCAACTCCTGCAGCTTGCTTGACGGGGCCAAGCTCCAGACTGCGCTAACGAATGCATATGAGCCAAGGCCTCGGTTGGTCCTGAGTTCCTGCAAAAGCTTAATCGCCTTGTTCAGACTGCGAATTTCAGGGGTATCTGCATCAATTGGATCATCAAACAAACTTTGGAGAACCTGGGCTCTGCTCAGAGCCTCGAACTGTTCAAGCTGGGCAAGTTGCCGAAAAAGCCTGCGCTGTTGAATCACAGACAGTCCAATTAGTCGCGACCCCAGCAGCTGCAGGACCAAGTCTTGGTCGGACTCACCGAAGGCCAGTTGCCCAAACTCAAGAACTGCCCTGGCAGCCGGCTGCTGGCTCAGGGGACGCTGAACACCCAGAATGCGAACAGGGATGCTTCGGGCAGACAGATCGCTAGCCAGCTGATCGAGCTGCACTCTGGTCCTAGCCACCACGCACATTTGCGACCAGGGCAGATCCGCTTGAACTCGGCTTATTCGAAGTTCACTGGCAATGTAGTCGGATTCGGAAATTTGATTATCAAATAGCGCGAACTCGGCTTGCTCGACCGGCTCAATCGGCAGGGGTCGATGCGCAAGCGCGAGGGAGGTCGGAATCCGCTGCACAATTTTGGACATCAGATTCACTACAGACCGCGGTTGCGGCAGCTGGTCCTCGAGATAAACCTGGACTAGCTCCGGCCGGTTTTTCACAAAGAACTCAACAAAGGCACCTGCGGAGGCGCGGAACCCCATGGTGACTGAATCAGGGTCACCAACCACAATCAGTTGCGCCTGGCTTGAAATTCTCGAAACAAGCTCTAGGCCTGCCAGGGATATGTCCTGAGCATCGTCTAGTAGCAGCACCCTTGGTGGCTTGAGGACATCTGTCAAAGCTGCTGCACGAACAATTAGCTGAGATGCGTCTACCTGACGAGCTCGTTCCAGCTCGTCTAGATAGGCGGGATAGAGATCCAAGGCTGCGGCCCAATTAGCGCTGGGCCACTGTCGCTGCAGAGCAGTGAGGCCGGAAGCGTCGATGTTGTTTTCAACCAGAACCGAGAATAAGTCTCTGAGCTCGGAGTGAAAACCCGACAAAGAATAGGTCAGGGAGTCAACTCCCCAGCTTTTTGTCAGAGATTTTTCCTCGGCTGCCGTTATCAAGCTAGCGATGAGCGATTGCTGCTTTGCGCCGGACAAAAGCTTAATCTCGGGATTCTCGGCAGTCAAAATTTCAAAGGCATAAGAGGTGATTGATCTGGCTCTGGGCCCGGTGCTTACCTGACTCGAGGCAAGTGCCAGCTGGTCCCGCAGCATTGCCGCCTGGGCACGCTGCGGAGTAATCACCAAAATTTCCTCGGGAGAATAACCAAGTGACTCGTATTCAGCCACCAAGTCCAAAATGAAACCGGTTTTACCGCTGCCGGGGGCACCTATAACCAGCGCGTCGCCTTTTTGAATTTTTGTTAGCAGCGACCCGCTGCTAGCAACGCTGGATCCGGAAGAAATCATCACGCTAACAATCTATTTGGCACAAAGGACTTTTTTCTTGCCGTAACCTTATTATTCGATAAGGAGTCACATGGACGTCACAATTGGAATCAAGGACAATGCCCGCGACATCAGCTTCCAGTCGAGCGACAGCTCGAAGGATTTGATTGCTCAGGTAAAAAAGGCCATTGAAGGCAACGAGCCGGTAATTGAGCTCAGTGATGACAAGGGTCGAACCATCATGGTTCCAACCTCATCAATTGCCTACCTCGAGATAGGCGCCGAGGAAGCTCGCAGAGTAGGATTCCTGGCCTAATGGAGATCTTAATCATTGTGGCTTACGCCGGCATCTTGGCCATGGTTGCCCCCTTTGTGCTTCCAAAGTCTGACTTCTACGGAAAATTGGTCCCAGCTAGCATTGCGCTTAGCTCAGGGAGTTTCGTGTGGCTAGTCCTAACCTGGCTGGGATTTAGCTATTCAAGTCCCTGGATTTGGTTCATCGCAATGTTGGTAATGCCAGTTGCAACTTGGTTTGGAACCGGCTACCTATCGAAAACCCGGGCGGCGGCCGAAGCAAGCAAGCTTGCCGAAATTCGACTACGCGGTAAGACCCAGTAGGTCCATTCTCACCGTGTGCTGAGCAATTAGCTCAGAGGTAAATGGCTCCAGAATCTTGAATTGCTCTCTTGCCAGAGCGACCGTTTCGGTTGGCACAGTTGCCGACATGACCCTGGTCAAGTCAACCGAGTCTCTAATCTCAAGCAGCGCATCTGCCACAATCATCCGGCCGAATAGGGCAAGCCTGGGCCCAAGAATTGGGTCCGAGGCAATTCCAGCAGCGAGTTCCTGGGCGCAGAACTTTTCAAGTTGCGAGGAGCCGATCAACTGCTCAACCTTGATTCGCTTGGCTGGGGGTAGTCCCTTCGCGACTCTGACCGCACCATCCTGAAGTATTCCAAATACGACATAGATTCTTATCAAGTCCTCATACCAGTCAGCACCCTCAGTGCGGATAACCAGTTGATCTAGTCGCTCTCGGATGTCAGCTCGAAGTTCCATCTGGCTATCACCGGAGCGAATCAATATCGCTTCAAGCTGCTTGGACCGGTCTCGATAGCTAGCAGCTAGCGCCTGCTGAGCCTTCGATTGACTTGGCAAGGGCGCAGTCTGTGAATCCTGCTCCAGCAAATCAGAGATGACTAGCGCAAGTTGAGAAAGTGTAGCGATGTAGATATCGGCTGAGGGGGTAAGCTTAGAAGCGTTAAGTTGGATTTGACTGCGACCCGAGGTCGCGTCTCTGGAAGGAAGCGCAAGCTTCTGCGAAACCTTACGCATTCTTCGAAACCAATCCAACACCTTGCAAGCTTATAGCTCAGCTTGCACAGAAAGAAAACCTTGAGCTTAAACATACGGAGATTTTTTTGAGTTTTAAATCACTTGGCATCGACACAGACATCTGTGATGCCTTAGATTCCAAGGGCATCACCAGCCCATTCCCGATTCAAGAGCAAGCTATTCCAGTTGCGTTATCTGGTTCCGACGTTATTGGCCAAGCCAAAACCGGAACTGGCAAGACGCTTGGATTTGGCCTGCCACTTATTCAGGCCTTAGGTGAGAACCCTCCCAAGGGCGTACAGGCACTAGTTGTTGTGCCAACCAGGGAGCTGGCCCTTCAGGTGTCAGAGGACCTAATTATGGCAACCGCCAACCGACCAACAACCGTTGTCGCCATCTATGGTGGCAAGGCCTATGAGGGTCAGGTAGCTGCTCTTGAGGGCGGTGCGCAGATTGTGGTGGGAACACCTGGTCGATTGCTGGATCTTGCCAAACAAAAACTGATGGACCTTTCCAAGGTGACCTTCATGGTTTTGGACGAGGCCGACGAGATGCTTGACCTTGGCTTCTTGCCGGATGTGGAGAAGCTGTTCTCGCTAACACCTCCGCAGCGCCAGACCATGTTGTTCTCAGCAACCATGCCCTCGCAGATTTTGAGCCTGGCAAGGCGTTACCAAAACCGCCCTATCCACATTCGGGTCAGCGATCCGGACGAAGGAAAGACCAAAGCTGACATCAAGCAGTTTGTTTACCGAGCGCACTCGCTTGATAAGGACGAGGTCGTTGGTCGCATCTTGCAGGCCGAGGGCCGCGGCAAGACCGTGATCTTCGTTAGAACCAAACGTGCTTCAGCCAAGCTAGCCGAAGAGCTAATTGACCGTGGCTTCAATGCTGCTCCTTTGCATGGAGACATGTCTCAGGACGCCCGCGAGCGCTCGATGAGCGCTTTCAGAGAGGGCAAGAAGGAGATCTTGGTTGCAACCGAGGTTGCCGCCAGAGGAATTGACGTTGACGACGTGACGCACGTAATCAACTACTCGGTGCCAGAGGACGAGAAGGCCTACCTGCACCGCATCGGAAGAACTGGCCGTGCCGGTAAATTGGGTGTGGCCGTTACGTTCGTTGACTGGGATGACCTTACTCGCTGGGTTCACATCAACCGCGAGTTGGACCTTGGAGTGCCGGAGCCGACCGAAACATATTCAAACTCCGATCACCTCTACGCCGAACTGGGAATCGCTCCGGGCACAAAGGGCAGGATTGGCCGCGCGCCAACCCAGAAGTCGACCCAACCACAGCGACAGGGAAACCGTTCACAGCCGCAGGCTAAGACCGAGGCGGCCAGACCACCGAGGAACCGTAACCGCAATCGAAACTACAAGGGAGCTTCGAAACCAGAAGCCTGATCCAAAATTCGCTGAAGCATTTCAGGCGAAGTTTGGTTCTCCCCCAGTAAGTTATCTTTCCCACCAACCCCGTGGTAGTCGCTAGAACCAGTGACGATTAGCTGGTGCTTGAGTGAGAGATTTCTGAGCCAGTCCTTGGCTCGAGCCGGCACCGCTCTGTGGTTTACCTCGATGCCATCTAGGCCTGCTCGAATCAAGCCAGCGAAGAACTGCGCCGGAAGATCCGAAAAAGACGCACCGGGTGGAAAGTCAATCAGAGGATGGGCGATCACTGATACTCCCCCGGCTTTACGAATCAGTTCAATCGCTCGTTCGGTTGGCATCGCATGATCTGAAACGTAATAGCGGGACTTGGAGTGAAGAATCGATGTGAAGGCATCTGACCTGGTCGGAACAACCCCAAGGGTCACCAGGGCATCTGCGATCGCTGGCCTTCCAACAGTCGACCCTTCGGGCAACTCCGCAAGCACTTGCTCCCACCGAATCGGGTAATCCTCGGCCAGCAGGTCGACCATCTTTTGCGCCCGACTGATCCTGGAATTCCTGGTTTTCTCAAGCTCGGCCGTTAGTTCGGCGTGGGTGGGGTCCGGCAGATACGCAAGAATGTGGACACTGATTGAGCGGTCTTTGTCAACCTGCTGCCTAGTTGAAACCTCGATACCGGGAATGATCCGAATGCCGTTTCTAAGACCGGCCAAAATTGCTTCGTCCCAGCCCGAGGTGGTGTCGTGATCGGTAATTGCCAGGACGCTAACCCCTGCAGCCTTCGCATTCTCAACCAACTCCGTCGGGGAATCTTTGCCGTCGGAACGATTTGAATGTGCATGCAGGTCTATCACAGGAGCAGAATAGTCGCATGACAAAGAAATCTCAGCCGACCAACCGCTCTCGGACACCTTCCTCCGAAAAGTTCATGGAGTTTGTCGGCAGCAATTGGGGCGAATTTGATGCGCTAGAGCCAACCCGTTGGCCAGTGGCCGACTTCACTAAAGCAAGGCGCGAAACAATAGCCAGCGAATTTCCCGGCAAGGTTCTGATCTTTGAGGCCTCGGAGCCCAGGGTCCGCTCTAACGACAGCGATTACCGATACCGTCCGGACTCCGCGTTTGTCTATTTCACCGGCTGGGGCAGCCAAAGTGTTCCGGGTTCCGCGCTGGTGATTGACGCCAGGGGCCAGGTGCCTGAATCAACCCTGTACTTGCGACCAACCGCCGGAAAAGACAGTGATGAGTTTTTTGCGAACCCCGCAATTGGTGAATTCTGGGTTGGTCAACGCCCAAGCCTGGGTCAAATTGAGCTTCAACTCGGCATCAAAACTCGCGACATCGCGGAGTTCGAAACTGATGCCAAGTCCTGGGAAGCGATTTTGGATAAAGACAGCGAAGACCTAATGCAAAAAGCATCTGAGATTCGGTTCATCAAGGATGACCACGAGATTGCCGAACTCAAGAAGGCAGTTGCAGTAACTGTTACGGGGTTTGCCGAGGTAGCAAGGGCAATCCCGCGCGCAACCCGCCAGCCACGAGGCGAGCGAGTGGTTGAAACTGCATTCTTCTCGGTTGCTAGACAGCACGCCTACGATCTCGGATACGACACCATTGCTGCCAGCGGCAAAAATGCCTGCATCCTGCACTGGACCAGGAACGATGGTGAAGTCAAGTCAGGTGACCTGATTCTGGTTGATGCTGGAGCGGAAGTAGATTCTCTCTACACGGCCGATGTGACAAGAACCATTCCGGTTAGTGGCAAGTTTTCCAAAGAGCAACTTTTTGTTTATGAGGCAGTACTGGAGGCAGCAGATGCTGCCTTTGCGGCAGTAAAACCTGGAGCGCTGTTCCGCGATGTCCACAACGCCGCAATTGCGGTCATTGCCCAAAAGGTATCGGAGTTGGGTCTTATCCCAGTCACTCCAGTCGAAGCGCTTGATCCAGACAACCAGCACCACCGCCGCTACATGGTCCATGGCACCAGCCACCACCTCGGTCTAGATGTCCACGACTGCGCCAAAGCCAGGCGTGAGATGTATCAGGACGGTGTGCTGGAGCCGGGAATGGTGTTCACCATTGAACCCGGCCTTTACTTCCACGAAAATGATCTGCTCGTGCCAGAGGCCTACCGAGGCATTGGCGTGAGGATCGAGGACGACGTGCTGGTAACCGAAACTGGTTACGAAAACCTAAGTGCGGGACTGCCGAGAACCGCCAGTGGCATTGAAGACTGGTTTAGCCAAGCACTACTCGGAGGAGCTGGCTAGGTCCAAGACCTTTCTGGCCTGAACTGCGTCCTGCTCCGGGACTATTACCTCGTACCTTGATGCAACCGGCATCTGAGAGCTCAGGAAACCCCGACGGTTCTTGGAGGCAACAAATCGTAGGATGCTAAACAGCATTCCACCGCCGGCGGCCATCAATACAACCGCCATGAATTCCTGTGGCGCATAGGTAATTGTGTCGTCGGCACCAACCTGAACCCCGGCACCAATTATCAGGGCAAAGATAACGCCCAGCCAGAATCCAGTCAGCGCTCCAGATCCGGCAACTCGTCCGTAGCCAAGTCTGGATCGAACCCTCTCAACCAGCACTAGATCGTGCCCGACGATAGAAATCTTGTTAGCAGCCAGGTCACCCTGGACTAGCCGATTTACCAAATCAGAGGCCTCAGCATGCGTTCTGAACTCGCCGAGACTGTGACCGCGCGGGATAGATGGCCCCGCTTTGCCTCTTTTTGCCGCGCTAGATGGGTTGCTCATGGCTCAAATTCTTTCAGGATTGTGAATAGCCCAATAAGGTTATCTCTATGAGCGCAACCAGAGTATTCGTAGCCAGACTGGCAGGTTGCGGTGTTTTTGACCCTCAGGGCGACCGAGTCGGTAAGGTCATCGATGTCCTGATGGCATATAGAAAGACTTTGCCGCCGAGGGCAACAGGTTTCATCATTGAAATTTCTGGTCGCAGAAGAGTGTTCCTACCGATAGCCCGAGTAACGGCAATTGCCCCCGGGCAACTAATTACCAATGGCCTTATTGATCTTCGCCGCTTCACGATAAGGGGCCAAGAAGTTAGAGCGATTGCCGAGATGCTTGGTCGCAAGGTGACGCTGTTGGCGGGCAAGAACATTGCCAGCATCGAAGATTTTGCAATCCAAAAGGGCAAGCGCGGCGAATGGGTGCTCTCGGAACTTTTTGTCAGAAGGCAGAAAAAGACATCGGGATTGCCCTTTGCTAAGGGCCCTACCGAGTTTGTGCAGTGGCACGAAGTTGCCGAAAACCAGGAGAATCCTGCAGATCAAGACGCTCAGCAGTTGCTGACCGCAGTTCAGGACCTGAGGCCAGCCGACCTGGCGACAGCGGTTCTAGACCTGCCTGAAGACAGGATGCTCGCGCTCGCCGACGAGCTTGACGACGAGCGTCTGGCGGACCTTCTGGAAGAGCTTCCGGAGGAAGAGCAGCTGGAAATCATCAATGACCTTGATGACCAGCGAGCAGCCGAAGTTCTGGACCTAATGGGGCCAGATGACGCTGCCGACCTTATGGCCAACCTGACTCCCGAGCGCACTGAGACGCTGCTTGATTTGATGGACGATGAAGAGGCTGAAGATATTAGACAGCTGCTTCAGTATGAGCCGTATACCGCAGGTGGAATGATGACCCCTGAGCCCATCATTTGTGCGGCCGACACCACAGTTGCTGAGGCCATGGCGTTGGTTCGAAGAAAAGAAGTTGAGCCGGTGCTGGCGGCCCAAGTGTTTGTCACCTTGCCTCCCTACGAGGCACCAACTGGCAGGTATTTGGGGGTTGTCCACTTCCAGAAGCTGCTTCGCTACCCACCCCATGAACGTCTGGGTTCACTGCTGGATACGGAGCAGGAACCGATTGCCCTAGACACACCAATCGCCCAAATCCACCGTGACCTAGCAACCTATGACCTAGTTGCGCTACCGGTGACCGACGATGAGCAACATCTGGTTGGTGTGGTCACCGTCGACGATGTGCTAGACCACCTATTGCCCGACGACTGGAGAAGTGAGGAGGACAACTAATGGCAAGGAACCAATCAGAGCTTGAAAAGCCGTTGACTCGCCGTCCTCTGTTTAGGCTCCCCAATATTTCGCAGGAAACAGTTGGCCGAATCTCAGAGCGATTCGCCAGAGCCATGGGAACCGGGGCTTTCTTGATTGTGATGACAGCAGTCGTCGCCATCTGGCTCACCTGGAACACCCTGGCAGCGCCCTCTTCACAGTTTGACCCCAGGGCGCTGAACTTCACTCTTCTAACTCTGCTGCTGTCGCTCCAGGCCTCCTACGCAGCACCCCTGATCCTGCTGGCTCAGAACCGCCAGGATGACCGAGACCGTGTGAAGTTCGAACAGGATCGTCAGCGCTCCGAACGGAATCTTGCCGACACTGAGTATTTGGCGCGTGAGGTTGCGGCCCTGGCTCTTGCTGTTGATGAGGTTGCAACCAGAGACTTTGTGCGCGATGAAATCAGGGAAGCTATGAAGGACCTTCTGGAGGAGCTTCGCAACGATCCAAAGCCCGGCAAGAAAACTAAATGAGCAGAGCACTAAAAGCTCTGGCAACCGTTATTGACCCGGAGCTGAGAGCCCCCATTACCGAGCTCGGGATGGTTGGCGAGATTCAGGAGACTGAAGATTCGGTAACTGCCACGATAAAACTGACAATCGTTGGCTGCCCAGCAGCTCAATCGATTGAACGCGATGTGAGAGCTGCGCTTGCCAAGGAATTCTGCGAGGTTGTCGTTTTCATGACAACCATGACTTCCGAAGAGCGGCAGGGGCTCACTCTCAAACTTCGCGGTGATAAGCCCCCCAAGTTCAATCCGTTCGCGGAAAAGGACTGTCTGACCAGGGTGATTTTTGTGTCTAGCGGTAAAGGCGGGGTTGGGAAATCAACTCTCACTGTGAACCTGGCGGTTGCGCTTGCAAAGCTTGGCCATAAAGTTGGGCTTTTGGATGCCGACATCTTCGGTTATTCAGTACCTCAGCTCATTGGAGTGAATCAGAGCCCAACCAAAGTCGATCAGCTGATGCTTCCGCCAATTGCTCACGACGTCAAGGTGATTTCAATCGGCTTTTTCGTCAAGGACAATCAGCCGGTCGCCTGGCGCGGACCGATGTTGCATAGGGCCGTTGAGCAGTTTTTGACAGATGTCCACTGGGGAGACCTTGATTTTCTGCTGGTTGACTTGCCTCCTGGAACTGGAGATGTTGCTATCAGTCTGGGTCAGCTGCTACCCAGTGCCCAGTCGTTGGTTGTAACCACTCCCCAGCACACCGCCGCAATGGTTGCTGAGCGCTCCGGCGCAATTGGACTGCAGACTGGCCAATCGATTCTTGGAGTAATCGAAAACATGAGCTACCTGCCCACAGCAAATGGCCCGCTGGAACTGTTTGGTGCCGGTGGCGGACAGGCAGTGGCTGATCGGCTTACAGAAATCTCAGGAACGCAAGTTTCGGTCTTGGGAAAGATATCGATCAGTCAGGGCCTGAGGGAATCTGCCGATGACCAAATGCCAATTGTTGTGAGCAACCCAAGCGATCAAGCAGCACAGGAAATCACGGCAGTTGCCTCTGCAATCGCCTCGATGCCAAGAGGCCTAAGTGGGAAATCTTTAAGGATCTCTCCGAGTTAGAGTTAGCCATGGACACTATCAGCGTTGTAGATCCACTTACCGGCAACGAGTTGCACGTGATTGATTCACACTCGGCAGCCGACGTGGCCCTAATTTTTGATTCAGCTAGAAAAACTCAGCCAGCCTGGGCGGCAACTGAGCCTAAGGTTCGCTCAAAGATTGCCCGCAGGATTGTGGATTCCATGATCGAAAACCAAGAGACAATCATGGACCTACTTCAGGCTGAAACTGGAAAATCAAGAGCGCATGCCTTCGAGGAGATAACTGGTTCCCTGGGTGCCATTGGTTACTACGCCAAAGTGACCCCAAAGCTCATGAAGCGCAAATCGGTTCGCTCCGGTGCTCCCTTTATGCTCAGCGCCTATGTAGAGCCTGCTCCAGTCGGAGTGGTTGGAATTATCACGCCCTGGAACTATCCGTTGGCCCTGACCATGATGGATGTGATTCCGGCGCTTATGGCCGGCAATGCCGTCGTGCAAAAGGCCGACAATCAAACTGCCAAAACAGTGCAGCTGGCACGAAAACTAAGTGTTGAAGCCGGTATTCCTGAGCACATTTGGCAGGTTGTCCACGGCGAGCCAGCCGTGGTTGGAAATGCGGTCACGGATAACGCCGACTACGTAGCCTTCACTGGCTCCACTGCGACCGGAACAATCGTCGCCCAACGCGCTGCCTCACGCCTGATTGGATACTCACTGGAGTTGGGCGGTAAAAATCCGATGATTGTGCTTCCAGGCGCTGATTTGAATCAGGCAGCAGAAACCGCCATCGGCGGCGCTTTTGGAAACTCCGGACAGCTGTGTGTCTCAATCGAGCGGCTCTATGTTCCCCAGCATTCGTTGAAGGATTTTGAGCAGATCCTGAAAGCAAAGGTTGAGTCGCTAAAGCTTGGCAACTCAGACAAGTTTGATTTTGATCTCGGAGCGCTCACTTCCTCAGCTCAGCTGGAGCGCGTTTCGGGCTTTGTTGAAAGAGCCGCAAAAGAGGGTGCCGAGATCCTCACCGGCGGAAAGCCACTGCCAGAAATTGGACCAAACTTTTTCGCACCAACAGTCATCACAAACATTCCGCATGGCGCTGAGATACTTCACAAGGAGGTGTTCGGGCCGGTCATTGCACTGGTTGGCTACGAAGGTCTTGACCAGGCAGTGGAGCTAGCAAATGCCAGCGAGTATGGGCTGAATGCCTCGGTCGTCGGTAACCGTGCGCAGGCGCTTGAAGTGGCCAGCAGGCTGATGGCAGGATCGGTGAACATCAATGAGGGCTATCGCGCATCCATGGCTTCCATGGCCG
This sequence comes from Micrococcales bacterium UBA2037, assembly GCA_002333405.1. Classification (GTDB taxonomy): domain Bacteria; phylum Actinomycetota; class Actinomycetes; order Actinomycetales; family Microbacteriaceae; genus Aquiluna. The sequence goes on along the minus strand of DDBH01000014.1, from coordinate 6,884 downwards.
CTCCAATGGGTGGAATGAAGCAATCAGGCATGGGTAGGCGGTCCGGTCCCGGAGGTCTACTGAGGTTTACCGAGCCTAGAACCATTGGAGTTAGCAATAGAAGTCCAATCAAACTGCCAACTCGTGCTGCCGGCTACAAGGCACTGGCACCGATTCTGACGAAACTGATTAGGTTTCTGGGAAAGATTTAGGTTGACTCCATGTCAACCGGTGGCGTTTCACCAAGCTCAAGCGGTTTCTGAGGTGGCTTCGCGCGATTCAAGGTCTCGGCCGCGTTTGCAGGTCGCTTCTTTTCATCCAGCAGCGCTTCGCGAACAATTCTGCGCGGGTCATACTGCCTAGGGTCTAGCTTCTTCCAGTCCAGATCCTCAAAACCCTCACCAAGTTCAGATTTCATTTGCACCTGGGCGTTGTCGACCATGCGCTTTCCCTTGCGAGCCCACTCGCCCAATTGCTTCGCGTAATAAGGCAGACGCTCTGGCCCGAGAATCAAGACGGCAAGTAGCGCAAGCAGCAATAGCTTTTCTGCACTTAGTCCAAACATGTATCAGAGTTTACAACTATCCAATCCATGCTTTTTACACAACCCAACCTAAGCTTGAGACCAAGATGATAGACAAGATTTCAAGTTGGAAATTCGCTGAAGAATTCAACACCGAGCCAGAGGCAATGGCCACCGCGCGTAAAAGCGCTGAGGAGCTCGGAGTCGAGTCAGTGACTGTTGCCACAGGCGCAGGCCTGGCAACCATCGCGGCCATGCTCTCCGCCAAGAATATCGTTGAGGCTGGCACTGGTGCCGGTGTCTCCGCGCTTTGGCTGCTTAGCGCCTCAGACACCAGCACCCTCACAACTATCGACGATGAGCCTGAGTATCAAGATCGGGCCCGCAAAAACTTTCTGGCTGCCGGGATTCCAGCCAGCCGCGCCCGGGTAATAACTGGCAAGGCCAGTGCCGTCATGGCAAACATGACTGAGGCAGCCTACGACCTGGTGTTTATTGATGTAGATCCGGCAGCAGTTGAGGAAATCCTCCCCCACGCAACGTCTTTAGTGAAGCCATCAGGCGCAATCGTGCTGGCTCATGCGCTCTGGCGCGATCGAGTGCCAAATCCAGCGCTGCGGGATGATGACACTTCGGCGCTTCGCGCTGTTGTCAGATTCTTTGAGGATTCAGACGAATTCATCTCAAGCATTTCCATGCTTGGTGATGGATTATTAATTGCGGTTAGAAAGTAAGAACTACTTCTTTACAACGCCAGCTAGAACCTTGTGTAGCTCTTTAGCTTCATCGTCGTTCACTGACACCACAAGGCGTCCGCCGCCCTCTAGGGGAACTCTAAGAACAATCAGGCCGCGCGGCTCGCGCTCTGCTTCCATTGGCCCGTCTCCGGTTCGAGGCTTCATAGCTGCCATTGGATAACACTCCTTGGATTTGTCTTAGAAGCTTCAATTATCCCAGAATCAGCGACTTAAAGCCAACTGCACTAACTGGTCAGCCATTCCCGCAGACCTGTTTCAACATCAAACAAGTGTCCAACCGGGACGTTTTCGTTATCAGCATGAGCAAGCGAGGGGTCACCCGGACCATAGTTCACGGCAGGAACGCCAAGGCTCGAAAACCTGGCAACATCGGTCCAGCCATACTTTGGCCTGACTTCGGATCCGGTGGCGGCGATGAACTTTTTGGCAGCGGGAAGATCTAGACCTGGCCGTGCTCCTTCGGCCTCGTCTGTCAAAACAACGTCGAAGCCAGCAAACAACTCTCGAACATGGTCAAGAGCCTGGGCCGCAGACTTATCTGGAGCAAACCGATAGTTCACAGTCAGCACAGCCAGATCCGGAATGACATTTGTTGCGATACCCCCGGAGACCACCACGGCGTTCAGGCTCTCGCGGTAATCGAGCCCATCCACGGTCACGGTCTGCGGTTGGTACTGATTCAAAATATTCAGCGGCTCGGCCATCAGGTGGATAGCGTTCAAGCCCATCCAGGGCCTAGCCGAGTGAGCCTTTTTGCCCACGGTGCGAACCCCAACCCGAATGGTTCCATTGCAACCGCCCTCAACCAAAGCCGAGGTTGGCTCACAGAGGATCGCAAATTCTGCTGCAAGTAACTCCGGGTGGTTTCTGGAAAGTCTCCCCAGGCCATTGAGTTCAGAGGCGACCTCTTCGTTGTCATAGAAGATCCAGGTGATGTCGTAGCTTGGAGTCGTTAGTTCACAGGCGAGCTTGAGCATCACAGCGATGCCGCCCTTCATGTCCACCGAACCCCTGCCAAAGATCACCTGTTCACGTTCGAAGTGATGCAGTTCTGCGGGAAGGTTGTTGGCAACCGGGACTGTGTCCAGGTGACCTGCGATGATCACGCGCTGTTCCCGTCCCAGGCTTGTCATTGCCACCAGTGCATTGCCGTCGCGGGTCAACGTGAGGTGCGGATAGTTTTCAAACATCGCTTGGATCTGATCAGCGAGCTGCGCCTCATTGGAAGACACAGACTCAATGTTGCACACATCAAGCGTGAGCTCCACAAGGGACTTGGTTGGGTCTAAAGCCATGCACAAAAGGCTACCTGTATTCTGGAGCTGATGAGTGAGAAGCAAATAAACGAAATGGCCTGGGGCCACGGCCTTGCCAGCAAGGCCGAAGACGGCACGATTCTGGATGTCTGGTATCCAGATCCAACCCTAGGCAGTGCTCCTGCCTCAGATTTGCAGTGGTTTCCACCCAAAGAGCTAGACCTTGCAGCGGGTCCTGACCCGCTTCGCAACGTCACAACCGAGGTAATTCGCTGCGAGGTAAACCTTGCAAACCCGGTGGAATCAACGGCTGATGCCTACCTCAGACTGCACCTGCTTTCGCACCTGCTGGTTCAGCCAAACTCCATAAACCTGGAAGGCCTGATTCCTAATTTGCCGATTGTGGCTTTTACAAACTTTGGAACGATTGCCCTAGATGATTTTGAAAATCGGTCATTGGAGCTTCGCAGAGCCGGGGTAATAGCTCACTCAATCGATAAGTTTCCGAGATTGGTTGACTACGTGGTCCCCAAGAAGGTCCGCATTGCAGACGCCAACCGAGTCCGGCTCGGTGCGCACTTGGCGCCGGGGACAACCGTCATGCACGAGGGGTTTGTGAACTTCAACGCTGGCACCCTTGGGTCCTCAATGGTTGAGGGACGGATTTCCCAGGGTGTGGTTGTCGGAGATGGCAGCGACATCGGTGGTGGTGCATCGATTATGGGCACCTTGTCTGGGGGCGGCAACCACAAGGTTTCAATTGGAAAACGGGCGCTGCTGGGAGCAAACTCTGGCATCGGAATCTCGATTGGCGATGATTCGATTGTTGAGGCTGGGCTTTATGTCACCGCCGGCACCAAGGTCACGCTAATTGTTGATGGCAAATCAGAGGCGGTAAAGGCATCCGAATTGTCAGGCCTGGCGGGCATGCTGTTTAGAAGAAACTCGCAGACCGGTGCAGTTGAGGCAATTGCCAGAGATGGCGTTGGCATCGAACTGAACTCCGAACTACACGCCTAACCTGTTACTGAATCCCACCCGGCCGCGGCTAGCGGTTGATCATCTAGATAAATATCGTTTTCAGCCCTGTGGTCAACTCGGCCAATCACCTTGGCTCCCCTTGGAAGCTTCGCGCCTGGTGGCACCGTGGCCAGGAATGAGTGATCTTCACCACCGTGAAGCACCCAGTCCCACTGATTGGCAGAGCCCTCGACCCGCGAATTGATCGACTGTGCAGCCTGCTCCAGGACCGCTGCATAACCCTCCAGCAGTCTGCGCTCGAGCCTTAGGGTCACATTGGATTTCCTGGCGAGCCTGGCCGAATCAAGCGACAATCCATCAGAGATGTCCATCATCGAAGTTGCAATTCTCGACAGCTCCATTCCTAAGACCAAATCAGGAATTGGCCGCTTTTGAATCTCGACATATTCGGGATAGCTATCGGCAAGTGTTTTGTCGGCTGACCTAAGGAGGTCCAGGCCGCAAGCTGCCTTGCCCAGGGTGCCGGCAACCACCACTAAATCTCCAACTTGGGCGGTGGAGCGAAGCACCGGATTTGGCTGATCTAGATCGCCAATAGCGGTTACTGCAATGACCAACTGGTCGCCTGAGGCCAGGTCACCGCCAACAATTTCACACTGGCTGGCGTGGTTATCACAGCCTGCCTGCAGGCCTTTTGCAAACTCTTCCAACCAGGATTGGCGGGTGTCCTTGGTGACTACTAATGTCACAGTCAGCCCCCTGGGCGTCGCACCCATCGCAACCAAATCCGCCAGGTTGGTGGTGACCGCTTTGTAGCCAAGGTCAAATGCAGAAGACCAACCTAAGTCAAAGTCATGGTTTTGAACCATGGTGTCGGTAGTGATGACCACCCTCGGGTCTAGCAGCCCCACCACAGCGGCGTCGTCACCGGAGGGAACCAGAGTGCTCTCGACCGACTTAAACACGCCTAGAGCGCGCGCTAGCGCTTCGCTCTCACCTAATTCAATAATCTTGGGGCCTTCATAAATCACAAACCAACGCTAGCCTTATTTCAATGCGATTTATCTCTATCTTTCTTATTTCTCTGGTTCTGCTCACCGGTTGCGCCAGAACCGTTAACCTTGACGCTGCCGAATTTTCAAATGACCCTGGCTGCGCAGAGGTTTTGGTGAGGTTGCCTCAGGCTCTTGGCGACCAGGAAATTCGCTACACAAATTCACAGGCAACCGCTGCCTGGGGTGATCCGGCAGCAGTGCTGTTGCGCTGTGGCCTGGAGCCAGTTGAGCTTTCAGCGCTTCCTTGCGTCAGCGCCGGGGCCAATGACTGGCTAGTGGATGAAACTGATGCTCCGAACTACCGCTTCATTTCCTACGCAACCACTCCAGCGGTTGAGGTGATTGTAAATTCAGAAGTCGCCAGCGGCATTACTGTCCTGGAAGGCCTTTCTCAGGCCGTAGCGGTGTTGCCAAGAAACAAGGTTTGCACAACTCTCAGCAACTAAGACTGCCTTCTGCCGGCTGCTAGTCCATTCTGAATCAGCTCTTCGACCAGTTCGTTGTAGGGAATGCCGCTTGCCTCAAACAGGGCCGGATACATCGAAATTGGGGTAAAGCCCGGCATCGTGTTCACTTCAGTGATGACGACACCGTTGGCAGTGATGAAGAAATCGGTTCTGGCAAGGCCGTTGCAATTCAGGGCCCTAAAGGCAACCTCGGCAGCCTGTTGAAGCTGCTTTGTTTCTTTCTGGGTAAGTGGCGCAGGGATGATTAGATCCGCACCAGCACCCAGGTATTTGGCTTCGTAATCGTAAAAAGGCCTGCCGGTAACAACAATTTCACCTGCCACCGAAACCTTGAGCTGACCGGATGCGGTCTCCAGCACCGAGCACTCGAGCTCTCTTCCCACCACTCTTTTTTCAACCATTGCGACCTCGTCGTGGGTTAGCGCAAGCTCAATCGCCGCCGCTAGATCATCAGAGCTAGAAACCAAGCTCACTCCCACCGATGAGCCGGACCGGGCCGGCTTCACGAAGACATCTGGCTTCATGAGCTTTGCTGCACGCTCTATGCAGTTAGCCCTGGAATCACGCCACTGGCTTGAGCTGATGACCTCATCCTGGGAAACCGCAAGGCCAGCATCTCGGAAAATAGCCTTGGCGCTGACTTTATCCATCGCAATAGCCGACGCCATTACTCCATTTCCAACATACGGAATCTTGCAAAGCTGCAATAGGCCTTGAATCGATCCGTCTTCCCCATTTGGGCCGTGAAGTACCGGGAAGGCGATGTCGATCTTTCCAAGCGAAATCCCCGAGGCCATCCTCAGTTCCCCGCCGCCAACTGGCATCAGTAACTCTGGGGCATCCTCCGACACCTCCGGGTAGTTTTCCAATTTCCACTCTGGGTCTATCGGCTCCAACACGAACTTGCCGGTTTTTGTTATGCCAACCGGAATCACTTCATACTTCGAGGTGTCAATCGCGCTGATCACGCCCACCGCGGTCACGCAGGACACCGAGTGTTCGCTGGATTCACCGCCGTAAATAAGAGCGAGCCGTTGCATTAGAACTCCATCTCGATTGCATCCTGCAGGTTCAGCTGCTTGCCAAACTCAGTTGGTTTCATTTTGCCGTTTAGGACATCGCTTACCTGACGAACGATTGGCATTTCGATTCCCAATCGGTCTGCGATTTCTAGAACTGGCTCCACCGAACTAAGACCCTCAGCTGTCTGTTGCATCCTTCGCAACACCTCGGCTTTGCTGTAGCCCTTGCCAAGCATTTCGCCGGCACTAAAGTTCCTCGACAGACTCGACTCGCTGGTTGCAATAAGGTCCCCGAGTCCGGCTAGGCCAAACATGGTTCTCCTGCGAGCGCCGTGCTCGATGGCAAAGTTAGTGATCTCGGTTAGCCCACGGGTCATGATTGACGCCTTGGTGTTTTGCCCATATCCCAGTCCGTTCACAATGCCGACGGCAACCGCAATTAGGTTCTTGAGCACTCCCCCGAGTTCGGTACCAACCAAGTCCTGGTTGGTAAATACCGTGAAGTAATCATTCGAACAAACTTTGGCAACTGCCGTTGCACGGGCCTGATCCTCACATGCACAAACTGCCGCAGCCGGATCGCGTCTAGCAATCTCAAGGGCCAGGTTTGGCCCGGAAACAACTGCTACCTGGTCGGAAGCGCAACCCAGCACCTCGACGATTACCTCACTCATGCGCTTTCCGGAAGACTGCTCGAGGCCTTTCATCAGGCTCACCAGCGTCGCACCGACTGGGATTAGCTCTTTCCAGCTGGCCAGGCTGTCCCGCAGGGACTGAGAAGGGATGGCAATGTAAATCTGGTCAGCGCCTTGAAGGGCGGCCTTCGCATCAGCGGTAGCCAAA
>DDBH01000008.1:1575-16723 GCA_002333405.1 Micrococcales bacterium UBA2037 | reverse complement strand
GAGAAGGACCTAATTGTCGACATGAACCCCTTCTACCAGGCTTATAAGGACATCAACCCGTTCTTAGTTGCCAACGACAAGCCTGAGAAGGAGCGTCTACAGTCTCCTGAGGACCGCGCTCGCTATGACGACACCACCAAGTGCATCCTGTGTGCCGCCTGCACCACCAGCTGCCCAGTGTTCTGGACTGATGGCCAGTACTTCGGTCCTGCTGCGATCGTGAATGCGCACCGATTCATCTTTGACTCTCGCGACGAAGAGGCGCAGGTTCGACTAGACATCTTGAACGACAAAGAGGGTGTTTGGCGTTGCCGCACCACCTTCAACTGCACCGAGGCCTGCCCTCGAGGCATTGAGGTGACCAAGGCAATTGCCGAGGTGAAGCAGGCCATCTTGCGCGGAAGAGTCTAGACATAGTTGTTGTTTAGCTTTTTATGAATCTAGATCGCAGAACTGCACTTACCGGCGCTCTTGCAGCAACGGGAACCTTGACTTTGGCAGCTTGTGCCCAAGAACCCGAGCCTGCTGCTACCACTCCCCCCAGCGCAACCGTTGAGACTTCGGAGCCCATGGCGGGTGAGGTCGTTAGCAATGAGCAGCTGTTGGGCACCGTTGATGAAATCATGATTGGCAGCGGCAAGAAATTTGAGATCTCTGGCAGCTTGACCATCCTGGTTACTAGACCCACTGCTGATGTTTTTCGCGCGTTCAATGCCACCTGCACCCATGCCGGCTGCATTGTCACTGGAGTGAAGGACGATCAGATCGCCTGCGGTTGCCACGGTGCGAGGTTCAACCCCGAGTCTGGAGAGCCAGAAGCTGGACCAGCCAAGTCAGCGCTGGGCAAAATATTGGTGGAGGTCCGCGGTGCAGACCTCTATGCCCTGATCTAGCTCATAGATTGGTGTCAATGATCCAGATTGCAAGCGTAAACGTAAACGGGGTTCGAGCCGCCGCCAGAAAAGACATGGGCTCCTGGGTCTTAGAGACAAAACCGGATGTGCTCTGTCTCCAGGAAGTTCGAGCTCCAAGGGCCGACCTTGTTGAACTGTCAACAACCGGGCCACTGGCAGCAGACAAGCCCTGGGAAATTTATGACGATGAAGCCTCGGCAAAGGGCCGGGCCGGTGTCGCTGTCTTGTCTAGACACAAGGTTCTTGCCACCAGCACGAACCTGGGCCCAGCGGATTTTGATTCGGCCGGTCGATGGCTCGAAGCAGAGATAGATTTCTCCGGCACCACTGTCACCGTGATCAGCTGCTACGTGCACTCTGGTGAGGCTGACACCCCGAAGCAGGTTGAGAAATACAAATTCTTGGACGCGATGACCTTGCGGATGCAGGAGCTTATTGACAGCGGCAAGCACGCCGTAGTCGTGGGTGACTTGAACGTTGGTCACACCGAGCTGGACATTAAAAACTGGAAGGGAAACCTGAAAAACGCTGGGTTCCTGCCAGAAGAGCGTGCCTACTTCGATGGCTTTCAGACCATGGGTTGGGTAGACATGGGAAGAGTGGCTCACCCGGGCACTCCCGGCCCCTACACCTGGTGGTCCTATCGAGGCCAGGCCTTCGACAATGACGCCGGTTGGAGAATTGATTATCAGCTGGCCACCCCAGAACTTGCCAAACTCGGGCAGAATTATCGAGTTGATAGAGCGCCAAGCTATGACACCCGTTGGAGCGACCACTCTCCAGTGGTAGTGGAATATGACCTTTAGGGGTAGAAATGACTAAACCCAATTTACTTTCAGGCATGCAGCCTTCGGCTTCCAGCCTGCACCTTGGAAACTACCTTGGCGCGCTCAAGCAGTGGGTTGCGATGCAGGATAAGTTCAATGCCTATTACGTCATTGTTGACCTTCACGCAATCACTGTTCCTCAGGACCCAAAAACACTTCGAGACAACACCAGAAGAACCGCCGCTCAGTACTTGGGAGCTGGAATTGACCCGACAAAGAGTGCGCTGTTTGTCCAGTCCCATGTTCCAGCTCATGCTCAGCTGGCCTGGGTGCTGAACTGCATCACCGGTTTCGGCGAGGCCTCGAGAATGACGCAATTCAAGGACAAGAGCCAGAAGGGCGGCGCGGACGCCTCCTCGGTTGGTCTATTCACCTACCCAATTTTGCAGGCCGCTGACATTTTGCTTTATCAGCCTGAGGCGGTTCCGGTTGGGGAGGACCAGCGTCAGCACCTGGAACTCACAAGGGACCTGGCAATGCGATTCAACTCGCGCTTTGGTGAGACCTTCGTGATCCCAAAGGCCGAGATTCTCAAGGAAACCGCCAAGATTTACGACTTACAACTTCCGACGGCAAAAATGTCAAAGTCCACTGCTGAACCAAAGGGCTTGATCAACATCATGGACGCGCCTGAGTTGATTACCAAAAAGATCAAATCGGCAGTCACAGACACCGACGGTCAGATTATTTTTGACCCGGAAAACAAGCCGGGAGTATCGAACCTGCTTGGGATTCACTCGGCGCTTTCCGGCAAATCCATCAAGGACCTAGAAGCCAGCTTTGCGTCTTCAGGCTATGGGGACCTGAAAAAGGAAGTTGCAGAAGTCGTGGTCTCGTCGCTTGAGCCGATCAGAGTGAGAACCAATGAATTACTTGAGGATCCCGCTGAACTTGACAGGCTACTGGCCATTGGAGCCGAACGAGCAAACAGCCAGGCGGAGCAAACTTTGAAGCTGGTTTACGAGCGCCTGGGTCTAGTGGCTGCGGTCTAAAGGAATTTCTCAGGCAAAAAGAGTATTGTTCTAATCAGCACAGTTCTTCGGGGTCAGTGAAAATCTGAGCCGGCGGTTAAAGTCCGCGACCCGACCGGAAACATCGCAACCAGCGATGCAGTTTCTGTCGGTTGACTTGGTGAAATTCCAAGACCGACGGTTAAAGTCCGGATGGTAGAAGAACTTGGGCGCTATTTGCGCCCGCTTTCTTTCCGCGCCCGCGGTCTGTGTGAAACAGAACCGAGAGGGCAAGATGCCAACGCAAGAGCAACTCGAAGCTGCGATGCAGCGCGCTCTGGCGATCTCGCTACAGGGGCCAGCATTCGGGGTCAATCCTCAGGTGGGCTCCGTGATTCTGGACCCGGACGGCGAAATTGTGACCGAGGGTTACCACAGGGGCGCCGGAACCGACCATGCCGAAGTGATGGCTTTGAAGAATTTTGCTCAGGATTTTCCTGACACACCCCTGACCAATCACACTGCTGTGGTGACCCTAGAGCCCTGCAACCACACCGGGAAAACCGGCCCGTGTGCAAAGGCGTTGGTCGATGCAGGAATTTCCAGCGTTGTCTTTGCAGTCAGCGACCCTGGCCTCGAATCTGGTTCGGGGGCCAAGACCCTGACTGATGCCGGCATCGAAGTTTCAACAGGACTCATGATGCACCAGGCCGAGGATCAGAACCGTGTCTGGTTGACTGCTAACCGTCTCAAGCGACCGTTTGTAACCCTAAAGTGGGCAAGCACCCTTGATGGCCGCAGTGCCGCTCAAGATGGCTCTAGCAAGTGGATAAGCGGTGCTGAGTCTCGTGCCGACACTCATTTCAGGCGATCCGAGGTAGATGCCATTTTGGTGGGTACTGCGACCGTTCTTGCTGATGATCCTGAGCTGACAGCCAGAAAGCCGGACGGTGGCTACTTCGAGCACCAACCGGTGCGAATCGTAATTGGTGAGACTGAATTGCCAAGAAACCTAAAGATCTTCAACGACCAGGCCCCGACTGTTGAGATTCGGACCCGAGATCTGAATCTGGTGCTGGCTGAACTATGGAGCCGGGAGCTCAAGCACGTCTTTGTTGAGGCCGGTTCGACCCTAGCTAGCGCTCTGGTTGCGGCGGGTCTGGTTGACGAGTTCTTGGTTTACATGGCCCCAATGCTGCTGGGTGGAAACAACAGTGCCATTGGCGACATTGGAATCACAAACATGGACCAGGCATTAGAGCTTGAGATTTTGGAAACAACCCGAATCGGGAAAGACATCTTTATTAGAGCAAGGAGCGCATGATGTTTACTGGAATTATCGAAGAGCTTGGTGAGGTAACTGGAATTGAGCAGCAGCCAGACGCACTGAGGCTCACTATCAAGTGCTCAAAGGTGCTTGAGGATCTAAAGCGCGGCGATTCCATCTCCTGCTCCGGCACCTGCCTGACGGCAATCGAAATTGATGAAAATGGCTTCACTGCCGACGTCATGATGGAATCAATCAGACTCACCAGCCTAAGCGAGGTCAAAGTTGGTGACCCAATCAACCTGGAGCGCGCGATGAACGCGCAAACTCGCTACGGCGGTCACGTAGTTCAGGGGCACGTTGACGGCGTAGGCGAATTTGTGTCGCGCGAGAAAAGCGACAACTGGGATTGGGTCAGAATCAGAATCCCAAAGGAACTGCTGCGCTATGTGGTGATGAAGGGTTCAATCACTTTCGACGGCATTTCACTAACCGTCAACGAGCTCAATGATGACGTGATTGGCCTGTCACTGATCCCTGAGACCCTGGCCGTGACCACTCTGGGCCGAAAAGTTCCAGGCAACAAGGTCAACGTTGAGGTAGACGTCATGGCAAAACACATCGAGAGATTGCTGGAGTTCAGATAAATGCAAATTAAACATTCGACCATCGAAGAGGTCCTTGAGGCCCTTCGGCAGGGGAAGCCTGTCCTGGTCACCGACGCCGAGGACCGCGAGAACGAAGGTGACGCGATAATCGCAGCCGAATTTGCAACACCGGAGTGGCTGGCCTGGATGATTCGCTACACCTCCGGCTACATCTGTGCCCCGATGACCGAAGCACGGGCAAACGACCTTGATTTGCCGCTGATGTATGTGAACACCCAAGACCCACACCACACTGCCTACACCGTGAGCGTGGACGCCATGGAGCGAGAGTCAACCGGAATCTCGGCCTATGACCGTGCCCTTACTGGTCGAGTGCTTGCTGACCCAAAATCCTCAGCTGGTTCGCTGATGCGCCCTGGCCACGTGGTCCCGCTTCGAGCTAAGGACGGCGGAGTGCTGGAGCGCCCTGGCCACACTGAAGCCGCGGTTGATTTGATGAAGCTAGCTGGCCTAGAGCCAGTTGCGATGATGGCCGAAATGGTAAACGACGACGGAACAATGATGCGCGGGGAGGAATTATTTGAGACCTCTTTAAGGTTTGACTTACCTATGACAAGTATTTCTCAGATTAAAGAGCACATCGCAAGGAAGTCCCCTGAGGTTTCCAAGAGTGCGAACAGGATTCGCTTCGAAGCTGAGGCAAAGCTCCCGACCAGCCACGGCGACTTCCGCGTTCGCGGCTACTACGACGTGCAGACAACTGCTGACCACGTGGCAATCATCGCCGGTAACCCCACCGGCAAGGACGTACTTGTCCGCATGCACTCAGAGTGCATCACCGGCGAAGCCTTCGGCTCACTCAAGTGTGAGTGTGGACCACAGTTGGACGGAGCCCTGGATGCAATCGCTAAAGACCCTAATGGTGGAGTAGTTGTTTACCTGAGAGGTCAGGAGGGTCGTGGAATCGGCCTTCTGAACAAACTAAAGGCTTACGCCCTGCAAGAAGAGGGTCTTGACACTGTAGACGCGAACCTAGCCCTGGGTTTCCCAAGCGAAGCCAGAGAGTATGGCGCTGCTGTTGCAATTTTGAAGGACCTTGGCATCACAAGTGTCAGGCTGCTATCCAACAACCCAGCAAAGCGCAACTTCCTTGAGGAAGCTGGAATCGCAGTGACTGAAACTGTTCCACTAATTGTTGGACTGGCTGATCAGAACCTGGGCTACTTGGAGGCAAAGCGCGCTCGCATGGGACATGAGATTCCCACTAACCTAGGTAGATGAGCGGTTCCGGAGCACCAGTAATTCAAGTTTCAGGCAAGGGCAAGAAAGTCTTTGTTATTTCCACCTCCTGGCATACCCAGATCATGGATGGGCTGGTTGCCGGAGCAAAGGCGGAACTAGAAAAATCGGGCTGCGAAGACATTACCTATTGGCAAATACCAGGCGCCTTCGAACTTCCAATGGCAGCTCAGGCTGCTGCCAAATTCAACCCTGATGCAATAATCGCCCTTGGGGTTGTCATCCAGGGCGAGACGCCTCACTTTGATTACGTCTGTTCTGCGGCGACCGACGGCTTGACCCGCGTGCAGTTGGACACTTCAATCCCCGTCGGGTTCGGCTTACTGACCGTCAATAACGAATCTGAGGCCCTTGCTCGGGCTGGAATCGAAGGATCCAAGGAAGACAAGGGTGCAGAGGCCGTGCAGGCCGCCCTCGCTATGGCTTCGCTCGTCTCCAAAAGCTGAGTTCAAACAGCCCGCGATTTAATCGCGCTAGAGTGGGCAAGCAGAAGGAGACCTCATGGACTTAGCAATCGACATCACTAGAAACACCACCCTTATTCTTCACTTCATTGGAGTGGCTTCGCTGCTGGGCGGCTTCCTAACCCAAATGAGGTCCCTAAAAACCTCCACCGCCACCGTTGTCCCGGCAATGGTTCACGGTGCTTGGACCATGTTGCTAACCGGCCTGGCCCTGGTTGCGGTTGCCGAATACCGAGTTGCTAATGGCGCTGACTTTGAAGTGAACCACGCAAAGGTGGGAATCAAGTTAGTTGTATTGCTAGTGATCTTGGTGCTTGTCCTGAAAAACAGAAAAAAGCCGAGGGTCTCTTCCGGGATCGTGGGCGCCATTGGGGCGCTCAGCATCACCAACATTATTTTGGCTGTGGTCCTTTAGCCATTTGCCCGACGGCAATTGATATTGTTGCCCAATGACTATCAAGCTCGGGAACACTCGCGTCACCGGCACCGAGCAGTACTACACCCCCACTGGTCTAGCTAATGAACTTGTATTAACCACGCTCGCGACAATTCCAAACGCCAATAATCGCAGCTTCCTGGAACCGGCCGGTGGCACCGGCCGCTTCGTGGATGCACTTAGAAACAGCGGCATTAGTAACCTGGTGGCCCTCGACAAATACCCAAAGCACGAAGCGGTGCTGCGTCAGGACTTTTTGGATTGGCAACCCTCTGGAAACAACTTCGTGACCATTTCAAACCCTCCCTTTGGAAGAAACAATGCCCTGTCGGTTCCCTTCTTTAATAAAGCAGCGGACTTCTCTGACTACATTGCATTCCTGGTGCCAAGATCGTGGCGCAAGTGGTCTGTTCAAAATCGGCTGGATCTTAGATTTCACTTGGTTTTGGACCAGGAAGTAAGGGTTCAGTACGAGGACGAAAACGGCGAGAAAATAGCTAAGCAAAATGACCTACGAACCTGCTTTCAAATTTGGGAGAAACAGGAAACACTCCGGGCCAAAGTTCAGGTTCCAGATAATCAGTTGATTGCCAAATCCACACCCGCTGAAGCTGACCTCGCGATCAGGGTTTTTGGCTACGGTTGCGGCAGCGTGATGGAAGATTTTCCGCGAGTGGAAAACACCACCTTGATGTTCCTGAGAATTCTGGATAATCGTGTCAAAAGGGTGATTAAAGGCTTAGATTATGAACGGTTTGCAATCAACACCGCATACACAAAAGCGCTGTCGTTTCAAGAAATCAACTTTCTACTAAACGAAGAGTTATTTGGAAATGGTTTTTTGAAGTCATGAGGTTAGGAAGAAATTGAGCGAGTACTACCAGGACCCCACCCAGAACCCAAAGAGCCGGGAGTACCGGGGTCCGCGGGCGAAGCTGAAGGACCTGCTGCCCTATCTAGCCGATCACAGAAAGACCCTTATTCTTGCCCTGATTCTGTCAGTGCTGGGTTCTTTGCTGGCTCTTGGCCAACCACTTGTAATTGGCCAACTCATAACAGCCGTTCAGGAAAACCTCGACACCACCTTGCTGGCATCGGTGATCGTGGGCCTAGTTATCACCTCCGCATTGGTCAATGCGTTCCAGTACTACCTGCTCTACAAGACCGGTGAAGGTGTTGTGTTGACCACCAGAAAAGCACTGGTTGCAAGACTCCTTAGGCTCCCAATTTCACAGTATGACCGAAGAAGAATCGGTGACCTTGTTTCACGCGTTGGCTCCGACTCAACCTTGCTCAAGGCTGTATTGACTCAAGGTCTAGTGGATGCTCTTGGTGGCCTATTGCAGTTCACCGGAGCAATCATCGTGATGGCATTTATCGACCCGCTCTTGCTTGGCACAACCCTGCTCGTGGTGTTTGCTGCCGTTGGGGCTATCGCTCTGACCGGTCGGAGAATCCGGTCGGCGACCACCAAGGCCCAAATGCGAGTGGGCGAGATGAGCGCTGCTGTTGAACGCGCTCTGAGTGCGATTCGAACCATCAAGGCATCCCGTGCCGAAGTGCGCGAAACCGAGGAGATTCACAAAAATGCCGAAGCTGCCTACGACCAGGGATTGAGCATTGCCAGGCTGTCTGCGATTGTTGCCCCAATCGCACAGGTTGCCTTCAACTCAGCTTTCATCATCGTTCTTGGTCTCGGCGGCCTGCGGGTAGCAACTGGGGCAACGACTATTGCGTCACTGGTGACCTTCGTAATTCTGTTGTTTTTCATGATTGGACCATTGATCTCTGCATTTGGTGCCTACACATCTGTAATGGGTGCTCTGGGAGCTCTTGCGAGAATCAAGGAAATCATGGACCTGGACGAGGAGGAACCGGGAGCTGAAAGACTGCCAAGAAAGGCAGCCAACAAGACCGCCATTGAATTCAAGGACGTCGAGTTTCACTATGAAACCGAAGACGGTGAAGAGCCGCAAGTCATCTTGAAAAAACTCAACCTGAAAATCGCTCGCGGATCTCGCGTTGCTCTGGTGGGACCATCTGGCGCAGGTAAGTCGACGGTGTTTTCGCTAATCGAGCGCTTCTATGAGCCAACCGGCGGCCAAATTTTGCTGGATGGACAGCCAGTGACTGAGTTTTCACGCCAATCACTTAGGCAGCAACTTGGTTATGTTGAACAGGATGCCCCGGTCTTGGCTGGGTCGCTGAAAGATAACCTGCTGCTGGGTAAAGCTGATGCGACCGACCAGGAACTTGAGACTGTGCTGAACCAGGTGAACCTGGCCGAGGTGCTCAAGCGCGACACCAAAGGCTTGTCAGCGGAAGTCGGTGAGGATGGCATCATGCTCTCCGGCGGCGAGCGTCAACGACTTGCAATTGCAAGGGCATTGCTGGCTTCTCCGGAGATCTTGCTGCTTGATGAGTCAACCAGTGCGCTCGACGGTCCAAACGAGCAGCGAATGCGCGAGGCAATAGATGCAGTGGCACACGATCGCACACTGTTGGTGATCGCACATCGACTCTCAACCGTGGTTGACTCCGATCAGATCATCGTGCTCGAGCACGGCGAAATTGTGGGAGTTGGCACGCACTCAGAGCTTGTGAAGTCGACTCCGCTTTATGCCGACCTAGCGAAACATCAGCTGCTGGTTTAGCAATAGAGTAAGAGGCATGAGCATCACAGTAATCAATGAAGATTTTGCCTCCAAATTAGACGCCGAAGACCCACTAAAGGCCTTCAAGTCCGAGTTTCTAATTACAGACCCGAGTGTTTGCTACCTAGACGGCAACTCGCTGGGAAGACTCCCGAAGAAGACCATTGACGAGGTCCAAAGCTTCATGCTGAACGAGTGGGGCCCAGAGCTAGTGGACGGCTGGTCGCACTGGATCGATCAGGCTCAACCTGCCGGCGACCTTCTGGCCCGAGCCGCCCTTGGCGCATCGGCTGGACAGACTTTGGTTTGCGACACGACCAGCGTGAACTTTTACCAACTCTGCGTCGCCGCAATAAACGCCAGGCCCGGTCGTAAGACCGTGATTATCGACTCATCCAACTTCCCCACCGATCGCTATGTGATTGCCGGAATAGCTGAGGCAATGGGCCTGAAGCTAGTCACCCTTGACACCGACGGATCTGGTGGGCCGGGAGCTGTGGCCATTGACTCTGAGTTCGAAGAGGTAACAGCGCTAGAACTGGCTAAGCACCTAAACGATGATGTTGCGCTGGTGACGCTGCAGGCCGTCAACTACCGATCAGGCGTGAGACAAGACCTAAAGGCCATCACCGATCGGGTTAGAAGCCATGGTGGCTTGGTTGTCTGGGACTGCTCTCACGCAACTGGCTCGATCAAACTAGACCTCGATGACAATGGTGTCGACCTCGCAGTTGGCTGCACCTACAAATACGGAAACTCCGGCCCTGGTTCGCCAGCCTGGCTGTATGTTTCTAAACGCATCCAGACCGAGCTAAGAGTTCCAATTCAAGGCTGGTTTGCCCAAGATAAGCAGTTTGAGATGGGCCCTGACTTCGAGCCTGCCGACACCATTCGAAGGTTTCAGATTGCTAGCCCCTCCATCATTGGAATTCGCGGGGTCGAAGTTGCCTTCGAAATGATTGAACGAGCAGGCATAGATCGAATTGAGGCCAAGGCAGCGATCGGCACCGACCTGATGATCAAACTTCATAGGCAGTGGCTGCAGCCGCTCGGCTTCGAGTTGGCGACACCTTCCGAAGCAGCCAAGCGCGGTGGCCACATTATCTTGACCCACCCAGAAGCCAAGCAAATCGCCTATGCGATGCGCAAGATTTCCAAGGTGGTCCCTGATTATCGCGAACCCGATGCAATCCGCTTGGCCATATCACCTTTGGCAACCAGCTACGGCGAGGTTTATGAGGGCTTTGACAGGCTTCGAGACCTGGTGGCCTCTAGCGACTACCTGACAGTGTCCCAGGATGGCAACCGAGTCACCTAGGGGCAAGAGCCAAAATTTTATGTTCAACCGAAATGGAAAATAATGGATAACAACAAACACGTCACCTACATCTCATACCTAAAGGTTGATGAGCTGCTCGAATTGCAACAACCCTTGAGTGACGGGCCGGAACACGACGAACTGCTGTTTATAACCATTCACCAGGTCTATGAACTTTGGTTTAAGCAAATTCTGCACGAGGTGGCCGCCCTGCAAGTCTCGCTTGAGCAAGGCAAAACCCACCGGTCGATGGCACTCTTGGGCCGCATCCGAACCATCATGAAGACCTGCGTTTCTCAATTGGACATCCTTGAGACCATGACCCCGCTGCAATTCAATTCATTCCGAGAGCGCCTGACCTCAGCCAGTGGCTTCCAATCAGCTCAGTTCCGCGAGCTAGAGGCAGTGCTTGGAAGACGCGATCAAGCAGGGGCAACCGCTGACGGAAAGTCAGGAATGGGAATGGCTGAGCACCTAATTGAAGGCTCACCAGCAAGGCAGCGTGTCGAAAACGCCATGGGCAGAAAGTCGCTGTGGGACTCGGCCCTGCACTTTTTCAATTCCAGAAAGCCCATCCCCGCACTTCTTCTGACTAGAGATGTGACTCTGGCCTGGGAGCCGCACGAGGAGCTCCAGGAAGTGCTGATTGACCTGCACCGAAATGATCCGGAAGTCTCGATGATTGGCGAAGCGCTGATCGACTTTGATGAGGGGCTTCAGGAGTGGCGTTATCGCCACGTCAAGATGGTTGAAAGAACCATTGGGCGCAAAATGGGAAGCGGCGGATCGTCTGGAGCTGGCTACCTAGCAAGCACCCTATTCAATCCAGTATTTCCTGATCTTTGGGCCATCAGAAGCAGATTTTAGGAAGCAGCTTCAACAACGTTTTTGACCAGCATCGCCCTGGTCATTGGGCCAACTCCGCCTGGGTTTGGCGACAGGTATCCGGCCACGTTTGAAACCGCTGGATCCACATCGCCAAGCAGCTTGCCGTTAGATCTCGTGATTCCAACATCGAGCACCGCCGCGCCCGGCTTAATCCACTCTGGCTTTACGAAGTTAGGGCTACCCAAGGCAGCAACCACAATGTCAGCTTCTGCAATCGATGCCTCAATGTTCTTAGACGCGCTGTGCAAAAGAGTTGGAGTTGCATCAACTCCCTTTCGGGTAAGCATGAGACCAAGAGGTCGTCCAACCGTTAGCCCTCTGCCGATGACTGCAACTTTGGCCCCTCGCAGTGGCACGTCGTAGCGGCGCAAAAGTTCGATGATGCCGCTTGGTGTGCAGGGCATTGGAGAGTTAATTTCACCAGAAACATTCATCACGAGCTTTCCCAAGTTCATTGGGTGAAGTCCGTCAGCATCCTTAGCTGGGTCTATCAACTCAAGCATGCTGTTGCCGTCAATTCCAGCAGGAAGCGGCAACTGAACGATAAACCCAGTGACCTCTTTCGCGCTGTTGAGGTCTTCGATGGCCTTCCTGATGTCAGCTTCTGAGGCTGATTCGGGAAGGTCGATTCGAATTGACTGAACTCCGACCTGTTCACAGTCGCGATGCTTTCCGGAAACATAAGACAGCGAACCAGGATCCTGGCCAACTAACAGAGTGCCGAGACCGGGGTGGATGTTCCTCTGTTTTAGTTCGGCAACCTTGCTGGCAAGCTCGGCCTTGATTGCTCCAGCAGTGAGCTTGCCATCAAGAATTACAGCGCTCAAGACGCCCCTAGCCCTCTAGGCCTTCATAAAGCGGGAAGTCCTCGGTTAGCTCATGCACTCGCTGCTTCAACGCGGCCAAATCAGCACCTGGAATTAGCGCGTGAGCAATTATGTCTGCAACTTCAACAAATTCCTTGTCGCCAAAACCGCGCGTGGCAAGGGCAGCTGTGCCAATGCGCACGCCCGAGGTGACCATTGGTGGTCTGGGGTCGTTCGGGACCGAGTTCTTGTTCACGGTAACCCCGGCCTCGTGCAGAAGGTTCTCGGCAGTTTGACCGTCAATTTCAGCATTTCGCAGGTCAACCAGAACCAAGTGGACATCGGTGCCACCGGCCAGTACGGAAACCCCAGCCGCGGCTACATCAGCCTGGTTCAGGCGCTCGGCAATGATCTTTGCGCCTGAAATGGTGCGCTGCTGGCGCTCCTTGAACTCTGGCTGCATGGCAGCCTTGAAGGCAACTGCCTTACCAGCAATCACGTGCATTAGTGGCCCGCCCTGCTGACCTGGGAACACAGCGGAATCAATCTTCTTGGCCCACTCCTGCTTGCACAGAATCACTCCTGAGCGAGGACCGGCAAGAGTTTTGTGAACCGTTGAGGAAACCACGTCAGCGTAAGGAACTGGGTTTGGGTGCAATCCAGCTGCAACCAGCCCAGCAAAGTGCGCCATGTCTACCCAAAGCTTTGCGCCAACCTCATCGGCGATAGCCCTGAATGCCGCAAAATCTAAGTGGCGGGAATAGGCTGACCAGCCTGCGATTAGCACAGCAGGCTTGACCTCTAGTGCGCGCTGGCGAACAGTCTCCATGTCGATCAGGTGTGTTTCAGGGTCTAGCTCATAAGAGTGAGCCTCATACATGCGCCCCGAGAAATTCAACTTCATGCCGTGGGTTAGGTGACCTCCGTGAGCCAGGCTCAATCCGAGGATGCGGTCACCCGGGTTAGCCAATGCCATCATCACAGCAGCGTTTGCAGTTGCACCGGAGTGTGGCTGAACGTTCGCGTGCTCAGCTCCAAAAAGCTCTTTCGCTCGCTCTCTGGCTAGCTCCTCGACGATGTCGACCGCCTCACAACCACCGTAGTAACGCTTGCCGGGATAGCCCTCGGCGTACTTGTTGGTTAGCACCGAACCTTGAGTTTCGAGGATTGCCTTGGAAACAAAGTTCTCGCTTGCGATCATCTCAAGTGTGTGGCGCTGGCGATCCAACTCTTGCTGCAAAACAGCAGCAACCTCTGGATCGACCTCGGAAAGTGGCGACATGAAGCTGGCAGATTGATTTGGCATGGAGGCAGTTTACCAGTGATTCGAGCCAGAGCCGGTCAGTCAAACAATAGGATTGTGCCATGACAACAAGCACAGAGCACTGGGTCCTCACGTTTGTGTGCCCAGACCAGAAAGGTATCGTTCATGCGATTTCTGGAGCTGTTGTCGACGCCGGCGGAAACATAACCGAGAGTCAGCAGTTCACCTCTGAGGACACCGGCCGCTTTTTCATGAGGCTTCAAATTGAGGCGAGTATCACCAAGAGCGACTTTGAGAAGCAGTTTGAACAAATTGCCGAGGCCTTCCAGCTGGAGTATGTTCTGGACTTTGTCGACAGGCCAATGCGCACGGTGGTTCTAGTAACCAAGGCAGACCACTGCCTAAACGACCTTCTTTATAGGCAGCGAGCGGGCCAGTTGCCAATCACCGCTCCCAAGATCTTTGGAAACCGCGATGACCTTTCTGAGTTGGCATCATTTTTTCAGGTCGATTTCGAATCCCACCCGATCAACAATGCTGCTGACAAGGCAGCCTTTGAACAGCGGCTGCGAGAGTTTATTTACGAGGAGCAGATTGAACTGATTGTGCTAGCGCGTTACATGCAGATTCTGTCGCAGGAGTTCTGTGAGGAGTTTGCGGGCAAAATCATCAACATTCACCACTCATTCCTGCCCGGCTTCAAGGGCGCAAACCCCTACGCACAAGCCCATGCTCGAGGTGTCAAGCTAATCGGCGCCACGGCACACTTCGTCACCGAAGACCTGGATGAGGGCCCGATTATTGAGCAGAACGTGACTCGGGTTGAGCACTCGGCGAGCAAACAGCACCTGGTCCAGATTGGTCAGGATGTGGAGTCGAAGACTCTCACTCAAGCCGTTCGCTGGTTTGCCGAGCACCGAGTGCTCCTTGATGGTCAACGAACCATCATTTTCCGGTAGCCAAGAAACACCAGCGCTCCAATCACAACGCCCCCTGTCAACCACGGTGCGATTGCCCCAACAAAGCTTTCCTGACTGACTGCATCCGTTTCTAGTGAAGCAAGTTGTGCGATGGGAGCAGTGGTAGCCACTGGCAACTCAGAACCAACTGGCTCCAGTTCATCCAGAATCTGAACCCCGGGCTCAACCACTGGCGGTTCAATCTCAATCACAGGGCTCGGGTCTTCCTCGGCCTGAACTAAAGGAACCGGCAAAGGAGCAACTTCAATAACCAATTCTTCCGCGCTACCTGAGGGTGTTTTCTGGATAATCTCCTCTTCCAAGATTCTCTCCAGCTCCTCTTCCAGTTGTAGCTCTGGATCTTCAGTTACTGCCTGCTCTTCAGTGGCCTCTGACACATTGCTCTCAGGCAACACTGGGCTTTGGACTGGCTCCTGAACTTCCGGTTCAGGGATTGGGTTTTGAACGGGGTCAGACTGAGCCGCTGGCTCTGG
>DDBH01000008.1:0-1269 GCA_002333405.1 Micrococcales bacterium UBA2037 | reverse complement strand
TCTGGTTCTGGCGCTGGGTCTGGTTCTGGTTCTGGGATCGCATCCAGAGTAAGTGCGAAGGACAGCTCTGTGGCTGGCCCCGGGTTTCCAGCGGAATCAACCAAGGAAAGCGGCGGCAGCACCCAGGCAATCAGGCCCGGAGCGCACTGAGTGTGTTGGAACAAGATTCCGGACTCTGTAAGAGTCGTTACCGGCAAGCAACCGATGGGGTCCGCTGCGAACTCAACTCCCGCGCCTTCCACAAGCTCGCCATCCAAGATCAGGTCAAGGGACACGTTGTAACCGGCATCTAGCAACTCGACAACCGGATCGCCCCAGATTGCCGTAGGCGGAATGGTATCTCTGAGAAAGCTAAGCACGAAGTCGGTTTCTGGCCCCAGATTCCCCATTTGGTCCTGAATCGTGCCGGCAAGCAAGGTCGCTGTTAGCTGACCTTCGGCACACTCGCCGAGCGTTAGTGTGCTGCCTGAAAGCTCTGCGAACTCGCAACCCGCCACCGCAAAATCGGAAAGCTCTAGGCCGCTGAATTCCTCAGTGGCGCTCACTTCGATCAAATAGCTGGCCGCATCAGGGGCGGTCATGGCAAGCGCCGCCTCCGGTCCTGTTAGGTCAAGCTCCAAAGTTGCCACACCTGAGACCCCGGCCTTCATAAGGCCCGCCGCTTCATTTACCAACGACATCGAGAATGCCTCGGCTTGGCAACCTGAAACTGCAAAGACATACGCCGCATCAACTAAGCCTGGCTCAGCTGCCTGGCAATTTTCATCGGTGAACATCAGGTCCGCAACGCTGGGCACAAAACTCCCTGTTACAGTCACCGCCGCCAGATCCCTCATTTCCCCTATTCCCACCGGCGTTTCCACCTCCGTTGAAGCCACCGGCAACTCCCCCGCCGACAGCACCCTCGCCGCCGACATAAATCCAGACGCTGGAGGGGACTTCCAGAAACCTTCCTGTTACCCGACCGCCGTTGCCGCCGCGACCCCCGGCAGCACCGGACACCTCAAATGCGAGGTTTCTGGCGTTGGCTGGCAGTTCAAAATGGACGCCGCTTCCGGTTGATTCAAATACAACTTCGCACAGGTCATTTGGACACTCTTCAGCGATTGCAGGTCTAGCCGAAAGCGCTAACAGGGTGGACAGGGACAGCGAGATAAATGATTGGAGTTTCATCCGCACAAACTAAAACTCCCCGCAGTTTCCTGCAGGGAGTTTTCCACAGCCGAAGCGGCGGGTTAGTTTTATGCCATTTTTGCCTGAAGGTTCTCG
>DDBH01000023.1 GCA_002333405.1 Micrococcales bacterium UBA2037 | reverse complement strand
TGCCAAAAAGTATGACGTTGAGGCCTGGGTCCCAACCCAAGGTGACTACCGCGAGCTGACCTCAACCTCAAACTGCACGACTTTCCAAGCCCGAAGGCTCAACACTCGCTACCGCGACCAGGACGGCAAGGCAACCATTGCTGCCACCTTGAATGGAACGCTTGCCACTACCAGATGGTTGGTTGCGATCCTAGAGAACCACCAGCAGGCCGATGGTTCGGTTTTGATTCCGGCAGCATTGCGCCCATATTTGGGTGGCGTTGAGAAGATAAGCCCCGTCAACTAGATGAGTGCCGAGAACCCCTGGCTAGTAGGCATCGACATCGATGGCACGCTGGTGCACGATGACGGTTACCTCTCGGACCAGGTTGTTGAGCAGGTCAAGCGCGTAAAAGATCTTGGCCACCATGTCTTTGTTGCAACTGGAAGGGCTGCCGCAAACGCCTATCCGGTGATAAACCAGCTTGGACTCGACACCGGGCATGCAGTCTGTTCAAACGGTGCCGTGACCATCAGGCTTGACCCCTCTCACCCAAAGGGCTTTGCAGTCCACGATGTCAAGACCTTTGAGCCGGCCGATGTGCTTTCCAGGCTGATCGAGACGGTTCCAAATGCACACTTTGCCGTTGAGGACCTAGATGGCGGTTACCGCTTCCACAAACCCTTTCCCAGCTATGCGCTGGGCGATCAAAATGTCGAGACCCCGCTAGAAGAATTGCTGCACCACCCGGTGAGCCGAGTAGTGGTGCTGTCCCCGGATCACGATGTTGACCAGTTTCTGCGCTTGATGGACGAGGTCGGACTGCAGTCCGTGAGCTACGCCATTGGCTACACCGCCTGGTTGGACATCGGACCCAAGGGAATTGACAAGGGTCACGCGCTAGGGCAGCTAAGGGAGCACTACCAGCACACCTCAAACAGGGTGCTTGTAATGGGCGATGGCAGAAACGACATTGACATGTTCCGGTGGGCTCAGAACCTCGGCGGACATGCTTTTGCGATGGGTCAGGCTCCCGAAGAAGTCAAGCTTGCCGCATCTGCTGTGACCGCTGCGGTGACAGAAGATGGGGTCGCCCAGGTACTTAAATCGCTTGAGGGGCTTGAGTTTTTCCAGTAGTTAGCCAGCTAGCGGACCGAGCAGATAGCTTTTCAGTGCTGACTCCGGAGCACCTTGACCGCTGTGGCGGGCATCAAAGGTGCTAGTTGCTTCCTTGCCACAAATGCCCAAAATCGCGTTGCTACCTCCAGGGTGAGAGCTGATCCAAGAAGTTAGGTCGTAGACGTCGTTCCTGATAACAGACCAGCAGCTGGAGCCGGAGTTGTTTGCGGCAACCATCGCCATTGTGTAGCCCGTGGGTTCGGCCTCAGAAGGGTCAGGGGCGGGTTCGACAGACGGCTGAGCCTCAGTTGGAGCAACGGTTGTGCCTGAGGGAGCGGGGCCCTCACCTTCAACAGGTGCTGGCGATGATTCAACCGATTCGGTGACCGAAGGACTGGGCTCTGTGTCAGCCATCTCAACTGACTCATCCGAATAACCAGTTCCCGAATCAACCTCTTCTGATTGCGAGTCGAGCTCTGCTTCAGCGGTCTGAGTTAGAGGAGCAGAGGCCACATCCGGAGATTGTTCCGTGACAGAGACACACGAACTAAGAACTAGCGCCATAAGAACCACTGAAATTACTCGCATGCTCAATCAAACCAGGGGCCTCGGTGTTCAATTCCTGGCTGGTTTTTGGCTCACCACTTGAGTTTTTGCAATTACCACTAAACTGTGTCGCGGAGGTCTGTCCGAGCGGCCGATGGAGCTGGTCTTGAAAACCAGTGGGCAGAAATGTCTCGTGGGTTCGAATCCCACGGCCTCCGCCAGCAGTAGATGAACCAGTCTCAGCAACAGTTGAGGCTGGTTTTTTCTTTAACTGGCTCTCCTAGATCTATGCTCATCCCATCAAGTTTCTTGAGAAAGGGATGCTTTGGCGATAAGACTGGCTGATAGATGGATTTGGGATAGCTGGTACGTGTGGGATGGTGATGTTTGTCACGCCTTCTACCTCTGTGCCTCAAAGGGTCTTGGGGACCCAAATAGGCGCCATCGCTACACCAATGTCGGCCATGCCGTATCTAAAGACCTGACGACTTGGACTGTCTTGCCAGACGCATTTTCACCTTCTGATTCTCCTGCGTTTGATTCGTGGACGGTCTGGACCGGGTCGGTGGTGAAGGCGGATGATGGGACCTGGTGGATGTTCTACACCGGCACATCACGCGAGGACGGCGGAGACATTCAAAAAATCGGGGCCGCCACCTCAACAGACCTAATTTCATGGGTAAAACATCCCAACAATCCACTGGTCGAAGCCGACTCGACTTGGTATGAATTGCTGGATAAATCCGTCTGGCACGATCAAGCCTGGAGAGACCCTTGGGTCTTCAAAAATGAGGCCGGATCTTGGCAGATGTTAATCACCGGAAGAGCGAAAAATGGCGACCCTAAGACCAGGGGGGCAATGGCTCAGGCAGTCTCTAAAGACCTGAGAAACTGGACAGTTTTGCAACCGCTTGCGGTATCCCAAAAAGACTTCGGCCAACTCGAGGTATTTCAGTACGAAGTGGTTGACGGCATACCGCTAGTGCTGTTCTGCTGTGGCTACAGAGAGCTATCAGAGCAGCGTCGTTCACAATTTGGAAACAGAGACGCCACTTACTCAGTTGTTTGCCGCCCTGACCTGTCAAGCGTTGACTTCTCTGAGGCACGCGCTTTCGAACACGTGCTTCCCTATGCCGCCAGGTTGGTGCAAAATCCTGCCGGTGAATGGTTTCTGCTCGGATTTCTCAATGAAGTCGATGGGAAGTTCGTGGGGGAAATCTGCGATCCAATACCCGTTACGGCCAATTCTGATCTTGGATTAGTGCTCCGAGTGGAAGACAATTCCTGACATCAAATTTGTAAAAACTGTAAGCGTTTACAAATTGTTATAAACGATTTAAGTTTCTTGCCCAATTGGGCAACCCAAAGCTGTAGCTTCTAAGCACAGGGTCGCTCGTCAGGGGCGAAATCTTGTAACGAAAGGACACTTCAAGGATGAAAAAAGCTACTAAATTTGTAGCAGTTTCCGCGGCGTCATTGCTAGTTCTAGCGGGCTGTGCTGCAGAAGAGACTGTTACCGATGAGACAACAAGTGCCGCCCCAGCGCCAGCAGTTGAAGAATTGCCAGCTGGAGACGGCTCAGTAACAATCTACGGAGGTTACGGAGAAGCCCAAGCAGCAGCCTTCCAGCAGGCACTGGACGAATTCGGTGCGGCTAACGGCATTGAAATCACCTTCGAATCACTTGCTGCTTACGACACCGACATTCAGGTTGCTATCGAGTCCGGCCAGGAGCCAGACATCGGAATGTGGCCACAGCCAGGTGGACTAAAGAACCTAGCTGAGTACCTAGTGCCACTAGACACTGTTTTCGACACCAGCGTTCCACTTGGAACTCTTGTTCCAGGCTGGGGATCTCTGGCTGAGGTTGATGGTCAGCTATTTGGTCTTCCAGTTTCTGCTAACCAGAAGTCACTAGTCTTCTACAACCCAGAAGCTTTCGCGGCTGCAGGCTATGACGTGCCAGGCTCAGAATCAGAGCTTCAGGCGCTCGAAGCTCAGATCATCGCTGACGGCTCCGGCTACCCATGGTGTGCTGGAATTGAGTCGGGTGGAGCAACTGGTTGGGCATTCACTGACTGGATGGAGCAGTACGTACTTGGCCTACACGGCTCAGACGTATATGCGAAGTGGGTCACAGGCGAGGTTGATTTCGCCAGCGACGAGATCTCAGCGGCGGCAGAGCTAGTTTCAGCTCGACTTCTAGCTGAGGGCCACGTAAACGGTGGCGGAGTATCAATGGCGACCGACAACTTCGGTAACACTGCTCCCTTGTTCGAGACTGGTGGAAAGTCAGCTGGACAGTGCTTCATGCTGCGTCAGGGATCATTCATCACTTCATTCATGCCAGAAGATATTCAGGCTGAGATTGCAGCTGGTGACTACTCACGTATCAGCGTGTTCCCAGTTCCAGCACCTGAGGGTGGACAGGCAGCTGTTATCGGCGGCGGCGACATCTTCGCTGTCTTCGATGGACACGTTGACCAGGATGTTGCAGCTGTTGCTGCATTCATAGCAAGCCCAGAGGTACTGAAGTACCAGGTAGCAACCGGTGACCTGTCACCACACGCCACCTTCGACTTGTCCTTGTACCCGAACGACCTAATCAGGTCCTTCGGTGCTGGACTAGCAAACGCTGCTGTATTCGGCTTTGATGCATCTGACCAGATGCCAGCTGAAGTCAATGGTGAGTTCTGGGCATCCGGAACCAACTTTGTTACCGGGTCTTTGACCTGGCAGCAGGCAGCCGAACTGATTGACGGCAAGTACTAGTAAACCTAGTCACTGACTGAAACCCGCTGGCGTCGACTAACAAGTCGGCGCCAGCGGAATCAGTTCTTAAGTATTGTAAAAGCACGCAACGTAGCTGAAGGGTCGAAGTAATGGGCGATATTATCTTTGGTCTGATAGCTGTGACAATTGGAATCGGTGCCAGTTATGGGCTCTACTGGCTCCTGAATGCGCTGCTGTCGTTCCTTCCTGAAAAAATTCTGAAGAGGGTCCAGTGGATCGCCTTTTTAACCCCGGCACTCGTGCTAGTAACATTGGTATTACTGGTTCCTATTGTTCAGACCTTCATTTGGTCATTTATGGACAAACGAGTAGAGAACTACGTCGGATTCGACAACTACGTCGCACTATTTACCGACCCAAATTTCTTGTCGGTCCTGGTTAACAACTTTCTGTGGGTACTTGTGGTTCCAGCAATCACTGTTGCTATTGGAACGGCTGTAGCGACTCTTACAAACCAGGTGGGACCCACCCGAGAAAAAATCTTCAAGACTTTGATTTTCATGCCGATGTCAATCAGCTTCGTGGCAGCGGCCACCATCTGGTCGCTCACCTATGCATACGTGCCCCCCGGCAGGCCAGAGGTGGGGGTCCTAAACTCGATAATGATCGGATTGGGCCTTGAAGCACAGCCCTGGTTGACAATAAGTGACGGCCGCCTGAATACATTCTTACTAATGGCGGTTCTTGTCTGGCTTCAGGTCGGCTACTCGATGGTGATCATCTCTGCGGCCATTAAGGCCGTTCCCGAGGAGACGCTCGAAGCGGCACGGTTGGATGCTGCGAACGCGTGGCAGGTTTTCCGCCATGTCATACTCCCGCAGGTATGGGGCTCAATTATGGCTGTGTTTGTAACGGTGCTGATCCTAGTGATGAAGATCTTCGATGTCGTCTTAGCAATGACAGGTGGAAACTTCGACACCTCGGTTTTGGCGCTGGAGTGGTTCAGGGTGTTCTTCGAAAGCCGAGAGATTGGCCCCGCATCCGCAATTGTGGTTGTCCTCTTCGTTCTGATCGTCCCATTGATGTACGTGCAAATTAGAACCGTGAAGCAACAAGAGGAGCTGCGCTAATGAGCACACTAAAGAGGATTTCAGCTAGGTTCAAACTTGGATCAACCTTCATCTTGCTGGCACTGGTCGTTGTTTGGTCCTTACCAACACTAGGCCTGCTAATTACTTCGTTACGCAGGAGATCCGATGCAGAAGTATCGCCTTGGTGGGATGCAGTTCTTGACCCTCTTGGCACCGTGTGGTCTACGGACGCCTATCAGACTGCACTTGAGAGCGGGATGCTGGATGCCCTAATTAACACCTTCGCCGTGACTATTCCGGCGACCATATTGCCACTGATGGTTGCTGCCAACGCGGCCTATGCGTTTACTTTTTTGAACTTTAAGGGCAAAGAGGTTGTGTTCTCACTTATGGTTGGGCTCATGGTCGTTCCTCTTCAGGCCGCACTAATTCCGGTTCTGCGAGGAATGGTTTGGCTGCAGAAGGCAGTCGACATCCAACTAACTGGAACCTACGCCTCTGCCTGGATTGTCCATTCAGCTTTTGCCATGCCATTGGCGATTTACATCATTCGCAACTACATGTTGACAATTCCGACCTCACTGATTGAGGCGGCGCGTATCGATGGCGCGAGCTACTACAAGATATTCTGGTCCTTGGTCCTGCCCTTATCGATGCCCGCAATCGCCTCCTTTGCAATCTTCCAATTTCTGTGGGTCTGGAATGACTATTTGATTGCATTTATTTTTGTGGGGCAGGGAAGTCCCGTGTTGACTTATGAACTCCTGAAGCTCTTGGGGCAGTATGGACAGGGCTGGCAGGATGTGGCTGCTGGTGCCTTTATTTCTCTGGTTGTTCCGCTTTTGGTATTCCTTGGACTCCAGCGGTTCTTCGTTCGCGGACTGACTTCGGGTTCCGTCAAGTAGCTCGTAACACCTGGTTTTGGTAGAAGCCGGAGTCAGATTTTTAGACTAGCCCTGAGGGTCGCCAAGTGTGAATTCCCTAGGAATTCGTTTCAATAATTCGGTAGCACGGGTATCCTCAGACATGTAAATACCATTAGCTGGAAAAGACCTACGTGACTGATTCCGAATACGAGTTCCTGGGGGACTCAAAACCCAAGCGCCGCGGCTGGCTCAAGGCCATCGTGCGGGTCATGATTGTGGTGCTAGCCGGCACTTTTGCAGTCGGTGCCGGAAGTTATTTCTTCATTACAAACCAGCTAAGTGCATCGGGCATTGAGGTTTACGCAACCGACGGCAATTCCTTTGATCTGCCAACTCCCGAAGACATTGATGGACCAATCAATGTTTTGCTGGTTGGTTCCGATACCCGTGAGGGTCAGGGCTCAACCGCCTATGGTCCGGTTGGTTCGGCGCTCGCAGACGTGATCATCCTGCTCCACATTTCCCGCGATCGCCAGAATGCGGTTGCGATGAGCATTCCTAGAGACTTGATGGTGGCAGTGCCTTCCTGCCCGAATCCTGAAGGCGGAGATCCTTACCCAGCCCGAGAATTTGCCCAAATCAACAGCACCATGACCAAGGCTGGCCCCGCCTGCACCTTGCTCGCTGTTCAGCAGCTGACCGGGGTCACAATCCCATACCTGGCAGTCATCGATTTCAAGGGCGTTATTGCCATGAGCGAGGCAATCGGCGGCGTTGATGTTTGTGTTGCGACGGCCATCGATGATGAATACACAAACCTCCACCTAGAGCCCGGCGAGCACACCCTAATTGGTGACGAAGCACTGGCCTTCCTGAGAACCCGTCACGGGGTTGGGGACGGCTCCGACCTATCTAGAATTTCGAACCAACAGGTCTTTTTGACCTCAATGGTTAGAAAGCTAAAAGATGAAGGCGCACTGATAAACCCCTTCACGATGTTCCGGTTGGGAACAGCAGCGCTTTCGAACATGACTCTTTCCAAAAGCCTGACCGACCTGGGAGTGATTTTTGGCTTAGCCCAGCAGGTCAACCAGGTGGACTTAGATAAAATCACCTTCATCAAGCTGCCGGTCTATGACTTGGACGGTGAATATGCAGGGCGCGTTGCTCCCAGCCCTGAGCGAGCTGCCGAGCTCTTTGAGCTCATGGCCTCCGATAAGCCACTGGTGCTAGCAGAAGCCAACCCCGGTTCCGGCGCTGTTGTGGCAGAGGAGAGCCCAGTGGTCGATGCAACTCTTGAGAGCAGCGATCCAGCTGCTATCGAGGGCGAGGTTGCTGTGCTGCCGGAGTGGGTTCAGGGAACCAACGCAGCGACCAAGAGCTGCTCAAACTAATTTTTGGATTGAAGCCAGATTGCTAGTAGGCTAATCCAGCATCAAGGAGACGTCGCATAGTCCGGTCGAGTGCGCCTCACTGCTAATGAGGTAGGGGCCTTAAAGCCCCTCGGAGGTTCAAATCCTCTCGTCTCCGCTCGACACCCACAACCCCCCTAAACACTGGGATGTGGGTTTTACTTTCACAATAGCTTGGGCACTAACTCAGGTCTTCAGGCCTTTTGCGAAATCCGTTGAAATCTTCACCATTTTTTTTGCGGCTGGGGATGATTTTTCTTGCATCCTCGTGGCCAAATAGATTCTCGAGAATGCGTCTTTATGGTCTATCGCTAGGAACCTCACATTTGGCAGCTGGATGGCAGTGAGGCTGCTTGGGACTATCGCCACCCCAGCATTGCTCGAAACCAATCCTAAAATCGTTGCGAATTGAACCGCCTGCTCCACAATCTGAGGAGTAAATCCTGCTGAATTGCATAGCCGGTAGATGTGATCATGAAGGTGTGAAACCTTTGTTCTAGGGAACATGATGAAACCCTCAAACTTTAGGACATCGAGCGTCACGCTCTTTCGAGATGCGAGTGCATGCGTTTTTGGAACCGCGAGCAACAGTGGCTCAGTAGTAAGAAGACTCATTTCGAGTCCTTGTGACTGGCTAATTTCTCGAAGAACTCCGACGTCAATTTCTCCTGCGCGCAATCTGGGCAACTGCTCCTCGGATGTCAGCTCGACGAGAGAAAGTTTAATACCAGGGGCATGTATATGCAGCTCGGCAGTTAGTTCCGGCAAGATCCCAAGCGCTGCCGAGGCTACGAACCCTAGGCGAACGGTTCCCGCGTCACCCTGGATTACGGCACCGATCCTTTGGCTAAACAACTCGTGGGCAAGCAGAAGCTCACGAGCGTGCTCCAAGAAGATTTCGCCGACCTCAGTTAGCGAAACGGTCCTAGTGGTTCGGGCTATAAGTTTCGCCCCGCAGGTCTGTTCAAGCTTTTTGATCATTTGAGATAGTCCGGATTGAGTAATTCCTAGGTTTTGAGCGGCTCGCCCGAAGTGTGCCTGTTCGGCGACTTCAACAAATGCAATCAGAGCACTCATGTTCATGAGATCTATCATAATCTCTTCTGAATAACATTCGTATATTGCCATAGTTATTAACAATCCCGTGAGGTAACTTTGTCCCATCACAGCGCGGTGAAGGGGCCTACTTGCCAGCAATCAGTTCGAACGAAGCACAAAATCCAATGAATCTCATCGGCGGTGAGTGGCTTGCAGGCCGTGGTGACATGCTCGAAAGCACAAACCCGGCAAATCCAAGCGAAGTTGTAGCCAGCCTCCGCCAGTGCAGCCAAGCGGACGTAGATGAAGCCATTTCAGCGGCGGTAACAGCCCAGCCTTCCTGGGAATCCCTAGGAATCATTAGGCGCGGTTCAATTCTTAGAGAAGTAGCGGATCTAATGACCGTGCGTCGCGAGGAGCTCGCGGCACTAATGACTCAAGAACAGGGCAAGACCTACCCAGAAGCACTCGGAGAAATCGATGGCTCTGCAGAAACTATTCGATATCACGCTGCCAGTTCAAGAAATCCAATTGGCAAAACCTACCCGTCCTCTTTTCCTGGCGAGCACATCGAACAAGTTCGAGAAGCAATCGGTGTTGTTGGAGTAATTACTCCATGGAATTTTCCAACTCAGATTCCTTCCTGGAAGATTGCACCGGCATTGTTGTGGGGAAACACCATTGTCTGGAAGCCAGCTAGCGACATACCTGCAATCAGCCACGCGTTTGCAAAGCTGTTCCACGATGCCGGTGTCCCAGCTGG
This sequence comes from Micrococcales bacterium UBA2037, assembly GCA_002333405.1. Lineage (GTDB taxonomy): Bacteria > Actinomycetota > Actinomycetes > Actinomycetales > Microbacteriaceae > Aquiluna. The sequence goes on along the minus strand of DDBH01000023.1, from coordinate 8,298 downwards.
TGTTCTCAATCTAATTTTGGCGTCTGGAAGGGTTGCGTCCGCGATGGTGCAGAGCCCTCACGTGGGGGCGCTTTCCTTCACTGGCTCAGTTCCAGTGGGCAAAATAATTTCTGAGGCGGCCATCGCACGCGGGGTCAAGGTCCAACTTGAACTAGGTGGACACAACGCAGCAATTGTTATGCCGGACGTTGATTCGGTATTCGCGGCTAAGCAGCTAACCGTTGGGGCGATGTCGGGCTCCGGTCAGAAGTGCACAGCAACAAGAAGAATCATCACCGTTGGCGATGCGCATGAAAGTTTCGTTGCGGCTCTTAGGTCCGAAGTTGAGGCACTTGTTGTTGGTCCGGGTGGTCAAGCAGGAGTCACAACCGGACCAGTAATCTCTGCTGCAGCGAAAAAGGAGATCGAAGACGCTGTCTCAGATGCTGTTTCTCAAGGCGGCAAAATCATCGCACAGGCAAAGCTTCCAGAAGGACCAGGATTTTATGTCGCGCCGACCGTGCTAGAGGGAGACATGACGCTTCGGACTTGCAAGGAAGAAGTCTTCGGACCAGTCACCACTGTTATGAACGTGGCCAGTCTCGAAGAAGCCATTGAGACGGCCAACGCCACCGAATTTGGATTGACCGCATCGATATTTTCGGCGAGCGATGCAGACATCCAACTTGCGACAACCGGTCTTATCGCTGGCTTGATAAAGATCAATGCTCCAAATACCGGATCTGAATTGCACGTCCCCTTTGGTGGCTTGAAGGGCTCCACCTTCCCAGGTCCAAGAGAACAGAACGCTGAGAGCGTTGCGGAATTTTTCACCATTACCAAGAGCGTCTACAGACGAGTTGCCCCCAGGAGGCAGCCATGAGCGTCACGCACTCATCCAGGATTGCATCACTAAAGTCGACCGCTCGTAGTCCCGAATTAGCGATGGACCCCCACGAGCTTGGAACAGCAAGACAAACACGTCACAGTTTTTCTCGTGCTCTAGTCAGGCATGCTTCGCGGGAAGGCTGGAAAATCTCAAAGCGTGTCTGGGAAATAGACGGGCAAGGTAGAGGCCACGCAATCATCCGAGTCGAGCTTGGTCAACACATCGCCGAGCTTGTTGTGTTCTCGCAGGTCATCGATGAGGAAATGCGAACCGACCGAGTTATCGCACAGGACTGGGATGTTACCTCGGCCCTGGTTGAGGGTGAAGTGAGCCCTGAACGTCTTGAGATTCTTCGAAACCACGTAACCAAGCAAGAAGATGGTCGCGCGGATGACATGACTCTAATTTGGGCAAGAGCCAACCGGAGCCAACGGTTCTTCGATTATGTGTCCGACCGACTAGCCAACGGGCTGCAACCCGAGGCTGACCAGGTTAGTGACGCGGCCTATATTTTGCGCAGCACAGCGTTCTATGGCAATGGCAAATGGGGCCTGCGCGATTTCGAAGGAATTGGCTCAAGCAACCCGCTTAGTGTCCCATATCGGGCTCAGATGCTTGCAGCCTGGCTGTTAAGAGAGTTCTCCGCTGACCTAGCCGAGCACTGCGCCAAAAGCAAGTCTGAAACTGCAGTGCCATTGGCTCGAGCTTGGCGAAGGTTTTTAGGTCTGGGAAACGCAACCGGCCTGGGCATGGTTCCCTATGTAATTCGTCACCCTCAAGTTTTGGATGCCTGGGTTGCCCTGCGTGAATTACCAATGGCACACGCCCACAGTCAAAAGTGGAGTCCCGATTCTCAAGAGTGGGCCCGAGTCTGCAGTTTGCTCGAGCGCTCAAAGCTGTATTTCTCCCAGAAAAAGTCTTTCACAACCGAGCCATACCCATCGGGTCCAGTGCTGGCCGATTTGCTCACCGAAGTAGTTGATTGGGCGAGGCAGTATCAGGCAAGGGGTGAAATGAATGGCCAAAAAGTTTCTCATCCGGCCAAGGCGCTCAGCGCGCTGTCGGCAGAGCGATCGACCGAAGTCCGCCAGATTGTTGACTCGGTCTTGGTTGAAATCGACTCCTCGCTGGATGCGGACATTGAGTCCCTGTTGCTTTGCGTTGATAGGACGCAGTTGAACCCAATAATGTCGGTTGGGGGTTTGAGAAAAATTGTTGAAAATCAATACAGCTGGGCAAATAAGTTTGATTTCAATGCTCCGGGGCAAACCTCAAGATTCTGGTTCTACTCCAGAAACAATCAGGAGCCTCGTCGCGGTTTCCGCGGCAAGGACAAGGGGTTAGGTACTGAGCACCCGGTTGGCGTTGCCAAGGACGTAGTTTCTTTGATGAAGGACCTTGGGGCTGTGCGACCAGAAACTTCAATCGGAGAGTTCCTATCGCTCCACCCAGAGCACTGGGGCATCATCGAGAGAATTCAGTCGGTAGAAGGCTTGGTCTATACCGAGGCCCACGTAAACCCACTGGCCGATGATTTTTTGCCGCTTGATCTTCAGCGATTCCAGTTGGCAACCTACGGCATGGAGAACTACAACCCTCAGTCAACCGATTGGCTGAGAGTGACTCTTTACAGCGGAGCGCCAACGGTTAGTGACGTGCTAGAGGGTGTCGATGTCGACGACTGGCTATTTCTGCCAAGGCCTGAGGATGTCGCATGACCAAGAATCTAGTTTTTGACGGACTACAGATCAGCAACTGGGATCGCAATACTCTCGAGGAAGTTCGAAGAGGTGGGGTGCACGGAATCAATGCAACCTGCGCGGTCTGGGAAGGAACCCTAGAAACCATTCGAAACATTGGCGATTGGCTGGTGCTTCAGAACGACTCTCCAGATCTTGCTCGATTGGTTACTAGCGCGAGCGAAATACGCGAGGCAGCAGCAGATGGCGTTGTTGGGGTAGTACTCGGATTTCAGAACACTTCGCCTTTTGAGCAGGACTACTCCACGGTTGAGATCTTCCACAAACTCGGTGTCCGAATCGCACAGTTGACCTACAACATTCAAAACTACGTTGGCGGCTCTTGCTATGACCCAGATGACTCAGGTCTTACGAGGTTTGGTGGGCGAATCGTGGAGGAAATGAACCGAGTTGGAATGCTCGTTGATTTGTCTCACGTCGGAAACCGCACTTCGCTCGACGCGATCCATCATTCCATCAAGCCAGTTTCAATCACTCACGCTAACCCGCTGTGGTTTTCTGACACTCCGAGGAACAAGCCAGACGAGGTAATGCAGGCTGTTGTTGATCGCGGTGGAGTGGTGGGAGCTTGTCTCTATCCGAATGTAATTGGCGGCGCCGAAACAACCCGCGAAGCTTTTTGCGACATGGTGATTCGCTTGGTGGATCAGTTGGGTCCAGACCACGTAGCCATTGGAAGCGATTCGGCAAGAAACTGGGATTCCAGTTACGTGACTTTTCTTCGTGACGGTCGCTGGAAGCCAAAGCAAAATGTTCAGTGGCCCGAATGGAGCGCCTGGTTCCAATCCCCAGAGGACTTCCCTGCCCTTGCCAATGCTCTTTCCGACAGAGGCCTGCCCGATGAGGTGTTGACCAAGGTTCTTGGTGAAAACTGGCTGACTCTTTTTGAAACTGTTTTTGAACCCGCCAGCAAGCTGGAGGGCGTCGGTTAATGACTACACAAACTGCGGAAACCAGAGAATCTAAGGTCTCTCTAAGAGAGGTCAAAGAGGAAAGCTACCGCGCCCTGCGCGCCATTGGCTACACCTGGGGTCAAGCCCAGGTTGCTGGTCGAGTCGCCGGGGTTTCGCAGGTGCTATGGGGGACCGGCATAAGCGCGATTGTTTCAGACGGCAACAGATTCTTGGGGGCTAGAAGATTACCGAGGGTGACCGCTTCGGAACCTAATGTGCGCATCAACGCCAAGGGGACCAAATACCCAACGTTTGCACCGCTCGCTTTTGCTCTTGCCCTGGGCAAACCGAACAGTGAAATTCACTTCAAGAGCGCTGGTCTCACAAAAGAATTTGCTGCGGCGCTTTGGGACATCGAAGAGGAGTCCGCCGGAACATTCTTTTGGGGCAGTCAGACCAACGGTTCTTCTAAAAATGCAGTCGGCTATTCGGTCACCGAGGGGGCGCTTTATCAGCACGGTGATCCTTCAAGCTCTAGCCCAAAAACCTGGTCACTTACCAGGCAGGTAATGCCAGCAGGCGAGCTAGTTCTTTCGTTGCAGGCCAGACAAGAAGCGATCGCGCAATCACTTCGATCCGGTGTAGTAGTCGATCCATTTGAATGGTCCGCTCTCAAAAAATTATCCTGGAAGTTCTTGGTTCCCGAATGAATAAAATAGCCCGCCTCGATCACGCTGATGGCAAGCCGCGCTCATATCCGGCAGCAACCTTGCTAGGCGACTTGGTCTTTCCGTGCGGACAAATACCAGTCAAGTCAGACGGCACCACGCCTGCGACAATCAGCGAACAAACATTTGTCTGCTTGGACAACCTGGAGGCTACTCTGATTCGAGCCGGCTCTTCGCTGGATGCGATTTTGCAAATAACCGTTTATCTGGCAGCCATAGAGGACTTTGAGGCTTACGACGAAGCCTGGCGTAATCGGTTTGGCAAGTTCCAGCTGCCACCCAGAACAACTTTGTTCGTCCAGGGATTCAGGGGCGAGAAAAGAATCGAACTAACCGCAATTGCTCATCGACATGGCGAGGAGGCCAAGAAATGACAAAAAGCGAAATGCCCTACCTAAGCGCCAAAAATATAGTCAAAGACTTTGGCGACAATAGGGTGCTGGACGATGTTTCAATTGACATTCACGCAGGAGACGTGGTTTCAATCATTGGTCCTTCAGGTGCTGGAAAGTCCACCTTTCTTCGATGCATGAACCTGTTGGAAACTCCAACAACAGGGGTGTTGTCAATCGGTGATTTTAATATCGAGATTGGCGATGGCCACAGAAAAGCCAGCAAGAAGGAGCTTTCCACCTTGCGCCGAAATGCCGGGATGGTGTTCCAGTCCTTCAACCTATTTCCCCACCTGACGGTTCTTGAAAACATTTCCCTGGCCCAGCGCCGAGTCTTGGGTCGAGATAAAGATGAGGCAAGAGCGCGTTCAATGGAGCTTTTGGACCGAGTTGGTTTGAAAGACAAGGCCGACCAATACCCGGGCAGATGTTCCGGTGGCCAGCAGCAGCGCGTCGCAATCGCGCGCTCGCTATCACTGGACCCAATGGTGATGCTTTTTGACGAACCAACCTCAGCATTGGATCCAGAGGTGGGCGCGGAAATTCTTGCGGTCATGCGCGAACTAGCAGATGACGGAATGACCATGATGGTGGTAACTCACGAGATGGGCTTCGCAAAGGAAGTCGGCGATCGTGTTTACGTGATGGTAGATGGTCGCATTGTTGAAAGCGGTCCACCAGCGCAGGTTATGAGTGAGCCTGAGCACCCACGCACGAAGCAGTTCCTCAGCGCGGTTTTGGGTCGCTGATGATCGGCTACATTCTTCAGGGCATGATTTGGACAGTGTTTATAACCCTGTCCAGCTTTGCCATTGGCGCGGTTATAGGGGTTGCGGTGGCGGGAGCCAGAACCGCACCGCTGTTGATCGTGCGAGGAATTGGCCGGGCCTGGGTAGAAATAATCAGGAGCGTGCCGCCACTGGTATGGCTATTTGTGGTCTTTTTTGGCCTAGCCGAAGTTGGACTGAGGCTCACGCCACTGCAGGCGGCAATCTTCACCTTCGGGATAATTGCGTCTGTTTATTTGGGCGAAATTTATCGGGGAGGGCTTGCAACACTTGACCGCGGTCAGATAGAGGCCTCCAGGGCCTTAGGGCTTGGAAGCTTTGATTTACTAACCAAAATTATTGCGCCGCAGATTTTTAGAACAGTAAGCCCGTCCATGGTGACCTACGGCATGGGCTTGATGAAGGATTCAGCTCTAGCCTCAACCATCGGTGTTGTCGAAATGACCTTCAGGGCTAACCAGCAGGCTCAAAGCACTGGGCAGGGACTAGCCGCATTCGCGATTGTTGGCGCCGCTTATCTACTGCTGAGCATCCCACTGGGTGCCTGGGCCAGAAGAGCCGACACTAAGAGCCGACTGAAATACGTGGTGAACTAATGGATATACAAACCTGGTTCGGTTACGTAGTCGAATTACTCCCCGGTCTGGTCACAGCCATGCAGCTGACTGGCATTTCATTGGCTCTTGGTTTCCCCCTGGCGTTATTGTTTGCGCTGCTGATTGATATCGCACCAAAGCCACTGAACTGGATAGTTATCGGTGTTGTCGAGATTGGTCGCGGTGTTCCACTGTTGGTACTTCTTTACATTTTCTACCAGGGCCTGCCGCAAATTGACATAGTGCCATCAGCGATGGTCGCAGCGGTGTCTGCCTTCACTTGGTCAACGGCCTCTTATGCCACCGAAACTATTCGCTCCAGCATTCAGAGCATTCCAAGGGGTCAGTTAGAAGCGGCCAGCGCTGCTGGGCTAAGTGGTGTTGATAGCTTCCGCTTTGTGATCATGCCTCAGGCTGCCCGAATTGCGATTCCGCCGCTTATGGGCCTGGCAATAATCATGTTCCAGTTGTCTTCACTGGCCTATGTGATAACCATCAGCGAGGTAATGCAGTCTGCTTACTTCCTCGGAACTAAAACTTTCAACTATCTACCGGTTTTCTTGGCAGCTGCCGCTGTCTACGCATCGATAACAATCCCAGCTTCGGCCTTGGTCACATCCATAGAAAGACGCCTAGCAAAACATGTATGAGGCGACCAACACCGGATTCAATCGGAACAATCCGATTGACAAACAACGCAACGAAAGGAAACACATGCCAAAGCACGCCAGCAGACTTGTTCTGCTTCTAGCTGTCTCATCATTGGTCTTAACGGGGTGCGCCACTGAAGCCGCTCCCGAGGCGACCACTGAAGCCGCAGCAACAGCTACCGAAGAAGCAACAACCGAAGAATGTGTGCCTGCACACCCTGGTCTCACGACTGTCGAGGCTGGACTTCTAACGGTTGCCGCATACGAGTACCCACCGTTCTCTGCGATTGACGGAGAGTCACTTAGCGGTGCCGAGGGTGAAATCCTTCACGCCATCGCAGAGCTTGAGTGTCTTGATGTAATGGTGCAGCCTGGAACTGGTGCAGCAATGATTCCTGCGATTGAATCTGGTCGCGCAGACACAACCCTAGGTAGCTGGTACCGCACAGCCGCCCGCGCGGAAATTGTTTTGTTGAGCAACCCGGTCATCATCGACCAGTTGACACTCATCTCCGTAAGCGGCGTTGACTCTGTTGAGGGGCTAATCGGAAACAAGGTTGGTTCAACTCTCGGGTTCCTATGGAACGAAGACCTGGAGAACATTCTTGGAGACGACTTGAGTCTCTACGAGACCACTCAGGCTCTTTATGCTGACCTTGCAAGCGGTCGCATCAGCGTCGTGGTAGACACCTTCCCATCCGGGCAGGCCGCATTGAAGAACACACCTGTTGAGGGTGCCGTATTCAATGTTCCAGCTCCGGACGAGCGCGTCGTCTCAACCACCAAGCCCGGGCAGACCAACTTCCCTGTGAACCTAAACAACCCTGGACTACAGGAAGCCATAAACGACAACCTAGACACACTTCGTGAGTCGGGTGTTTTGGGCGAAATTGCTGAAAAGTGGGGCTTCTCACCAACAGCTGTTGCTGAGACAGTGCCGAACCTCCTATAGGTTGCTAAACCATAAAGCCCCGGTATTCGCACCGGGGCTTTATGCATGCCCGTTCGAAAAACTGTGCGGTGTGGTTACTGAAGTCATTCTGGGGTGGTTACGTAACCAGCAGAAGACCAACTGCCGACATTGCCAAGCAAGTAGGCAGAAAGTGACGAGGCAGGACCTGACAGCCTTCCATGCTTACCCTGAAACATTGAGGTGGAATCCGTACCGCAAATGCTCACAATTGCTCCAACACCGCCCGGATGCCTGAGATCCATGCGGTTAGGTCATATGCCTTGCCTGAGATCTCAGCCCAGCAACTCGAGGTCGAGTTGCTCTTTGAAATGTTCGCCACTCAATGCTTGGATGTGACTGGCTGTGGGGCAGGGGTTTGTTCTGCGGCTTGAGTTTCAACCGGTTCAGCTTTTTGGGTCGCTGGTATCGACGGCTGCGCAGCCGGTTAGAAAGCCAGCAACTAGTGGCAAACCAAGAAGTTTCCTAGAACGAGTTTCTCCTTATCTGGTGCTGACAAAGTTAGAGGGTTAAGGCAAGTACTTTTCCATTTGTCGACGGGTCGACTGAAACGCCCGTGTTTTTCTTCCCCGAAATAAGTTAGACTTTAGAACTCACCAGCGCTTGTGGCTCAACGGATAGAGCATCTGACTACGGATCAGAAGGTTGGGGGT
>DDBH01000010.1:44554-132026 GCA_002333405.1 Micrococcales bacterium UBA2037 | reverse complement strand
TGTTCAAGGTTTCCTCAACACACTAAGAGTTGCGTTCGTTGGAATCTTGCTTGCCACTTTGTTCGGAACACTCGTCGGCATCGCTCGACTGTCCGGTAACTTCCTGCTGCGAGCGGTAGCAACCGCCTACGTAGAGGTCGTTAGAAACCTTCCACTGTTGCTCCTGCTGACCTTCATGAACCTGGCGGTTGTTCTGCAGACTTTCCCGCGAATCGAAGATGCATGGCTGCCTCTTGACTTGTTTGTGATATCAAATCGCGGTCTTGCACTGCCTTGGTTCGAAGGCTCAGGCTACATTCTGCTCGGAGTCATTGTGGTTGCACTTTTGGCAATGTGGGTGACCGTCAAAATTCGCAACTCACAGGCAGATAAGAACGGCAAACCTGCATATGGACTCCGAATCGGTGCCCTAATCGCAGTCGTGATTATCGCCTCCGGCTGGCTACTGCTTGGCTTCAATTGGACACTCCCGTTTGTAGAAGGCCGCGGAACAGTGGGCGGTCTAAGGCTTGATCCTTCCTTCTTTGCACTGCTGGTTGCGCTCGTTGTCTACACCAGCAGTCACATCGCTGAGATCGTGCGAGGTTCGATTCTGGCTGTGCCGAAGGGTCAGGGCGAGGCCGCCGACGCCATCGCCCTAAGTGCAGGGCAGAAGATGCGCCTTATTATTCTCCCGCAGGCCTTTAGGGTTGCTATGCCAGCTCTCGGAAATCAGTATTTGAACCTAATCAAGAATTCATCTCTAGGCGCAACAATCAGCTATTTTGAGCTTACTCAGGTGGCTCAGATTACTGTTGGAAACGGTTCCCCCGCGGTTCCGGCCTTCACCTTGACCCTGCTTGTCTACTTGGCCATCTCGCTGGTCACGAGCTTGGTAGTGAACTATTTCAACCGTAAGTTAGCGCTGGTGGAGCGATGATTATCTGGCTCAAGCGCAACTTGTTCCGCTCCGTCGGGGACTCCATTATTTCTGTAGCCGTTGCCGCACTTAGTGGCTGGGTGATTTGGCAGCTACTCCAGTTTATTTTCATAACCGGACGCTGGGAAATCATTCAGGTAAACCTGAAGCTACTGTTGGTCGGTCGATTCCCAGAAGAGCTGATGTGGATGCTTGGAGCCTCCATCTTGGCGCTTTCTTTCTGGATTGGCGCGGTGGCCTCCAGCTCCAAACGGGATCTGAATAATAGAACCAGCCTAATCAAAACTGGCTTCGGGCTTCTCAGTCGATTTGGTTTGATTATTGCCCTAGGTGCGATCATCATCGCCTTGGCTGGCACCCTCGATGCGGTTTTGCTTGGTATTGGAACAGTGGCGGCCATCGCCCTGGGGCGCCTTGTCGGTCTAGCCCGCAGGAAGATCGCTGTTCTAGCCAAGATCCCATGGCTGGTCTGGCAAATTCTGCTAGTTGCGCTGCCGCTCGTGATGATTATTCAAACTCTGCTGGTTTCAGACCTCAGCGAGTGGGGTGGGTTCCTCATCAACGTCTATATCGCAATCCTCAGCATTGCTCTGGCGTTTCCACTGGGTGTCTTCCTGGCACTGGGCCGTAGGTCCTCACTGCCAATCGTCCGCCTAGTCTGCACCTCTTACATCGAGCTTGTCCGCGGTGCTCCACTGTTTGTGCTGTTGCTACTGGCAGGTGTAGCTCTAGAATTCTTCATCCCATCCGAGATTGCACCTGGCGCAATATTTAGGGCGGTGACCGTCTTCACCATGTTTACAGCCGCCTATCTCGCTGAGATCATTCGCGGTGGTTTGCAGTCAATTTCCAAGGGGCAGACCGAGGCTGGTAAGGCCCTGGGGCTATCGACCGTCAAGATAATTTTCTTGATCACCTTGCCGCAGGCACTGCGCAACGTGATTCCTGCCCAAATTGGGCAATTCATTAGCTTGTTCAAAGACACCACGTTGGCAGGGGCAGCCCTGAGCATGCTGGAGCTTTTGAAGGTTGGCGAGGCCATCACAAAGCAGGACGACTACCTCGGACAAGGTTTGGTCTATGAATCGCTAGGTTTCGTAGCACTACTGTTCTGGGTTGGCTCCTACGTAATGAGTCGCGAAAGCCAAAGATTAGAGAGAAAACTGGGAGTGGGCATCAGATGACCGAACAAGCTTTTACCGACGCAACGCAGATCAAGGGTGGCGACAGTGCCGAGCCGATCGTCACGATGGAGCACGTAGTCAAGCGCTTCAAGGACTTCACCGCACTGAAGGACATTAATTTTAGAGTGGGCCGCCAGGAGGTAGTGGTTGTAATCGGACCTTCAGGCTCTGGCAAGTCCACAATGATTCGCTGCATCAACATGCTTGAGGAGCACGACGAGGGGCGAATCGTTGTTGACGGAACCGAACTAACCCGAGACGTCAGAAACATCTCTGAGATTCGCAAGGAAACCGGCATGGTTTTTCAGGGATTCAACCTCTTCCCGCACCTAACCATCCTTTCGAACATATCACTGGGTCCTCGTCAGGTCCGTAACATGCCCAAGGCCGAGGCCGAAGCGCTTGCCAAGAGCCTGCTCGAGCGGGTCCAAATTCCAGAGCAAGCAGACAAGTTCCCGGCACAACTCTCCGGAGGGCAACAGCAGCGCGTTGCAATTGCAAGAGCATTGGCGATGAAACCAAAGGTCATGCTGTTTGATGAACCAACTAGCGCGTTGGACCCCGAGATGATCAACGAGGTGCTTGATGTTATCAAGGAGCTTGCTCGTGACGGCATGAGCATGATCGTGGTTACCCATGAAATGGGCTTCGCCCGTGAGGTCGCAGACCGAGTTGTGTTTATGGCAGACGGAGAGATCGTTGAGGTGGGAACACCCGAGCAGATCTTTGACAACCCCAAAGAAGCACGCACCAAAAAGTTCCTCTCCCAAATCATCTAATAAATCGCTGACGTGATAGCTGATTGGGAGCGGTCAAGGCGCTACTGTAATAACAAATGAGCAAACTCTACTTCCGCTACGGTGCAATGAATTCAGGCAAGTCAACTGCCCTGTTGCAGGCCGCATTCAATTACGAGGAGCGCTCCCAAAAGGTGTTGCTGGCCAAGCCAGCCATCGACTCCAAGGGAGACAGGGCCATCGTTTCAAGACTTGGAGTTTCAAGGGATGTTGACTTCCTGGTTGAGCCCGATCAGAACCTTCGCGCTATTTTTCACGAGGCCAGCGCTCTGGCTAAAAAGACCCACGGCCAAGCAATAGCTTGTCTGCTGATTGACGAATCACAGTTTTTGACAGCCAAGCAAGTAGATCAGGCCCTAGAACTAGCTGTATTGGACAAGATCCCAGTTCTTGCCTATGGCATTAGAACGGACTTTCAAACTCTTTCATTTCCTGGAAGTCGAAGGCTCATGGAAATTGCGCACAGTCTCGAGGAGCTCAAAACAATCTGTCGCTGCGGGCGCAAAGCCATGTTCAATGCGCGAATGCTAAATGGGGTTTTCACCTTTGACGGCGACCAGGTTGCTATTGATGGCGACAAAGTCAGCTACGAATCGCTTTGTGCCAGCTGTTACTTAGAGGAACAAGAAGGCAAGTAAGTGGGGCGTGCGGGACTTGAACCCGCGACCGAACGATTATGAGTCGTTTGCTCTAACCGGCTGAGCTAACGCCCCCAGCCATTTACGAGTTTAGTCTTTTTTTCTCCGCAGCTTTTTTGCCGCTTCGCTAACGTCTGAACGGAACTCAGACAGTTGCTCTCGCACTTCCTCACGGACTTCAGTCAAACGCCCTCTGGCTCCCTCGGCAGCCTCAGAGAATCGACCTCGGGCGCTTTCGGAAGCATCCTCAGCTCTGCGCCTCAGATTAACCGCGTCCTGCCTGAAATCATTCAGTCGCTTTCTAACACCAGCAGAGAGGCGGCCAATTGGGATCATGTAGGAGGGCTCATTATCGGCCGTGGTTGGCCGGTTCTCGCCAACGCCTCGGTAGAGATCCTCGAAGATGGTGATGGTGCGGTTGATGTCGTGAGCCTGAATCAAGTGCAGCGAGTTCTCACTCATTCGAGACAGCTCTGCGTGGTCGGCCGAAAGCACCCGATGCAGCCTGTCCGCCAGCGCGTCTGAATCGTCGGGAGGGAATAGATACCCATTGTCACCGTCGTGCACCAGGTGAGGCAGAGCCATGGCATCCGCACCAATAATTGGTCTTCCTGAGGCCATAGCTTCCATGGTTGCAATTGACTGCAATTCGGCGATGGAAGGCATCACAAAGACGGTGCAGTTCTCATACACACCCGGAAGTTCCTGATCGGTGATGTGTCCAAGAAATTCAACGCGATCGCTGATGCCCAAAGTTGCGGCCTGCTTGGTAAGTCGCTCCCGCTCTCCCCCGTCGCCGACTAGTTGCAGCCTAAGGTCCGGGTGACTATCAAGTCTCGCTATGGCATCCAAGAGAATATTGAGCCGCTTTTCGTCGTCGAGACGCCCGAGAAACAGCGCTACAGGTTTCTCGTTCTGCGTGGGCGTGTTGTTGGCGAATCGGGATGCATCAATGCCACAGCTAATAGCCAGGACTCCCTCAAGCTTGGCGGCTCGCTCTAGTAGATCCGCGGCCCTCCTGGTTGGAGTGGTCAGCGCATCCATGTGTTTGAGGATTCGACCAGCATCTGCCCAAATAATCTTCATGGCCAATGGGTGCAGGAATTTTGGCAACAGCGAGTAGCGGAGCAGGTTCTCAGGCATGATGTGGTTGGTAGCTATCTTGCGAACCTTGAAGCCTTTAGCAGCCCTCAATGCAAAGCGCCCAACCATCAAGTGGGATTGAATGTGTAGCGCGTCTGGATTTACATCCTTCACGATGTTGCGAATAGTGCGGGTCATCCCAAATGGTGTCGGCCAGCGAAGAGTCTTGTGATTGCGCAGTCGATGGCTCTTCAGGCGGTGCACAACCATCTGTGCTTCGTCGTGAGTTTCTATGCGCGTGCCGTGCCAGTCCTCATTGCTCGGAGCAATGATGTGCACTTCGTTGCCGTTTCTAACCAGCCCACCGGCCAGTCGCTCGGCAAACCTAGCGGCACCGTTGATGTCCGGAGCAAACGTGTCGCATGCAATCAGCACCTTGATCGGATTACTCACTGTCGTCCTTCTGGCTCAGTTGTGGATGAACCCTATTCAACGTCAAAACACCGGCAATCGCAATCAGCCCAGCAAGTGCAAAGCCAATGACCTGAGTCATTGTGGCCCCCTCGGCTTCACCAAGGATAACAATCGCTATCCCCACAGCCACAGCTGGGTCAATGACCGTTAGGCCCGCAATCACTAAATCTGGAGGCCCCGAAGAGTAGGCATTCTGCACGAACCAGCCTCCAAGCACCGTCGCCCCAATCAGTGAGGCAAGTGCCAACAGCGTCAACAGGTCATAGTCCTGTTGAAAAAGCCTCTGAAGCACAACCTTGGCCAGTGAAGCTACGAACCCGTAGAGAACTCCTGCACCAAAAATGTACTGGAGTGCCGTCACTTGTCCCTTTGAGCGCCAGAACAAAAATGCGAACATCATAAGCAGCAGAAACAAGATCCCGACTACTTGCAGAAGCTTTTGATTGCTCAGCTCAACCGCTACAGCGCTGGAGGCCGCAAATGCCACAAATCCACCTACTCCAAGTGTGGTCAAGCCAATTGCAAGAAAGGTCTTGGGGTTCAAGCGAACCTTATAGATACGAGCGTTCAAGATGGAGGTAATTATCAGGGCTACAGCACCAATCGGCTGAACAACAATCAACGGAGCCACAGCCAGTGCGGAAAGCTGAAACAGGATTGCAAGAACCAGAAAGCTGGTGCCGGTAAGCCACCTCGGGCGACGAAGCAAGTCCGCAACCTGCCTAAGGGTTAGTCCCCCCAAACGAGTTTGAGCGGGGGCGTGATGCTTGGTTACCGCATCATTCTGGAACTGAGCGCCTAGTGACAGAAATACCGCACCAATTATGGCTAGCAGTATCGCCAGAAGTCTGACTAGTTCGGGTGAGAACAATACTTTTCTCCTGTGATTCGAGCCTTAGCAAGCCTAGACCAATTTGCTGAAAAGGTTCGCTAGATTGGTGTGGTGCCATTGCAGAGAATCCAGATAACCGGTGAGCCCGTGCTCCACACGGTCGCCAAAGAAGTGCCCCAGATCACAGATTCGATCAGGGAACTAGTTCAAGACATGTACGAAACCATGGACAAGGCACCAGGCGTTGGCCTCGCAGCCCCACAAATAGGAGTTGGGCTACGCATCTTCGTATTCTCCTGGGATGATCAAGACGTCAGTTATCGCGGTGTTGCAATCAATCCGGAACTTACAGTTAGCCCATACGATCCAGCGGACTGTGACCCGGAATCGGACATGGAGGGCTGCCTGTCGATTCCCGGTGAGCGCTTCCCCTTGGCAAGGTCACAAGCTGCGACGCTGATCGCAACAGATCTGGAAGGTCAGCAATACACGATTGAGGCAACCGGTTGGTTGGCGAGGATTTTTCAGCACGAGTACGACCACCTAAATGGAATGCTCTATGCCGACCGACTTCAGAAGCCCTATAAGAAACCAATGAAAAAGGCAATCAAGGCAAGCGGCTGGGGTGAACCCGGATTCTCGTGGCTACCTGGCCAGGATTACCTAGAGCCCTAGAGCCCGGAGGCCAGCAGCCGTGAGGGCTCCGGCTAACACAACCAAGATATACGGAACCCTTAGCGCCAATAGTGCTGCAGCCACCGCCAACGAGGCAGCTCTTGCGTCAAGCACAATGCTGTTCTGAAGCGCAAAACCCTGCAACACAACTAGTGCCGCTAGCAATGAAACCGTGATGCGCTCTGCAAGCTGCTGCCTGCTTGCAGTTATGTATCGGGCTGGAATCAGGTATCCCAGAAGTTTCCAGCTATAGACCGCAATCGAAGCAAAAATCACACTCGAAATCACTTTTTACCCCCGATGGGCAACAGCGCAATTGCAGCCGCCAACAGCACTGGCACTCCAGCCGGAGTAAATGGGATAGCAATCAATGCCACACTCGCCCCAGCGACCGCCAACCAGGTGCTGCCCCGAAGCCTCGGCCACAAAAGTCCCAGGAAGGCCGCGGCGGCGGCCCCGTCAAGACCCCAGGTTTCAACAGAACCGAGCAGGTTGCCGCCAATTGCCCCCAGCAAAGTAGCCGAGTTCCAAAAGATAAACACTGCAACGCCAGTTAGCCAGAAACCAAGCTTCTGATCCTTTGGTTGCTCTTGAGCGGCTGAGACGGCATTTGACTCATCAATGGTTAGTTGGGCTGCAAGTAGTCGCCAAAGCCCCCTAGGGCCAATAACAGGGCTCAGACGGATGGCATAGAACGAGTTTCTGACACCAAGCAGCCAAGCCGAGGAAATTGCCGTGATTGGGGCGCCTCCGGCTGCAATTACTCCGACAAAAGCGAACTGACTAGCACCGGAAAACATCAACAAGCTCAACAGCATCACTGCTGGGACTGACAAGCCTGCGGCTGCGCCTATTGCACCAAAGGAAATCCCATAAAGACCCGTGGCAATGCCAACAGAAACAGAGGTGGAAATCACTTGTTTTGTCATGTTGGCTTTCAAGTAATGGCTCCTCGGCTTGGACTCGAACCAAGAACCTATCGGTTAACAGCCGATTGCTCTGCCAATTGAGCTACCGAGGAATGCATCCCCGAAGGGCGCCTGACAACATTAGCAGATGCTTGGGCTATTTCATCAAATCGCGACGCTCAGTTTCCAGAGCAACTAATTCGCGTTGGACCTGATCCAGCTGTTCTGAGCTGGCGGTTGCATCAATTCTCCTGAGTGCTGCCATGAGATCCTGCTTTTCCCGAGCCAACGTGTTCAACATGGCCGTGCGAACAATTCCCTTGGCATACCTCTCAAGACCGGCTTCATTTTGAACCGGCAGTTCCGCCAGCGCCAATGCGCGAACCAGATCAACATCGGTGTCACTGACCTTGGTGGACAAGATGCTTGCAAAGTTGTGATCACCAAGGTCTGAAGAACTTGTGCTGGCAACTTCAAGAATTCGCTGGTGCTGTGGGTCAGAGAGCCCGGCCGCGATCATTCTTCGGAGCTGCCCTGCATCAAAAGAACCGGGCGCCTGAAGCAATACCTCAAGAATCTGTCTTTCAAGTTTTCCTTGCGGGTTCAGCACTGCCGCAGGAGTCCCTGCCTGTCGCATAGGCTCCACCCGCTCTTGAACCTGCTGCCTAGTCCCGGTTCTCACCAGCTGCTCAATTTCAAAGCTGTCGAGAGAAACCCAGTCAGCCAGGGCTTTTGTGTAGCCGGCCTTCAGTGCTGGATCTGAGATTTGTGCGACCACTGGCGCCGCCGCCCTTGCCGCGGCCACTCTCGAATCAAGGTCCTGCAGAGAGAATTGGGCAATCCGGTGTCGGATCACGAATTCAAAAAGCGGCTTCTTGTTTGCGAGCATCGCCGGAATCGCCGAGTCCCCACGGTTTTGGCGCAAATCAGCGGGGTCCAAACCATCCGGTCCGCTGGCAACAAATGTGAGCGCATTGAACTTGGAGCTGTCGCCATAGACGCGGAGTGCAGCTTTCTCACCGGCTGCATCAGGGTCAAAGGTGAAAATAACCTCAGCTGGCTCTGTTGATTGCCCAAGGAGGCGATTGATGATGCGTATGTGCTCCTCGCCAAAAGCCGTGCCGCAGGTTGCCACGGCCGTCTCTACTCCACCTAAATGGCATGCCATCACGTCGGTGTAGCCCTCAACCACGACAATCTGCCGGGTCTTTACAATCGACTTTCGGGCAAGATCTAAACCGTAGAGCACCGCGCTCTTGTGATAGACGGGGGTCTCCGGGGTGTTGAGATATTTTGGCCCCTGATCGTCTTCATAAAGTTTTCTGGCACCGAAGCCCAACACCTGCGAATTTGCATCTCTGATTGGCCAGAGAACTCTGCCCCGAAAGCGATCGTAGCCACCCTTGTCGCTCTCCATGGCCAATCCCGCGGTTACAAGTTCAGCCAGTTCGTAGCCTTGTTTGGTGGCAGCGTCGATTAGGTTCTGCCAGCCCTTTGGTGCATAACCAATTCCAAAGTTGCGACATGCAGCCTCGTCAAAACCTCGGGAAACCAGAAAATCGCGCCCGGCTTCGCCTTCATTTCCGGATAGCTGCTCCTGATAAAACTCCGCTGCAAACTTGTTCAGGGCAAGCAGTCTGGACCTGGTTGAACCCTCTTCGGTCCCCTGTTCGAAATTTAGCTGGTAGCCAACCTTGTCTGCCAAACGGGTAATCGCCTCCGCGAAGGAAATTGACTCGATCTCCTGGATGAACTTGTAGACGTCGCCACCGGCACCACAGCCGAAGCAGTGATAAAAGGCTGGGTTGGCCCTGACATTGAAGCTTGGTGACTTCTCATCGTGAAATGGACACAGCCCCTTGAATGACCCGGCACTAGCTGGCTTAAGAGAGACGTACGAGCCGACAATTTCAACGATGTCGGCACGCTCCTTGAGCTCCTCGACGTCCTTTTGCGCAACTCTGCCTGCCATAACCAAATCCTAAGCGCAGACTCTGGAATGAAGGGCAATCGCAGCTGGATCGGTAAGTGAGGCAACAAAGTCCACGATCACTCGTTTTCTTGCTCGGTCGCTCTCGCACTTGTCCCAAAGCTCTTTTGCAACCGGGTCTAGCTCTGCCCCATTTTTCCCAAGCATTGCGTCTGCCAGTTCAATCAGCAGCTCGCGCTGCTGTTCGTAATAGGGCTGGCGGGAATTATGCGTCATGACAGCGGAGGCAACAATCCCCTTCAAAACTGCGATTTCACTCCGAACTTTCACGGGAACAATTACCCCGGCACGATATCTCGCCAACGATTTACTGGCCGCAGCGGCAAGGATCGCATCGGTGGTCCTAGAAACAAAAGACCCAATCAGGTCACTCGTGAGATTCTTCAGTTTGGCGAGGTGCTGTGCGGAGCCATCAAAGGTCTGCAGCCAATGCAATGAGCTGCGAAGCGATGCCAGGGCAACCTCGAGGTCTGACCGCGAGAGCTCTCCGTCGGACCACTTGCTAATCTCCTCGATCAAGCCTACGTCAGAGCTGGGGTCACTCAGGTCTGCCGGGTTCACAAACCCCTCAACAATGGAATCCTCAAAGTCATGGGCTGAGTAGGCGACATCATCGGCAAAATCCATAATCTGTGCCTCAACGCACTTAATGCCCTCTGGTGCGCCCTGCCGCATCCACTCGAACACCTCTAAGTCGTCATCATAGGCACCAAATTTTGTGAGACTCCCGAATTCGCTGGCGCGAGAAAGCCGCCAAGGGTATTTGGTCGCGGCATCAAGGGATGATCTGGTCAGGTTCAATCCGCGCGAGATACCGGAGTCGTCATAAATTTTTGGTTCTAGTCGCGTCAGGATCCTAAAGGTCTGCGCGTTACCCTCGAACCCGCCAATGTCCGCAGCCCAAAAATTTAGAGCGGCCTCTCCGTTGTGTCCAAAAGGAGGATGCCCCAAGTCGTGTGCCAAGCAGCCCATATCAACCAGGTCAGGGTTCACGCCGAGTGCTGTTGCCAGCTCTCTTCCGACCTGAGCAACTTCTAGCGAGTGAGTCAGTCGGGTTCTTGCAAAGTCCCCAGAAGATGGTGACAGCACCTGAGTTTTGGCGCTCAGCTTTCGAAATGCAGCCGAGTGCAAGACCCTCGCTCGGTCTCTTGCGAACTCTCCTCGACCAACACTTTGGGATCTAGGCTGCGGCACAAATCGTTCTAAATCAGCACCTTGGTATCCAGCATCGGGGTTTAGAGTCATTTCACTAACCGCCCGAAACTGATAACTCAGCAAATTCAAGTTGAGACCTGTGCTCCTCGCTTAGCTCTCGAGAGGTGAGCCAGCCCTCGGGTAGCGAGCAGGATTTCAGTGACCCAAGGCGACCCCTGGGCCCCTCAGCCTCTTCACCCGGGTAAGGCAGGTCTCGCTCCAGGGTTCCAAGTAAGTCCGCTGCTTGTTGCAGTGATTCCACTCTGGCCAGAGCAGCCCGGAATTCACCACCGACCGGATAGCCCTTGAAGTACCAGGCAACGTGCTTTCGAATATCGCGGCAGGCCCTGTCCTCCTGCTCAAAAAACTCAGTTAGCAGTTCCGCATGACGGTAGAACGCGTCCGCCACTTCACCGAGCGTAGGCATTACTTCTTGCACAGCCGGCTGCTTGTCACCAGCGATGTAGGCAGAAATCGCGCGTTCTAGATCCTGAAATAGCCAGGGGCGCCCCAGGCATCCCCTGCCAACAACAATGCCGTCAACTCCGGTCTGATTCATCATGGAAACCGCGTCAGCTGCAGACCAGATGTCTCCATTACCCAAAACCTGCACATCAGGAAGTGATTCCCGAAGTTCGGCTATCGCCTCCCAGTCAGCCTTCCCAGAGTAAAAATCTTCTGCGGTGCGGCCGTGAAGCGCGACAGCGCTGACGCCAGCGTCCCTGGCAGCCTTACCGGCATCTAGAAACGTCAGGTGATTGCTGTCAATGCCCTTGCGCATCTTCACTGTTACGGGGATGTCACCCGCAGCGCCAACCGCGGCCTGCACGATTTTTTCAAACAGCTCATGCTTCCAGGGAAGCGCGGCACCGCCACCCTTTCTGGTGACCTTGGCAACCGGGCATCCAAAGTTCAGGTCGATGTGATCTGCTCGGTTTTCATCAACCAGCATTTTCACGGCTCGAGAAATAGTGGTTGGGTCAACGCCATATAGCTGAACCGAACGAAACTGTTCTGACTCGTGGTGACCAATTAGCCGCATCGACTCTTCGGTGCGCTCAACCAGCGCCCTAGAGGTGACCATCTCTGAGACAAACAGGCCGTTTCCATATTCACGGCAAAGTCTTCGATAGGCAGTATTTGTTATACCGGCCATTGGCGCCAGCACGACTGGCACCTCGAATGTCTTGGCTCCGTATCTAAGGCCCAAGAATCTAGCTGAGTCTTTCGAATAGATAACTGGCTACCTTGTCCAGAGCCACGCGCTCCTGAGCCATCGAGTCACGCTCACGAATAGTTACCGCTTGATCCTCTGGGGTTTCGAAGTCGACAGTGATGCAGAACGGAGTTCCGATCTCATCCTGGCGACGGTAACGACGTCCGATAGCACCGGAATCGTCAAAATCAATGTTCCAGTTCTTTCTAAGTTCAGCAGAAAGATCCTTAGCGATTGGGTTCAGTGCCTCATTCCGACTTAGCGGCAAGACCGCTGCCTTGACTGGCGAAAGCCTGTAATCCAGCCTCAGGACCGTTCTAGTGTCCACGCCGCCCTTGGCGTTTGGCGCCTCGTCCTCAGTGTAGGCATCAACCAGGAATGCCATCAATGAGCGAGTCAGACCGGCAGCAGGTTCGATAACAAAAGGAGTCCATCTGGCCTCTTCGGTTGGATCAAAGTAGCTCAGGTCAACTCCGGATGCGGCTGAGTGGGTTTTTAGGTCGTAGTCGGTTCGGTTCGCAATTCCCTCGAGCTCTCCGAACTCGCTGCCCTGGAAACCAAATCGGTACTCGATGTCAACAGTTCGCTTTGAGTAGTGCGAGAGCTTTTCCTTCGGGTGCTCGAACAAGCGAAGGTTGTCTGGGTTGATACCGAGGTCTAGATACCAATTGTGGCGCTGTTCAATCCAGTACTCATGCCACTTCTCGTCTTCACCGGGCTTGACAAAGAATTCCATTTCCATCTGCTCGAACTCACGGGTTCGGAAGATGAAGTTTCCTGGAGTAATTTCGTTTCTAAAGCTCTTTCCCATCTGGCCAATGCCAAACGGTGGCTTCATGCGCGAGACATTCAGCACGTTGTTAAAGTTCACAAAGATTCCCTGAGCTGTCTCCGGCCTCAGGTAATGCATGCCGCTCTCGTCTTCTACGGGTCCAAGCGAGGTCTTTAGGAGACCATTAAAACTCTTTGGCTCAGTCCACACTTCTTTGCCACCACAGTTCGGGCAGGCAATTTCAGCCATTGACTTAGGTGCGCGGCCCTTCTTCTCTTCAAAGGCCTCTTCCAAGTGGTCTGCTCGAAAGCGCTTATGGCAGCTTGTGCACTCGATCAGCGGGTCAACGAAAGCCTCAACGTGTCCAGAGGCTTCCCAAACCTTGCGAGGCAAGATGATTGAGGAATCTAACCCAACAACGTCGTCGCGACCAGATACCACCGAGTGCCACCACTGACGCTTGATGTTTTCCTTTAGCTCTACGCCCAACGGACCGTAGTCCCACGCCGAACGCGATCCGCCGTAAATCTCACCAGCCTGGAACACAAAGCCCCTTCGCTTTGCCAGTGAGATAACTTGATCTAGTTTTTGGGTTGCCATAATTCTCCGAGATAGGGGCTTTGTTTAGCGAGTTTCTAGTTTAGTGGCGCATCTTCGGCTGCGCCGAAGCGGCGCTGCCTTCTACCAAATTCATGAATAGCCTCCCACATGCTCTCCCTTGTGAAGTCTGGCCACAACACATCCTGAAAAATCAATTCGGCGTAGCTGGACTGCCAGAGCATGAAGTTGGAAATGCGGCGCTCTCCGCTGGAACGAAGGAACATGTCAACATCCGGGAGCTCCGGCACGTAGAGCCGCTTCTGCAAACTCTTCTCGTTGATCGATTTCGGCGAAACTCTACCCGCTGCCACATCTTCGGCCAGTGATCTAACTGCGCTGACAAGCTCCTGCCGGCCGCCATAATTCACGGCCATAGTCAATGTCAGGCCGGTGTTCTGAGCGGTCAAAGCCTCTGCATCACGAAGTTCCCGAACCACGGAGGGCCAGAGCCGCTTGCGCTCCCCTGCCCAACGAATCCGAACATTCCAATCCATCAACAAATCACGTCGCCTTCTGAGCACGTCCTTGTTGTAGCCCATCAAAAACTTCACTTCATCGGGTGAGCGCTTCCAGTTTTCTGTGGAAAAAGCGAATGCGGTTAGATTCTTCACACCGGCGTTGGCAGCGCCGGCAACTGCCTCCAACAGTGCAATCTCCCCTGCCCTGTGGCCTTCAGTTCTGGTTAGTCCCCGGGAGTTTGCCCAGCGCCCGTTTCCATCCATAACCATCGCAATGTGTTCTGGCACTGTCTCAAAGACTGGTGCTGTTCTGGCCGGATCGTTTAGTAGCGTCATGCGCGCTCCACATGCTCGAGGGACCTAAGGCCCCGTTCTAGCTGCCACTGCAGATATCCGGCCACAACACCGCTGACGGTGGCGCGGGTTGCGGAGGTTGCCTGTGAAACGCCCTGCCAGTCACCAGCCAGAAGTGAACCAACGTGAGCAATGCCCTCAACTCCAAGCCGCACCGACCCAGGCAGCGCACAGTTAGCGCAGCTCACCGAACCCGAATGCACCGAAAACAAAACCGTCTGATCTGAGCCACACCCCTGGCAGGAGGTCAGGTTCGCAATCCAGCCGGAGATTGCTAAGGCTCGAAGCAAATAAGAGTCGAGAATTTGATCAGATGCCTGCTCTTTGGCACTGAGAGCCCTAAGCGCCCCCAGTACCAGCAGGTAATGCTTGGAGGATGAGTCTTCCCTGGTAAGGCGCTCAGCGGCCTCCACCACAGCACTGGCCGCCGTGTAGCGAGCATAGTCATCAACAATTACTGCTCCGTAGTTGGCAAGTTGTTCAACCTGTGAAACCGTATCCAGGTTGCGCCCCTCATAAAGCTGAACATCGACAACCATGAACGGTTCGAGTCTTGCGCCAATCCGACTTGAGGTCTTTCTAACCCCTTTTGCCACGGCTCTAACCTGACCATGGTTCTTTGTCAGCAGGGTAACGATGCGATCTACTTCACCGAGCTTGTGGGTGCGTATTACTACGGCTTCATCTCGGTAGTGGGGCATGAAACAAGTATCCCAACAATTACCGATTTAGGCGGTAACAGCTGCCCTGAGCGCCCTATTTGTCGCACTGATCAATGCCTTCAGAGAAGCCGTTGCGATGTCGCCATCAATACCGACACCCCACAAGACTTGACCGTCAACCTCCAGCTCGATGTATGCAGCAGCAAGCGCATCTCCACCGGCACTCAGGGTGTGCTCAACGTAATCCAGTAGACGAATCTTGAGCCCCTTCTCGCCTAACACTCCCAGGAATGCTGAGATGGGACCGTTTCCTGTGGACTTAGCTTCAAACTCACCGTCGCCGTCGCGGAGAACGACCTCAATCTGGACTTCACCGTCCATTTCGCTTTCGGTTCGCATGCGGCGCAGTTCAAATCGACCCCACTTGGTTTGATCTTCGATAGCTGGCAGGTACTCGTCCTGGAATATTTCCCAGATTCGCTCTGAGCTCACCTCACCACCTGCGGAATCGGTATGACCCTGGATCACCCTTGAGAACTCAATCTGAAGCTTGCGAGGAAGATCCAAGCTGTGGTCCGTCTTCAGTAGGTAGGCAACCCCGCCCTTGCCGGATTGCGAATTCACGCGAATCACGGCCTCATAGCTTCTTCCAACATCCTTTGGATCGATTGGTAGATAAGGGACCGCCCACGTTTGCTTGTCGACCTCTACCCCTGCGGCCAAGGCGTCCTTGGCCATGTGATCGAAGCCCTTCTTGATGGCATCCTGATGAGATCCGGAGAATGCCGTGTAAACAAGATCTCCGCCGTACGGGCTGCGCTCATGCACTGGAAGTTGATTGCAATACTCGACGGTTCGCTTGATTTCATCAATGTCGCTGAAGTCAATCATTGGGTCAATTCCCTGGCTGAACAGGTTCAGGCCAAGGGTAATAAGGTCAACGTTTCCGGTTCGCTCTCCATTGCCAAAAAGGCAACCCTCAATACGATCGGCGCCAGCCATGTAACCAAGCTCGGCCGCAGCAATCGCAGTTCCACGGTCATTATGAGGGTGTAGCGACAACACGATTGCCTCGCGTGGTTGAAGGTGCCGTGACATCCACTCGATCGAATCGGCGTAAATGTTTGGAGTGATCATTTCCACGGTTGCTGGAAGATTAACTATCAGCTTGCGCTTGGTCGTTGGCTTGATAACCGCGGCAACTGCATTGCAGACCTCAACAGCATATTCAAGCTCAGTGCCGGTGTAAGACTCTGGTGAGTACTCGTAGAGAACCTCTGTGTCTGGAATTGTCGCCTCGAGTTCCAGGCACTTTCTTGCCGCATCCGTGGCAATTTTCTTGATTCCTTCTTTGTCCTGGCCAAATACAACTCTTCGCTGCAAAACCGAGGTCGAGTTGTAGAAGTGGACAATTGCCCTTTTTGAGCCGGCAATCGACTCATAGGTACGTTCGATCAAATGATCTCGGGACTGGGTTAGAACCTGGATTGTGACATCTTCGGGAATGTGGTTTTCCTCGATGAGCAACCGCACGAAGTCAAAGTCTGTCTGCGATGCCGATGGGAAACCGACTTCAATCTCCTTGTAACCCATGCGCACAAGCAGCTTGAACATCTCGAGCTTGCGCTCGGCATTCATCGGGTCGATAAGGGCCTGGTTGCCGTCTCGTAGGTCAACAGCGCACCACTGCGGGGCAGCGGTAATTCGCTTGCTTGGCCAGGTGCGATCCTCAAGCTCTACTTGAATTTGCTCGTGGAATGGTTGATACCTGCCAAATGGCATATTTGATGGTTTTTGTTGGCTATTCATTTCTTCTCTCCGCCTAAATCAGTGATGACCGCAGGTGAGCTCCGCGACGAGTGTGGGCCGGGCTAAGCCTCGTCGCGGCCAATAAGCAGAAGAGCTGAACGCATCCAAAAAGGTTACCACCAAGCCAGGAAAACTGCTAGAAGCCGAGTTTTCCGAGTTGTTTTGAGTCGCGCTGCCAGTTCTTGGCTATGCGAACCTGGATTGCTAGATGGACCGGTTCGTCCATCAACAGCTCAATCTCTTTTCTGGCCTTTTGACCAATGGTCTTTAGCATGGAGCCACCCTTGCCGATCACGATTCCCTTTTGAGAATCTCTTTCAACCCAGAGCGAAACGTGAATCTTTGGCTTCTGCTCGTCATAAACAATCTCATCTAGAGTGACCGCCACCGAGTGCGGCAACTCGTCATTTACTAACCTCAGTGCAGCCTCGCGCACCAGCTCACAAATTCGATCCTCGAGCGGTTCCTCGCTAACCACGCCAGACTCATATAACAGCGGTCCAACCGGCAAGTAGCCAATCAAGATGCCCTCCAAGAGCTCAACTTGCTCATTGGTCATCGCCGAAACGGGGATGATTTCATCCCAGTCGTGCAATTTTGAAACCTCCATTAGGTGTTCAGCCAACTTCTGCTTGGAGACCGTTTCAGACTTAGTTACAACGGCAATCTTTTTTGGCTTTGAAAACTTCAGGGCATCGGCCACGATCTTTTTGTCACCGGGGCCAATGTCCTCATTGGCGGGTGTGCAGAACACGATTACATCAACCTCATGCATCGTAGAACTCACCAAGTCATTCAGCCGCTGCCCGAGCAGGGTCCTGGGGCGGTGAAGACCGGGGGTGTCAACCATTATCAACTGGCCGGCCTCGGTGGTCTTGATGGCCCTGATGGCACGCCTGGTGGTTTGAGGTTTGGAGCTGGTGATCGCTACCTTTTCACCGGCAATGGCATTCGTGAGGGTTGATTTACCAACGTTCGGTCGACCCACGAAGCTTACGAAACCCGACCTAAAATCACTCATCAACTACGACCTTACGCACAAGCACACTCGATAGCTGTCCCTTTTTGGCAATTACCCGGTCGGCTGTTAACTGCAAACCCGAAACTTCTACCTGCTCGCCGCCCTTTGGTAGCACCCCTAGGGTCTTCACCAGCAGACCACCGATGGTGTCGACATCATCATCTTCAAGTTCAATTTCGCAGAGCTCTTCAATCTCGTCGAGAGTGGTTCGTGGGTGTACTCGGTAGCTGACTTCATCGAGCTTTTCGATTCCCACGACCTCACGGTCATATTCATCTCCGATTTCTCCAACCAGTTCCTCAATCAGATCCTCCACGGTGACTATTCCGGCGACGCCACCATATTCGTCAACAACGACCGCGATTTGAGTGCTTGCCTGCTGCATTTCCTGCAGCAACTCGGCTACCGACTTCGACTCCGGCGTGAATAGCGCGGGCCTGGAGGCCTCGCTGGCGGATTTTGTATCAAGTAGTGCCGGGTCCTGGTGAACCACCCTCGCTAAGTCCTTCAGATAGAGCACGCCAACAACATCGTCAACGCTCTGGCCAACCACCGGCAACCTAGAAAAGCCGGTGGAGATGAATGTGCTCAGGGCATCTTGGAGCATGGCGTCACTGTCCACAACCTCCATATCAACCCGCGGCACCATTACCTCTCGCACAACGGTCTCAGCAAACTCTTCAACCGAATCAAGCAATTCCTGTTCGTACTCTTCCGCGGCCTCTGGGGTAACCAGTCGAATCGGCATCACTAACCTGCTCCACCAGGTGACAAAGGGCTCGGCACGAAGGGTTAGAGATTCGGCCAGTTTCGTCTTTCCGATAACTCGACCAAGCAGCTGCTGAAGCAACCAGATGACTATCAGCAGTAGCCCACAAACAATTCGTAGGCGGTCACTTGCAGGGGCGAAGATGACCCAAATTCCTCCAAGCACGCTGATCAGCAGTGCTCTGGCCAATGACAGCGCGCCAGCTCGCTGATCCTCGGCTAGCTCTAGCCTGGTCTGAACCGAGGCCACCACCACCAAGACAAACAGGAAGACAATTCCTGCCAAGCCAATGATCATTTGGTTTCACTCTCGTAAAACTCGAGTAGAAGGCGCTTTTGGAGGTCAAACATTTCCTTCTCCTCGTCTTTTTCCGCATGATCAAATCCGACCAAATGCAGCATGCCGTGGGTAACGAGCAGCAAAATTTCGTTAATTGTCTCGTGCCCCGCGGTGATCGCCTGAGCCTTAGCAACCTGTGGGCAGACAACAATGTCACCCAGGATTCCCTCGGTGGGAGCGCGCAAGTCAGAGCCCGGCCGCAGTTCATCCATCGGAAAACTAAGCACGTCAGTTGGACCAGGCTCATCCATCCAGCGAATGTGAAGTTCAGTCATAGGTGCTTCGTCGACAAAGGTGATGCCGAGCTCCACAAGCGCATGAAGCTTCAGTGCGTCCCTAACAAACCCTGCCAAAGCCAAAACTCGCTCTTGGTCAACAGCCAACTCAGATTCGTTTGAAATTTCAATGCTCATTTTGTGGCCGCCAAATCATATGCGTCGATAATGCGAGTAACTAGTTCATGCCTGACAACGTCGCGGCTCGATAGATGTGAGATGTGTAATCCTTCGACATCAGCCAAAACATTCTGTGCAATTCGAAGGCCAGAATTCCCACCGGGCAGATCGATTTGTGTCACGTCACCGGTGATCACCATCTTTGAATTGAAGCCCAATCTGGTGAGGAACATCTTCATTTGCTCGCCGGTAGTGTTTTGTGCCTCATCCAAAATAATGAAGCTGTCATTAAGTGTTCTGCCGCGCATGTAGGCAAGTGGTGCAACTTCAATTACCCCGGCATCCATCATCTTTGCCGTCACCTCTGGTTCGAGCATTTCCTGCAGCGAATCAAACAGCGGTCTCAGATAAGGGTCGATCTTCTCACTCAGTGTTCCGGGCAAGAACCCAAGCTTCTCGCCAGCCTCGACCGCTGGACGAGTCAGGATGATCCTGCTGACCTCTTTGTTGTAGAGACCCTCGACCGCTTTGGCAACCGCCAAGTAGGTCTTTCCGGTTCCCGCCGGACCGATTCCAAAAGTGATGGTGTTTTCATCTATTGAATCGAGGTAAGTTTTCTGACCGCTAGTTTTCGCTCTAATTGTTTTTGCGGGGGCGCGAATGGTCGTTGCCGCAAGAATCTTTGATGCCGGTTCGCTTTTGCCCTCAAGGATAATTTTGATTGTTTCCGAGACAGAGTGCTCGGAGGGGCTTAGTCCCTGCCTGACCATCTCAACCAGCTCAGTAAGCGCTGCTTGGCCAACCTGAACCAGCTGATCCTCGCCGGTCAGAGTGAATTCATGACCGCGATTCTGGACCTTGAGGCCTTGAAGGTCACTCTCGATTCGACGCAGGTTCTTATCTTCTTGACCCAGCAGGTCGATCAGGGCTATCTCTGGAAGTTGGAACTTACTAGAAGCCACTAAGCGCTCCGCTGACTGATCACATGGGCGTGGGTGTGGAACACCGATTGACCCTCGCGGGCTCCGGAGTTGAACTGCAGCTTGAACTCACCGTCTGTGAAGGTCTCGGCAACTTCCCGAATCAGCGAAAACAAGCCCTTCAGGACCACCTCATCTTCCAGTTCACCAATGTTTTTGGTGTGCTGTCTCGGAACCACCAAAATGTGAACTGGAGCCTGCGGATACATGTCCCGGAAAGCCACAGCATCCTGGTTTGACGCGATTATCTCCGATGGGAGTTCTCCCAAAATAATCTTGCAAAAAATACAGTCCAAGTTCGCCTCCTTTGACAGTTTACTGACTAATCCCAAGCGCCAGCCATTGCCAGAATTACCGCCAATGCCGCCGGTCCTGCCGTTGATGTTCGAAGCACGGACGACCCGAGCCTTGCCTGGACAAAACCCTTGTGCTCAAACTCCAAAAGTTCGCTCTGCTCGAAGCCTCCCTCTGGCCCTACCACGATGGTCACAGCCTCGGTCAACGCCAGGCTCTTGAGGGTCAGTGGGGCCGTTGGCTCCAGAACCAGCACTTTAGAATCAGCAACTAGCGACTTCGGCTTGACGAGCGGGTTGACAATTGGAAGAAATGCCTGCTGCGACTGTTTCATGGCCGAAATAGCAATCTGCTGCCAGCGCTCTTGGTTTCGCTCTGCCTTTTGGCCCCACTCCACGATCGACCGCGAAGCTTGCAGCGGGGTTATGGAGCTGACACCCAATTCGACAGCCGCCTGCACGGCAGCCTCGTCTCTGCCGCCTTTGGCCAGCGATTGGACCAAATGACCCTGAAGCTTTGGCCTCTGCCTCGCCTCAAAGCTGACCGGAGCAATGGTGCCCAGGGCCGGGTCCACGCACCGAGCAAACAACACCGAGCCCTGCCCATTTGTGATCGCTATTTCTTCTTCGGCTCGAAGCCTGAGCGACTTGAAGTGGGTCAGCTCATTGGCGACCACGCTAGTTGAGGTGGCTGTTACTTGTGGGTCATAGAACCAATGCACTAGAACCTTCCTCTGGCCCTTCTGGAACCAAGGCGCGGGGAATCATCTTTGTGC
Organism: Micrococcales bacterium UBA2037; assembly: GCA_002333405.1. GTDB lineage: Bacteria > Actinomycetota > Actinomycetes > Actinomycetales > Microbacteriaceae > Aquiluna. The sequence continues at coordinate 110,888 of DDBH01000010.1, read as the reverse complement.
AGGGCCTTCAACTTTTTGAAAATGTCCTTTTGCTTCGAGTCCAGTCGGCTAGGAGTAAGCACCTTGAGCTGCAGCAGCAAGTCACCTCTGCCGCGGCCCCGAAGCTTGTTGGCTCCCAGCCCCTTGACAGTCACGACTTCGCCATGTTGGGCGCCAGCCTTGACCGTGACCGAGGTTGGACCGTCTAGCGTCTCGATCTCGGTTTCAAAGCCAAGGGCAGCATCAGCTACCGGAACCTCCAGCACCGCCACCAAGTCATCGCCATCTCGGCCAAAAATTGGATCTGGTCGCACTGAAACCTCTAGGTAGATGTCCCCGCTTGGTCCCCCGGCGAAGCCAACTTCACCCTGCCCAGGCAGGTGAAGCCTGAGTCCGTCCGACACTCCAGCTGGTATGTCTAGGTCCAGGTCACGCGAAGCCCGAACTCTGCCCTGACCTCTACAGGAAATGCAAGGATCAGGAATCACCTGACCGGTGCCGCGGCAGGTGCCACAGGGCGCGGTGGTGACCATGGCCCCCATAAAGGACTGAACCTGACGCTGTATTTGTCCAGAACCCCTGCAAATATCACAGGTCTGAACCGAAGTTCCAGGCTTGCAGCAGCTGCCCTGGCACTCCTGGCATAAAACAGCGGTGTCGATGGTCAGGGTCTTATTGACTCCAAAAACGGCCTCTTTGAGGTCCAGATCAACCCTAAGCAGGGCATCTTGACCGCGCTGGGTACGGGACTGCGGACCGCGGCCACCGGACCCAAAGAAGGTATCAAAAATGTCGCCTAACCCAAAACCATCCTGACCACCTCGGTCATAGTTTGCTCTGGCCTGCGGGTCGCTAAGGACCTCATAGGCATGAGTGACCAGCTTGAATCGGTCCTCCGCATTTTCTTCCTTGTTGAGGTCGGGGTGCAGCTCCCTTGCAAGCTTGCGGTAAGCCTTTTTGATCTGATCCTCGGTTGCATCTCGCGAGAGCCCCAGAACCTCATAATGGTCGCTCAAGAATTTTCCTCCAGTACTTGGCTCAGATATCTAGCAACCGCTCTAACGGATGCGATGTTCCCGGAGTAGTTCATTCTGGTTGGGCCCAGTACTCCAATCTTGGAAAGCTCAGTGCTGCCATTTTGATAGCCCGCAGCCATTAAGGTTGCATGCTGAATCCCTGCCACACCTAGCTCCGAACCAATCTTGAGGCCAACACCATGCTGGTCGGTGTTCAGCTCATTCAGCAGCTTGAGCATCACCATCTGCTCCTCAATAGCCTCCAAGACAGAGGAAAGCTCTCCCCCAAAGGCATCGTCTTGCTTGGCTAGGTTGGCTGCTCCGGACAGGACCAATCTTTCCTGACGGTTGGCATCAACAAGATCCTGAAGCGACTCAACAACCTTTTGGACAAAACTTCTTCGCTCTGGTGAAAAGTCCTCTGGCAATCGCTCCACGGTCAACTTCACCTCGGTTAGCGCACCGCCGAAAAGCATTCCATTGAGCCTTCCCCTAACCTCGGGCATCAACTCCAAGTCGATAGGCTCGACGAACTCAATCTGTGACTGCTGCACCCGCCCACTGTCAGTAATCAGCATCACCAGTAGTCGATGGTCACTGAGTTGAATCAATTCGATGTGGCGAACCTTGGACTTTCCAAAAGACGGGTACTGAACCAGGGCCAAGTTGTTGGTAAGCGAGGACAGCGAACGCGCTGTCTTCTCAACTATTTCATCGAGGTCCGTGGCACCACCTAAGAAGGTCTCGATGGCACTGCGCTCTGAGCTGGAAAGCGGTTTGATCTCGCCGAGCTTGTCAACAAAGAGTCGATAACCCTTTTCGGTTGGAATTCGGCCAGATGAAGTGTGAGGCGCGGTGATGAGATCTTCCTCTTCTAATAACGCCATGTCATTACGGATAGTGGCCGCAGAAACTCCGAGCGGATGCCTGTCAAGCAAAGCCTTGGAACCCACGGGCTGATTGGAGGAGATGTAATCCTCCACAATTGCCCGCAATACTTCCAAAGAACGATTCGGAATCATTGGCACTCACCTACCTAGAGTGCCAAGTCTAGACAACTTCAGCTAATTCGTGAGCAGTTGCAGCACTATCCGGTCCACAAATAGCCGGCCCTTGTCGGTGACGACCAGGTTTCCATCGATTACCATCAGCTCCCCATTGTCCTGACACGACGCCAGTAGCTCCGGGTTTATTGCCAGCTCGGAAATAGTCTCCATCGGTATCCCGGCAGATGTTCTAAGTTCCAGCATCAACCGCTCCTCGAGATGGGTGCGCTTGTCGATGTATTCAAGTCCGGCCACTGCGGTTGATTCGGTTACGCGATTTTGATAGGTCAGCGGATGCTTGACATTCCAAAACCGATTACCGGAGAGGTGCGAATGGGCACCCGGCCCATATCCCCACCAGTTCTGAGATCGCCAATAGGCCTGGTTGTGGGCAGAGGGTTTACCCCAGTTTGAGAACTCATACAAATCAAGTCCGGCATCCGTGAATGCTCTGTCGGCGAAGACATACTTTTCCGCATCCAAATCCTCGTCAGTTTGCGCCAGCTCACCGGAACGAATCTGCCTGGCAAGCTTGGTCCCCGGCTCAACAATTAGCGAATAGGCAGAGATGTGCCCCGACCCAAGTGAGAGCGCCCTCTCAACAGTTTGCTTCCAAGAGTCCAAGGATTCACCGGGAGCACCGTAAATAAGGTCGATGCTGGTGTCCATGCAAAGGCTCTTGGCTGACTGAACCAAGGGAGCCACTCGAGCCGGGTCATGCTTTCGGTCCAGTGTCTCCAACACGCTGGCATCAAAACTCTGGGCACCAAGGCTCAATCTATTGACCCCAAGCTCACTAAGTTCACGCAAGTAATCTGGTGAAGTCGACTCCGGGTTGGCCTCAGTGGTTATCTCTATCGCATCAGAGAAGCCAAATTCAGATTCAAGTGAATTCAGAATCGCGCCAATTTGTTTGGAGCTGAAAAGTGATGGTGTTCCACCACCGAAGAAAATTGTTTTCAGGCTTTTGCTGGGGTAGCCCGATTGCCGCATGACATTGGCGCTGACTTGAATCTCACGAATTATGGATTCGTGAAAATCTGACTGGGAGACTCCCCCAATTTCCTTGGCGGTGTAGGTATTGAAGTCGCAATAGCCGCATCTAACCTCGCAAAAAGGAATGTGAACATAGGCGTGAAAGCTTTGATCGTGCCCCAGGAGAGCTGGAATTAGGTTTGATTCTGGCCAGGCTATGCCCAGCGGCAAAGCCGACCCCACTACTTCTTCTTTTCGCTCTTCGAGGTGTCCTCAGAGGAAAGGGCAGCGATAAAGGCCTCTTGTGGAACCTCAACTCGGCCCACCATCTTCATTCGCTTCTTACCTTCTTTTTGCTTCTCCAAAAGCTTGCGCTTTCTGGAGATGTCGCCGCCATAACACTTTGCCAAAACATCCTTACGGATTGCCCTGATGGTCTCCCTGGCAATAATCCTTGAGCCAACAGCAGCTTGAATCGGTACCTCGAATTGCTGGCGAGGAATCAGTTCGCGGAGTTTGGCAGCGATCTTGGTGCCGTGACCGTAGGCCTTGTCGCGGTGAACAATCGAGCTAAAGGCATCGACCTTCTCTCCCTGCAGCAGCAAGTCCACCTTCACCAGATCTCCAGGTAGGTAGCCGTCCTCCTCGTAATCTAGGGACGCATAACCTTGGGTCTTGCTCTTTAGCTGGTCAAAGAAGTCGAAGACAATTTCAGCTAACGGCAGCTGGTAGCGCAACTGGACGCGGTCTTCTCCCAGGTACTGCATGTCAAGCATGGTTCCACGCTTGATCTGGCAAAGCTCCATGATGGTTCCGACGTAATCCTTAGGTGTCAAAATTGTGGCCTTGACGATCGGCTCTCGAACCTCTTTGATTTTTCCTTCTGGAAATTCGGAAGGGTTAGTAACAATGAAGTGAGTGTTATCTTCGCGCGTGACCTCATAGACCACCGACGGCGAGGTCGCTATCAAAGACAGGTTGAACTCTCGCTCGAGCCTCTCAGTGATAATTTCCAGGTGAAGCAAGCCAAGGAATCCACACCTGAAACCAAAGCCCAAAGCAGCAGAAGTTTCTGGCTCATAAACCAGCGAAGCGTCAGAAAGCCTCAGCTTGTCCAGCGCCTCACGTAGGTTCGGATAGTCAGAGCCGTCAATCGGGTAAATTCCAGAAAACACCATTGGCTTAGGTTCCGCATAGCCCTTTAGGGGCTGGGTGGCTGGCTTCAGCTTGGTTGTGACAGTGTCACCAACCTTTGATTGCCTCACGTCCTTTACGCCCGTGATCAGGTAACCAACCTCACCGGCTGCTAGGCCCTTGGTGGCAGTTGGCTCTGGACTAATGACACCGATTTCGAGCAGTTCATGAACCGCCTTTGTTGACATCATCTGAATCTGTTCACGCGGAGACAATCTTCCGTCAATCATCCTGACGTAGGTGACAACTCCGCGGTAGCTGTCATAGACAGAGTCAAAGATCATCGCCCTGGCGGGGGCGTCAATATTTCCACTCGGAGCAGGCACCCGCTCAACGATCCGATCCAAGAGCTCACTGACGCCTTCGCCAGTCTTGCCCGACACTCGCAGGCAATCCTCGGGTGAGCCACCAATCAGATTGGCCAACTCCTCCGCAAATTTCTCTGGCTGAGCTGCAGGCAAGTCAATTTTGTTCAACACCGGAATGATCTCTAGATCATTCTCCATGGCCAAATATAGGTTCGCGAGTGTCTGAGCCTCAATGCCCTGAGCTGCATCAACCAGCAAGACCGCGCCCTCACAGGCAGCAAGTGACCGTGACACCTCGTAGGTGAAGTCAACGTGGCCTGGGGTGTCAATCATGTTCAGTGCAAAAGTGTCCCCATTTAGCTCCCAGGGAAGCCTTACCGCCTGAGATTTAATGGTGATGCCACGCTCGCGCTCGATGTCCATTCGGTCCAAATACTGGGCCCTCATGTCACGGTCGCTAACAATTCCGGTTAGCTGAAGCATGCGATCGGCAAGCGTTGACTTGCCATGATCAATGTGAGCAATGATGCAGAAATTGCGCAATTGCTCCTGATTGGTCTTAGCCGGCTCTAAAGCAGACCGTGCACGTGGCGACAAATAAACCTCATTTTGGGAAGACTGGACAAAGGTATTCTCCCATGTTGCTTGCTCACTGGTTGCCAAACTGGTAGAGTTTTGCCTTGTTCGCGGGGATTCCTGCGTGAAAAAGTTTTCGCCGTAGAAAGTAGAACATGGCAAACATCAAGTCAAAGATCAAGCGGATTGGCACCAACCTCAAGTCTGAGGAGCGCAACAAGGCCGTAAGGACTGAGCTCAAGTCAGCAATCCGTAGCGTGCGCGAGGCAAGTAGCGCGGGCGACAAGGCAGCTGCTGCCGAGGCTCTAGTGAACGCAAACCGCAAGATTGACAAGGCGGTTAGCAAGGGCGTCATTCACAAGAACCAGGCTGCAAACCGCAAGTCGGCTATCGCCAAGAAGGTCAACAGCCTCTAGAGAATTACTTAGAAAAGCCGAGCCAATGGCTCGGCTTTTTTATTGCCCTGATTTAGCCATTGCTAGCAGTAATTTCTCGATGGAATATTCCGGGTCGCGGCTGGCACCCTTCACATCAGAATCTGTTTGCGCAGCCAGCTGCACCAACTCAATCAACTCCGACTCTTTCCAGCCAGCCAGTTCTTTCCTTGCTCGATCAAGCTGCCACGGTTGCATGCCAACAGCTGCTGCAGAAGCATTGCGGTCATTGAACAACCTTGCAAGCTGTCTTATCTTCATCGACAGCGCAGCGGTCAGAGCAACCGTGTCGAGCCCGGTTGCGAATCCATGCCGAAATAGGCGAATTGCCTCAGAGGCATTGCCGGCAAGAGCGGCGTCGGCAATCTTGAAGGCATTAGTTTCAACGCGACCTTCGAAAGTCCTGTCCACATCAGCTAGTGAAATACTGCCTTTGCCGGACTTAGCAAGCTGGTCACATGCCGCTCCCAGCTCACCCATGTCAGAACCGAAGGCGGTAATCAATGCCCTTGTCGCAGCTTGATCCACTGGAACACCTAGCCTTTGAAACTCTCGCTTCACAAAATCGATGCGATCGGCATCTTTCTTGACCTCATCACAGACGACATTTAGAGCCATAGGCGAAAGCGCCTTCTTAGCCTTTCCGTTGTGGCCAACCAAATTTGGCAACCTCAACACAATCGTGCAGTTTTGTGGTCCGCCTTCAAAGAGCTTTAGTAAATCTTCAGTCAGGGGCTCTGCTGCAGACTGAATCAGCACCATTCTGGGTTCCTCAAACAGTGATGGCGCTGCCAGGCTGAAGATCAATCCCGGGGAGTATTCGCCGTCTTGCACCTCAGTGAATTCAAGATCAGGATGTTGAGCTTTCAGTTGGTCCTTGATTGACCGAGCGGCACGCTGTGCTAGGTAGGCCTCCGGGCCAGTAATAAGAACAAGGCTCGCTGGAGCTGCTTGATGCCAATTGACTGTTTTGCCTGTCATCACGCCGTCAGTTTACCTGCGGCAGAAATCTTCCAGCCTGCATTTTCGATCCAAAGTGCAATCGAGCCGAGCTCGTCGGTCCGAACCGAGCTGCCTGCAAAATTTCTAGCCATGGGTTGTCTCTGTTTATGGGGGACTATTTTGTGGCTATGTTGACAAGCTTCGGAGCACGAACGATGACGTTGACGACCTCTTTGCCCTCGATGGTCCTTTGAACCGCCGCAGAAGCCATGGCCATCGCCTCTAATTCAGCGTCGGTTATGGACAGGTCAACTTCGAACTTGTCCCGAAGTTTTCCATCTACCTGCACCACGGCAACCGTGCTCTGTTCAACCAAGAGACTCTGATCAACGGTTCCAAACCCAGCCAAAGCCACAGCAGGCTCGTGACCGAGCAACTGCCACATGTCCTCCGAGGTGTAGGGAGCGAACAGGCTTAGCGCCTTGGCTAGCTCTTCTGCGCCCTCTCGAACAGCAATGTCCTTAGGTCCGACGCCCTGATCAATAGCTTTGCGAAGGGCGTTAGTCAGCTCCATGGCTTTCGCCACGCCCACATTGAACTTGTGAGCCTCGATGGCCTCCTCAAAACCAACCAGGAACTGGTGAGTTGCCTTGCGGACACCCTTGTCGCCAGCAGCAAAGTCAGCGGTGGGCTCGCTATCTACATCTTTGGCGATCCTCCACGCTCGAGCCAAGAACTTAGCTGATGCAGCAGGCGAAACGTCAGCCCAATCGATGTCGTCTTCGGGAGGCCCGGCAAAGGCCATGGTCAGACGGATTGCGTCAACTCCATGGATATCCAGCTGCTCGCTTAGTCGCACCAGGTTGCCTCGCGACTTGCTCATCGCGGAACCGTTCATCAAAACCATGCCCTGGTTCAAGAGCCTGGTGAATGGCTCTTCAAAATCAACCATTCCGATGTCGTGCAGAACCTTTGTGAAAAAGCGCGCATAGAGCAGGTGCAGGATTGCGTGAGTCACCCCGCCGACATACTGGTCAACCGGTGCCCACTTCTTGGCTTCCGCCGGATCAAACGCGAACTCCTCCGAGTGTGGCGATAGGAATCTCAGGAAGTACCAAGAACTGTCAACAAAGGTGTCCATCGTGTCTGAGTCACGCTTTGCAGCACCACCGCAACTAGGGCAGGAAACGTTCAGCCATTCATCGGCTGCACCAAGCGGAGAGGTTCCCTTTGGTTGCAGGTCTAATCCTGAACTGTCAGGCAGGGTAACTGGGAGCTGGTCCTGTGAAACGGGAACTTCACCGCATTTCTCACAGTGGATAATCGGGATAGGAGTTCCCCAGTAGCGCTGCCTTGAGATCAGCCAGTCTCGAAGCCTGAAGTTTTTCGACCCAACTCCGGTTCCCTTTGATTCTGCAATCTCAATTGCTTTTGCGATTGCATCTTGTTTACTCAGACCATTTAGTTCGCCAGAGTTCACAATCACGCCATCGCCACTGGTGGCAATGCCGGAAACAGCTGGGTCTTCTTCCCCGGTGTCCACAACCATTTTGATTTCAAGCCCCATTGCCTTGGCAAACTCAATGTCACGGTCGTCGTGAGCCGGAACACCCATGATGGCGCCGGTGCCATAGTCGGCAAGTACATAGTCAGAGACCCAGATTGGAACCTGTTCGCCGCTGAGCGGATTGATCGCGTACTGCTCCAAGAAAACACCGGTTTTCTTGCGGTCCGTTGCGAGTCTCTCGATGTCATTTGCCTTTTTGACGCCATCCAAATACTGCTCGAACGCCTGCTGAACGGTGTCGGACGCATTCGCGGCCAGGTTCGCTGCCAATTCGCTGTCGGCGGCTAGGACCATGAAGGTTGCACCAAAGAGCGTGTCGGGCCTAGTTGTAAACACCGAGATCTTTTGCTCGGAATCAACGATCTTGAAATCAATGTTTGCACCCTGGGAGCGACCGATCCAGTTGCGCTGCATCGAAAGCACCTTGGAGGGCCACTTGCCCTCAAGTTGGTCCAAATCATCCAAGAGCCGGTCGGCATAGTCGGTCACCTTGAAGTACCACTGGGTCAGTGCCTTCTTGGTTACCACCGAGTCACAGCGCTCACACAAACCTTGAACGACCTGCTCATTGGCCAAAACAGTCTGGCAACTAGGGCACCAGTTCACGTTTGAGTTCTTGCGGTAGGCAAGGCCCTTTTTGTAGAACTCTAGAAATAGCCACTGGTTCCAGCGGTAATAGAGAGGATCACAGGTTTGCAAGACCCTATCCCAGTCGAAGCTGCAGGCGTATCTGCGCATTGAAGCTTTTTGCTGAGCGATGTTTTCGTAGGTCCAATCGCGCGGATCTAAGCCACGCTTAATCGCCGCGTTTTCTGCCGGCAGTCCGAAGGCGTCCCAGCCAATCGGGTGCATTACGTTGTAGCCCTTCTGGGCCCAGTATCTGGCTATTACATCTCCGAGTGCGTAGGCTTCGGCGTGGCCCATGTGCAGGTCCCCTGAAGGGTATGGGAACATGTCCAGAACATACTTGGTGGGCCTAGCATCATCCGCTCTAGATGAGTCGAAAGGCTTTATTTCGTCCCAAACCGGAAGCCATTTATTCTGGATTTCGGTGACGTCGTAATTCTCTTGCAATTAGCTACCTTCAACTTCGTTCAAACACATAGATTACCAACTGACCTCAGCTCCCATGGCCTCAACAAGTGCCATTGCCTTCAACTGGACTTCGGCGTGCTCAGTGGCTGGGTACGAACCTGATGTAATTCCGCCACCCACTGCAATTTTTACTCGCGAGGCTTCAAAGATTGCCGTTCTGATAACCATGCCCAAATCCATGTCTCCGGTTGCACTAATCCAGCCAATCGCTCCTGCGTAAGCACCGCGCTCGCGCTTTTCCAGTTGCTCCAAAATTGCGCAGGCACTTATCTTTGGCGCTCCGGTCATCGACCCCCCAGGAAACAAGGCGCGCAAGGCATCAAACCCGTTTTTTGACTCCACTAGCTCGCCACTGACATCCGATACCAATTGGTGCACTGTCGAGTAGGACCGAATTGCCAGCAGTGACTCAACATTGACGCTGCCTGATTCACAAATGCTCGACAGATCGTTTCTAATCAGATCCACGATCATTAGGTTTTCAGCACGCTCTTTTTCATCCGAGCCAAGTCGTTGCTGCAACTCTAGATCTTCAGCCGGATCATTCGACCTGGGCCTGGTGCCTTTGATCGGAGAACTGGTGACTCTTGAGCCCCGAACGCTTATGAACCGCTCCGGAGAAATGCTCACGTAGGTCCCGTGCTCTGTTTTCAAAAACGTGCAGTACGGGGCTGGGTGCGCCCTTCTGAGCCTCAGGAACAGTGCCAGCGGATCCCCTACGTAATCTGCCTGCAGTTCGGTGGTCAAGCAAAGCTGATAGATGTCGCCTTTTGCAATGTGATCCTTCGCGGTTTTTATTTTCGCCAGATAGTCACTTTTTGAATCAAGCGCGGTGAACCTAGCGGCCGAAGCTGGATCATGAGTCATTTGGTAACTTGCGGCATCACCTCCGACCAGTGCCAGTCTTAGTAGGGCCGCGTGAAACCACTGCTTGAAGGCGGCCTCCTCTGCGAAGTTTCCAAGGAAAAACATGGCGCGGTTGTCGTGGTCATAGACAAACGCCCTATCAACATCGATCCCAGAAACCTCAAGTCGGGCAGCTTCTGGAAGCGCATAGTTAATAACCCCGACAAACCCTGGCCTGAAACTAAAGGGCAACTGCCCTGGGCTAGAGTCAGGCTCTGAGGTTGGCATCTGCTCTGAGTAGAGTCCGGAGCCAATGATCGAGTAGCGAGAATCATGGTGATGCTCTCGATCGAGCCAAAATGAATTGGGGCTAGCGGCAAAAAATGACACAAAAGTGTCAGGGATTGGGCTCCAACCCTCAATGCGTTCGCTAAAAAGTGGCAATCTTTAGTCCTTTAGACCCGTAATCTTGTTGAGATGAGCGTAACGGGTGATGTCTACCAATTCACGGGTAATGACCTGATACCGGTCGACCACGCCATCCCAGGCTCACTCTCGGTGGCCGACAGCTGGCTGGTGAACGAAGGCATGGTTCGCGGATTAGACCGTCACTTTGCGCGTTTTGCCAGATCGGTTATTGACATTTCTCGGCCAGAGCTGCTTGATTTCTTCGACGCGGTTATTGCCGCAACGCCACTGGAAGAATCGTGGTTTCCAAGAATCGAATTTCGCCATTTTCAGCCAATTGGTCAGCAGTTATTTTTCAGAATCCGACCGGCACCGATTAGAAGCCCGCACTGCACGCTTTGGTCACTGAACGAGCCAGACCCGCGAAACCAACCTTTAGTCAAGGGGCCGGATCTCTCGGTTTGCCAGAAGCTTAGGAGGCAGGCAAACCTGCATGGAGCAGATGAGGCTGTCATTCTCGATGCCGGTGGCCACGTAGCAGATGGTGCACTGTCTTCCATCGTTTGGTGGGAAGGGGACGTCCTTTGTGGTCCGGATGATTCCACAGATTGGCTGCCCTCGGTAACAAGGTCGCTCGTTTTCGAACTGGCGAACCAGGCTGGGTACGAAACCAGAGAGGTGCGCAAGCAGCCTCAAGACCTAGCCGGCCTTGAAATCTGGAGTCTTTCGGCACTACAGGGCATAAGACTGGTCACTGCATGGGGCGACATGCCTGTTTCGGGAGCAAAGAAACTGAATTCGTTCCGGAAGCGACTAGAAATGCTTTCTGGACCAGTTGGAGACACTCCGTTGGAGATCTCTTAGAGGAATTAGCTGTGCTTCGTGTAGCGGCTGTGCAGGTTTTTTGTAATTGATCAACAGAATCAAAATTTGATTTTGTAAATGTCTTAGTCAAGTCATACACTTCTAACTTATCGAACATTTGTTCGAATAGTTAGAAGGGGCGCTAGCTTTGGAAATTGAGCTTGCTACTGGTGTCATGCTTGACGCCGATGGAGCACCCGCGTCTTTTGACTGGCGTGGGGAACTTTTTCTAACCTCTTCCAGGCCAGTTCGTTGGTATTCCAGATCGCTTTGGTGGCAACATGCCGGCCAAGCCGAGGTCGGTCAGGGGCGCAATCTAGTTGAAACCGAAATGTGGCGATTGTGGGCGGCAAGCACAACCGGTAGATACTTTTTTCAGCTGCGCCACCAACTACCAGAAGACAGCTGGGAAATTGAAGAGGCTACCGGCTAAATGGGCTTTAGCCACCTCAACGTCAGCTCTGCCTTTTCTGCCCACTATGGAGTGAACCGCCCAGAACAGCTCGCTGCTGCCGCTTCAGCCATGGGCTCTAGTGGTTTAGCAATTACAGATCGTGATGGCCTCTACGGGGCCGTGAAGCACATTGGTGCCTGTATTTCAGTTGGCATTAGTCCGATAGTCGGCGTGAACCTAAAAATCACCGGAGAGCAGGACCTTGGTCGTGTGGTGATCCTTGCACATGGCCACAACAGGGGCTTGGGTTGGTCCACGCTTTGCCGGATTGTGTCACTGGCGACAAGCCGCAAGGGTCGTAAAAAGGAAACTTCGCTGTCTATCCACGAACTAGCAAGTTTTTTTAGGGAGCAGGCAAACTGCACAATTTTGCTCGGCCTAGAAAGCTCTCTGAGCAGGTTGGTACTAAAAGAACCAGGAAAAGCTAAAGAGCTCTCTGAATTCTGGAAGGAGCAGTTTCCAACTCCGGGCTCCTTGGCAATTGAAGTGGTGAACCACATGACAGAGCCGGGGCTGATTGGTTCAACAAAACACGCCCGGGCAATGTTGGACCTGGCGGCAGCAACTGGCATTTCAGCCGTAATGACCAATGCCGTTCGCTACATAGAGCCAGATGGGGCACTTACAGCCGATGTTTTGGATTCAGCCAGACACCTGGAACCACTTGGTTTATTTGAGCCACAGCCGAATGCTCAGGCCTGGCTAAAGCCAGTCTCAAAGATTGCCGCCCTGGCACTGGAGGTGACCGAGGACACAAAACAGTCAATGGCATTGATTGAGAACACCGAGCGATTGGCCAGCAACTGCTTTCTGGATCCAGAACAAGACTGCGGCTGGAATCAACCAAAAACTCCAGAAAAAAGTGCACTTGGAATAACCGGAAACCCGTTTGAGGTGCTCTGGCAAAAAACTCATTCAGCCATCAACTGGCGATACCCAGAGATCAAGGCAGCCGAGCTTGCAACGGTTCAGCATCAGCTTTCCAAAGAGTTAATTTCAGTAAATAAGCTCGGGTTTTCAACCTACTTCCTGACGGTTGCCGATGTTGCGCAAATGATCAGAGATATGCGCATCAGAATTTCAGCAAGGGGTTCGGGGGCTGGCTCGCTGATTAATTACCTGCTCGGCATAAGCGGAGTTGACCCGGTAGCCGAAGGTTTGCTCTTTGAGCGTTTCTTGTCGACCGAGCGCAGCACGCTGCCGGATATCGACATAGATGTCGAGTCGGCAAGAAGGCACGAAATATACCGAGCCATTTTCCGGCGCTACGGAGGCAACAGGGTAACGCTGCTTTCCATGCAATCTACCTATCGCGGGCGCGGAGCGGTGCGGGATGGTGGATTGGCACTTGGTCTGGAGGAGGAGCAAATTGACGAAATAGCAAAAAACATGTGGCGCTTTTCAGCGCGTAATTTCCGAACCGAGTTGAACCAAAAGCCCGAGCTCGCAGAATTTTCAAAACTCACCGAAACCGATAGAAAGCTAAACCTACTGGTGGATATAACCCAGCGACTAGACAGGCTCCCCCGGCACATTTCAATGCATCCCTGCGGAGTTATTTTGGGCGATTCAAGTCTTCTGGATCTAACACCCACTGAGCCAAGCGGCATGGGGCTGCCGATGAGCCAGTTCGACAAAGACGACATGGACCCAATGGGTTTTTTGAAGCTGGACGTACTCGGGGTCAGGATGCAAAGCGCAATGGCCTACACAGTCAAAGAGATCAAGAGAGTCAAGCAGGTGGACCTTGATTTGGACAGAGTGGACAAAGATGATCCAGCTGTCTACAAAATGATTCGAACCACCAACACTCTGGGGCTGTTTCAAATAGAAAGCCCCGGTCAGCGTGAACTAACCGGAAAGCACCAGCCAACAAAGTTCAACGATCTAACCATGCAAATTTCACTGTTTAGGCCCGGCCCCATGAAGGGCAACATGATCAAGCCTTATCTGGATGGGCGACACGGCTTCATTGAACCGGACTACATGCACAGAGACCTCCGAGATATTTTGGAAGAGAGTTACGGAGTAGTTGTGTTTCACGAGCAGTTGATGCGGATTATGAAGGTTATGACCGGCTGCACATTAGCCAGGGCCGATGAGATGAGGCGCCAACTCGGCAAGCCCGCCAAGGCTCAAGGTGTTGCAACATACTTCAAGAAAGCGGCGGCGGCCAGAGGCTACAGTCAGCAGGTAATCGACAAGGTGTGGTCGGTGCTCGAAGGGTTTGGAAGCTTCGGCTTCTGCAAGGCACACGGTGCCGCCTTTGCCGTCCCCACATATCACTCTGCTTGGCTAAAAACCCACTACCCAACTGAATTCATTTCAGGTCTACTGACTCACGATCCAGGCATGTATCCGCGGCGACTATTACTGGCGGAAGCAAGAAGACTGGGGGTGAAGCTGCTTGGCATAGACGTCAACCGGTCCACCAATGAATACCTTGTCGAGAAACACGATGGTGACGCGGCGGTTCGGGTGTCACTATCCGAGATTGCAGGAATCTCCAAACCGGAAGTTGAACGAATAATCTGCGAACAACCGTTTCAGGACGTCACTGATTTTTACCTAAGAGCAAGGCCATCCAGAAGAACACTTGAGAAACTTGCGCTTGTTGGAGCACTTGATGCAGTCGCCGGCATTGAAGGTGAGGCCGCTGTCCATAACAGGAGCGACCTGCTTGTGAAAATAAGGCAGCTTGCCGCCAAAGCAGCACCGAAACTTGATGCCAACCAGCTGAGTTTTGATCTAAAGAATTTAGATCAGCTTCCAGTTGGCAATGCCCCAATCTCCAAAGAGATGGAACTTGAATCAGAGCTGGCAATAACCAAGATGGATATCACCCGGCATCAAATTGAAAAATTTCAGCAGATGCTCGACGAAATGGGGGTTGTTAGAGCCGGTGAACTAATTGGCATTCGCAGCAACACCGAGGTTTTGGTTGCAGGTGTAAGGGTTGCAACCCAGACTCCCCCGATGCGAAGTGGCAAGAGGGTTGTATTCATAAGTCTGGACGACGGTACTGGTTTAGCGGACGCAACATTCTTTGACGAGGCCCAGCGCAGGTGCAGCAATCTGCTATTTCAAAACAAGCTATTGCTGATTTCCGGAAAGACTCGTCGCACCGGAGTGCGCGGAGTTTCAGTCCTTGCTGAGAACGCCTGGGATTTACGCCAGCTGTGGCAACAGTGGCAGCAACGAGCTTCTTAGTCCTGGTTGAAAATTGCGACTAGGCGCAAAATTTCAACATATAGCCAAATCAAAGATGCGGTAAGCCCAAAGGCGGCACGCCACTCCATTTCCTGTGGCCAACGCTGACTAACACCCTGGCTAATAACCTCAAAATCAAGATTCAAAGTGAAGGCGGCAAGTCCAACACCAGCCAATGCGATCAGCCACCCGAACGGAGAGCTGTAAATGCTGATACCGGCAAACATCGCAAAGCCCAGATTCACAAGTGCAAAGACCAGGTAGCCAGTAATCGCAAAGGTCATAAAACGAGTAAAGCGCTGGTTTACTTTGACCCACCCAAAACGATAGGCGGCAAACATAGTCCCGGCAGTTGCAAAGGTTCCCACCACTGCAGTTTGGACAATTCCCGGATACTGCATCTCGAGCAGACCGCTGATGCCACCAATGAAGACTCCCTGAACTAGGGCGTAGGCCATGTAGAGACCAGGGCGAACCTTCTTGCTGAAACTAGCCCAGAGCCCGAGCCCTAAACCGACAAACATTGCCGGGAAGAACAGTGAGTAAAGCTCAAAGAACCAAGTCAATCCAGCTCCAGCCAATACGGCCACGAATAGGCCGATCACCTTGGAGGTAGTACCCTCCATGGTCATTGGAGTTGTGGTCATTCTTTCGAATTCTGCATTAACCTGCTGCTGATCGCGCTGACTGACACTTAGGCCAGTGCGCATGCTTCGGTTGAAGGCTGGGTTGTGAGATATGGCCACGCTGTTCCTTTCATAAACAATTAGGAAAATCCTAAGTGAATTTCCTGAAAAGCTGCTGCTAGTCAGCTCTGAGCTCAATAATCCCTAGACTCGGGAAAATGAAGATAAAGGTTCACGTCAAGCCAGGTGCCCGAGGCCCAGAAAGCCTCGAGCTTACTGAAGACGGAATCTATGTGGTGAGGATCAAGGCCAAGCCGGTCGATGGCGCCGCAAACCAGGCGGTAATCAAGTTCATTGCAGCAGAATTTGGAGTGAAGGCGAACAGAGTCAGAATCACTTCGGGATTCACGTCGAGAATTAAATATCTAGAGATCGATAACGAAATTTGAGTTTGGGTTCATGAGTGGACCTGAGGGGACTCGAACCCCTGACCCCCTGCATGCCATGCAGGTGCGCTACCAGCTGCGCCACAGGCCCATGAACTGCCTTAGTCTACACAAAAAACTTAGGCGATGGATACAACCGGGCAATCACTCCAGAGTCGTTCCAGTGAATAGAACTCGCGTTCCTGCTCGTGCATCACGTGCACAATCAAGTCACCAAAATCCAGCAGGATCCAGCGCCCAGCTTGCCTGCCCTCTCGGAATCGAGCCTTGATTTTACGTTCCAAAAACTCATCCTCAATCGCATCAGCAATTGCCTGGGTTTGACGTTCGTTGGTGGCACTGACAACCAAGAACACCTCGGCTAGGGCGAAAGGCTCAGTTACATCCAGCGCGACTACGTTCTCTCCGAGCTTGTCCATGGCAACCTTGGCTGCGATTTGAACGAGATCTTTAGTTTCTTTGGTTGCTGGCACTGAATTAGCCTCCCAGGGCTCCGAGTATGGTGATGCTTGAAAGTATGGCAGTAATTGCCAGGGCTAGTGCACCAAGCGCTAAAGCCCAAGGCTTCCACCAACCTCTGCGAAGTACTGATTGTGGAACAACCCCCACCGGTGAACGCTGATCTATAAATTCAGCGGCACTGATTGGGTTCACTAGTGAGACAACCCCAACAACCGCATCCTGGCTGGTGTATTCGTGGTCAATGTCGTAACCAGCCGGCTGTGAATCGGTACCCGGGTCAGAAACTATCGAAATCGAACCGGTGATAGTCATTTCGCCGGTGTCAACTGGAAGCATGATTGCGTCTGTTGTTCTGTCGAGGATTATTGACTGAGTAGTTGGCTCAGACAAGATGTTGGCTCCGGTGAAAAATACTTCCTCGACTGACTGATCTGGCAAGTCCAGGGGAACAAAGGCACTCGGGTTCACAGGAGTGTCCTCCAGAACAGGATCCATCGGCTCACCAAGCACATCTCTTATTTGCCGTCTGCTAGATGGCGCCGATGTTTCGGGGGTGCTTTGTGGTGCCGGTGAGTCCGCTACCACTGAGTCTGATGACCCAGCATTCAACAGGCCCATTTCTCGCATCTGTCGCCTGGTCAGAGCTTGCTGCGACTCAGGCTCCGGCGCCTCAGTAGGCACTGGTGGAAGAGCCATATCGATCTGCATGGCCTGTTGCTCTGCAGGAGCTTCAGCAAGCTCTGCCTGCCGCTCCAGAGCACGTAATTCTCTTCTGGTCAAAGGCGCGGTCACTTTGCACCGCCGTAAAGCGAGTGCTTAGCGATGTACTGAACGACGCCATCTGGCACCAGATACCAAATTGGCTTCTTTTCTTCAGCGCGCTTGCGGATGTTCGTGGAAGAAATAGACAGAGCTGGGACTTCGAGAACCGAGATCTTCGCATCGGGAGCCTCTGGCAGCTCCAAGGTGTGGCCAGGCCTACTAACGGCCACGAACTCGGCCAGAGACCAGACCTGATCGATTTCCTTCCAAGCAAGAATCTGTGCAATGGCATCGGCACCGGAAATAAAGAACAGATCGGAGTCTGGTCTTTCGCTGGCGATATCGGTAAGAGTATCGATTGTGTATGTGAGTCCAGGACGATCGATGTCAATCCGACTTACGGTGAATTGTGGGTTGGCAGCGGTTGCAATAACCGTCATCAAATAGCGGTGCTCGGCAGAGCTCACGGCCTTTTTGTGCCAGGGCTGTCCGGTTGGAACGAAAATAACTTCATCTAGTGAAAGTGCTGCTGCTACCTCACTGGCAGCTACCAAGTGACCGTGGTGAATGGGGTCAAAAGTTCCACCCATCACACCAATGCGTGGTCGCTTGGAGTTCATAGTGTCTAGTGGTGAGCCTTGTTAGTCGATTCCTTGTGTGAGTGGCGATTCGCGACATCACGGTAGGACCAGGTAACAAAAGCCAGGGACAAGAAGGCCGTCATTGCTATTACGCCGAACAAGATGGCGGGAATAGGAAGTTCTTGTTCGAAGACGATAGCGCCTTCGGATGCGAGTAATGAAATCAATTTAGCTCCTTCTGCCCTCTTAGTTTAGCTTCGGACTTGCCCGTTACCGCGAACTAACCACTTAGTTGACGTTAATTCCCGCAAACCCATCGGCCCTCGAGCGTGCAATTTCTGCGTTGAAATGCCGACTTCAGCACCGAGCCCAAACTCCCCGCCGTCGGTAAACCTGGTCGAAGAATTGACCATCACCACCGCAGAATCAATCTCCTGCAGGAATCTCTCAGCGTTGGCTATTGACTCGGTAAGGATCGACTCTGTGTGCTTGGTCGAATACTTCGAGATGTGAGCAATGGCTTGATCCAGGCTCTTCACTGTGCGAACCGAAAGCTCCAACCCGAGGTATTCGGTCGCCCAGTCCTGTTCAGTTGCGTGGATTGAACCCGGCATCACGGCGATGCTCTGTTCACACGCGTGGACTAGTACTGAGCTTTCCGCGAGAGCCTTTGCAAGTTTTGGCAAAAGCTCTGCTGCTACCTGTTCGTGAACGAGCAGGGTTTCAAGTGAGTTGCAGACAGAGGGGCGCTGGGCCTTTGAGTTGACGATGATTGGAATGGCGAGCTCGACATTGGCTGAAGCATCGGCAAAAATGTGGACAATTCCATCGCCAGTTTCAATAACCGGCACCTTTGATTCGGTGACCACGGTGTGGATCAGGTTCGCGGATCCTCTTGGTATCAAAACATCGACCAAGCCTCGTGCTTGCATTAGCTCGACAGCGCCATCGCGGCCAAATGGATCCACAGTCACAACTGCACTCGATGGCAAATCGGCGCCAATAAGGCCCTTTTGAATCACAGAAATCAGCACCTTGTTTGTGTTTTCGGCGGCACTTCCTCCGCGCAGCACGGCACAGTTACCGCTCTTGATTGCCAAAGCCGCGATATCAACGGTCACATTTGGGCGAGCTTCGTAGATGCATCCGATCACGCCAAACGGAACCCGAACCTGCTGAATCATCAGGCCATTGGCTAGAGTCCTGCCTTGCACCGAGTCCCCAACCGGGTCGGGAAGCGAAATGATTTCTCGCACTGCTGAGGCCAAGGACTTAACCCTTTGAGCATCGAGCCGCAGCCTGTCCTGGAGCGCCTTGGATAACCCTGATTGCTCTCCGGCAGCCAAATCCAGTTCGTTGGCCGCGATGATTTCACTAACGTTAGCTTCGAGTTCTTTAGCAATACCCTCGAGCGCTAGATTCTTTTGGGTGGTGCTGGCTCCAGCCATCGAGACAGTAGCAGCCTTCGAGGCAGCCAGTAGCTCTTGAATGTCCATTTTGAAATCCTAAGCCTTGATCGCCGGTTCAAACCAGGTGTGTTTGCAGCTGCCATCCACCAAATCCCCGACGTTTTCGGTGGCCGTAAGGATTACGCCAACACCTCCAGCCGTTGCAAGCTGAGCTGCAGCAAGCTTGGTCAAAGCACCGCCGGTGCCATATCCGGTTGAGGTTCCCGAGACCTCAACGTGGTCCAAATCGCCCCCGTATGGAACAACTGGAATGTGCACAGCATCAGGTTGCTGCGGAGGCTTGCTGTAGAGACCATCGATGTCACTGAGAAGAATCAAGAGATCAGCCTGGGTAATTTTCGCAACCCTAGCTGCCAGCTGGTCATTGTCACCAAACCGAATTTCGTGTGTTGCCACAGAGTCATTTTCATTGATGATTGGAATCACGCCAATTTCCAGGAGTCGATCAAGCGCCCTAAGTGCATTACTGGCGGTTATTTCGCTGTCTAGATTCTCAACGGTAAGCAGAATCTGGCCAGGCATTAGCTCGTGCCGAGCAAGGGATTTTTCGTAGCGGCTCATCAGTTTTGCCTGGCCGATGCTGGCAAGCGCCTGTGAGGTTGGAAGGTCGTCGGACTTCACTGTCAGCCCAAGGATAGGTGCTGCTGTGGCAATAGCACCGGAGCTAACAATCAAAACTTCTTTGCCGGCAGACCTAAGCTCTGCGGCCAAGTCAACGATGCGGTCCAGCTGAGCCTCATTGGCTCCAGTAATTGAGCTTGAGCCAACCTTGATGATTATTCTGGTGCTCTCAGCAATTACCTTCGAACTTTTCAACTTTCCTCTTCTTCAACAAAAACGCTGGCCTCTCTAACCGCTTCACGTTCTTCGCGACCACGGGCCCTTTGATCCATCATCGAATAATACTCATCGCGACGCTGCTGATTAGTGCGCCTATTTTCGCCATCGGCTAATGGTGACATTTCAGCCAGCTCGGCCACCGAGGCAACCAATGGATCCCAGTCAAACACCACACCATTACCTTCGCCGATGATTACGGTTGAACCACGCTTGGCACCAGCCCGAATTAGCTCATCCTCGACACCGATTTTCGCAAGTCGTTCGGCAAGATATCCAACGGCCTCAGTGTTGCCAAAGTCAGTCTGGGCAACCCAGCGCTCAGGCTTGGCACCCATGATTCGGAAGACATCTTCCCCGGAAATTGATTCTTTACGAACCAAGTAGTGTCCGTCATCAACCTTGTTGGCGATCAAGGAGAACCGCTTCTGAGTTGAAGACACTAGGTTCTTTCGAGCAGTTTCAACCACGGTGCTAAGAGCGAAGTTCAACTCCTTCAGTCCCTCGTGGGTGGCTGTTGAAATTAGGTAGACGGGGTAACCCTGCGCCCGGAAATCCTCGGCCACGAATTCCGCCAATTCTTTGGCATCTGGGACATCAATCTTGTTTAGTGCAATCAGCTGGGGTCGCTCATGCAAAGGAGTCTGTCCCTCAGGGACCTGATAGTCGCGAAGCTCAGCCAGGATCACTTTGAGGTCGCTCATTGGATCTCTACCCGGCTCCATAGTGGCGCAATCAATCACATGCAACAGCGCACTACATCTCTCAACATGGCGGAGGAAATCAAGACCCAGACCCTTGCCTTGACTTGCGCCCTCAATAAGACCGGGGACATCCGCAACGGTGTAGCGCTGTTCACCGGCCTGCACAACTCCAAGGTTGGGGTGCAAGGTGGTGAAGGGGTAGTCGGCAATTTTTGGACGAGCAGAGCTCATGGCCGCAATCAGGGAAGACTTTCCGGCACTTGGGAACCCAACCAGTGCCACATCCGCGACCACCTTGAGCTCGAGAATAATGTCACCCTGCCAACCAGGGACGCCAAGCAAGTGAAAGCCGGGTGCGATCCGCTTTCTGTTAGCCAGGGCAGCGTTACCGAGGCCACCTTGACCGCCCTGGGCAACAATTAGCTCCATACCGGGCGCATCCAAGTCGGCAATTAGCTTGCCTTTGGCATCCTTAACAACGGTTCCTACCGGCACCTTCAGGGCAATGTCGCCGCCATGAGCGCCGTTTCTGAAATCACCGGCACCCGCAGCACCGTGGAGACCGGTCCGGTGCGGACGGTGGTGGTAATCCAGCAAGGTAGTGGTGTTTAGGTCCGTAACAAGTGAGATGGTCCCACCGTCACCACCATTTGCTCCATCTGGTCCAGCAAGCGGCTTGAACTTCTCCCGTTTGGTGCTGGTACACCCATCGCCACCATTTCCGGCAGCAAGATGCAGGGTAACTTGATCGACGAATGTGACCATCATGCCTCCCTAAAAAAAAGAGGCGGACCTTTTATCCAGGTCCGCCTCTGTAAAAAAACTGTTACTGGGTAACGATATTTACAACTCGGCGGCCAGCCTTTGCACCGAACTCAACGGCACCGGCAGCAAGAGCGAACAGAGTGTCATCCTTACCGCGACCAACGTTAACACCCGGGTGAAAGTGGGTGCCGCGCTGTCTGACAAGGATCTCGCCAGCGTTTACAGCCTGACCATCGTGGCGCTTCACGCCTAGGCGCTGAGCGTTTGAATCGCGACCGTTACGTGTGGAGCTAACTCCCTTTTTGGATGCCATTGTCTAACTCCTACTTACTTGATCTCTGTGACCTGAACACGAGTTAGGTCCTGGCGGTGGCCCTGACGCTTCTTGTATCCAGTCTTGTTCTTGTACTTCTGAATCGAAATCTTTGGGCCGCGAGTCTGCTCCAGAACCTCTGCAACAACCTTTACCTTGGCAAGACTCTTGGAATCAGAGGTGACCTTGTCACCATCAACCAACAAGACTGCAGGCAGCTCAACAGAGCCTGATGAGGCTGCAATGCGGTTCATGGTCACTATGGTGCCGACCTCGACCTTTTCCTGGCGTCCACCAGCGCGAACAATTGCGTAAACCACTTTGAAACCTAACTATTAGGGAAAACTTGTCTGACCACAGAACGCGGTCAACAGCCTCGAAGTTTAGCAAATAAAACAAGCAGAGGCAACATGAAAACGCGTATTTAGTCTGTGGTCTTTTTCACTTTGTCAACCGAAGACGCCCTGCGACGCTTTGGCTTGGCTGGCAGCTCGGGTTCTGGAAGGGAATCTAAGACCGCATTTAGAATCTCAGTCTTACCCTCCGGCTCCTTTTGCTCCGGCTCAGCCGCAACTTCTTCCGAGTGTCCGGCGGATGCGATTTGATTCACAACGCTCTTGAAGGCATCTGCCTGCTCAGCTGTAACGATCTTCTTTACAACTTGAGTCTTTGGCTTTTCCTTCTTCTTTCCGCGCTTTGGCTCGGAAACTTCAGGCATTTTGAATCGAGGCTCATCGTGAACCACAACTCCCCTGCCGGCACAGCAGTCACAGGGCTCAGAGAAGGTCTCGAGTAGACCCAGGCCGATCTTCTTTCGGGTCAGCTGCACTAGACCTAGAGACGTAACCTCGCCAACCTGATTCTTAGTCCGGTCTCTGCTTAGGCACTCGAGCAGTCGCCTGCGCACCATTTCCTGGTTAGATTCTTGAATCATGTCGATGAAGTCGACCACGACAATTCCACCAATGTCACGCAGTCTCAACTGGCGAACCAGCTCCTCCGCGGCCTCAAGGTTGTTCTTGGTGACGGTCTCTTCAAGGTTTCCACCAGAACCGATGAACTTACCTGTGTTCACGTCAACCACGGTCATGGCTTCGGTTCGGTCTATTACCAACGAGCCACCCGATGGCAAGAACACCTTGCGATCAAGCGCCTTGGCTATCTGATCTCCCAGGCGGTACTTGTCAAAGATATCTTCTTGCTCGGTGTATTCAACCAATCGCTCCAGCAGCTCTGGAGCCACTGACGCTAGGTAGTGGCGAATTGTCTCGAGCGAATCTCCACCGGAAATAACTAGCTCATGGAAATCTTCATTGAAGACATCGCGAATGATTTTGACCAGTAGATCTGGTTCGCTGTGGAGCAAAGTCGGTGCCTTACCCTTGGCAACCTGGGCATTGATGTCTTCCCATTGGCTCTTGAGTCTCTCAACATCAAGAGTCAGCTGATCCTCAGTTGCGCCTTCTGCAGCGGTCCTGACAATCACACCAGCATCTTCCGGCAGAGCATGCTTCAGAATCTGCTTTAGACGCTGGCGCTCTCCCTCAGGAAGCTTTCTGGAGATTCCGGACATGTTGCCGCCAGGAACGTAGACCAGGAAGCGCCCCGGTAGCGAAATTTGAGAAGTAAGTCGAGCACCTTTTTGTCCAACTGGATCCTTGGTGACCTGCACCAAGACATGATCTCCGGACTTCAGTGCAAGTTCGATGCGACGTGGCTGGTTGCCAGTCTCGGCAGCCTCCCAGTCAACCTCACCCGAGTAGAGCACAGCGTTTCTGCCGCGCCCGATGTCAACGAATGCTGCCTCCATGGATGGCAGCACGTTTTGAACTTTTCCTAGGTAGACATTGCCGATTAGTGAACCACCTTGGCTCTCAGCCACATAGTGCTCAACCAACAAGCCGTCTTCAAGAACGCCAATTTGAACTCGGGCATCCTTTTCGCGGACGACCATTCTTCTATCGACCGATTCGCGACGTGCCAAGAACTCAGACTCGGTGACAGCAGTTCGGCGGCGACCAGAGTCGCGAGAGTCTTTGCGCCTGGCGCGCTTGGCGGCGACCCTAGTCGAGCCAGCCTCTTTTTCCTCAGCTGGCTGATCCGCCTGCTTCTTGGATTGACTTGGTTCGGCCTTAGTTCGGGTTCTGGTTCGTGCTGCCGGAGCGCGTTTCGGCGCCTCAGTCGCTTCCTCGTCGGCAAGCTTTCCGCTGCGCGGATTCACCTTTGGAGTCGGGAGGTCTGGTGCCTGGAAAATTAGCTGAGTAGTCAGCGGTTTCTTTGGTTCCTCTTTTTTAGTCGCCACTTGTGCCCTATAAAGCCCTTTGGTCCACACCCTTGAGGCCATTCTCGTGGTTCAAGCCGCAGCCGGAACCTAATTCTTATCGTCGGGGCATGTCGCTCGCCGAACAAATCTTTGATGCAAGTGTGATCGCATCTTTGTACTAAGTATGCCATGGGATGTTATAAAAATGGGATAATTTGAAGATGCTATTTCCAATTGCCCTAATCTCGCTCGGTGTAATGGGCTGGATTGCAAGCTTCGGTTTGACTCTAGAGCGCTTGCACGTTGCTGCAAATCCGCTGGCTTCAACCTCTTGCGACATCTCACCGTTTCTTAGCTGCAAGTCGGTAATGCTCAGTGAGCAGGCCGCTCTGCTGGGTTTCCCTAACCCACTAATTGGCTTAGCAGCGTTCTTTGCTCCCGTAGTAGTGGGAATGGCAATGCTTGCCGGAGCAAAATTTGCCCCCTGGTTCTGGCGCTTATTCCTTGCCGGACATGCCGGTGCCTTCGTTTTTGTTATTTGGTTATTCACCCAGTCGGCTTACGTAATTGGCTCACTTTGCATTTACTGCATGGTTGCCTGGACTGCCACAATTCCGCTGTTCTGGATGACGCTCGGTCGAACCCTAAACGATGGACATCTGGGAAATAGGCCAAAGCTGGGCGAGTTTGTTTACTCCTGGAGCTGGGTCCTGGCGCTGATGACCTACTTGATTATTGCCGTTTTGATTTTGGTGCAGTTCTGGGAGTTCTGGCCGACTCTGTTCTAGTTCTGGTCGAACCAAAGGGCCAGTTCGCGCTCGGCGCTGTCGTCTGAGTCGGAACCGTGCACAAGGTTTTGAACCACCTTTGTGCCCCAGTCTCGACCTAAGTCGCCTCTGATAGTTCCCGGAGCCGCCACGGTTGGATCGGTTGGTCCAGCAAGAACTCGGAAACCTTCGATCACGCGGTTGCCCTCTAGCGCGATAGCTACGACCGGGCCAGACATCATGAATTCCATAAGTGGCTCGTAAAAGGCCTTACCCTCGTGCTCCGCGTAGTGCTTGGCAAGCAACTCTCGAGAGGGAGTTAGCTTCTCTAGCTTGGCGACTTGATAGCCCTTTTGCTCACAGCGGGAGATTATCTCGCCAATCAGGTTCCTTCGAACGCCATCTGGCTTAATTAGAACTAGGGTCTGCATCTTCGGTGAGTCCTTTCAATTTGTCTACATTCGCGCGAGCTTTGTCTATTGTGCCACCGGCAACCAGAGCCCAAATCCACATACCGGCAACAATGGAGCCGATAACAAACATGCCCCACAGCCAAAAGCCCGAAGCCAGCACTACAACCTGGATCAACCAGCCAAGTGCGTAGCCGAAGGGCTCGGAAAGCAGCGCTGGAGTCAAAATGCAAAGCAGCGCCAGGGTCAAACCAATGGCCCAAATGATTTCTGTTTGAGGAAGATTCGGGCTGATGTCCGCGGCCTTCAGACCGAAGGCCGTCAGGGTGGCGAAGAACACCACGAAAGCTTCAAAGCTCAGCGCAATCGAAGCCAGTGCTCTTTTTGAGGATTTACTCTTCACCATCATCCTTGTCTTGAAGCCGTTCGAGCAGTGCCCCAACAAGATAGAGGGAGCCACTAACAAAGACCGGCCGGTTGGTTTCTGCACCAAGTTTAACGGCACTGCTATGCGCCGACCAAAAATCCTCGTCAATTTCATCGACCAACACGCCCTGGTCGGTAAATACCGCTTCCAGTTCAGATGCCGGAATTCCCCTGCCGCCTGGAACGCTAGTGATTATCAGGTGCTCGAAAACCCCTGCCAGCTCTTGAGCGCTTGAAACAAGGTCTTTGTCGCCCACCATTCCAACCACACCGATTGCTTTGGGGGCTGCAAAATGCCAGTTCATGGCCTCGCGCAGGCTTTCCAGCCCAGCTGGGTTATGAGCACCGTCTAGAACAACCAGAGGTTCCTTGCTGACCACCTGCAACCTGCCAGGGGTTATCGCGTCTGCCAGGGCTGCTCGCAGCACCTCGTCTGCGATCGACCTGCCCAAAAATGCCTCCACTGCCACGATCGCAGTCGTTGCATTCTGAGCCTGGTGCTGCCCAATGATCGGCATCCAGACTGACGGGTATTCCGAAAAAATTGCTTGGACTGTGAACCTGGTGCCGAAGCCATCTGGCTCGGCATCGGAGAACTTGAACTCGCCGCCGCCTATAAAAACATCATTCTCAGCATGACGCCTCAGGATTGCCTCGACGCTAGCCAGCTGTGAATTTGAAACCACGATCGAGCCTGGCTTGATGATTCCAGCCTTGGTTTCTGCAATTTCCTCGACCGTTTCACCTAGCGTTTTTTGGTGGTCCAGCGCAATTGACCCAAATACTGCAACGTCTGCATCTGCAACGTTCGTTGCATCCCAGAGGCCTCCGATGCCGACCTCCAGCACCAAGACATCAATTGGCGCGTCGGAGAAAACATGAAATGCCAACGCCGTGAATACCTCAAAAAAAGTTAGTGCAGCTTCGCCGGCCAATTCGAGCTCCTGGTCAACCAAATCAATCAGCGGCAGGTTTTCCTGAAAAGCATCGATGATCCGCTGATCCTCAACTGGCTCACCGTCTAGGGCAATGCGCTCATTGAATTTCACTAGGTGTGGACTGGTAAGGCGGCCAGTTCTAAGCCCGTGTTCGCGCAACAGCCGTTCGGTGATCCTGGCTATTGAAGTCTTGCCATTGGTGCCGGTTATGTGAATGATTTTGTAGTTTGCCTGCGGGCTTCCCATTAGGTCGACCAGTCGCTTGGTTGGATCTAAGCGGGCCTCAATTTTGCTCTCAGGCTGCCTGGCATACAGGGCTGCCAGAACTTGGTCTATGGTGTCAAAATTATCGGAACTGCTCAATTTTTTACCACGGAAATATCCAGTTGTCCGGTTTCACCAATCTGCAAGCTGCTTGCGGCTCCGGCAACTATAGAGAGCTCAGTGGCAAGGGTCTCTTTGGATATGAGCTCCTGGTGCTGGATGAGTGCGGTCACAGATTCTTCATCAGCCGTCAAAGCCAGACTGATTCGATCTGAGACATCGAGGTCCGCATCTTTTCTGGCCTGCTGTACGTGCCGAATGGTGTCCCTGGCTAGGCCTTCGGCCAACAATTCCGGGGTCAATCTAGTGTCGAGCAACACAAAGCCGAGCGAGGTAAGGCCCACCAGCTGGCTGCTGTCGTCGGCGTTTGCCACCAGAGTTAGCTCATACTCTCCTGCCTCCAGCTTGGTTCCATCCACTTCGACACCATCGGGGGTTTGCTGCCAGTTACCAGACTTGGCCTGGCCGATGATGCGCTGAACGTCCTTGCCCACTCGTGGCCCAAGCGCACGAGCGTTGACTGTCAGAGATTTAGCCAATCCGAACTTGCTGGCTGTCTCTGAATCTGCCTCAACCACCTCGACGCTTTTGACGTTGAGCTCTTCAGCTAAGAGGTCAGCGTAAGCGCCGAGAGTCTGAACGTCGGCAACAGCCACGGTTAGTTTTGCCAACGGCAATCTCACTCTGAGCTTGGATGACTTTCGAAGTGACAGTCCGACTGAAGCTGCCTCGCGGATGGCATCCATGTCCGAAACCAATCGATCGTCAGCTACGAACTCCTCAGCCTCCGGCCAAGACTCCAGGTGAACCGACCTGCCGCCGGTAAGTCCCCGCCACATTTCCTCGGCAGCCAGTGGCAACAGTGGTGCGATGACTCTAAAGACCGACTCCAGCACCGTGTAGAGCGTGTCAAAGGCATCCTTGTCACCGGCCCAGAAGCGATCGCGTGATCGACGGATGTACCAATTTGTTAGAACCTCGGCAAAATCCCTGACCTTGGCAGATGCCGAGAAGCTGTCAAAGGCATCAAGATCTGCGGTGACTTCTTCAATTAGTCTTCTGGTTTTGGCCATTATGTAGCGATCCAGCAACTCCTCGGAAGCCATGGATGGGCTTGCCGTGTAGTTGGAGGCGTTGGCATAGAGAGCGAAGAAGTAATAGCTATTCCACAGCGGCAACAGCGCCTGCCGAACACCCTCGCGAATGCCCTGTTCAGTGACTGAAAGGTTTCCACCCCTCAGGATTGGACTGGACATGAGGAACCAGCGCATGGAATCAGAACCATCGCGATCAAAGACCTCATTTACGTCTGGGTAGTTTCTAAGACTCTTGGACATCTTCTGTCCGTCGTTACCCAAGACAATTCCATGGCTCACCGCATTCTTGAATGCGGGTCGATCAAACAAAGCAGTGGAAAGAACGTGCAGGGTGTAGAACCAACCCTTGGTCTGACCCACATACTCAACGATGTAATCGCCAGGGAAGTGAGAGTCGAACCACTCCTGGTTTTCAAATGGATAGTGAACCTGAGCAAAAGGCATTGAGCCGGACTCAAACCAGCAGTCCAAAACCTCGGGAACTCTCCTCATTGTTGACTTACCGGTTGGATCGTCTGGATTCGGTCTTGTGAGTTCATCAATTACTGGTCTGTGGAAATCGTTCGGCCTAACACCGAAATCCCGCTCTAGCTCATCAAGGGAGCCGTAGACATCAATCCGAGGGTAGTTCGGGTCGTCTGACTTCCATACCGGGATTGGAGCGCCCCAGAAGCGGTTTCTGGATATGGCCCAGTCGCGAACATTCTCGAGCCACTTTCCGAAGCCGCCGTCTTTGGTGTGCTCAGGCACCCAATTGATTTCCTGGTTCAGCTCCAGCATGCGCTCTTTGATTTTCGTTGTTTCAACGAACCAAGAAGAGACCGCCTTATAAATCAGCGGATTCTTGCACCGGTAACAGTGGGGGTAGCTGTGCTCGTAGGAAGCCTGCCTAAATAGTCGCCCTGAGCTCTTGAGGTCTTGGGTAATCGGCTTGTTGGCCTCAAATACGTGCTGCCCCTGATAGGGCTCGATCAGGGAGGTGAACTCACCCCGTTCGTTTACAGAAACATAAGTTGGAATGCCGGCTGCGGAACACAGCATCTGGTCATCTTCACCATACGCCGGCGCCTGGTGAACGATTCCAGTTCCGTCATCGGCGGTAACGTAGTCCCCCACCAGCACCTGCCAGGCATTTTCAATGTCAAATTTCTCAGCATCGCGATAGAAGTCGAAGACCGGCTCATAGCGAATGCCGGCCAAATCCGAACCCATCAACTTCTTAGTAACCGCTGCGGTTGCATCCTCGATGGACTCAAACCCAAGTTCCTTGAGGTAGCCGGGGATCAAGGATGTTGCAAGCAGATACTGCTGCTCTCCCAAAACACTGGATTTAGCTTGAATAACCGAGTACTCAATTTCTGGGCCCACCGCCAGCGCAAAGTTTGTGGGAAGTGTCCATGGCGTTGTTGTCCAAGCCAAAAGCTTCACCCCGTGAAGTTCGCCCTGACTGGTCACAGGGAAGGTTACGGATACCGATTGGTCCTGACGGTCTCGGTAGACCTCATCGTCCATACGAAGCTCGTGGTTGGACAGCGGTGTTTCACATCTCCAGCAGTAAGCAAGGACCTTGAAGCCCTCATAAATCAGGCCTTTTTGGTGAAGCTGCGAGAAGGCCCAGAGCACGCTCTCGGTGTAATTCTGATCCAGCGTCTTATAGTCGTTGTCAAAATCCACCCAGCGAGCCTGGCGGGTGATGTAGCTGCGCCAGTCTTCGGTGTATTTCAAAACCGAGGTCCTGCAGAAGTCGTTGAACTTACCCACGCCAAACTTTTCGATCTCAGGGCGCCCAGAGATTCCTAGGAGTCGCTCGGCTTCAACTTCCGCCGGAAGCCCGTGCGTGTCCCATCCAAACCTGCGCTCCACTTTCTTGCCGCGCATGGTTTGATACCGTGGAACTAAGTCTTTTGCGTAACCGGTGAGTAGGTGACCGTAGTGAGGAAGCCCATTGGCAAAGGGTGGGCCGTCATAAAACACGAACTCCTCGGCATCAATGGCCGCTCGCTGATCAATGGACTCCTGAAAGGTTCCATCGGCATCCCAATACTCGAGCACCTCCTTTTCAAGTTCTGGAAACGAAGGTGAGGCCTTGGGCCCCTGGGAGGAATTCCTGTGCTTTGGATACATCAGCGCTTTCGGAGAAGTTATGGTCAAGAACAATGTTAATCTAGAGATGTCGAAAAAACCGAGGTCATACCTATTGAATAACGCAATTCCCGAGCCGCTTGGGCCCGCAACCGTACCAGACAAAGCCGGCGTAGAAGGCCTAGAAGCCAAGTGGGCCCCTGATTGGGAGGCCAAACAGGTTTATGGCTTTGACATGGGCGCGGCTAAAGAAAACATCTATTCAATCGACACGCCCCCTCCAACCGCTTCCGGCTCACTTCACGTTGGGCACGTATTCAGCTACACCCACACCGATGTGGTTGCCAGATATAAGCGGATGAATGGCTATGACGTTTACTACCCAATGGGTTGGGATGACAATGGCTTGCCAACCGAACGTCGTGTTCAGAACTACTACGGCGTTAGGTGTGATCCAACCCTGCCCTTTCAAAAGGACTTCCAGCCACCGCAGGTAGGTGGAGACAACAAGTCCACCAGAATTCAGGACCAGCTGCCGATCTCTCGGCAAAATTTCATCGCGCTTTGTGAGCAGCTAACCGAAGAAGATGAGCAGACTTTTGAGAACCTATGGCGCGACCTTGGTCTATCAGTTGACTGGTCGCAGAGCTATCGAACCATTTCCAAGGAAGCCCAGCTGGTCTCTCAGCGTGCTTTCCTGAACAACTTGGCCCGAGATGAGGCCTATTCGGCGATGGCCCCGACTCTTTGGGACGTCAGCTTTAGAACAGCTGTGGCACAGGCTGAACTTGAAGACCGAGAGGTTCCAAGCGCGTATCACCGAATTGGCTTCGATGGTCCAGACGGCAAGATCTACATCGAAACAACTAGGCCTGAGTTGATTCCAGCCTGTGTTGCGCTAGTTGCACACCCAGACGATGAAAGGTATGCCGAGTACTTCGGCAAGACCGCCAAAACTCCACTATTTGGTGTCGAGGTTCCGATTTTGGCGCACCGACTCGCTCAGAAGGACAAGGGTTCCGGAATTGCGATGATCTGTACCTTTGGTGATGTCACAGATGTCATTTGGTGGCGCGAACTGAAGCTCCCTAACAGAGCGATCATTGGCTTTGATGGACGAATCATCAGCGAGGCACCAGACGTTATCGCAGCCAGCAACGCCCCTGAGCTGTATGAAGAACTTGCGGGCAAGACCGTCTTCACCGCAAAGGACATCCTGGTCAAGGCTCTTCAAGAATCTGGCGACATGATTGGCGAACCGAAGCCAATCACGCATCCTGTTAAGTTCTTTGAAAAAGGCGATAAGCCGCTTGAGATCGTTTCCACCCGCCAGTGGTATATCAAAAATGGTGGGAACGACAAGCCGCTTGCAGACAGTCTGATTGCACTTGGCAAGGAAATTTCTTTCCACCCTGATTTCATGCGAGTTCGGCTCGAGGACTGGATAAATGGACTCAACGGAGACTGGCTAGTTTCCAGACAGCGCTTCTTTGGCGTCCCAATCCCTATCTGGTATCCACTTGATAAAGACGGCAACCCTGACTACGAGAGACCTATTCAGCCAACCTCAGAACAGCTTCCTGTCGACCCCTCAAGCGACACGCCGGTCGGCTATGACGAGTCCCAGCGCGGTCATCCTGGTGGATTCATGGGTGAACTAGACATCATGGATACCTGGGCCACCAGTTCACTTACTCCAGAACTTGCCGGAGGCTGGCTGTCAGATCCAGAGAAGTTTGCCAAGGTCTACCCTTATGACTTGCGCCCACAGGGCCAAGACATCATTCGCACCTGGCTGTTTTCTACCCTGGTTCGAGCAAAGCTTGAGCACGGGCAGTCGCCCTGGAAGCACGCAGCTATCTCAGGCTGGATCCTGGATCCAGACCGAAAGAAGATGTCCAAATCAAAGGGCAACGTAGTTGTGCCAAATGAGATTCTGGAAAACCATGGCTCCGATGCCGTTAGGTACTGGGCGGCATCAGCCCGACTCGGCACCGATGCTGCTTTTGATGAGGGCCAGATGAAGATCGGGCGCAGGCTAGCAATTAAGCTCCTGAACGCAGCGAGATTTGCGCTGAGCTTCGAACTTCCGGCGACAACCGATGGCGTTACCGAGGCAATCGACCAGGCAATGCTCTCAACGCTGCAAGAGGTTGTCGAAAAGGCAACTGCCGCATTTGAAAAGTACGACCACACCAAGGCGTTAGAGCTCACCGAGAGCTTCTTCTGGGCATTCACCGACGACTATCTTGAGCTGGTGAAGGAGCGAGCCTACGGCAAGGGTGACTTCACCGAGCAAGAGCGCGGAAGCGCTGTCCTGGCACTAAGACAGGCACTTGGGGTCATGGTCAGACTGTTTGCACCGTTCATCCCGTTTGCAGCCGAAGAAGTATGGTCATGGTGGCAAGAAGGAACCGTTCACCTGGCCAAGTGGCCGACAGCCGGCGAGATCCAAGGGGCTAACCCACAACTCTTGAAGGATGCAAGCAGCGCTTTGGGATTGATTCGAAAGTCGAAATCCGACAACAAGCTCTCGATGAAGGCTGAGATTTCAACCGCCACCATCAAGGGCCCTGAGAATCTAAAGCTTTTGGCAAAGGACCTCCAAGGGGTTGGTCGAATTGCTGAACTGAAGTTCGTGGTTGATGAGGTTGTTTCGGTTGAAAACCTGGAATTTGCTCCAGAGCAGGCCTAGCGTTTAGTAATAGACCAAACCAGAACGCCGGCTACCAGGGCCCAGAACGCACCACCGATTCCGAGCACCGTGATCCCAGCGGCTCCGATAACAAAGGTGACGATTCCAGCAAGCCTGGTTCCATCCTCAAGCACCGCTGTCTTTATTGACGAGGCGAAGGTGTTCAGCAGCGCAATGCCGGCAAGAGCCAGCAGCAACTCGCGAGGCACCGCCAACACAAACGCGGCGAATACTGCCGCAAACACCGCGAAAACAATGTAAACAACTCCGCCCCAGGATGCAGCTATCCAGCGTCGAGCTGGGTCCTTGGCGGCGCTTGAGTCGGCATTGAGTGCCGCTGTGATTGCGGCAAGGTTCAAACCAAAACCACCAAAGAGCCCCGACACCACCGATCCGATGCCGGTAGTGATAAATACCTTGGAGCTTGGTATTTGATAACCAAGCGAGGACATGATTGCCAAGCCAGGTAGGTTTTGGGATGCCATCGTGATCAGATAAAGCGGAATCCCGATGGCGACTATCGCACCAAGATCAAAAATCGGACCAACCATTGCAAAATCAGGCCAAAAGCTTGTCACCTGAAAACTGCTGGCCTCGTCACTGAAGCCGATAAGCAAAAAGCCAATGGTGATCGCAACCGGCGACGCCCAGAGTGGCAACAGCCGGTTTAGGCCGAGCCAGATGGCGATTACAGGAAGAATCAGAACCGGAAAATCAACCGCGGCATGCACGGTTGCCGCAACGAACGGGAAGATTACGCCAGCCAACATGGCAGCTGAAATTTGAGGGGGTATTTTTGCCACGAATCTATTCAGCCCCGGCCAGGCACCGGTCAGAATCACCAATAGGCTGCTGAACAAGAATGCTCCAACCGCCATTTCATAGGACAGCCCGAGCCCAGCGCTGGTGGCAAGGAAGGCGGCGCCTGGAGTGGACCAAACGATGCTGATTGGCATCTTTAGCCAGGTGCTCAGGGCGATTGACAGCACGCCGTAGCCAAGCAACATCACCACCAATGCCGTTGCGATTTGTGAATCGCTTGCGCCCATTGAGCCAAGGCCGGCAATAGCAATGCCAAAGGTAGCGATTGAGCCAGTTGTAGAGGCTACTGTTCCTGCAAGGTAGGGAGAGAGTCGCTCAGTCTTGGTTGAAATTTTTTTTAGTGTCCTAGCTAGGCAGATTTATTTTGCTTTGGTTCCTTGACCGGAATCACATGTGGAATGGCGCCTGTTCTAACTACATCTGCAGTAATCACTACCTTGCCGGTGCTGTCGCTACCGGGTAGTTCATACATGATCGGTCCAAGCAGTTCTTCCAGAATCGCGCGCAGTCCACGGGCGCCGGTCTCTCGCTCCAGCGCAGAATCAGCAATCAGCTCAATTGCTTCCGACTCAAACTCAAGTTCAAAGCCATCAATCTCAAACATGCGCTGATACTGCTTCACTAGCGCGTTCTTCGGGGCCGTAAGAATGGCGATGAGCGCAGGCTTATCCAGCTGCTCAACGGTTGCAACCACTGGCAGGCGTCCTATGAATTCTGGAATCAAGCCAAACTTGCGCAAGTCCTCTGGCTGAACCTGAGAGTAGATGTTGGTTGAGTCGGTCTTTTCCTTGAGCTCGGCACCGAAGCCGATGCCCTTTTTACCGGTTCGCTCAGAAACTATGGTCTCGAGCCCCGCAAAAGCTCCTGCAACAATAAACAGGACATTGGTGGTGTCCAGTTGAATGAACTCTTGCTGTGGGTGCTTTCTGCCACCCTGTGGCGGAATCGATGCGACAGTTCCCTCAAGGATCTTCAGTAGTGCCTGCTGCACTCCCTCTCCAGAAACATCCCTGGTGATAGATGGGTTTTCGGCTTTCCGTGAGATCTTGTCAATCTCGTCGATGTAGATAATCCCAGTTTCAGCGCGCTTTGGATCATTATCGGCAGCTTGCAGCAGCTTCAACAAAATGTTTTCGACATCCTCGCCGACATAGCCAGCCTCGGTCAGCGCCGTTGCATCAGCAACAGCAAACGGGACGTTCAGGCGCTTTGCCAGGGTCTGAGCCAGATAGGTCTTACCGCAGCCGGTAGGTCCAATCATCAGGATGTTGGACTTTGAAATTTCTATTTCATCGTGAGACTTACCGTTGGCAGTTAGGGTTCCAACAGCCCTAATTCGCTTGTAGTGGTTATAGACGGCCACGGCCAATTGCTTCTTGGCTTGGTCTTGCCCGATGACGTACTCATCCAGAAACCCCTTGATTTCCTTAGGGTTCGGTAGGTCTATAGAACCTAAATCGACTTTGGCGTTTTGGCCAAGTTCCTCTTCGATGATCTCGTTGCAAATCTCGATACATTCATCGCAGATGTAGACAGCGGGTCCAGCAATTAGCTTGCGCACTTGCTTCTGGGTCTTGCCGCAAAAGTTACACTTCAGCAGTTCGCTTGTCTCAGTTAAAGTCATGAAAAAACTCTATAGCTAAGCCAGGACTTTATAGCCCTCCACGCGCCGAATTGCTACAGCTTGCGTGAAGCTAGAACCTGATCAATAAGTCCATATTCCATTGCCTCTTGGGCAGTCAGAATCTTGTCGCGATCGATGTCCTTGTTGACTTCCTTCAAGCTCTTTCCAGAGTGGTGAGCCAGAGTCTCTTCAAGCCATTCGCGCATCCGCATGATTTCCCTAGCTTGAATCTCAATGTCTGATGCTTGACCTTGTCCGCCACCGCCGGAAGATGGCTGGTGGATTAGCACTCGGGCGTTTGGAAGCGCCAAGCGCTTGCCCTTGGCACCTGCTGCCAGCAGCACAGCTGCTGCCGAGGCCGCCTGACCGAGGCAAACAGTCTGAATCTGCGGCTTGATGTACTGCATGGTGTCATAAATGGCAGTCAATGCAGTGAACGATCCACCCGGAGAGTTGATGTACATCGTGATGTCGCGGTCTGGGTCCTGAGACTCCAGCACCAACAACTGAGCCATGATGTCGTCGGCTGATGCGTCATCAACCTGAACCCCCAAGAACACAATGCGGTCCTCGAACAGCTTGGTGTAGGGGTTGTGACGCTTCACTCCGTAGGAAGTGCGCTCTTCGAATTCGGGAAGAATGTACCTTGATGAAGGTGTTGCTACCCGTGAACCATCTGAAGTCTCAATAAAGCTCATGCTTAGGCCTTTCCTACGCCAGTGGAACGAGAAGCAAATTCCTGAATTTGATCAATGAACCCATATTCCAGAGCTTCTGCGGCCGTGAACCAGCGGTCGCGGTCACCATCTTCCATGACCTGCTCGACGGTTTTGCCGGTTTGCTCAGCTGTGATTGATGCCAATTGACGCTTCATGCTCATAATCAACTCGGCTTGAGTTTGGATATCTGAGGCGGTTCCTCCGAAGCCACCCAGTGGCTGGTGCAGCAACACCCTGGTGTTTGGCGTGGCGTAGCGCTTGCCCTTCGCGCCAGAAGAAAGCAAGAACTGCCCCATCGAGGCAGCCATGCCGATTCCGACCGTGACGATGTCATTTGGAACGTACTGCATGGTGTCGTAGATGGCCATGCCAGCTGTAATCGAACCACCCGGAGAGTTGATGTACAAGAAGATGTCCTTCTCGGAGTCTTCTGCAGCCAAAAGTAGTATTTTGGCGCAAATTTCATTCGCATTTTCATCGCGGACTTCACTGCCAAGCCAGACAATGCGGTCTTTTAACAGGCGGTCAAATACTCCGTTGCGCTCCATTTGCGGAACTGCCATCGAGATCTCCTTAAAGCTTTGTTGTGTAAACGATAGCCGCGAAGATGCAATCAGAAGTGCTTGTTCGCCTCAGGCGTTAGACCTCGTATTTGACAGCTGCACCCTTGGTGTCAGTAATGACAGCCTGGGCGACAAGAAAGTCAACAGCCTTGCGCCTTGCTAGCTCGTCTGCGTAGAAGGCGACCTGGCCAGAACTAGCTACCTGCTCGATGAACTGGTTTGGGTCCATCTGGTAGTTCCTAGAGGTGAACGCTAGGTACTCGATCAACTCCTGGTCTTCAATCTTGATTTCCTCAGCATCGACCACAGCATCAAGCAGCAACTGAGTCTTGAAACCCTTCTCGGAATCCGCAGTCACTTCCTTGCGGTGGACATCGTCCTCCATGCGGCCTTCGCCTTCAAGGTGGGCATCTACCTCACGCTTGACTGCGATGTCTGAAACTGGAATCTTGGCCTTTGCAACCAAGTCTTCAACGATTTTGTCCCGGGCCTGAAGAACCTGCTTGCGGCCAAGCTGCTCAGCAATCTTGGTCTCAAGGTCCTTCTTCAGTTCAGCCAGGGTGTCAAACTCGCTGGCAAGCTGTGCAAACTCGTCGTCCGCCTTTGGCAACTCGCGCTCCTTGACAGCCTTTAGCGTGACGGTCACTTCAGCTTCCTGGCCGGCCATCTCGCCGCCAACAAGCTTGGACTTGAAGGTAGTTGTCTCACCTGCGGTAAGGGTCTCGAGCGCCTCGTCGATTCCGTCCAGAAGCTGTCCGGAGCCGATTTCATAAGAAATGTCGCTGGCAGTGTCGATTTGCTTGCCATCCATCAGAGCGCTCAGGTCGATGGTTGTGAAGTCACCCTTAGCTGCTGGACGATCCACTGTTACTAGAGAGCCGAAACGAGCGCGAAGCGCATCCAGCTCGGTCTCGATGTCCATCTTTGCAACCTTGACTGGCTCAACAGTAACTGCGATGCCCTTGTAGTCAGGAAGCTTAAATTCTGGGCGAACCTCAACCTCAAGGCTGATGATCAGTGGTTTTTCGATCTCGGTGGCTGATGGCGCGGAGCTGATGTCGGCCTCTGGGGTGCCCAGTGGCTTTAGCTTTTCCGCAACTAGCGCCTGGCGGTAAAAAACATCCATGCCGTCGTTGATTGCCTGAGCAATGATCTGATCCTTGCCAACGCGCTGGTCTAGCACCTGAGAGGGAACCTTGCCCTTCCTGAAGCCAGGAATGTTAACCTGCTGGGCAACGGTTTCGTATGCCTTGTCAAGGGTTGGCTTGAAAGCTGCCTGGTCGACCTCGATGGTCAGCTTGACGCGGGTTGGGTTTAGTCTCTCGACGGTTGTTTTCAACATATCTCCATGATTGGTGGGTTCTTGAAGCAAATTTGTCGGGATGACAGGATTTGAACCTGCGACCCTCTGTTCCCAAAACAGATGCGCTACCAAGCTGCGCTACATCCCGAACATTCTTGACCAAATGGTCGCGAACTCGACCACTCTACCCCATAGAATGGTGTCTCGTCTAACAAAGACGCGCGAGTGTAGCTCAATGGTAGAGCCTCAGTCTTCCAAACTGATTACGCGGGTTCGATTCCCGTCACTCGCTCCGCTTGATTTCAGACCAAAACCCCTAATAAACAGGCTACTTCTGGCAGGTTCTGCACCAATACAACTTCCTGGTGGACATCAATTCCAGGGACACTTCAGCACCGCATATTCGGCATGGCAGCCCTTCTCGTTTATAGACGTAGTAGCGATCGGCGAGAGCCGGCCTGCCATTCAAATGACCTTCTCGGGTCAGCATGATGCCCTTTTTAACTCCGATTTGCATCAAAAATGAAGCGTCCTGCCAAATTTTCTCAAGCAATTCTGTCGGCACGAGATTTGTCGGCAGGTGCGGATTGATGCCCTGCCTAAACAAAAGCTCCGCTCTGTAAACATTCCCAATTCCTGCAATAGCGGCCTGGTTCATCAAAAACTGCCCGATGGCAACCCTGGTCTTGGCTGCCTTTGCCAAAAACCTTGCCAGTTCCAAACCATCTAGGTCTTGACGCAATGGGTCCGGACCCAGCCTGGCCTGCACCAAAGCAACCTGATCGCTGTCAATGACTTCGCATGCTGTTGGGCCAACCAGGTCCGCCACTGCCGTCTCCGATAAAAACCTTGCTCGAACCTGCCCAACTGGTACGGGGGCAGCGTCATCAAAGTTTGCAAACCGCCACTTGCCATAAATTCCCAGATGCACTCGAACGACTGCGTGTTCGAAAAACAGGAACATTTGCTTACCAATAGCATCGGCGGACACCAACTGCTGACCGCTGACTAACCGGGAATCAGTGAATCTTCCCTGGGGGCTCGACACCTCGAGCTGCTTATTAGCAAACAGCTTGGCAAATTTGTTTGCAGTCCGGTGAACGGTATGACCCTCGGGCATGGGCTAGTAGACGACCTCGCCAGTTTGCTCAAACGCAGCAATCTTGCCAATGCGCCTCACGTGACGCTCATCGTTTGAAAACGGGGCATTTACGAAGGTGGTAATCAGTTCCAGAACCTCTGAGCTGTCATGTTGCCTGGCGCCTACAGCGGCGACGTTGGCGTCGTTGTGATCTCGCGCCAAAGCGGCTGTCTCCTGGTTCCAAATCAGTGCGGCTCTGATGCCCTGAACCTTGTTGGCTGCAATCTGCTCTCCGTTTCCGCTACCACCCAAGACAATGCCCAGAGCCTGAACGCCGGCCTGCTGATCGGCTGCCACCGCCTGAGCTGCTGCAATGCAAAAACCTGGATAGTCATCCAGCGCGTCATATTCTTTTGGGCCGTGGTCGATTAGTTCATGACCGAGCGCGGTTAGTTCCGTCACGAGAAAAGCGCTCAGCTCCATGCCAGCGTGATCGGTTGCTATGTGGATTCTCAAATGCCTGTCCCTAACTGTTTATCTTGAGGTTTGCCAAAAACTCTTCTGGTCTATCCATTCGGACCGCTATTTTTTCGCCCCAGTCAAGTGTGAACAGCACTCCATCGCCAGAGCTTGGAATAAAGGCCAGCGTGTTGAATCCATACCTGACGCCCCATCCGCCATAGTCACGACCCCGCAGCGTGGCAACCTCCATAGCCATCACCTGCTGGGTGGGTACTGAAACAAGTGCGATACCGCGCAACTTGATCACAAGATTCTGGTTGACCTCGACCGTGGGTTTTGCCAAAAACAGCCAAATTAGCATCGCAATGGGCACCAGCAACACATAGAGCAAAGCGCCAGCAAAGGAGCTTTCGGCAGTCTCGGTGCCCAGCTGCAGCAAAGTGGTGACAGAGATAATTACCAGCAGGAAGACATAAAGGTAGCCAGTGAATCCTTTTAGAAGGGGTCTTAGCAACTTGGCCTTCACGGGTGTCAGCTCCAGGGCCACCAGCGCCGACCAAAGTGCGAGGAAGCCAATTCCAGTAAGCAAAAGGTAGGCGTTTAGCCCCATGAAGCCATCAGCTTGGCCGGTGGGTCCCCAGTGAATGGCGACCGGATCAGGCAGGAGCCCCTGTGTCCCGAGCCCAGCCGCGATTGCTAGGAACGCCAGCGCAGACAAAGGCGCAAGAAGCAGATTAAAGACCCGTGAAAACTTCATTGCACTCCCTAGCTATCGCTCTAGCTTACTTCTGGTGAGCCTAAGCAAAATTGAGGCGATCAGTGCGGTGAGAATCACATAGGCAAGTGTTAGCGCCTGCAGCTTCACGTTCAGCACAACTGGAGCGGCCAGCGCCGCAATGACCATCGAGAACTCCCCACGGGCAGTCAAGAAACCGGTTACCCGCCAGGCACTTTGCTTATCGGTTAGGTCTCGAGTAACCCACCATCCAACTGCATATTTGCCAGCGACACCAATCACGGTGATCACTGCCGCCAGCGGCAAAACCGCGGGCAGGTTTGCAGGATTAGTGGTGATCCCAAAGAACAGGAAGAAGATCGCTGCGAAAATGTCACGAATCGGAGCGAGCCTTGACCTGGCAGCCTCAGCAACCTCACCGGTGAGCAGCAGGCCTATTAGGAACGCCGCCACAACACCGGAAAAACCAATCAGGTCTGCCAGGCCAGCAGCCAGCAGGGCGGCACCGAAGACCGTGAGCAAAAGCCCACCGGGTTCATTTGGGTCCAAGAACTTCTGAAATCTGGAAGACCCCCTGAAGCTCACCAGAATTACCAATCCAGTAATGGCTAGGGCAAGTGAAACAGTGAGCAAACCACTGAAGACACCAACCCCCAAAACCACCGAGGTCAATAGCGGCAGGTAGGGAGCAAGCGCTAGGTCCTCAAAAACCAGAACCCCGATTGCTCGCTTTGAAACCTCGGATCTCCGGTAGCCCATTTCCTTGATTAGTTGAGCCGCGATACCGGATGATGAAACATAGGTAATGCCACCCAAAGCAAGGGCGCCCGGCAGACCCCAACCCAACAGCAGCCCCACTGCGAAACCTGGCAAACCATTGGCAAGAAAATCTACGACACCTGCACTCTTACGCTCCTTGAAGGCCTTGGCAAGGTCATAGGCGGAGTATTCAAGACCCAAAAGCAGCAGCAGCATGATTGCTCCAATTTGCGCTCCGGTATTTAGAAACTCTTCGCTGAGCGACAGCGGAATCAAACCGCCTTCGCCAAGTGCCAGGCCAATCAGGAGGTAAAGCGGAACAACAGAAAACTTCAATTTGTTTGCAACCAGAGCAACCAGTCCAAGCACCAACAGGGCCGCACCAATCTCGGCAAGCTGAGCTGAGGTTTCAGCGGATCCTGAAGCTTGCAGTATGAAGTGCATGTTTCCATTATCGCCGACAGAATGCGAGGAAAAAGCCTCTAGGCTGTTTCGAAACATACTCTTAATGGAGCAATAAATGCCAGGTGAAAATCTAACCCGTGTCGAAGCCAGTCAACGATCAGCACTGATCAGCACCAACTCATACTTAGTTGAGCTTGACCTGACCGCTGATGCGAAAACTTTCCCCTATAAATCAACCGTCACATTCAGCTGTTTGACCCCGGGAGCAGAGACTTTCATCGATGCGATAACCGACTCGGTCTCGTCAATCGAACTAAACGGTGAGAGCCTTGACCCGGCTAACCACTCGGATGGAACCAGGATTTCCCTGCCGAATCTCGAGGCTGAAAACACCCTGGTCATCGAAGCCACCGGGGTTTACTCAAACAGCGGCGAGGGCCTACACCGATTTGTGGACCCGGTCGACGATGAGGTCTATTTCTACACCCAGTTCGAAGTGCCTGACTCAAGAAGAATGTTTGCGGTTTTTGAGCAGCCTGACCTAAAAGCAAGCTTCGAATTCAAGATAACTGCAAAATCAGGCTGGCAAGTGATTTCCAATTCCACCTCCCCGGAGCCACAGGATCTAGGAAACGGCAAGTCGCGCTGGGACTTTGCGCCAACGCCAAGGATCTCGAGCTACATAACGGCACTGATTGCCGGCCCCTATGCAGTTTGGCGGGATGAGTTGACTTCATCAAACAACCAGGTGGTGCCACTTGGAGTATTTTGCAGGGAGTCACTTGCCAAGTACATGGACGCGGATTACATATTTGAAAAGACCAAGGCTGGTTTTACCTACTTTGAGGGCCTGTTTGATTACGCCTACCCATTCGAGAAGTATGACCAGCTCTGGGTGCCTGACTTCAACGCCGGTGCTATGGAAAATGCGGGCGCGGTGACCTTTACCGAAAGCTATGTTTTCCGATCCGCAGTCACCGATGCCATAAAAGAGCGTCGGGTTGTAACGATTCTGCACGAGCTTGCTCACATGTGGTTCGGAGACCTTGTCACCATGAAATGGTGGAATGACCTTTGGCTAAATGAGAGCTTCGCCGAGTATGCCTCCACGCTAGCCACAGCTGAGGCGACCGAATGGACCGAAGCCTGGACCACCTTTGCATCGCTTGAAAAGAGTTGGGCTTACCGACAGGACCAGCTTCCCTCAACGCACCCGATTGTCGCGGCAATCAACGACCTTGAGGATGTCCAGGTGAACTTTGATGGCATCACCTACGCAAAGGGTGCCTCGGTTTTGAAGCAACTTGTGGCATGGGTCGGGCAAGACGC
Organism: Micrococcales bacterium UBA2037; assembly: GCA_002333405.1. Classification (GTDB taxonomy): domain Bacteria; phylum Actinomycetota; class Actinomycetes; order Actinomycetales; family Microbacteriaceae; genus Aquiluna. Next base: position 68,204 of record DDBH01000010.1, on the reverse strand, counting down.
CTTCATGCGAGGAGTAGCGAACTACTTCAAGGCACACCAGTGGGGAAACACCGAACTTAAGGACTTGCTGGTCGAGCTTGAAAAGGAAAGTGGCAGAGACCTCAAGGAGTGGTCATCGCTTTGGCTCGAAACTGCGGGCGTTAACACGTTGAGGCCGGAAATCACGGTTGATGACCAGGGTAATTTCAGCTCATTTGCAATTACTCAATCGGCAGAGCCGGACTATCCTCACCTAAGACCACACCGCCTCGGAATCGGGCTATTCGAGCTCGAGAATGGAAAGCTTGTCAGGACGCACTCCTTGGAGGTTGACGTTGCTGGAGAGCGGACCGAGATTTCAAAATTAGTTGGTGAAAAGCGACCAGCCTTTGTTTTGATCAACGATCAGGACCTGGCCTATGCAAAAGTCCGACTTGATGCAAATTCCTGGCAAGTCGCCCTGGAGAATCTGTCCGGCATAACTGACTCACTGGCTCGAACCATGGTCTGGTCGGCGGCTTGGGACACCACCCGAGATGCCGAGTCCAGCCCACAGGACTTCGTGCAGTTGGTTCTAGATCACATTGGACACGAGACCGAATCCACAACGGTGACGACCCTGCTCCGCCAGCTGGTCACCACTTCGACTCTCTACGTGGCTGCACAAAGCCGTGAAAAGGTGACCGAGCACATCGCGAGTTCACTGATTGACCTGGCCGAAAACGCAATGGCCGGAAGCGATAACCAACTGCAGTTTGCGCGATTCGTTCCTCAGTTCGCTAGGACAAAAGAGCAACTGAATTGGCTTGAGGAAGTTGTTTCTGGATCTCGAAAACTTAGCGGCCTGGAAATTGATGCGGACATCCGCTGGGAGTTGCTGATTGGTCTTGCCACCGGGAATCGCCTGGACGCAACAGCGATCGATGCTGAACTGGCCCGTGACAATACAGCCAACGGCAAGAAGTCAGCCGCCGCCTGCCTGGCTGCGATTTCAACCGCCGACGCCAAGCGCACTGCCTGGACGGAGCTGACTGAAAAGCAGGAGTACTCAAACACGTTAATCAACTCGGCATCGCTGGCCTTTGGCAGAACTATGGACACTTCGCTACTTGAGCCGTATGTTGCAAAATACATGGAAGTGGCCCCGCAGATCTGGGAGCAGCGAAGCTACCAAATTGCTTCTTACCTGCTCACCAACCTCTATCCAGTGCAGCTTGCAAACCAAGAGCTTGCCAAGGCCACACAGACCCTGATTGACTCAGAGTTTGCCGCATCGCGCCCAGCTTTCAGGAGAATTCTCGTTGAGAACCTGGCTGGACTGGAGCGGGGACTAAAGGTTCAACAAATCGACAGGTAGGGTGAATAGATGAACTTCACAGAATTCTTATCCGAGTGGTCGGTGCTGATATCAATTGGCGTGATTTTGGTAGCGGCGATCATTCTTCGCATTTTGCTTGGGCTGGCCTCAAAGCGCATCGTGAAAACGATTGTGTCTGGGGTCAAGCGAGTCAAGCAAGACGAGCGCATGGATGCGATTTTGGCAGAGCAGCGACTTACCCAAAGGACCAAGACAATCGCCTCGGTTCTGGATAATTTTGCAACCTGGGCAATTGCAATCACTGCCCTGGTCATGATCCTTAGCGAATTTGGCATAAACGTTGGCGCACTTATTGCCGTTTCAACTGTTTTGGGTGCGGCAATTGGTTTTGGTGCTCAGTCACTGGTTCAGGATATTCTCTCTGGAATCTTCATAGTTTTCGAAGACCAGTATGGGGTCGGCGACTGGGTTGAGATTGGCGATGTTTCGGGTGAGGTTGAGCGAGTTGGACTTCGCGTCACAGAAGTGCGTGACATCCACGGCACCCTCTGGTTTGTTAGAAATGGTGAAATCACGAAGGTAGGAAACGCCTCTCAGGAGTGGGCTGCCGCTCTGCTCGACTTCCCGTTCGACTATGAAAACGACGTTGATAAAGTCCAGGGAATTATTGAAGATACCGCACTGGCGATGCGTAAGACTAAGCAATGGTCCAGGGACATGATCGAGGATGCAGACGTGTGGGGCATGCAGCATGTTTCAGGAGAGCAATTCGTGATGCGTGTTTCTATCCGCACTCTTCCAAACCGGCAATGGGCTGTTTCAAGAGAACTTAGAAAGCGCTGCAAGCAAGCCTTTGATAAGCAAGGCATTAGCCTGCTAAGTGCAACCAAAATCAACATGGCTAAGTAGTTGGAGTCTTTTTACCACCGGGTCGGCGGGCAAAACACCTTCTTCAAGCTCACTGAGGCCTTCTACGTAGGGGTAGCGTCAGATCCACTCCTAAAACCGATGTACCCGGAACAGGACTTGGAACCAGCTCGGCAAAGGCTGCAGTTATTTCTTGAGCAGTACTGGGGAGGGCCGAGCACCTACCAGGAGCAACGCGGGCATCCAAGACTCAGGATGAGGCACTCCCCCTACAGCATTGGACCGGCGGCCAAACTAGCCTGGCTAAAGCACATGCGAGCTGCGGTTGATTCGCTGGAGCTCTCGCCAATGGATGCTGATGAGCTATGGGAATACCTAGAGCGCGCCGCCCACGCAATGCTGAATACCTTTGAAGACTAGGAGAACTTAAAGCTTTCTTTGGATATCACGTGGCCAAAATCGGTGGTCAATCGAATCCAACCGTGGGCTCGATAAACCTTGACCGGAACATCCTTCTGCATGAAACCAAGACCAGCCATGGCAAACGCTGCTCCGGCTGGAAGGTTGTGTTCGATTCCGACCGCTTTGCCCCAAATCTGCAATCTGACCCGAGCCGCAATTGCACTTCCAACGCTTTCCGGCAGAGCCTGGGTAACCTCGGCAATGCCGTCTTTCGCCCACTGCGAGATTGTCTGCTGTTCGATTTCTCCGGTTAGCTGCCAACCCTGGCGAGGTGGCGAAATACCAGCCCAGGCAACCCGCGTGGTGTTGGTTGGAAGACTCACCTCTAAAACTTCAGCGGCGATGGCTTGATTAACTTTTGCAAGCAGATCCTCGATGGTAAACAGCAGGTCAAGCTCAGCTTCCCTTGCCAGATTAATTGTTCGAAGACCAATCACGGTTAGTCCATCACCCAGCATGGACCCGGAGTAGATCGGACTCACATAGATTGCTAGGACTTTGCCGAAGGCGCGAACCTTGGATGCTCCAGCCTTATCCAGTCGGTAGGCACGCTCCAGGTACTTAGCTAGGTCAGCTAAATCACCCGAGTCTTGAAATATCAGATTCTTGTCCATGGTCGACTCCTAAACTAGCCAATGAAAGAAGGTTTAGATGCCAGATTCCAGAATTCCCGAGGACCCAGTAGCGGAATTACTCCAGGTATTGAACCTGAAGGACTCCGGCGAAAATAGCTTTCAGGGAACGACACAGTGGATGCCAGGTGGCAGAGTATTCGGTGGTCAGGTTCTGGCGCAGTCCCTGGTGGCAGCCTCCGCCACTGTTGACCAAGATCGCAGAGTTCACAGCCTCCACAGCTATTTTCTTCGCCCGGGTGCTCTAGATGTCCCGATTGACTTTGAAGTTGACATTCTTCGGGACGGCAGAAGCTTTTCAGCTCGCCGAGTTCAGGCAAGTCAGGAGTCAAAGGTGATCTTCTCAATGATCGCCTCTTTCCAGATCCCGACCGATGGCGTCGAGCATGCAGACAAAATGCCAACGGGTGTTTCGGAACCGGAAACGCTTCCCTCAGCAAAAAATTTACTCGGTAGCTTCGATCACCCGGTTGCTAGATATTGGGCCAATGCCAGACCCTTTGACCTGCGCCACGAAGCTGAGTCGGTTTATCTAAAACCGGCGACCACCAAAAGCAACGAGCAGGCAGTTTGGTTTAAGCCGGTTTCAGAACTAAAGATTGATGGCCCACTAGCTCAGGCAGCTCTGGCATACGCGAGCGACTACACAATTTTGGAGTCCATCATGCGCGCTCACGGACTGAGCTGGGCGCATCCCAGCTTGAAGTCAGCGAGCCTAGATCACGCGATGTGGTTCCATGCCGAACCAGACTTTAGTGACTGGATGCTTTACGTGCAGCGGTCCCCCGCTGCTCAAAGCAGCCGCGGCCTAGCTACCGGACAGATTTTCAACCGCAACGGAGTGCTGGTTGCCTCGGTTGCCCAAGAAGGAATGATGCGAATACCTGCGATTTAGTCGCGAGTAAGCCTTCGATAGGTGGAACGGTGAGGCTTGGCGGCCTCTGGGCCCAAACGCTGGACCTTGTTCTCTTCATAGGCTTCGAAGTTACCCTCAAACCAGTACCACTGATCAGGCTTCTCATCCGTGCCCTCGTGGGCCAAAATGTGAGTCGCAACCCGGTCTAGGAACCAGCGATCGTGAGTGATGACCACGGCGCAACCAGGAAACTCAAGGAGTGCGTTTTCCAATGAGGCGAGGGTTTCAACATCCAAGTCGTTAGTGGGTTCGTCTAGGAGCAATAGGTTTCCACCCTGCTTCAAAGTAAGGGCCAGGTTCAGGCGGTTGCGCTCACCGCCGGATAGCACCCCAGACTTCTTTTGCTGGTCGGCACCCTTGAAACCAAAGGCGGCTACGTAAGCACGAGATGGCATTTCAACTTGGCCCACCTGAATGTAGTCAAGCCCGCCAGAGACCACTTCCCAGAGAGACTTATTTGGATCAATTCCCTCTCGAGACTGGTCCACGTAGCTGATTGACACCGTTTCACCAATTTTAAGGTCTCCGCTGTCTAGCTCCTGAAGTCCAGTTATGCACTTGAACAGCGTCGACTTACCAACACCGTTAGGACCGATGATTCCAACGATTCCGTTTCTGGGAAGGCTGAAGCTCAGATCGCTAAATAGTGGTCTGCCTTCAAAGCCCTTGGCAATATTCTTTGCCTCCAGCACGATGTCTCCCAAGCGTGGCCCAGGAGGAATTTGGATTTCTTCAAAGTCCAGTTTTCTGGTCTTCTCCGCCTCGGTTGCCATTTCCTCATAGCGCGCGAGCCTGGCCTTTGACTTGGTTTGCTTTGCCTTTGGACTTGATCGAACCCATTCCAGTTCATCCGCCAAGCGCTTTGAGAGCTTCGCGTCCTTTTTGCCCTGCACCTGAAGTCGCTCTTGCTTCTTCTCAAGATAGGTCGAGTAGTTTCCCTCATAGGGATAAGCGCGGCCGCGGTCCAATTCCAGGATCCACTCGGCCACGTTGTCTAGAAAGTATCGGTCGTGAGTAACGGCCAGCACAGCGCCGGTGTACTTGGCCAAGTGCTGCTCAAGCCAGAGCACGCTCTCCGCATCCAAGTGGTTTGTCGGCTCATCCAGAAGTAGCAAGTCAGGCTTCTCGAGCAGCAGCTTGCAAAGCGCAACTCTGCGCCGCTCTCCTCCGGAAAGGTTCGTGACAGGGGTGTCACTTGGCGGGCAGCGGAGTGCATCCATGGCCTGCTCTAATTGGTTCTCCAGATCCCAGCCATCGGCAGCATCGATTTGCTCCTGAAGTGTTCCCATCTCGGCCAACAGGGTGTCATAGTCGGCGTCTGGATTGGCCAATTCGGCGCTGATTTCGTTGAACCGCTCGATTTGGCCCATAACCTCAGAGACGGCTTCCTGGACGTTGCCTAGCACCGTCTTCTCCTCGTTCAAAGGCGGCTCCTGCATCAGGATGCCTACGCTGAACCCATCGGTGAGTCTTGCCTCGCCATTTGAAGGAGTGTCCATCCCAGCCATGATCTTCAGAACCGATGATTTACCGGAACCGTTTGGACCAACAACGCCAATTTTGGCGCCGGGATAAAAGGCAAGCGTTACGTCGTCAAGAATCACCTTGTCGCCATGCGCCTTGCGCGCTTTGATCATTTGATAAATAAATTCAGCCAAGGAAGTGCCAATCCAATTTGGAAAAGGGAAAGCCCCTCTTCGAAGTTTGCTCGGGATAGTTTATCCCAGAGTTAAAAGCCCTTGGCTTTCCAAAAAGTTGCAAACTCCGAAGAGGGGTTTCGGTCTGGTGACTTGGGGGCGCCAGACCAGATCGGACCCTAGGCGGGCTGGAGCTTAGCGTCCGAGTCCTTTTCCGAATTTGCAGGCCTGGAGAGCTTTTCAAATGTTGAAGTTCCGAACATTAGATCGTGGCCAAGGCTGTCAGCCTCAATTTCAACTGTGGTTCCGGTGCGCTCACCGTTGTCCCAGTCTCTGATCTTCAGTCGGCCGCTGACCACGATTCGCTGCCCTTTTTCCAGTGAGTTGTTGGCGTTTTCCGCTAACTGTCTAAAGGTGACCACCGTGAACCAATTGGTTTCAGCATCCATCCATTGGCTTGACTCTCGGTCAAACTTTCTGGTTCCTGCCGCGAGTCGAAATGTTGTGACCGGCAATCCGTCAGCGGTCACTATGTGCCTGGGGGTGGTTGCTACCAAACCAACCGCCGTGTAGCTGTCTACCATCTTTTGTGCCTTTCCTTTGGGTGCGGAAAGTCTCACAATTTCAGACTTGGTAGTGGGGCTGAATTCTAAATCTGTGGATAAGTTTTTACTTCAAAAGGTGATTGAACTTTGCTCGCACTTTGCTCACCTTTGGAGCAACCACTGCAACGCAATAACCCTGGTTCGGGTTTTTGGCAAAAAAGTCTTGGTGATATTCCTCAGCGGTAAAGAACTCCGGCAGCTGGGTTACCTCGGTGACAATCCCCTCACCCCAAACCTCTTTTGCGCGCTCAATCGATTGTTCAAACAAGTGCTTTTGGTCTTCCGAGGCATAGAACATGGCTGACCGGTACTGGTCACCAACATCTGCACCCTGTCGGTTTAGTTGCGTGGGGTCATGAACCGTGAAGAAAATGTCGAGAATTTGCTCCGAACTAATCACCGACTCATCAAAACTGATGCTGACGACTTCGGCGTGACCGGTGTTGCCATTGCAAATGTCCTCATAGCTCGGATTCGACTTGGAGCCTCCGGTGTAACCGCAGGTGACATCAGCCACACCCTGAAACTGAACGTAAGCAGAATCTAGACACCAAAAACAGCCACCGGCTAGTACAAAAGTTTCCATAATGTTCCTAAACTAATGCGGTTGACCAATTGATTCCCCAATTGCAACAAAGAAAGGTTTGGCTGGTGCCGAATTGACCCAGAAACATCCAGCTCTCGGAGTGCTTTTTGCGCTCACCGCGGCAGTCCTGTTTGGCCTAAATGGCTCCACCACCAAAGTAATTATTCAATCTGGCATCACCGCCGAGCAGGTGGTATTCATAAGGTCCCTTGCCGCTGGCCTGATTGCGCTGGGCTGGGCACTGATTTCAAATCGAGCGCAACTTAGAGTTCAGAAGCGCTTGATCCCGAGACTGCTCCTGCTTGGAGTGGTTGGCGTGGGCATGCTGCAGTATGCATACTCGCAAGCCGTCGTCTTACTCCCGGTGGGAATCGCTTTGCTAATCGAGTACACGGCGGTGCTCTGGGTGCCACTGGTTGCTATGGTTTTCTTCAAAGAGCCGGTAAAGAAGCAAATTTGGTTTGGTGCGGTGTTGGTTCTGGGTGGACTTGCCGTTGTTGCGCAGATATGGGACTCAACGCTGAACCCAATTGGAGTGCTGTTTGCCTTGGCTGCGGCAGCTTCACTGTCGACCCACTTCATTACCGGAGAGCGAATCCAGAGGCATCTACCGACCAACGTGACCATGGCCTACGGCATGGGCATTGCCACTATGGTGTTCTTGCCGTTTTCAAACCTAGGCTCATTTGACTACGCGAGCCTTCTGAAGCCGACTGATCTTTCCGGAAACCTAGCGGGCAACTCAGCGCCACTATGGCTGATGCTCGTAGTTCTTGGTGTGGCCGGAAGCTTCCTGCCTATGGCCTTCACATTTCTGGCACTTAGGCACCTGAGCGCAACCCTTGTGGGGGTAATCGCAACACTTGAAACCATCCTTGCCGCGATTTTTGCGCTGCTGTGGCTGGGAGAGCTGATTAGCCTCACCCAAGCCCTCGGGGGTATGGTGGTTGTCGCAGGGATAGTCTTGGCTCAAACCTCAAGACGTCAAAAAATGGCAAAGGTGGTTGATTAGTTTGGCAACAGTGGATCTAGTTCTTTCGGACTTCGAAGCAACAATTAACAAAGAGGGCATCACATTTGTTGACTTCTGGGCCGAGTGGTGCGGACCGTGCAAAATGTTCGGCCCAATCTTTGAAGAGGCCTCCAACCAAAACCCCGAGATTCGCTTTGCCAAGGTGGACACCGAGGCCCAGCAGGAGCTTGCTGGAATGGCTGGAATCACCTCCATCCCAACTCTGATGATTTTTAGAGACGGCATCTTGCTGTTCAACCAGGCCGGAGCGCTTCCCGCGCCTGCCCTGAACGAACTGATTGGCAAAGTCCAGGAATTGAACATGGACGACGTCAGAGCAGAAATAGCAAAAGCCGAGTCCCAGAGCTAACCCAAGGGTTTCTGATTGAGAAATAACTCACTGGCGATGCTGGCAACAATTGCCGGCATCGGCATCTTGGCTTGGCTAATTGGGTTCTTCGACCCCGAGACCTGCACCCCTGGGGTTCAGGTCGACGGCTGGTCCTCCTGTGAGGCAATTGCCAACCAGAGAACCCTCGCACTCATCGCGCTAGTGGCAATAACTGTTGTCGGCGTGCTGATAACCACGCTTTGGAAAAAGAAAAAGCGTTAGCCCAAGACCGACTCGGTCGACTTACTTTCTAGCTCAGGAAAAGCCTGTGACACGGCCGGGTGAGTAATCAGGCCATCGTGAACATTCAGACCCAACGCCAATGCCGAATCATCCCTCAGTGCCTGCTGCCAGCCCTTGCCGGCCAACTGCAAGACGTAGGGCAAGGTTGCATTGGTCAACGCCCTGGTGGAAGTTGCTGGCACTGCACCAGGCATGTTCGCCACGCAGTAATAAAGCGCATTGTGAACGGTGAAAGTAGGTTCGTCATGGGTGGTTGGACGCGAGTGCTCAAAGCATCCGCCCTGATCGATTGCGATATCAACCAGGACTGTTCCCGGCTTCATCTCGGCAACCATTTTGTCGGTGACCAGCTTCGGAGCACGCTCACCCGGGATCAGTACCGAGCCGATTACCAAGTCGGCATCTTTGAGCTGCTCCGCAATTTCATAAGACGTTGAAACCCTGGTCTGAACTTCAGAATTGAATCTTGCATCAATCTCGCGGAGTCTAGGCAAGGACAGGTCAATAACCGTAACGTCGGCGCCCATTCCATTTGCTACAAGTGCCGCTTCAGTTCCTGCAACGCCGCCACCAATTACTACAACTTTTGCTCTTGGGGTTCCTGGAACGCCACCCATCAACACGCCATTGCCACCATTGGTTTTCATAAGCTGGTAGGCGCCGATTTGAGCAGAAAGCCTTCCCGCAACTTCACTCATTGGCTGCAATAGCGGCAGTGAACGATTGGCAAGCTGCACGGTTTCATAGGCAATTGCAGTGGTTCCGGAAGCGATCAGGGCATCGGTGCAGTCCTTGGACGCAGCTAGGTGCAAGTAGGTGAACAGCACCTGGCCCTTGCGCATCAACGGGTATTCCTTGGCGATTGGCTCTTTCACCTTCACAAGCAGCTCGGCCTTGGCCCAAACCTCTTCTGCCGTTTGGACAATGCTGGCTCCAGCCTGGGCATAATCCTGGTCCGAGAAGCCGGAGCCCTCGCCAGCAGATGCCTGGATCATTACGTCATGACCACGGTTGACCAGCTCGTGCACGCCCGCCGGTGTCAAAGCAACGCGGTACTCGTGATTCTTAATTTCTTTTGGAACGCCAACCTGCATTTTTTCTCCTATGCGAAAGTTTCTAAATTCTGGCAAAAAATTCGGTTTGATTCATTCAAATCGAATAAACTGCAATTTGTAAAAACAAATTTGCTTACTTATGCATAAACGGAGTGATTTATGATGGCCAAATCGCAGGATATTCAGTCCAAATTTGATCTCGATGACATCGACCGGGCAATTCTGGCGATTCTCGGGAAAAAGGGCCGCATATCAAATGCGGATCTGGCGGCCGAAGTCGGGCTGGCTCCCTCTACTTGTCTCGGTCGAGTCCGCAATCTTGTTGAAAGCGGAGTAATTCGATCTTTTGCCGCAGAAATTGAACCGGAAGCGCTTGGTTTGAATTTGCAGGCCTTGATTTCGGTGACACTCAGAGCCGGTGCTCGCGCGAATTTGGCAACTTTTATGAAACAGATGCAGGAGCACCCGCAGGTAATCCAGGTGTTTTTCTTGGGCGGTTCTGAGGATTTCATTGTCCACGTTGCAGTCCCAGACTCAGATGCGGTTAGGGAGTTTGTGCTGGATCAACTAAGCAATAATGCCTCGGTTGCCAACACTAGAACCAACATTGTTTTCGACCACTTCCACAAGGGGCCGATTGGCTAGAGTGGTGTGGCTAGGGAGATAAATAATTGACTGAATCGATGCATCAAGCAGGGGCCAACAACGAGCTCAGAGAAGCGATCTACAGGTACGCCTCGGAGCGGATGGACATGAATCCAGCACCCCTGGATGGCCCCAAATCTAGAGCTGAGCTTGAGGCCCTAGCCGGTTCGACAATCACTGAATCGGGACTCGGTGGAACCCGCGCACTAGAGATCTTCGAACAGACACTGGCTCCGGCAACCATTTCAACCGACCACCCCAACTTCTTGTCCTTCATACCGGCAGCACCAACCGAGGCAGCGACCCTATTTGATCTGGTTGTTTCAGCTAGTTCAATTTATGGGGGCTCCTGGACCGAAGGTGCTGGAGCAGTCTTCGCCGAGAATCAGGTGCTTGAGTTTTTGGCAAAGGAGGCCGGTCTTCCAGATGGTGCCGGTGGTGTCTTCGTTCAAGGCGGAACTCTTGGAAACCTCTCTGCCCTGGTTGTTGCCAGAGATGTTGCCGAACGCAAACATGGCCACAAAACCTGGGCGATCATTTGCAGTTCTGAGGCACACTCCTCGATCAAGGCAGTGGCCAAGGTGATGGGAGTAGAGGTTGTCAAAGCCGACGCCGCTGTCACCGGATCGCTCCGTGGCCAGCAGGCTAAACAAGCGGTGCATCAGGCAATCGAGAACGGTCTGACGCCTTTTGCAATTGTTGGAACCGGCGGCACCACAAACTTTGGAATCATCGACCAACTCGGTGACCTTGCATTAGTGGCAAAGGAGTTTGACCTCTGGTTCCACGTTGATGGCGCATACGGACTAGCCGGCATGCTGGTCGAGGAACTGAAGCCAAAATACGCAGGTCTGGAGCTGGCGGATTCCTTTATCGTGGACCCACACAAGTGGCTTTTTTCGCCATTTGATGCCTGTGCACTGGTTTACCGAGAGCCAAAATTGGCAAAGACTGCACACATCCAACACGGCGAATACTTAGAGACCCTGAATCAAAATGATGACTGGAACCCGTCTGACTTCGCATTCAACCTAACCAGAAGAGTTCGTGGTCTTCCGCTGTGGTTCTCGCTGGCAACTCATGGAGTAGCCGCGTACCGTTCAGCGATCAAGATGAACCTGGACCTTACAAAACAAATCGCCACGGAGATTCGAAGCAGGCCCTACCTGAGATTGGTGCGGGAACCAGAGTTGTCGGTGGTGGTCTTCGAGCGCGAGGGCTGGAGCAATGCCGACTACGAAAAGTGGTCTAAGCAGCTGCTTGACTCGCAGTTTGCGTTCGTGGTTCCCTCCAGTCACCTGGGCAAACCAAACACCAGATTTGCAATAGTCAACCCAACAACGAAGTTAGAAGACCTGGTAGCAATTCTCGACACGATGGAGTAGTTCTTGAAAATAACCAAAGTTGCCGCACCGGAATCCCTCAGCCGCACCAGAAACCAGGAGCGGGGCACCGTTGTCGTTGCCGCGATCCAGATGCACTTTGAAAAGGACCCGCATCAGCATCAAAGTTTGCTTGCAGAAGCAATCAGTGCCGCTGCTGCCGAAGGTGCCCAGGTGGTTTTCCTGCCAGAGCTAACCCTTTCAAGGTATCCCGCAGACACACTCCCAGTAGGCACCCCCAACGAATCCGCCGAAGACCTATTAACTGGACCAACCTTTAGCTTCGCCGCTGAACAAGCTTTGAAGCACGGTGTGTTTGTTCATGCCTCGCTCTACCAAAAAGTTGAGATGGCAGACGGCCGAGGCCTGAACACCGCGATCATCGTTGGTCCAGACGGGAGGCTTGTGGGCTCCACGGACAAGCTCCACATTCCCGTCACCGAGGGGTATTTCGAGGACAAGTACTTTGCGGCAGGTGAAAATACTGACCCCTACCGAGTCCACGAGCTGGCGCTTACTGGCGCTCCAAAACTTGGCATGCCGACCTGCTGGGATGAATGGTTTCCTGAGGTGGCCAGAGCCTATGGATTAGCCGGGGCAGACATCCTTTGCTACCCAACCGCTATTGGTTCCGAACCTGACCACCCTGATTTTGATACCGAGCCACTCTGGCACCAGGTAATCGTTGGGCACGCAATCGCCAACGGTCTGTTTATTGCCGTCCCAAACCGCTGGGGCAATGAAGGCTTGGTTGAGTTTTACGGGTCCTCATTCATTGTCGACCCCTACGGCCGGGTGCTAGCACGCGCAGCTAGGCATGGAGACGAAGTCTTGATAGCCGAAATTGACCTGGATCAAAGACGCGATTGGTTGGAGCTATTTCCGTTTTTCGCCACCAGGCGTCCAGATACCTATTCCAGTCTTTCAGCTCCACTTAGCAACCCACGCGGTGCAAATGGCCAGGGAATAGCCGGAGGAATCCCGGGGATTGCCCAATGACCCATCTAATGCCTGCCGAGTGGGAAGCCCATGAACAAACATGGCTAGCCTTTCCACACTCCGGATACACCCTCGGTGAGAGCGCCCAAGACCAAGAGGTTGCCAGGCAGACGTGGGCCAACGTTGCAAATGCCGCGTCTGAGTTCGAAAAAGTGACGGTGATTGTTCATCCTGAAGACCTTTCGACTGCCAGCAAGTTGCTTTCTGCCCAAATTGAAACCCTTGAGTCAGTTCTGGACGACGCCTGGATCAGGGACAGCGGCCCAACATTCGTGAGGACCACTGATGGCGCCTTGGCCGCTGTCAATTGGGTGTTCAACGGCTGGGGCGGACAAGCATGGGCAAGCTACGAAAACGACAATTTGCTCGCTACCAAGATTGCTAACAGCGTGGGTGTTCCAGTTATCGACAGCAAGATGGTGAACGAGGGCGGAGGGATCCACTTCAACGGTCAGGGCAAGGTCTTGCTAACTGAAACCGTGCAGCTAGATAACGGGCGCAATCCCGGCTGGAGCAAAGCTCAGGTCGAAGCAGAGCTAAAACGCACCATTGGAGCTGAGGAATTCATTTGGCTAAAGCGCGGCCTGACCAGAGACTACGACGAATTTGGAACCCGGGGACATGTGGACATAGTTGCCTGCTTTGCCCCTGATGGCAGAGTGATCTACCACGATCAACAGGACCAGAACCACCCCGACTATCCGGTTAGCCGTGAAGTTCGTGAGCAGCTAATCAGTTCCGGCCTTGAGCTGATAAGTGTTCCTGCCCCCGAGACCCTGAAGGATGACGGCGGCTTTGTTGACTACAGCTACATCAACCATTACGTCCTAAATGGCGCTGTGTTGCTTGGTTCTTTTCAGGATAAAAACGACCAGGAAGCCCGGTCGATTCTTCGCGACTGCTATCCGGGGCGAGACATTATTTTGGTCGATGCCAGGGAGCTTTTTGCTCGCGGTGGCGGAATTCACTGCATAACACAGCAGCAACCTGCCAGCTAAAGGCAAATTTCACGCTCTTTAGATCAGTCGAACAAGCCCTGATGCCAATCGCGATGCTGCTTCGGTCAGTGCCACTGATTGCCATGGCTCCGATTCTGATTCTGATCTTTGGCAGGGAGCAGGTAACGGTGGCAGTAATGGGTGCGATCGTCGTGCTGTTTCGGGCGCTAGTGAACATCGTCTTTGGGCTCAGGTCGGCCTCCGCTGCAACTCTGGATGTGGCCACTGTCTATGGAGCCAACAAACTGGCCGTCCTGCGCTATGTGGCATTTCCAAGTTCGTTGCCATCGTTCTTTGCTGCGGTGAAGATTTCGGTTCCGGGTGCTATAACTGGCGCCTTGCTTGTTGAATGGCTGGCAACCGGCCAGGGAATTGGCTATGGAATCATTTCTGCGGTTGGACGGGCAAAAACGAATGAGGTTTGGGCCTATATCGTTGTGATAACGCTGGTTTCGATCGTGCTCTACAACCTAATTGGCCTGTTCGAAAACTACGTTCTAAAGCGCTTCGCTCCCCAGGTCTGGAAGGCCCGCTAAGAGGCCTTTTCTTGCCAGTAGCTTCCCCGACCGAACCATGTCGAACCGCCGCGCTTGCGAACTAGAATCATGGGGTTGAAAGGAAGCCGCAATGAAGCGCACCGAAACTCCAATTGATTTAGTTGCAAACCAACGAGTTAGTGACATGGCCAGTCGCTACCCGTCCTTCGCCACCGACATTGGTTATCCAGGCGGCGAATCCGAAATGGATGATTACAGCCCAGAGTTTTTATCACAGGAGCAACAGGACACCAAGGCAGTTATTGCCAAGCTCTCTGCTCTACAACCGGTTGACGAAGTCGACATTGTCACCAAAGATGCCATGCTGCAGTCACTTCAGGGCGACCGCGAAACCTACGATTCGGGCCTTGCCTTCCGCAACCTAAACAACATTGCTTCTCCTGCTCAAGGTGTCAGGGATGTCTTCGACAACTCCCCCACAGACACCGTGCAGGATTGGGAGAATCTTTCGCTTCGAATGCAAAAAGTCGGCCAGTCACTTCAGGGTTATGCCAGAACCCTGGCCGTCGGTGCAGCAAACGGGGACGCACCGGCTAAAAGGCAGGTTGAGGCAGTAATTCGTCAGGTTGAACAGATCACGGCAAAGGCAGGATTCTTCAGAACCTTTGCCCTAAATGCCAAGCCTGAAAGCGGTGAACTGTCTGCAGCCCTCAAGCAGGAGCTCTCCAAATCCGCAGAGCAAGCTACCCAAGGCTACGCGGCTTTCGGAGAGTTTCTAGTCAACGAGTTGCTTCCCGCCGCGACCGATGTCGACGCCATTGGCCTTGACCGCTACAAGATTTTGTCCAAAAGGTTCCTCGGAGCCAGCGTTGACCTTGATGAGACCTATGAGTGGGGCAAGGAAGAGCTAGCAAGGCTGATTGAAGAGCAAACACAGGTTGCAAATGAAATCAAGCCCGGGGCAAGCGTTGAAGAGGCGATTGCTCACCTGGAAAATGATCCTGCAACAAAACTGCACGGCACCAATGAGCTGCAGCAGTGGATGCAGAAGCTCAGCGATCAAGCCGTTGCTGCGCTGGCTGAGACCCACTTCGAGATAGCCGATCCAATCAAGAAACTCGAGTGCATGATCGCCCCGACCCAGCACGGTGGCATCTACTACACCGGGCCATCCGATGACTTTTCGAGGCCGGGCAGAATGTGGTGGTCAGTGCCGGAGGGTGTAACCGAGTTTGACACTTGGCGCGAGACTACAACTGTTTACCACGAGGGCGTCCCGGGGCATCACCTTCAGGTGGCACAGGCCACCTACATCAGAGACACCCTGAACGCCTGGCGCAGACTTGCCTCATGGACCTCCGGACACGGTGAAGGTTGGGCCCTCTATGCCGAGCGCTTGATGGAAGAGCTTGGGTATTTGGACGACCCTGCAGATCGCTTTGGAATGCTCTTTGGCCAGCGCATGCGGGCAGCGCGCGTCGTTCTCGACATCGGGGTTCACCTTGGCAAGCCCAAGCTGGTCGGTGCCGGTAACTGGGACTTTGAGTATGCCAAAAACTTTATGACTGAGCACGCCATGGAAAGCAAGGAATTTGTGGATTTTGAGGTGACCCGTTACTTCGGCTGGCCAGGTCAAGCACCGAGCTACAAGATTGGGCAGCGGATCTGGGAGCAGATTCGTGATGACTATCAAAAGCGCAAGGGTGCAGATTTTGATATCAAGCAGTTCCATAAAGTTGCCCTGAACCTCGGAGGTCTTGGCTTGGACACCCTAAGAACTGCCATGGAGCGGGCATAGTTGCTGCTTTTTGGTTACTCTTGGTCTTATGTCTAAGGTCCTCTCCTCTCTCCCCGTTGGTCAAAAAGTCGGCATTGCCTTCTCCGGTGGTCTTGATACCTCCGTTGCAGTTGCTTGGATGCGTGAAAAAGGCGCGATTCCGTATGCCTACACGGCAAACCTAGGTCAATACGACGAGGACGACATCGACTCGATTCCAGCTCGCGCTATGGAATATGGTGCTGAGGCTGGGGTAATTGTTGATACTCGCGAGGCGCTGGCCGAAGAGGGGCTAGCCGCGCTGGCCTGTGGCGCTTTCCACATCAGAACCGGCGGCAAGGTTTACTTCAACACCACACCACTTGGAAGAGTGGTTACCGGCACGATGCTGGTTCGCGCCATGCAAAACGACGGCGTGGAAATTTGGGGCGATGGTTCTACCTACAAGGGCAACGACATCGAGCGCTTCTACCGCTATGGTCTGCTAGCCAACCCAAACCTGAAGATTTACAAGCCGTGGCTGGACGCGGACTTCGTTGCAGAGCTTGGCGGACGCGAAGAGATGAGCCAGTGGCTAACCGAGCGCGACCTTCCATATCGTGCCTCAGTAGAAAAGGCCTACTCAACCGATGCCAACATGCTTGGTGCCACTCACGAGGCAAAGAGTTTGGAGTTTCTAAACACCCCCCTTGAAATCGTCGAGCCAATCATGGGCGTAGAGCACTGGGACCCTTCGGTTGCCATCGAGACCGAAGACGTCACGATTGAATTTGAGCAGGGCAGACCGGTTGCCATAAATTGCAAGAAGATGACCTCCGCTGCAGAGATCATCTTCACCGCCAACGAAATTGGCGGTCGTCACGGTCTTGGCATGAGCGACCAGATTGAAAACCGAATCATTGAAGCTAAGTCTCGTGGCATCTATGAGGCCCCTGGAATGGCGCTAATTCACATTTGCTACGAGCGACTTATCAGCGCAATTCACAACGAGGACACCCTTGCCAGCTACCACGAGCAGGGTCGGGCCATGGGAAGGCTCCTCTACGAAGGTCGTTGGTTGGACCCACAGACCCTGATGATCAGAGAGTCGCTCATGAAGTGGGTTGCCGGTGCCGTAAACGGTTCGGTGACGCTGAGGCTTCGGCGTGGTGATGACTACACCATCATGGACACCCAGGGCTCAGGCTTCAGTTACCACCCTGAGAAGCTTTCAATGGAGCGCAACGCTGAAGAAGCATTTGGACCAAACGACCGCATCGGTCAGCTGACCATGCGCAACTTAGACATTCAGGACACTAGGGAAAAGCTTGATCTCTACCTAAAGCAGGGCCAGATCGACGGCGATGAATTTGAGCTGATCTAAGTGTCTGTTCACATCTCAGCAGAGCCCGGACAAATAGCGAAGACCATTCTGCTTCCGGGAGACCCGCTTCGTGCCAAGTGGATTGCTGAAACCTTCCTGGAGAACCCGGTTTGCTATTCGAGCGTGCGAAACATGCTCGGCTTCACGGGCACCTATCAGGGAAGAGAGATTTCGGTTCAGGGCACCGGCATGGGCGCACCCTCGATTGGAATCTACGCCCACGAACTCTTCGAACAATACGGGGTCGAAAAGGCAATTCGCGTTGGCACTTCGGGAGGCCTAGCACCAACCAAGCTACGCGACGTTGTAATCGCGATGACGGCTTCAACAGACTCCAACATCAACCGGCGCGCAACCAACGGGCTCGACTTCGCACCCAGTGCTAACTACGAGATGCTTGAAAAAGCAGTTGCCAAGGCTCGCGACATGCAGATCAATTTCCACGTTGGAGGCATCGCTTCGGGCGACCTGTTCTACGACGCCACGGATTCACTAGAGCAGTGGAAGCGGTATGGCATTCTGGCGCTTGAAATGGAGACCAATCAGCTCTATACGTTGGCGGCACGCTTTGGCCGAAAGGCCCTGAGCGTTGTTACAGTGTCAGACATGATGGATGGCTCTGCCCAGACCTCTTCCGAAGAGCGTGAAAGTGGCTTCAGGGACATGGTTGAAATTGCATTGGCGGCAAGCCAGTGAAGTACGTGAGGATTGCACTGCAGCTGCTCCTGGGCTATGCACTGACGTCCGCGGGGATTTCCCACCTAACCACTGCCAGGGCAGAATTTCAGGCCCAGGTTCCCACCTGGCTGCCACTGGATGCGGACTTTGTTGTAATCGCCTCGGGAGTGGTTGAGATCGCTCTGGGCTTGGCCCTCATCACTCTCTGGCGCTACCGCGCTTGGGTCGGGTTGGCTACGGCCGCATTTTTCATTGCAATTTTTCCGGGGAACATATCGCAGTGGCTAAACGGCATTGATGCGTTCGGATTAGACACCGACCAAGCTCGATTCATAAGGCTGTTTTTTCAGCCGGTTTTGGTGCTCTGGGCGATCTATGCAACCGGCGCGAACCGACTCCTTGGGAAGCGCTCAAAGTAGCTTTATCGGAGTAGCATTCCTTGAGTGCCGACCACCTCTAACATCATTGGTTTCCTGCTGCTCTCGATAGTCATAATTCTGATCCCAGGGCCAAGCGTTCTCTATGCAATTGGTCGTGCTCTGGTTCTAGGAACCAAGGCGGCAGTCCTGAGTGTTTTTGGCAATGGTTTTGGCGTTGGCATCCAAATTCTCTTCGTTTCGCTCGGCCTCGGGGCGCTGATTATGCAGTCTGACGAAATCTTCTTTATGATCCAAATCTTGGGTGCGGCGATGGTGACCTACCTCGGCATCAAAGGAATTTTAGACCGCAAAAAAACCGCGGAATCAGGGCTCGATAAAACCCCGAGCAGGCGAAGAATATTCGGAGACTCGGTTGTAGTGGGCATCACGAATGCCAAAACCCTGATCTTTTTCATTGCGGTGCTTCCGAGCTTTATCAACCCGGAGGCCGGAAACATTACGCTGCAGATGCTGTTCTTGGGTGCGTTGTTTCTTGTGATTGGTGTCACCAGCGACTCGGCCTATGCGATTGCAGCAGGAAAGGCCAGGGATTGGCTGTCATCCTCCGCCGACAGACTGGCAACCTTCCGCGGGATTGGTGGATTGGCGCTAACCCTGCTTGGCGTCTATATGTTCTTTGATGCCATTAATTAGCTTTCTGGCAAGTTCGTGCAATAAATAGACACTCATCTATGTATGCTGAGTGTATGAGTGAATGGAATTACACCAAGTGCGCAAAACCGTTTGAAAGCATCGAAGCGGCCGAAGCTTTCATGGAGCAGAAAGACTTTGCCGGTCACATCCTCAAGCGTGACAATGGCTACGCGGCAGTCTGCCCCACTTACCCTGATGGCTTCTACCCCGATGCAGTGCTCGTGAAATCACGAGACAATGCCAAGGGTGAACTAGCTGCTTCCAAGAATTTGCTAACCCTCTCGCCGGCTTCCGACTGCTGCTAAGGCTGCTTCCGGCGAAATGGTTCTAGCGCTGGCTGCGCAACTTCAGTGCCCGTACTATCCGCATGACAATGCCAACCAAAATCACTCCATAAACCAGTAGCGAAAATACCCACTTGATAGCGGAGGCTGTTGAGGCCAGTAGCGCGGTGGACGAAGAAATTGAGCCGTCGGCAAGGTACTGGTTTGACAAAGCGGCTAGTGCGAAGTTCTCAACCCAATCAAGGACAACTTGACCAAATGGGAGCAGGTTCAAAATCCCAAACTTATGCGAATATGGCCTAAACAACAACGACACCCAGGCCACATACATGACCCCGTAGATCAAACCAAAGAGAGTGTCCCAAACCTGATTGAAGTTGATGTAGGCATTGATCATCTCATCGGAACGCTCTGCAAGGAAGGCAAGGATCTCCGCCTGGCCAAAGCCCAACGACGTTCCTAGCGACCTAACAGTGCTGTCGACGACTTCAAAAGCGGTCCCCTTGCCTGTTAGGAAGAAGACCAGGTAGCCAGCAAAGACTGAGGTTGCCAGCGACGCGGTGACCAGGTTCGATCTCTTGTAGAAAAACAGAGATGCCAGACCCAGTGGGCCGGATCGTCTCGGGCGATTTACACTGTCGGTGCTTTTACTAAACATCGTTGACGATCTCTTCCATGCTTGCCGAGTAAGCAGCAAATGTTCGCGTCGTTGAAAAAAGTGGAGATTGGATCTGATCAGCTAACGGCGACTTGCACAAGCTGTGCTGCTTACAGCCTACGCACAGTTAGGCAGATCAATGGCGCACCATAAACATCTGACTAGCTACAGCCGCTTGATTTACAGCCGAACCTAAAGCTAGCTCCAGATTAATTCTCCTGAAGGAACATGTCCGCTGCCATTTTGATAACCCGTTTGTAATTGCCCCTATGGCTTTTTGGATTACTCCCCTAGACTTCTATTGAGACAGTTCTAAACCACTGCTCAGCGTCGTAGAACGACCCCCACGAATCTGTGGTTAATCTTTTCCTTCGGCGAACGAATACATCCATCGATGTCTTCGCCATTTGCCCAAAAACTTGGGCTCAAAAGTGATGCAAAATTCACATGAAAGTAATTACCTTATGTCTTCAAAGACTTTCCTTGACCTTGGCGTGCCAGCCCAGATTGCCGCTGCACTAAGCGCACAGGGCATTGACTCACCGTTCCCCATTCAAGTTGACTCGCTTCCAGACACTCTGGCCGGTAAGGATGTGCTGGGCAGAGGCAAAACCGGATCCGGCAAAACCCTCGCCTTTGGAATTCCAATGGTTGCCAGGCTTGCTACTTCTGCAATCAATAGGCAGGGCGCTCGCAAGCCAAGAGGCTTGGTGTTAGCCCCGACTAGGGAACTAGCCACACAGATCACCAATACGCTCCAGCCGTTGGCTGCTGCTATGAACCTTAGGGTCACCACCATTTTTGGTGGAGTATCTCAAAACAAGCAGGTTCAAGCTCTTCGGGATGGTGTCGATATCATCGTGGCGACCCCGGGCCGACTGGAGGACCTGATGGGTCAGGGCCTTTTGAAGCTGGATGCCATTGAGATCACCGTATTGGATGAGGCCGACCACATGGCAGACCTTGGTTTCTTGCCTGGAGTGACCAGAATTTTGAATGCAACCCCAAGAGCCGGTCAGCGCCTGTTGTTCTCGGCCACCTTGGATAACGGAGTGAAGAAACTCGTAGATAAGTTCCTGCGGAACCAGGTTATGCACGCTGTTGACGATGCCAATTCCCCGGTTGCCCAGATGACCCACCACGTGTTTGAGGCTGCTGATGCAGACGCAAAGAAGGCCCTGGTGTTCGCCTTGGCCTCCGGAACAGGCAGAAGAATCCTGTTCATGCGCACCAAGCACCACGCCAAGAAACTCGCCAGGTCACTCACTCAGGCTGGCATACCTGCCGTTGACCTGCACGGAAACCTCTCTCAGGCCGCCAGAGATCGAAACCTGGAGGCGTTTAGCGCTGGAAAAGCGCGGGTGTTAGTAGCAACAGACGTGGCAGCAAGAGGCGTTCACGTTGACGGAGTAGACCTGGTGATTCACGTTGATCCTCCGGCTGAGCACAAGGCCTACCTGCACCGCTCCGGAAGAACAGCAAGGGCTGGAGCAGCAGGCGATGTGGTGACCATATCTTTGCCAACCCAGCGTAAGGACCTGTCTGACTTGCTGGGCAAAGCCAAAATCTCGGTAAGACCGCAGGCAGTTACTGAAAAATCACCACAGGTGATTGCGCTGATTGGAGAAGTTGCCGAATACGTGAAGCCGGCTCCCCCAGCAGCTAAGCCGACACCATCGGGCAAGTCAACTGGTCGAAATGCCCAGCGAAAGCGAGCAATGCGCGAGTCTGGCAAGGGTCAGACTCAGCAGTCCAGGACCCCTGGCTCGAGACCCAAGACCCAAAGTGCCACGGGCGGTCAGCGTCAGCGTCAAAATTCGAGGTAGCCAATTGAGCCAGTTCCAGCGGGTCACCTATTGGGACCCGGTACTGCAGGTTTAGGGGCGAGGATAGGCCAGTTACTCAGAGTCTTCCCACGCTCTTAATGTCTTGCTCAAACTCACCAATGATCTCGTCGCTCACTGTTCTTCTAGTGTCGCCAATGGCCCAAAGGTAGTGATGCGTAGCCGTGGTTGAAGACTCACTAGTGTCTGCCTGAGCTTCATAGACCGACTGCTCTAGCGCTCGCTGTGATGCCTTTCGAGCTGCATACTCGATGTCGGCCGGAGAGAAGCCAGCTGATCGTGATACCAATTCATCAAGATCGATATTCGGTAGCGCCGTAGCGGGAATATACCGACCCCAAATCGATCGACGCGCCTCTTCATCCGGAAGACCAATAGGAATCACATAGTCGAATCTGCCGTGACGCAAGAAGGCGTCGTCCAGGGCACGGATGTAGTTGGTTGCCACCACCAGCAGGTGCCCCGGCTTCTCACGAAAAGCTGGGATCAGCTTAAGTAGTTCGTTGGTCACGCCTTGAGTTGGCGATGGTGGATCACCCTTGCGCTTGGAAGCAATCTCTTCAACCTCATCTATAAAGACGACCCCATTTTCTAGCTCGTTTACCGTGTTGAAAACTTCACGTAGACCACCAGCCAGGCCGCTCGGGTCGCCAGCCAGTCGTGAGGGAAAAACCTCGATAAAGGGCCAGTCGAGTCGGGAAGCGACTGCCTTGGCAAAAGTCGTTTTTCCTGTTCCCGGAGGTCCAAACAGGACAATGGCCTTTGGTGGTTCAACGCCAAAAGTCTCAGCCAATCTGGAGTCGGCTAGCGGCAAAACCAAACGTCGCTCGAGCATCTCCTTCTCATTTTTCATGCCGGCGATCTTGCCCCACAGGTCGCGCGCCAAAACCCGTCCACCGAGATTGGTGAGGATTTCACGCTCCTTCTCGCTCACGGAGACTTCGCGTTCAAAGTATTTGAGGTGCTTCAGGTCGGCAAATCCGGCCTTTTCCAGGACGCCGCTCTTTCCGTCATCGGCTACAAGCATGGAAAGTTTGGTGATGCCAGCTTTGGCCATGTCAATCTCGAGTTCGCCCAAAAGTCTTCCACCTATGCCCTGACCCTGATGGGTATCAGAAACCATAAGAAGCACCACCCAGCCCTGCTCGTGAGCAGTACGGCCAACAGCGAAGCCAACGATTTGGTCTCCATCAGATGCCGTAATCGCATGGTCTTGGTTGCAAGAGGCGAGCACTTCGGCGAGAGAGTAGACAGGGGCGTAGCCGGCTGTCCGGGCTTGATCCCAGAGCGTCAGCAGCGAATCGGTGTCAACTGGTTGAAAGTTGCGGTATCGGACGGCCATAGCATCTCCCCTTAACGGATTACGAGACTATACAACCAATCCAGCCGAAAATTATTGCGCCCTCGGTAGGAATCGAACCTACGACCAAGAGATTAGAAGGCTCTTGCTCTATCCACTGAGCTACGAGGGCTTTGCCTTGGACAGTAAGGCAACACACAGTCTACACAAGGCGGTCAAGCCTCGGCATAGGCTGATGCTCGAAGCCGCTAGCTGGCAGAAACCAGTTGGCTTATGGCAGCTTCGAAGACTTCTTGGTGGCGGTCAACGTCCGCCTTGGTGGTCGCAGGACACATCAGCACCATGTTGTGAAAAGGCGTTAGCAGCACTCCGCGGTTCACTAGGTAGAGATGCAGGAAATCCTCTAGCAATTCGTCCGCACAGTCATGGGCCGCTGTTCCGGTCTTTGG
>DDBH01000010.1:9272-44204 GCA_002333405.1 Micrococcales bacterium UBA2037 | reverse complement strand
TTAGTGAAGTAGGTCGCAAGATCAATCATGTCTGCAAAATTCTCTTTGGTTAGAACGCTCTCGAGGGTTGCTCGCATTGCCGCAACAGACAAGGGATTACCGGCCAGAGTTCCGCCAACACCACCCATGTCCACCAGGTCCAGGTCGGTTCTTTCCATGACCTTTTGGGCAAACTCCTCGCTTAGCCCATAGGTTCCAGTAGGTATGCCGCCAGCGATCGCCTTTCCGATAACAAAGATGTCAGGTTCTAAGTCATCGCGCATTGTCATCCCGCCATAGCCAGCCGAGAAGGTGTGAGTTTCGTCGATGATTAGCAGCGCGTCATACTTACGGGTCAGCTCTCGAACCCCTTCAAGGTATCCGGGCTCTGGAAGGACAATCCCGATATTCGTTAGCGCTGGCTCCATCAAAACAGCTGCAACATCGCCGTTTTTCAGCTGTCGCTCCAGTCCCACCAAGTCATTGAACTCGGCAACCCGGGATGTCTCGGTGACATCAACCGGAGACCCGACGTTGCCCGGCCGAGACATCCCCTCGCCGTCAGGACCAACAACGATCAACGACTCATCTACCGAGCCGTGATAGCAGTAGGCATTGAACAAGATCTTGGGCTTACCGGTGATGGCCCTAACGAGTCGGATCGCCCATCGATTGGCATCCGTGGCAGTGAGCGCGAAGCTCCATTTGGCCATTTTGAAGCGCTCGGTCAAGTTGTTCGCAACCCACTGGGCATCTTCTGTCGGAAGCATCGTTGTAAGTCCACCCTGGTCCCTTACGCGCTTGACGATGCCGTCAACCACGATCGGGTTTGAGTGACCAGCCATGGCTCCTGTGTCACCCAATGCAAAATCTATGTATTCGTGCCCGTCGATATCCCAGATCCGATTGCCTTGCGCCCTTTCAAAATAAAGCGGAAAGCCGCCGGCCTTCTTGTTCATCCAGGTCATTGGAACCTTGCCAAACAGATTGTCGGCAGCCTGGTAGGCAGCCTTAGATTTTGGGTTACGGCTTGAGAACAACTCCTGCTCAGAGGCATAGAGGCTAGCTAGGTGAGTTCTGTCGATCATGAGTTCCTCCTCTGGGTCCCCCGTCGAAGCTACTCGCTCGACTACTGCCCGAATCCTGAGGATATTGCCCTCTATCCTTGCATGGTTCGGGTTGAGTCGTAAAACTTGCCGCCTGACTGAAAAAAACGGAACGAAATCGCCCCTAGAATTGTCCCGAAAAGAACTCCCAAGAAAAGGCCAATCAATGACGCTTCGTGCCACCGACATCCCTGTAATTCCGGCTAAAGATGAACTTTCGGGAGCAGTAATTGATCAGGTGCAACAGTGGGTGCTCAATGCCTCGCAACAGAAGAGCTCGCCAGCAGCAGATCGTCTGTCCGGGTTGCTTCAGGATCCGAATGGCTTGGACTTTGCAGTTGGCTTTGTTGATGGCGTTATCAGGCCGGAGAGCCTGCGGGTTGCAGCAAAGAACCTCTACCGCCTAAGAAAAATCACCCCTAAGTTTTTGCCTTGGATTCTTCGGTTTTTGCTGTCGGTTGGCGCAAACTTAGCCAGGCCGTTCCCCTGGATTGTTATCCCAATTGCAAGGAAGGTGCTCAGGTCTTTTGTAGCCCACCTCGTGATTGACGCAACTCCGTCAAAGCTAAGCCGGAGCATTTCCAGACTTCGAGCACAGGGATCAACCCTGAACATCAACCTTTTGGGTGAGGCTGTTCTGGGTAAAAAGGAAGCCGACCGAAGGCTGCAGAAGGTCAGCCAGGTGCTTTCGCGTCCGGACGTCGACTACGTGTCCGTCAAGGTGTCTGCCATCGTCTCGCCGCACTCAGCCTGGTCTTTCAATGAAACAGTAATTGACGTTATCGAGCGACTAACGCCACTTTATGAGATTGCTTCACAGTCAAAGACCAAGAAATTTATCAACCTGGACATGGAGGAATACCACGACCTTGACATGACGGTCGCCGTTTTCAAGGGAATTCTCTCCAAGCCACAGTTCCAAAACCTGGAGGCCGGCATCGTGCTACAGGCCTACCTCCCAGACGCACTCAGGGCAATGATTGACATTCAGCAGTTTGCTGCCATGCGAACAGCCGATGGTGGCGCACCGGTCAAGGTTCGAGTGGTCAAGGGAGCGAACTTGCCGATGGAGAGAGTTGATGCCGAAAGCCACGGCTGGGCTCTTGCAACTGTTGAATCAAAGGCAGCTGCCGACGCAAACTACAAGCGAGTACTGAACTACGCACTAACTGAGGAGCGAGTAGCGAACGTTCGAATTGGCGTAGCCGGTCACAACCTGTTCGATCTGGCTTTCGCATGGCTGCTTGCTTCTCAGCGGAACGCGCAGAGTGGTATGGACTTCGAGATGCTGCTTGGAATGGCTGAAGCTCAGGCCAATGTGATTCGAAAGACCGTTGGAACCCTGGTTCTCTACACTCCGGTTGTACACCCACAAGAGTTTGATGTTGCCATTGCCTACCTAATTCGGAGGCTTGAAGAGGGCGCGTCAAAAGATAACTTCCTTTCCAATGCCTTCCAGCTAACCAACCCGGACGCATTTGCGATTGAGAAGGAGCGCTTCCAGGTCGCCTTGAATATGCTGGACCAAAGTGTTCCAATCCCAAACCGCCTTCAAGATCGACACAATGATGTGGCCTTCGCTCCAGCCCAGGGGTTCACAAATTCTCCGGACACCGACCCTTCACTTGCGGGAAACCGCAGCTGGGGCTACGAAATCATCCAAAGGGCAAAGACCAGCGACATCGGTCTAGACCTTGTGGCAAGCCAAACGCTAGCAACCGAAGAACAACTTGAAACACTCATGCGCAATGTTGTTGCAGGTGGCAAGAAGTGGTCGCAGCTGTCTGGCTTCCAGCGATCAGAGAAGCTGCACGCGGTTGGCGTTGCTCTCGAGGCAAACCGCGGCAGGCTAATAGAAGTTTCGATGGCCGAGGCAGGTAAGACCCTGGACCAGGCCGACACCGAGATCTCTGAGGCGGTCGACTTCGCCCACTACTACGCGGAGCGAGCAGCAGAGCTTGATTCAATTGATGGCGCCAAGCCAAAGCCATTTGGTGTCAGCGTGATAACACCTCCGTGGAACTTCCCAATTGCGATCCCTGCCGGTGGCGTGCTGGCCGCGCTGGCTGCTGGATCAGCTGTTATCTTCAAACCAGCTGGCGCAACTGCGCGCTGTGGTGCGGTGCTAGCTGCAATTATCGCGGAAACCATCGAGGCTGATGTGTTCGCTCCAATCCAAATCAGCGAATCTGGTCTGGGCAAGCAGTTGCTGTCACACCCTGATGTAAACCAGGTGATTCTGACCGGTGGCTACGAGACCGCACAGCTGTTCAAGACCTTCCGTCCGGACATGCGACTTTTGGCAGAAACCAGCGGCAAGAACGCGATCATGGTCACCGAATCGGCAGACTATGACCTTGCGGCGAAAGACATCGCCTACTCGGCGTTTGGTCACGCTGGTCAGAAGTGTTCCGCCAGCTCGATCGTGATTCTGGTCGGATCTGCCGCCAAATCAAAGCGGTTCCGCCGTCAACTAGAGGACGCCGTCACTAGCCTGCACGTTGGTCACCCAGATGACCCGAAAACGCAAATGGGACCAATGATTGATGCACCTACCGGGAAGCTCCTTGAGGGGCTTACCGTCCTCGAGCGCGGCGAGAAGTGGCTGGTAAAGCCTGCGCAGCTGGATGAAACTGGCAAGCTTTGGTCTCCCGGCGTTAGGTACCACGTCAGGCCAAACTCCAAGAGCCACAAAACCGAGTATTTCGGACCGGTCCTGTCGGTAATGACCGCACCGAACCTGGAAGCCGCAATCGCACTTCAGAATGCGGTTGACTACGGTCTGACCTCTGGAATCCACTCCTTGGATCAGGTGGAGATCAACACCTGGCTAAAGGGTATTCAGGCTGGAAACCTTTATGTGAACCGAGGCATCACCGGCGCTATCGTTCAGCGCCAGCCATTTGGTGGTTGGAAGCGCTCTAGCGTCGGGCCAAGCACCAAGGCCGGTGGACCAAACTACATCCTTAGCCTGACCCAGTGGGCAAGTGCGGAAGCAACAAGCGATGCCGAGATTCTGAACAAGCAGGTCAACGAGCTTTTAGCTAGTGCTGCGACCACCGAACTTTCCGAGCAGGACCTTGAATCATTGGTGCGCTCAGCAAAGAGCGACCAGCAGGTATTGTCTGAGGTCTTCCAGACCTCAACTGACCCATCGGGCTTGGCAAGCGAGCGTAACGTTTTGCGGTACTTCCGAAGCGACTGTGTTATCAGAATTGAATCGGATGCAACCGAAGTCGAGACCCTCAGAGCTGTTTCGTTGCAGCTCTTGCTTGGTAATGGCCAGATCAGTGCTGCTTCCCTACCCGACAAGGCAATCGCACTGCTAAAGCGGTCAGGGGCCCAGGTTCTGATCGAGGATCATCAGAGCTTCGCGGCAAGGACAGTTGCCAGCCCAACCAGAGTCAGGTGGATCGGTGGCGATCAGCTTCGCGCTTCGACGGATCTGTTTGGAAACTGCGATGTTGCGGTCTATGACCACAGCCCGACCGAGTCTGGCCGAATTGAGCTACTTCCGTTCTTTAAGGAGCAGGCAGTGACTGTAACCGGGCATCGATTTGGAACTCCAGTGAAGTTTGTTCAGGAACTAGCTATCTAGTTCCTGTTCAGGGTTTTCCCAGACGTTTTTGATTGCCGCTTTGGATTATTCTTCTAAGCTTGCTAGTTATTAGAAGTAACTAAAACCAGTGGAGGACTCCTTTTGTCACTTATTTCCAAACTTTCCCTGGCTAATCGCGCTGTCGTGGCCCTAATCACACTGATAGTTGGTGTGTTTGGTTTCCTTTCGGTTGGTGCGCTCAAGCAGGAACTGATTCCGTCAATTGAGATTCCTTCTGCCGCGATAGTTACCTCCTACCCTGGCGCATCGCCTGAGGTTGTCGACCAGCAGGTTTCGACCCTAATCGAAAACGCCGTTATTGGCCTCGAAGGGCTTGAGTCCACAACTGCAACATCCTCAACCGGACTTTCGGTTCTGAGAGTTTCTTTCCAGTTCGGCACCTCAACAACTGATGCCACAGACCGACTAAATGCAGCGATCAGTTCTATTGAGAGCGCACTCCCCCAGGATGCTAGCCCTCGGGTTATTTCAGGCAGCTTTGACTCGGTACCCATCATTGTTCTAGCCGTATCGGCCGATAATGGTGACAACGAGGCACTTGGTGCCGCTCTTGAAAAACTTGCTCCATCACTTTTTCAGCAGGTGGATGGAATTCGAGACATTGCTGTCTCCGGAGCCAAGCAGAAGCGACTGAATCTTGAGCTGAATCAAGTCGCCCTTGCCCAGGCCGGGCTGACACAGCGAGACATTGCCACAGCACTTTCTGCAAACGGACTTGTTTTGCCAGTGGGATCACTGACCGACACCAATGGCAGCATCTCAATCCAAATGGGCACCGCGGTTGATACCGTTGCCATTGTTGAATCCCTGCCATTGATTTCATCAACTCCGGCAGCACCTGGACAGCCGGTGGTGACAATTGCCGATGTTGCTAGCGTCACCTATGAAGATGCTCCAGTGACCTCAATCGCTCGTACCAATGGCAATGAATCAATCGCGATTTCAATCACCAAAACCCCGGACGGCAACTCAGTTGCAGTTTCACAAGGGGTTCAGGACCTAATTCCTGAGCTAAAGACTGCTTTGGCCCAGGACGTCACGGTTGTGACCATTTTTGACCAGGCGCCCTTTATTCAGGAGAGCATCAAGGACCTGACTGTCGAGGGCCTACTTGGACTGGGTGCTGCGATTTTGATCATCTTGATCTTCCTGCTGAGCGTAAAGTCCACGCTTATTACCGCAATTTCCATCCCAACCTCGCTGCTGATCACCTTTATTGGCTTGCAGCTGGCGGACTACTCGTTGAACCTATTGACTCTTGGTGCTCTGACCATTGCGATTGGTCGAGTGGTCGATGACTCGATCGTGGTTATTGAAAACATCAATCGACACCTCAGCTACGGAGAGGAACGCCGCCAGGCAGTCCTTACTGCCGTCAAGGAAGTGGCCGGAGCAATCACCGCCTCGACAATCACGACAGTGGCCGTGTTCTTGCCAATCGCACTCGTTTCAGGGCTGGTCGGCGAGCTCTTCAGGCCATTCGCCTTCACTGTTTCAATCGCGCTGCTGGCTTCGCTGCTGGTCTCGCTAACAATCGTGCCGGTGCTTGCCTACTGGTTCCTTAGAATGCCGAAGCGACTGGCAAAGGCGAAAGCACTCGACCCGGTTGGGTTCGAGGCTAACCAGCGCGAGGTAGAGGAAGCCCGAGAGAAGAAGGGCTTGCTGCAACGCGGTTACATTCCAATCTTGAACGGAACCAAGAATCACCCGTGGCTGACTCTGGTTGCCTCAATGCTGATTCTTGGTTACACCTTCTCGCTGGTTCCACTGCTGAAGACAAACTTCATTGATGGCGGAGGATCAAACCAGTTCACCGCAACATTGAGCATGCCAACCAACACAACCCTGGACGAGCAGGATGCAGCTGCAGGTGATCTCGAGCGCGAGATACTTGCCATCGAGGGCGTGGAGGTTGTGCAAAGTACTGTTGGTTCATCAGCCGACGTTCGCGTGGCCCGTGGTGCCTCTGCTTCTGGAGTTCAGATCACCGTCAGCTCTGATGAAAAAGCTGATGTCGAATTGATCAAGGAAGACGTCCTTGGACTGTCTGTTCCAGCCGGTAGTGAGATTACAGTCTCTTCTGGCGGAGGCTTCGGCAGCAGTGAAACCATTGACGTCCAGGTGCTAGCTAGCGACCCTGAGCTCTTGCAAGAGGCAGTGAACGCAATTGCTACCGGAATGGAGAGCGTCGGGAACGTCAGCTCGATAACCACCACCTTGGATGCAGACCAGCGAGTGCTTGAGGTTATCGTTGACCGCGAAAAGGCTGCCGGCTACATGCTGGCTGAGACCACCGTGACCGGCATTGTTGCAAGTCAGCTTCGACCCACGCCACTTGGAACAGTGAACATCGAAGGCAAGGATGCCGACGTATATGTCACTGGAACCAAGGCACCGGAGTCGATAGCTGAAATCAAGGCTCTTTCAATTCCAACAATGCAGGGCATTATTCGCCTCGACAGCATTGCTAGCGTCACGGAAGTTCTGAAGCCCACCTCAATCACCTCGGAGCGTGGAAACCGGACTGCAACCGTCTCGATGACTCCAATTGGCGATGACCTTGGCGCCATTTCTGCGGAGATCACTGACACCCTTGCCACCATCGAGCTACCTGCAGGAACCGAGGCAAGCATTGGTGGTGCTGCTGCTGACCAAGCCGAGAGCTTCCAGCAGCTTGGAGTTGCTCTGATCGCAGCTGTTGCCATCGTTTACATTGTGATGGTTGCCACCTTCGGAAGCTTGATTCAGCCGCTATTGCTGCTCATCTCGATTCCATTTGCTGCAACTGGTGCCCTTGGGTTGCTGCTTATCTCTGACACCGCCCTTGGTGTTCCAGCCCTTATCGGAATGCTGCTCTTGATTGGAATCGTTGTGACAAACGCAATTGTTCTAATAGACCTGGTCAACCAATATCGAAAGTCTGGGCTCAGCGTTCAGGACTCCCTGATTTCGGGCGCTAGGCAGCGCCTAAGGCCGATCCTAATGACGGCGTTCGCAACTATTTTTGCCCTTACTCCGATGGCACTTGGGGTCACCGGAAACTCCGGGTTTATCTCCAAGCCGCTGGCAATCGTTGTGA
Organism: Micrococcales bacterium UBA2037; assembly: GCA_002333405.1. Taxonomy (GTDB): domain Bacteria; phylum Actinomycetota; class Actinomycetes; order Actinomycetales; family Microbacteriaceae; genus Aquiluna. The sequence continues at coordinate 36,421 of DDBH01000010.1, read as the reverse complement.
TCGGTGGATTGATATCCTCGACACTGCTGACCCTGATTCTGGTTCCAGTTCTCTACTGGCTTGTTGAGGGACGCAAGGAGCGCAAGGCGATTCGAGTTGCCAAGCGACTTTCTAAGAAGCAAGCCAAGGCCGACAAGAAGCCTGGCAAGCAAGCTACCGGAGTAGTGGTTGCCGACCAGTCAGCTCCAGAGGCCGCAGCGGTTGTTGCTGAGCCAATTGCAACCACCACCCAGGCTGTAATCGAGCCCGATATTTCAGATGAGCAGGTCTTCCAGCCAGCAGCGCTTGTTAACACCCCTGAACTGGCCTGGTCCGAGGAGCCTACTGACCTGCAAATTGACGATGAGTCATCGATGCAGTGGAGTGAGGAAGCAGCTCCTGAGAGCCCGGCACCTGCGCCAACCCAGCCAGCCGCCATGGAGTTGCCAGCTTCTGAGACACCAGCTGACGCAACGCTTACAAAGGCGGAGCAGCGAGCCGCCAATAAGGCAGCAAAGGCTGAGCGTAAGGCTCAGATCAAGGCCGCCAAGAACTCCCGACACTCGAACGACTAATCCGCGATGAACGATTACATAGTTTGGGTTGACTGCGAAATGACAGGGCTTGAAATTGGCGTTGATGAAATCTGTGAAATTGCAGTTATTGTCACCGACCAAGAGCTCAAGCCGGTGCATGAGGGGCTGCAGCTGGTGGTAAAACCATCACGCAAGGCAATGAAAAACATGGGTGAATTTGTGACCCAGATGCACACCGACTCTGGCCTGATTGAAGAGATGCCCGCTGGCATCTCGATCAAAAAGGCAGAGGCGCAAGTACTTGACTACATCAAACAGTGGATAACCGAGCCCAAAACCGCTCCGCTCGCGGGAAATTCGATTGGGACTGACCGAATGTTCCTAAATCGGCAAACGCCAGAGTTTGATTCGTTCCTTCACTACCGAAACATTGATGTCAGTTCACTCAAGGAGTTGGCGAGGCGCTGGTATCCCAAGGTTTACTTCCAGCTTCCAAAGAAGCAGGGCGACCACCGAGCCCTTGCCGATATTCGTGAATCAATTCAAGAACTTCGCTACTACCGCAAGGTATTGCTGGTTGATCAGCCCGGCCCAACCTCGAAGGAACTAAAGAGTGCCGTAAAGGTGCTGGAAGCTGATACAATCTAACGGTTCTGGCTTGCCAGACATGGTGGGTATAGCTCAGTTGGTAGAGCACCTGGTTGTGGTCCAGGGGGTCGCGGGTTCAAGCCCCGTTACTCACCCCAGATGTTATTTAGCTCGTTCGAGAATGAGCTCTCTGACTCTGGCAGCGTCGGCTTGACCACGCATTTCTTGCATGACAGCACCAATGACAGCACCGGCAGCCTGGAGCTTGCCGTCTCGAATCTTTTCCAAAACATCCGGCTGACTGGTTAGAGCCTTGTCGATCGCGGCAATCAGAGCGCCCTCATCGGTTACTACCCGAAGCCCTCGAGATTCAATGACCTGACTTGGCTCACCCTCGCCTGCTAGAACACCTGCGACAACATCACGAGCAATTCGGTCGGTTAGCTCGCCAGCATCAATTAGCTTCTGGATCTCTGCAACCTGCCCCGGAGTAATTGCGAGCTCAGTAATCGAGACCCCCTGCGCGTTAGCAAGCCTTGCAAGCTCACCGGTCCACCATTTTCTGGCTGACTGCGGGCTGGCGCCGGCTGCCACGGTTTGCTCAACTTCATCAAGCAAATCAGAGTTCAATACGTCACGGAACTCAAGGTCGGCAAATCCCCACGCTTCCTGGAGACGCTTGCGCCTGAGCGCTGGATTTTCCGGAAGAGTCTTCCTGATCTCCTCGATCCACTCAAGACTTGGCTGAACCGGGACTAGGTCTGGTTCTGGAAAATAGCGGTAGTCATCTGCGTCAGACTTTGGCCGCCCGGCGGAGGTGTGCCCGCGATCCTCGTGCCAGTGCCTGGTCTCCTGAATAATTCTCCCGCCGGCGGCAAGAATGTGGGCCTGACGCTGAATCTCGTAGCGGACTGCGTTTTCAACGCTCCGTAGGCTGTTGACGTTCTTGGTTTCGGTTCTTGTTCCTAGTTTTTCAGCGCCCTTTTCGCGCAGCGAAACGTTTGCGTCGCAGCGCACATTGCCACGCTCCATCTTGGCGTCTGAAACATCCATCGCCTTGACGATGTCTCTAATAACCCTGACATAGGTTGCAGCGAGCTCTGGAGCCTTGTCCTCGGCGCCATAAATTGGTTTGGTGACAATCTCCACCAGTGGCACACCAGCGCGGTTGTAATCAACCAGAGAGTACTCAGCACCTTGGATTCGACCGGTTGCTCCACCAACGTGAGTTAGCTTTCCAGCATCCTCTTCCATGTGGGCTCGCTCAATTGGAACCTCAAATCTCTCACCGGTTTCCAGCTCAACCGAGATTTTGCCCTCGTAGGCAATCGGCTCGTCATATTGTGAGGTCTGGAAGTTCTTTGCTAGGTCCGGGTAGAAGTAGTTTTTCCTTGAAAAACGGCCGCTTTCAGCAATCTGACACTCCAGCGCCAAACCAATCGCGATCGACGACTCAACTGCCTTGCGGTTCACAGCAGGAAGTGACCCCGGCAAACCAAGACAGGTTGGGCAAACGTTGGTGTTTGGCTCAGAACCAAAGTTGTTGGCGCAACCACAAAACATCTTGCTCGCGGTGTTGAGCTCAACGTGAACCTCAAGACCGACTACAACTTCAAAGCGCTCGATCGCCTGCTCATAGGGCATTAGTTGCTCTTTAGCCATTACAGCACCTCCAGGTTTGGTACTCGTGAAATCAATGGGGCGCCCCATTCGGCATGGTAGAGCGACTCGATGATGCTGGCAGCTCGATACATTTGATCGTCCTGCATTGCCGGAGCCAGAATCTGAACACCAGATGGCAATCCATCTTCGGATGCAATTCCGTTCGGCACAGACATGCCCGGAATTCCGGCAAGGTTTGCTGGGATGGTGGCGATGTCATTGAGATACATCGCCAGTGGGTCATCGACCTTCTCGCCGATCTTGAACGCCGTGGTTGGAGCGGTCGGAGTGATTAGAACATCAACCTTTTCAAACGCTGCTGCAAGATCCAGTTGAATCAGCGTTCTAACCTTCTGGGCCGAACCGTAGTAAGCGTCGTAGTAGCCAGACGAGAGCGCATAGGTTCCAAGAATGATTCTTCGCTTCACCTCCGGCCCAAAGCCCTTTTCACGGGTTGCCGCCATTACGCGTTCGATAGTCGGGTTACCCTCTGGCATTGAACGGAGTCCAAAGCGAACCGAATCGAACTTGGCCAGGTTAGAGGATGCCTCCGCTGGAAGAATTAGGTAGTAGGCAGCTACTGCATATTCAAAACTTGGGCAGTCGACCTCGACAACTTCGGCTCCGGCTTTTACAAGCTTTGCAACCGTGTCATCAAAGCAGGCCTTGACCCCTGCCTGGAAGCCGTCAGAAGAAAGCTGCTTCACAACTCCAACCTTGAGCCCCTTGATGTCTGCTGCCTGAACAGCCTTAACCATCGATCCCAGTGAGTTTGGAAGCGAGGTTGAGTCATGTGGGTCGTGTCCCGAAATGACATCCTGCAGGAGTGCTGCATCCAGCACGGTATTAGCAACTGGGCCAATTTGATCAAGTGAGCTGGCAAGAGCTATTAGCCCATAGCGAGACACAGCGCCGTAGGTGGGCTTAGCACCGACGGAGCCAGTGACAGCCGCTGGATAGCGAATTGAGCCGCCAGTGTCGCTACCAATAGCAATTGGGGCCAGGTGTCCAGAAACTGCGGAGCTTGAGCCACCACCAGAACCGCCGGGAATGCGGTCTAGGTCCCAGGGATTCTTGCTTGGTCCATAGGCGGAGAACTCCGTTGATGAACCCATCGCGAATTCATCAAGGTTGGTCTTGCCGAGAATTGGCATTGATGCCTGACGTAACTTGGTAACAACTGTCGCGTCATATGGTGGAATCCAGCCCTCAAGAATCTTGGAGCCGGAGGTTGTTGGAGCATCAGTGGTAGTTAGGTTGTCCTTGACCGCAATTGGCACACCATGCAACGGCGAACTGGCCTTGCCAGCGGCCAATTGCTGATCTGCGCGCTTCGCCTGCTCTAGGGCGTTTGAACGATCGATGTGGAGGTAGGAATTGGTTTTGGCATTCAGTGATTCCATGCGGTCCAAGAACGCCGTCGTGATCTCAACCGATGAGGCCTTTTTGGTTTGAATTAGCGTCGCCAGCTCAGCGGCTGTGGATGATGTGATGGCAGTCATGATTAGTCCTCATCCAAAATCGCGTTTACCTTGAATCTGCCGTCAGCACTCTCTGGAGCGCCAGATAGCGCCTGCTCTTGAGTCAATGAAGGCAAAATTGCATCTTCGCGGTAGACGTTCACCATTGGTATCGGGTGGCTGGTGGCGACAACGTCACCAGAAACTGCCTGGTTCACCATGGCAACTGAGTCAACAATTACGGCCAGCTCACCGGCAAGTTGATCGACCTCTTCATCGGTGACCAGGATCCGGGCCAAAGAGGCGAGATGGCGAACCAAATCGGGAGTTATTTCAGACATGCAATTTCTCAATTCGTCTAACGGCGGTGTTTAGCTAAGTCTAGTTCTGCGAAGCGGCCAATTTCTCAAAGAATTGCTGTTCACTCAGGACCTCAACCGAGAGCGCGGTTGCTTTTTCAAGCTTTGAGCCGGCACCGGGGCCAGCAACTAGGAGGCTGGTCTTCTTGGACACCGAGGATGCTGGCTTGCCACCGTTTTCGATTATCAGCTCTTCAATCTGATCCCTGGTCATGGACTCCATCGATCCGGTTACGACAATCGACATCCCGGCAAAGACGCCGGTTGGTTGGGATTGATCAGGTGGCTGATGGCCAGGAATCTCCAGAACCACTCCGGCTTCTTGCCAGCGCTCCAGGATCTCGCGGTGCCAGGACTCTTGATACCAGGAGATTATGGATGCAGCTAGCCCTGGACCCACTCCATCAACTGCCGAGAGTTCCTCTTCAGTGGCTTCGAATATGGCTCTTGTTGATCCAAATTTGTCAGCAAGTGCCCTTGCGGCCACCGGACCAACGTGACGAATTGAAAGCGCCACCAACAGTCGCCAGACTGGGCGAGTTTTTGCCTTCTCTAGGTTGGCAAGAAGTTTTAGTGCGATTTCGGCTGGCTGACCATCCTTTTTTCGGAAGTAGTCGACCACTTTCGGGTTGCCCTCGGCGTCATGCTTGGGAAGGCCGGTGTCCGGATCTAGCACCAGGGATCTAATCGGCAATAGATCTTCAAGCGTGAGCGAAAACAGATCCGCTTCGGATTTCACGGGAGCAACCGCTGGCTCCAGTGGGTTGGTCAGAGCACTCGCGCTGACATATCCGAGCGCTTCAATGTCTAGGGCAGCCCGAGAACCGATGTATGCAATTCGCTCCCGCAGCTGAGCAGGACAACTTCTAGAATTTGTGCATCGCAAGTCAACGTCACCGACCGATGCCGGCTCCAATTTCGCGCTGCACTCGGGGCAAAATTCAGGCATCAAGAAGGCTCGTTCCGACCCGTCTCTGAGTCCCACAACCGGACCCAATATCTCGGGGATAACATCTCCGGCCTTGCGCAACACGACGGTGTCACCAATCAGCACGCCCTTTGCGGCAACCTGATCCTGATTGTGAAGCGTTGCAAATTCGACTTCGCTGCCGGCAACCAACACCGGTGCTAGGACCGCAAATGGGGTGGCTCGGCCGGTGCGACCAATTGAGACCTTTATGTCCAGCAGTTTGGTGTTGACCTGCTCCGGTGGATATTTATAGGCAATCGCCCAACGAGGTGCTCGCGAGGTAAAGCCCAGTTCGCGCTGCCTGGATAGCTGATCAACCTTGATTACGACCCCGTCAATCTCGTGTTCAATCTTGGCGCGTGCTTGGTTTAGATTCAAAATAAAGGCAAGGGCTTCAGCAGCAGTGGCAACCACAGAAAATTTCTCTGTTGTCGGTAATCCCCAGCTTTTGAGCAGGGCGTAGACCTGACTCTGACTGGTGGTTTCTGGTCGCCAAACCCCAAATCCATGCACCAGCATCTTCAGTGGCCTGGACCTAGTAACTGCGGGGTCTTTTTGCCGAAGTGAACCCGATGCGCTGTTTCGAGGGTTTGCGAATGGCTTACCACCCTGATCGATAATTCCAGTGTTGAGCTTCGCGAAATCTTCGATACCAAAAAACACCTCACCGCGCACTTCAACCAACTCGGGGTGACTGCCACCCTTGAGCCGATGCGGAATCGTCGCCATCGTCATCGCGTTTTGAGTTATGTCTTCGCCGGTTTCACCATCACCTCTGGTGGCAGCCCGAGTTAGAACGCCGCGCTCATAGGTCAGTGAAACGGCAAGACCGTCGATCTTGGGTTCACAAAGAAACGGTCCGCCGCCGACCCGATCGGCCCAGGCCAAGAATTCAGTTTCGTCAAAGACGTTGTCCAGGCTCATCATTGGTTCGCCGTGTTGAACCGGATCAAACACACTTCCGGCCGAGCCGCCCACGGTTAGCGTTGGGGAATCAAGGACTGTCTCTGGGTGAAGCTGCTCGAGCCTTTTTAGTTCCTGCTCCAGCTGGTCATATTCCATGTCTGAGACCAGGGATTGGTCTTCCGTGTAATAAGCGTGACGGTAACGCTCGATTAGCATCTTTAGCTCGTCGATGCGCTCCAGGTCATTAGACACCTGAGGTGACCTTGCTGCGGGTGCTGTCGATGGTCATTTGTCCGAGAACTCTGGTTCCAAGGTAGACAACTGCTGTTTGACCGTTAGCAACGCCGTAGAGCGGCTCAACCAGAGCGATCCTTAGTTCACCATCAACCACGGCTGCCAGGGCCTTGACAGTGTCTCCGTGGGCCCTCACCTGCACCTCACAGGCAAATTCCTGCTCGGGAGCCTCTGGAGCCTGTCCACACCACGTGTAGCGAGCGCCGGAAAGCTCAGCAATCTCTAGTGCAGCTTCTGGACCGACTACAACTTCTTTGGTCTTTGGTCGAATCTCAAGCACATATCTGGGCTTCCCGTCTGCGGCGGGCTTACCAATTCTTAGTCCCTTGCGCTGACCGATTGTGAAACCAACGTGACCGTCATGTTCTCCAAGCTCATTACCCTCGGTGTCGACGATCTTTCCCGGGTCGGTTGGAACAAAGTCTTTGAGCCAATCCCTGGTGTCACCCTCTGGGATAAAGCAAATGTCATAGCTGTCTGGCTTATTGGCAACGCTAAGGCCGCGGTCTCTGGCCTCCTGACGAATCAGGTCCTTAGATGCGGTTGCTCCCAACGGGAACATGGAATGCTCCAGCTGCTTGGCGTTTAGCACTCCAAGAACATAGCTCTGGTCCTTGGCCATTGCCAGCGAGCGGTGAAGCTCAAGGTTTCCGGCGCCATCGTCCACTATGGAGGCGTAGTGACCGGTGCAGACTGCATCGAAGCCAAGTGACAGGCCTCGCTCTAAAAGCGCTGCAAACTTGATGCGTTCATTACAGCGCATGCATGGGTTAGGAGTTCTACCGGCCTGGTACTCGGCTATGAAGTCATCTACTACATCCAGCTTGAATCGCTCCGAGAAATCCCAAACATAGAAGGGGATTCCGAGCTTATTGGCCGCTCGTTGGGCGTCCATTGAGTCCTCGATTGTGCAGCAGCCGCGTGATCCAGTTCTAAGGGTTCCCGGCATTCTCGAAAGTGCTAGGTGGACGCCGATGACCTCATGCCCCAGCTCAACAGCCCGGGCAGCCGCAACCGCGGAATCCACTCCACCGCTCATAGCTGCCAGTACACGCATTAGGCAAGTCTAATTTGTATCAAGGAATTATGCAGGCGTTGCCTGGAGCGCAATCGGGTAGATCTTCGCAAGCGCAACCAAGAATTTTTCGATATCCGCCTTTGTGCTTGTTACGCCCAAGGTGACTCGAATGCAGGCGGAGGCCAACTCTGGCGAGTAGCCCATTCCCGTTAGCACATGAGAGGGGCCCAGTACTCCAGCTTGACAGGCTGATCCGGCTGAAACACATATCCCTTCCTGGTCAAGCAGAAACAGCAGCGCGTCAGATTGAGTGCCAGGAAATATCATGTGCGAGTTGTAATCAGCTCGAATCGCTTGACCCGAGGTGAAAATCACACTAGGGACAATCTTTTCAACCTTGACCTCGAGATAATCCCTTAGAGCCCTGAGCCGCTGCATCTCTGATACCAGCTGCTCCGTCGATTCAGCTGCTGCTGCTGCAAAACTGACGGCAAGCGGGTAATTCATGGTCCCTGACCGAAGGCTTCGCTCTTGCCCTCCCCCGTGAACAAGCGATGCCGGTTTGGCACTTCTGGCAACGACCAATGCACCCACCCCAATTGGAGCGCCCACCTTATGACCCGAAAGGCTCATTGCGGTAAGGCCACTCTCAGCAAAATTGATTGGCACGTGACCAAAGGCAGCAACGGCATCGCTATGGACTGGAATTGAATGTTTTGAAGCCAGCTCAGTCACCCTGGGAATATCGGTGATTACTCCAGTTTCGTTATTCACCCACATCAGGCTAATCAGGGCAATTTGAGAGGAGTGCTGGTCAATCAAGCGCTCTAAATCGGCAAAATCAAGCATGCCATTTCTAAGGAGCTTCACGTAGTGCACTTCGGCGCCCTGATTGGCCGCCAGCCAAGAAACTGGATCGAGCACAGCATGGTGTTCAGTCGGAGAGGTGATGATGACGCGTCGGGTTGGATCCTGCTGGTTTTGTTTCCAGTAGATGCCCTTTATGGCGTGGTTATCGCCCTCGGTGCCACCAGCGTTGAAGATTATTTCTGACCTGTTGGCGCCGCAAGCCTCCGCAATTTGATCCCGCGCTGCCTCTAGCAGCTCCCTCGTTGTGCGACCGTGGCTGTGAACACTGGACGGGTTTCCCACGAGCTCTAATGCCGCCAAGAGAGCCAAGCGGGCGCTGTCTCGAAGGCCAGAGGTCGAGGCGTGATCGAGAAATACAGACATGCGACAAGCCTATCCCTGCACCAGTGAAAGTAGGTTTGAGGCATTAGGATTTCCCCGGTGAGCGAGCCGACAGAAACCAGGGCAACACCCCTGAATCCAAAACTTGGCCTGAACCTGCTTGATGGTGGTGGGATTGTAAACGTCTGGTCCGAGAGCGCGACCGAAGTAAAACTTCTGCTCCTAAATCGCGACGACGCTTCGGTTGTTGACCATGAGATTGACCTTGAGCTGGGCGAGGGTGGCATCTGGTCGGGAGCTGATGATCGCCTAACAGCTGGCGTCAACTATGTCCTTAGAGCAAATGGCCCAGCAGGCCCCAGGCACGCATTTAATCCTGAGCGCAACCTGCTTGACCCCTATGCCAAAGCACTAGTGAAGCACGGACCGCAAAATTATCATTGCGCGGCGGTCAACGATGAATTTGACTGGCAAGGAGTCGCAAAGCCTGGAATTGCTTTATCGGAGTCAATAATTTACGAGGCCCATCTTCGTGGCCTGACTCGACTCAACCCCGCTATTCCGGAGGAAATTCGAGGATCTTACGCCGCGCTCTCCCACCCAGCGACAATCGACTATCTGAAAAACCTCGGCATTACAGCAATTGAGCTCTTGCCGATTCATGCTTTTATTTCCGAGCCCAGACTTGTAAGCCTTGGCCTGATCAATTACTGGGGCTATAACTCAATAAATTACTTTGCTCCTCACCTTCGTTACTCGTCGCCCGGAGCCGTCGCAGAAAGCCCGGTTGCGATTCTTAATGAACTAAAAACCTCAATTCGTGAACTTCACCGAGCCGGCATAGAGGTAATCCTGGACGTCGTTTACAACCACACGGCAGAAGGTGGTGGCAATGGTCTTACGCACTCCTACCGCGGCCTGGACAATTCGAATTACTACCGTCAAGATGACGAGGGTAACTACCACGACACCACCGGCTGCGGTAATTCTCTGAATTTTGGCAATCCGATGGTTCAGCAATTGATGCTCGACTCGCTGCGTTACTGGTCGACCGAAATGCAGGTGGATGGCTTTCGTTTTGACCTTGCCACAACCATTGCCAGAGATGAACGAAACCACTTTGACCCCAGCCACCCTGTCCTGCTTGCCATGAAAGCTGATCCGATCATTTCCCAAGCGAAGCTGATTGTGGAGCCATGGGATGTTGGAATGGGCGGCTGGCAAACTGGCAACTTCCCACCCGGATTCCCAGAATGGAACGACAGGTTCAGAGATTCGGTGAGAAAATTCTGGCTGACGGACATTTCGAGAGCTAGGTCTCTTGGCGCACATGAAAATGGCGTTCAAGAGCTAGCGGGCCGCATATCTGGCTCGCAAGATATTTTCAGCGAAGGCTCCCCGCAGGGGGCGGTGAACTTCATCACGGCACATGACGGATTCAGCCTCTGGGACCTGGTTACCTTCAATCAAAAACACAACCTAGCCAATGGTGAGGCCAGTCGGGATGGTGCAGGAGACAATCAAAGCTTCAACCACGGCCATGAAGGCGAAACCAACGACAATTCAATTCTGTTCAGTAGACGCAAGGCTGCCCGAAATCTGCTCGGAACACTGCTGACCAGCTCGGGTGTTCCGATGATCACAGCCGGTGACGAGCGGCTCAAAACCCAAGGCGGAAACAATAACCCCTACTGTCAAGACAACGTCATCACTTGGCAGGACTATGAACCGGACCCAGACAAAGATAACTTCTATCGTCAAGTTGCGCACTTGATACAGCTGCGCAAGACCTACCCAGCGCTGCGCCCACGAAGCTTTACAAAATTGGATGAACCGACGCCGGATCACGACCAGATGCTTTGGTTCTCCGTTCAGGGCGATCAGATGAGCATTGATGATTGGCACAATCCTGAGCGCCGGACTTTGCAGCGCCTGAACTATCACCTAATGAATGATGGAACAAAGCAGGGAATTCTAACTGTCTTCAACGGTTCGGAGATCGTTAAAAACTTGAAGCTCCCTGCTCCTAGCCAGGTTTCAAACTTCGAATTACTCTGGGACTCGGCACGGGAATTGCCTCCGGAAACCGGTCTCCTGTTTGCCCCAGGTTCTTCCCTTCGCATGGCAGAGGCTTCGATGCAGATATTTGCGGTTCGCTAACTATCCGGATTCTTTTCAAACGGAGCTGCCAAAACCTGACTAAATTGTGAGCATGAGTAGCTCAAATTTTGATATCGGCAGGTTCCCAATCTTGCGGACCTGGCCTCAGGTGGACGACGGGAAGTTTCCAGTCAAAGCTTTCTCGTCCGAGGTGATCGAGTTCGGAGCCACAGCGACTCGCGAAGGTCATGATCAGCTAGGAGTGGATCTTTTACTTACATCACCAACGGGGCAGGTCATCAGAAAAACGATGACGCCCGGCTCGATGGGGTCAGACAGCTGGCTTGTGAAGCATCAACTCGATGACGTCGGAATTTGGAGTTACCAAATCTCTGCCTATGACGACCGATTCGGTACCTGGTTGCACGACACCGAAATCAAACTTGAAGCCGGAGTTGACAGCGAGCTCATGCTTCTGGAGGGCTCGAGACTGCTGCGTGAAATTTCCAAATCCAGCGGAAAGCCTGACCAAAAGGCATTTGGGGCGATAGACAAGCTTTTCGCAGACGCGTCAATCGAGCCGCTGATGCGATTTCGGCGAGCACTTGAACTTGGACTGGTGGACCTGGCCCGCCGGAACCCGAGCCATCACTTGGAGACATTGTCGCCGAGAATCGAAATTCTCTGTGAGCGGGTAGCTGCCGGATCTGCCAGCTGGTACGAATTCTTTCCACGAAGTGAGGGTGCCAAAAAGACTGGACCAGACAGTTGGACTTCGGGCAATTTTAAAACTGCTAAGGCCTCCCTGAAGCGTGTCAGTGAAATGGGCTTTGAGGTTCTGTACTTGCCCCCGATTCACCCAATTGGGAAGACCCACCGCAAAGGTCCAAACAACACCCTTACGGCGACCGAGAACGATCCAGGATCACCCTGGGCCATTGGCAGTGAAAAGGGTGGTCACGACACAATCCATCCAGATTTGGGTACTGAAAAGGACTTCAAGGCCTTCGTTGCTGCCGCAAACAAGCTAGGTATCGAGGTTGCACTGGACCTTGCACTGCAGGCATCACCCGATCACCCGTGGGTGACCCAGCACCCAAATTGGTTCAAACAGCTTGCCGATGGAAGCATTGCCTATGCAGAGAATCCTCCGAAGAAGTATCAAGACATCTATCCGATCTACTTTGACGACGATCCAGAGGGGATTCGAGCTGAAGTGTTGTCAATCCTCAAAAAATGGATTGGCCTGGGAGTAAGAATTTTCCGAGTGGATAACCCTCACACCAAGCCCGCAAACTTCTGGCAAAAGCTGATTGCCGAGATTCAAGATTTTGACTCCAGTGTGATCTTCCTTGCCGAGGCGTTCACGAGACCAGCAATGATGGCAGCATTGGGGAAAGTTGGCTTCCAGCAGTCCTACACATACTTCACATGGAGGAACAACAAAAGTGAGCTAGAAGATTACCTAAGGGAACTTTCGCAAGTGTCGGCTGACTATTTCCGGCCAAACCTGTGGGTAAATACTCCGGACATCCTGACTTCTTATTTGCAATTTGGCGGCCATCCGGCCTTTAAGATTCGAGCAACAATCGCCGCCACCGCGGGCGCTAGTTGGGGCATGTACGCAGGTTACGAGCTTTACGAGGCTGTCGCAAGACCAGGCGCCGAAGAAGCAATTGACAACGAGAAGTTTGAAATAAAGTTTCGCGATTTCGAGGGAGCTGCCGACAGAGACAAGAGTTTAGCTCCCAGGATCGCACTGCTCAATCAAATACGCCGACAAAATCCAGCCATCAGACAGCTCCGAAACCTAATTCTTCATGATAGCGAGGACCCTGAAATCCTGGTTTATTCAAAATCGCTTGAAGCAGAATTTAACCAAGGTACTCCCAACACAGTAATCGTCGTTGTGAATACCGACCCAAGGTCCGTAAGAGAAACCATGGTCTTGATTGACCTAGAAAAACTAAACCTTCCTGAGGCTTTCATGGTTGAGGATATGATCACCGGCAAAAGGTTCGAATGGGGGGCTCGCAACTACGTCAAGCTTGATTCCTTTGACGAACCAGCCCACATACTGAGAGTGATCCCATGAATCCGAATTTAGAGACACTGGACACCGTCAGTAAGGGTGAGTACCACGACCCGCACTCGGTACTTGGGCTGCACTCGGAGGGAAAGGCTTGGGTGGTTCGAGTTCTTCGACCGCTTGCCGAAACCGTCGTTCTGAAAACTAAAACCAAGAAGTTCAGCCTGGAGCACACGCATCACGGAATCTGGGAGCTGCGAGGCACCGGTAAGGCTCCCGGCGCCTATCGAATTATCGCCAGCTATGACAACGCTCCGGACTGGATTGCGGTTGACCCCTATAGCTTCAAGCCGACAATTGGGGAAATGGACTTACATCTGATTTCGGAGGGTCGTCACGAGAACCTTTGGAAAGCACTGGGCTCTGAGCTGGTGACGAGCAAAGATGCTCTAGGGGACACCTCAGGAGCTCGTTTTGCAGTTTGGGCCCCAAATGCCAAGGCAGTTCGTGTTGTGGGTGATTTCAACGGCTGGGATGGGACCTGCTATCAGATGAGGTCCATGGGGTCCAGCGGGGTTTGGGAGATGCTAATTCCGGGGGTTTCAGCTGGAGCCCTATACAAATACGAAATATGCACTCGCGACAATAAGTGGCTCACAAAGATCGATCCTATGGGTAACCAGTTTGAAATCCCGCCCAACACTGCCACGGTGGTAACGCAAAGCAACTACAGCTGGAATGACCAGCAGTGGCTTGATAACCGGCTTGCCACAGATCCGTTGCGGGCACCAATGTCCATTTATGAGCTACATCTGGGCTCTTGGCGCAGTGGGAAAAACTATAGAACCATTGCTCAGGACCTAATTGGCCACGTCAAGCATCTTGGATTCACCCATGTAGAGTTCATGCCTCTGGCCGAACATCCTTTTGGTGGTAGCTGGGGCTACCAGGTCACTGGTTACTATGCACCAACCTCGAGGTTCGGCTCTCCAGACGATCTGAGGTACCTAATTGATCAGCTTCATCAGGCAGGAATTGGTGTGATCTTGGACTGGGTGCCGGCGCACTTCCCCAAGGACGAATGGGCACTGGCTAAATTCGATGGCGAGGCGCTTTATGAAGACGCCGACCCCAGAAGGGGTGACCACCCGGACTGGGGAACGCATGTGTTCAATTTCGGTCGGAATGAAGTCAGGAATTTCCTAGTCGCCAACGCTTCCTATTGGCTCGAAGAGTTCCACGTGGATGGCCTTCGAGTAGATGCCGTAGCGTCAATGCTTTACCTTGATTACAGTCGCGAAGACGGGCAATGGCTCCCGAACGTTCATGGCGGACGAGAAAATCTGGACGCTATCGAGTTCATCAAAGAAACGAACGCAACGGCATACCGTAAAAATCCAGGAATAATGATGATTGCTGAGGAGTCCACGGCATTTGCTGGTGTTTCTAGCCCAACCGACCAGAACGGCTTGGGCTTTGGCTTCAAATGGAACATGGGTTGGATGCACGACAGCTTGGAATACATCCAGCACGAACCCATCCACCGCAAATACCATCACAACGAGCTGACCTTCTCACTGCTATACGCATACGACGAAAAATTTATCCTGCCAATTAGCCACGACGAAGTCGTCCATGGCAAAGGTTCACTGCTGAGCAAGATGCCGGGAGACGATTGGCAAAAGCGAGCCAACATGCGCGCCTATCTGGGGTTTATGTGGTCTCACCCCGGCAAGAAGCTGCTGTTCATGGGTCAGGAGTTTGCTCAAATCAGTGAGTGGGGCGAATCCCGAGAGCTCGATTGGTGGCTTCTAGACCACTTTGAGCACCAGGGAATGCAAAAAATGGTCTCAGACATGAACCGGCACTACATTGCCAGCGCGGCGCTCTGGGAGCTCGACCATGAACCCGAAGGATTCCAGTGGATTGACGGAGGCAATGCCGATCAGAATATTTTGAGCTTTATCCGCAAGGACTCCTCGGGCCGATCCTGTCTCGTGATTGCGAATTTCGCCCCCACGGCTCACGAAGAGTTCAGAGTCGGGGTTCCAGCCTCTGGAGAATGGAACGAGCTTTTCAACACTGATCATTCAGAATATGGCGGTTCAGGTGTCGGTAATCCCAGTGCAATTCAAACCGATGAGGTTGCATCTCATGGCCACTCGCAGTCTCTGTCGCTTCGCGTACCCCCTTTGGCAGTGGTCTGGCTGCAACAGGGCTAGAACATAAGTGTGGCGAGCTTTTTTCTAGCCTCAAGCACTGCGGGTTCAGCATTGCCAATCAAGACGAATAGCTCCAGTAAGCGCTCTCTAATTGCTTCGCGATTTTCAAAGTCGACTTCGAATCTTTCCAAGAGGCTCGTCAGGGCTTGCTCGACCTGACCAGCGACCAAGAGCTGGTCGGCTGAGACAAGCAGGGACTCTACGCCATTGGCGGCCTCCGGACCTGCATTGGCAAGTCGAATCATGAACTTGACTTGTGCAAGACCCGCCTGGGCTTCGGAATCATTTGGGTATTCAACAATGAGCTTCTGATAGAGACCGAGGGCTTTTTCAAGGTCTCCCGAATCGATCGCCGCCACAGCAGCCTGATGCTCAGGGGGTAATGACTTTTTTGGGGCTTCAGGTACTGCACCCACGCTGACCTGGGAAGTAATTTTCTTCTCGGCTGCCATCTGGAGCACTTGAGTGAGGACATTTAGTAGCTGGTCCTTGGTCGCTTCGCCCTGAAACAGCGGGGCTGGTTGACCAGCGAGAATTGCCAGCATTGCAGGGGCCTGCTGAACTGCCACGGCCTGCGCGATTTGAGGCTGTTGCTCGATACTAATTTCGATGCCCGCAAATCGCCCAGCGCTGGCCTGAATTACTTCATAGACAACGGCCCTGAGCCGCGTGGATGCCTCCGACTGGTCAGTGACCAGCATCAAAACAGGTGTGGCCTCAGAAAGCGCCAGGTAAGCCCTGAGCGTTGCCTCATCACCGTTGACAAGCCAGTCCGCTACTGCCTGATTCGGCACCTTCTGGTCCTTTTGCGTAAGGCCAGACAAATCCATTGCTCCGAAATTGCTCATTATCCACCCAAGGTTATTGCAGAAAGTAGTTGCTGGCTCGCGCCCAGCAAGCTAGCCCTGGCATCAGAACCGGCCGCTGGCACATTGAATAGCAACATAGCGCCGTAGCTGGTCTCGATTCCCGTGGCGCTACCACCTGCTCCCAACAGAACTGCCTCATCGCCGGTAATTGCTACCGCATCCCCCGGCTCCTTAGGAATGATCGTGTAGGTGTCGATCATGTACAGGGCAACCAATGCGCCACCCTCGGAGTTTGCGAGCAAAACCGGCTCGGTTGCTGCCAGCTGGTGCTTGAAATCAAGGTTTGCATTGCTGAGAGTTTCTTGCAGGCCAAGCTGAACTGATGAAACCTCTGACACATATTGGTTATCCGGGTCAATCAGGAGTGTCCAGGGCGAATTCTCACCCTGGTTCAAAAGATTGCCTAGGCCCTCTACCAAGCTTGCCGGATCCATTGACAGGAACTTGTTATCGGCCTTGAGTGCGTTGGCACCAAGCGACTCAGCTGGGACCTCTGGAAAAGTGATGCCAGGCAACAAGTTGGAATACTGGTAAAGCTTGTATTGACCCCTCGGGTTGTCTTGCCTTAGCAACATCATCACCAGCTCGCCATCGCCGGCAATCACCATGGCGGTGCGGGGCCAGGTGTCGGTGGCACTGGGAAGAAACAACTGAATAGGCGAAAGCGTCAGTGGAGCCGGACCATCGAGCGGGTCATCGGTTGTCTTGGCCGCCAGAGCGTAAGCCGCTCGCCTCATTTCTAGGGCTGGTCCGGCCATTCGAACCTCCAGTGACTCCCGGTCTAGTGACAGGTCCGCGGTCGAAACCACCTGGTCCAGATCATCAAGGATTTTATCCAGCTGGTTTCTGTCTAAGGATGCAGTGAGAATCCCCGGCTGGTCCAACGGCGACGGTGAAACAATCGGGTTTTCATAGTTCGGGACACAGCCAGTCAGCAGCGAGATAGTGCCCGCGACTGCCGCTGTCTTGAGTGCTCGATGTGCCCTTCTGCCAGTAAGTGGAGCTGGGCCAGCCTGTGACTTTGTGCCTCGAGCTCTAATTGGCTTGGGCTTTCGCGGGCCCCTCTTGTTTCGGCGGCTTCGGAACTTTCGGCCGTAATGAATTGCGGCATAGATACCAAAAAGTGCTCCAACCAGCATCAAACCAGTGCCGATCAGAGTGATGGGGGCCACTGCGGCTGCAACCTCGCCTAGGTCCCAGCTGACCCGAATCGTTCTTGGCGCCAGATCCACCCCGGTCGAGGCAATCAAAATTGCAATTTCATTGTCCACAGTCACCGGAAGCAGTGCGGTGCCATTGGAGTTGAGCTCGTACTTCCAAATATCAGACCCAACCGGATCGGCTGGAGTGCCCTGACCTGGTCGCTCAATCTCTGCCAGACTGACTTTCTTATTTGTCGCATCGACATTCAGCCTGAGCTCGACATAGGGAGCATCGCCCAACCAGGCGACCAAGTCAGACTGTCTTGCGGAGGACATAAAAATGGCCCCGTCGCCAATTGCAAATACCGAGGTTTCCCCCTGGTAGGCGCTGAGCACAGAGTTGGGAATCATCACGTAGCTGGTGGGCTTGGTAAGTGATCCAGATGCGTTGATAACGTCAATCGGTTGATTCTCGAGTTGGTTGACAAACCCGACGGCACTAGATGTCAGCCCTGATACGAAGATCAAAAGAGCAATCCAAAAACGCATATATTCAAGCTCCGAGTAGAATTGGTAAGCCCGAAAAGTTTACCGCTCAACCAAGGATCGATCTTGTCCACTGAATTTAATCGCTTTCAGGCCTCCAAGCGAGGCTATGACCCGGAAGCGGTCGAGCGCGAACTCAAAGCCCTTAACTCAGAGCTGGTCCGACTGCGCGAACAATACGCCGACACAGCTGAGGAACTCAAGGAGACCAGGTCGAACCTGGAGCAAACCCAACGAAAGCTTGTCAGCACCACCGCGCCAAACTTCGCAAGCCTTGGCGCAGAGGCCGCAGAGTTGTTGATTAGAGCTGAGAACTCCGCCCGGGAACTAGAGGAAGCCGCGAGCCGCCAGGCCGCGGCACTGTTGGCAGAGGCCAATGACCAGGCGGCCAAGCTTCTGGAAAATGCGGAGCAGCAGTACCATGAACAAATGGGAGCGGCCGATCGCAGAGCCGCCCGACAGGTTGCTGCGGCCAAACACGAGGCCGAGTTACTAACCGCAAACTCTCGAAGCGAGGCCAAGGAGCGCATCCAGAGTGCTGAGCTTGAGGTTGCGCGGATCAGAGGCCAGGCCGCAACTGAGGTTGCTGCAATCAAGACCACGGCCAAGCGAGAAGTTGAGAAAGTCAAGGCAGAGCTAGCATCCAAGGTTGCGTCTCAGGAGTATGCGACCCTCGACAAGCTAGGAATTGAAAACGCCGCCAAGGAATTAGCAGTAGCCGAATTGGAAGCTCAGCTGGCGACCAGGCGCAAAAAGGCGGAAGAGGAGTACCTCGACCTTCACAACAAAGCCGTTGCCGAGACCCAGGGCTACTTGGAATCTGCCAAAAAGGACCTGTCGAGCCTAAAAAAGACAATCTCAACAATTCGCCTTGAGATCCAAGCGCTGGAGATGGAGGCCTCTCAAGCACAGGGCCGCATTCTTCAAGAGGCGCGAAAGCAAGCAGAGGCGATCGCCCATAAGGCTGACCTAGAGGCTGCCGAGACCCTGGCGCTAGCTAGACAAAAGGCGCTCGAAACGGAAAAGACAGCTGAGGCCCGAGCAAACGAAATTGAGAATAAGGTCAAGTCAAGCGAGCTTTATCTAAAGAAATTGCGTAGCTTGTTAAGCACCACCGATCAGCTGGAGGACTAAATGGAGCAGAGGGCTCGGGTTGTTAACTCTTTTCAGCTTGGTTTGACCGGCGGAATTGGAGTTCTGACCGCAATAGTCATTGGCGCTGCGATCAGCCAAACGGCCACCATTTTGACATACATAGCGATAGCACTATTTCTTGCGCTCGGCCTTGACCCGGTTGTGCGCTCGCTCACCAAGCGCAAGATTCCAAGACCAGTTGCGGTTGGCATCGTTGTTATTGGCTTCCTAGGGTTTGTGGGATTGGTTATTTGGGCGATAGTCCCGACCGCAGTTTCGGAAGCCACCAAGCTAATTCAACAGATTCCAGAAATTGCCTCCACCCTGGTCACCAGCGAGCTGATTGCTCAGTGGGATCAGCAGCTAGGCGGAACCATAACCGCAGCAACTGATTCAAGTTTGGAATTCATCACTGACTCAAATAACTGGCCCGGCCTTTTAGGTGGGGTGCTGCAGGTTGGAATTGGGGTTCTCACTGGCGTGGTGGGAATCGTGATTGTCGTTATTTTGACACTTTACTTCATGGCTTCATTGGAGTCGATGAAGGACTACCTGGCACTTCTCACTTCGGCTTCTAAGCGTGAGCGATTCAGAAAGCTAACCGACCAGATTGCCTATTCGGTGGGCCGCTGGGTCATGGGGCAGGCTTCGGTGAGCGCGATTCACGCCACAGTCTTGTTCATCTTCCTGTCAATCATCGGCGCTCCGTTTGCCTTGCTGTTGGTGCTGGTGGCCTTCACGGTTTCGCTAATTCCACTGGTTGGACCGATCTCCTCAGCGATCATTGTGACGCTGGTGACTTTGATTGAAGGTCCGCAGTTGGCGCTTGTGGTGGTTATTTACTACGCCATCTATCTTCAGCTTGAGGCATACATCATTGCCCCCAGGGTGATGAAGCGAGCAGTATCGGTCCCAGCTGCACTTGTGGTGATCGCCGCATTGATGGGCGGAACGCTCATGGGAGTTTTGGGTGCTGTTATTGCAATCCCAGTGGCAGCTTCAACGCTATTGATCGTTCGTGAAGTTTGGATGCCTAAGCAGCAGCTTCGCTAAAAGCTAGTCGGAAGTGGCGCCGAGCCGGGAACCGTAATCTCGGCAATTTGATCTAATACCGACCTGGTAGCGCGCTCTCCAACCCACAGGTGCTTCTCATCGGGGAACGCAATTACCTGAGCTTTGGGAACAATCGCAAACCCAGCCGCCGCCTCTGCTGGCGGCAAGAACTCATCTAGCTCAGGAACAAGCGCCAATAGCGGCCTATCAAAATCATTCCACCTGGCTAGGTCCTGCTGCGTTGCGCGATGAAGTGGCGGAGACAGCAGGATTGCCCCGAGGATGTCATGGTCTGGCCCGTACTTGATCGCCAGTTCAGTGCCAAAGGACCAGCCAACTAACCAAGGCTTTGGAAGCCCCCGGTCCGCGCAAAACTTGATTGCGGCGGCAACATCTGCCGCCTCGCCGACGCCACCATCAAAGCTTCCCTGTGAGGTGCCTCTGGGCGAAGTGGTTCCTCGGGTATTGAACCTGAGTACCGCCGCAGAGATCATTGCAGGTAGTCGGTTGGCCGCCTTGCGCAGGATGTGTGAGTCCATAAACCCACCGTGGGTTGGAAGCGGGTGCAGAGTAATCAGTGTCACTGCCGGCGCAGACTCTGCCGGCAGTGCTAGCTCACCAACCAAGGTCAGGCCGTCGCTAGTGTGAAGCTCGATATCCTCTCGGATGCCAGGTAGGATTGTGCCCGATCTAATCTCTTCCATTAGGTCAGCATCCCATCAAATAGCTTCCAGCAGTGATTGTGAAAATGACGTCTGGTTTCAACACCGCGATGAAGGTCCCAGGCAACTGTGTGGGTCAGACCCGGTTCAATTTCGATTCTGCAGACTGGGCAAAGCCAACTCTTTCCGGCCTCTGCATTGGTGCCCGAGGTCTGCTGCACCTGGAACTCATTGCCTCGTTTGAATTCAACTTTCGGAAGTGAGGTGCGAACTAGATTTAGATCCAGTTCCCGGTACTCCCGCTTCGGGGCATTTCGGCGTGGTCTTTTTGCAACCATTAGTACCAGTTGTGCTCATCAGAGTGAGCTAGAGCTGCACACGGGGAACTGTAGCGACCATCGATGTAACTGATGCCCCACCTAATTTGAGTTTCTGGGTTGGTGCGCCAGTCTGCTCCAGCCGAGGCCATCTTGCTAGCAGGCAGCGACTGCGGGATGCCATAGGCTCCGGATGACTTATTGGTCGCGCTCCAGCGCCAATTGCTTTCGCGCTCCCAGAGCTTCACTAGGCACGAGTACTGGGCGAACTCCCAGCCCTTGGCTGAAACCTGTTCAAGCGCGAACGCCTTTGCTGTTCCTGGGTCTGGGTAGGCCGCGTTTTTTACGACCAGTCGAACCGCATTCGCACCATCGACCAACTCAAATAATCCACGCTCGAAGTCTTGGCCGGCGATTGGCTGCACGGTTAGCTTTTGGTAAGTCATGTCGCGATCAAAGCTTTGCAGACTTTCCGAGGAAGCGAAGGCCCCCGAGTAGGGATCGACGGCGGTGAGCATGACCAGCGAAGAGACAAAGACAAAGCCCAAGCCGGAACTAATCCGGGGGCGTAACCCTTGTGATCTGTGTTTGGCCAATTTTGCTCCTTGCGACCTCTAAGCCTATTGGGGCTTTAGCGTTCGAGCAATCAGCTCAGAGCGTTCTGCTTGTTCGTGGCGCTAGCAACCAGTGAACAGAAATCATCTACTTCCGCCCTAGAGAACCCGGATCTAGCACGACCGAGCTCTCGGGTTCGCACTTCAAAGGCTTCGGGCGCAATCAACTCTCCGCGCACGACTGCCATGGCCGCAATCAGAGACTTCACGTTTGATTTTCGGTAGCCACGTCGCTCAACGCTGAAGCTCTCTACAGCGCCGACCTTCAAGACCTCCGAAATTGCCTTTGTTGCTGCTCGAAGCTCTGCTACTAGCCGGGCTTTGCCACCGCGTCTAATGCGGTGACTGATCTCCCTGGTTTCCAGAGTGTCGGCCAACTTAGCAAGCGTGTTGTCCACTGCTTTTACCTGATAGCCACCAGGAACTAGTGCGAATCTAACTGAGGTCACCATTGACGAGGTCACTAGGTTGCGCTGCGGTTCACGAAATTGTGTTTCCACTCTGCCCATGAACACGTCGACTTGAGCCGGGTCATAGCCGGCGACACCTTCATGATTCATCGCAAACATTCTCAAAACACCATCTGACTTAGCAGGAAGGCAACAAATGACGACGGAATAAGTGAGTCAATGCGATCCAATACCCCTCCGTGTCCCGGAAGGACTGTCCCCATGTCTTTCACGTTCAAGTCGCGTTTGAGAAGTGACTCAGACAGGTCGCCAAGCACTGAACTCATAAGAATCGCTGCCCCGAACAGCAAGCCGAACCAAAATGAGGCAGGCGTCAACAGCACCAGCAGCTGCCCACCGACAATTGCTCCGACTATTGATGCTCCTAGGCCCTCCCAGGTCTTTTTAGGACTGATTTCCGGGGAGAGCTTGGTTTTACCGAAGAATCGGCCAATCAGGTAGCCAAAGGTGTCAATTGCGACCACCGTAAGGACCATTCCAAGAACCCATGCTCGTCCACCCGGAATGTCCACAAGTTGAATAGCAAAGCTCAGCAGCACCGGCACATAAACCAGCACAAATGCAGTTCCGCCGAAATCACGAAGCGTTTGCTTCGGGCTTTGCCTTGTTGACTGAACTAAAAGCGTCAAAATTCGCCAGGCCACGAGAGCTCCGAAGGCGACCAGGAAACCCAGCCACTGACCCATGGCCCCAAAAAGGTAGGTTGCAATCAAGATTGCAGGCGCCAGGGCAGCAATAAGCCATGGGACATGCCAGCCGGCTTGCCTCATGGCTCGAGCTAGTTCGGCAGCTGCAAACCCCGATGCCAGCGCAACAAGCAGGGTAAAAGTCAGTGGATGCAGAAGTGACAGCAGAAACACACCGCCAAGGCTGAAACCGACCGCTAATCGCGGTCCCAGGGTTCTAGTCTTGGCGCTTTCCACTTAGACCTCTAGCAGCTCAGCTTCTTTGTTCTTCAAGGCCTCGTCGATGCGGTCAGTGTGAGTCTTGGTCAGAGCCTCGAGTTCTTTCTCAGCCCTGTCCACCTCGTCTTCACCAGCACCACCATCTTTTTTGACTGCCTCTAAAGCGTCCTTGGCTCCGCGCCTGATGCTTCGCACTGAAACTCGGCCGTGCTCTGCCTTGTCGCGAGTGAGCTTCACGTATTCCTTACGGCGCTCCTCGGTTAGCTCGGGAAGATTGATCCTGATGATTTCGCCGTCGCTGTTGGGCTGAGCACCCAGGTTTGGCATTGCGCTCAGCGCCTTCTCGATGGCAGGCAGTGCGCTCTTGTCGTATGGGTTGATGATGATCGAGCGCGCCTCGGGGTTCTGAATCGAACCCAGCTGTGAGATCGGGGTCATGGTTCCGTAGTAATCCACCATGACCTTCTGGAACATAGCCGGGTTAGCCCGCCCGGTCCTCACCGAAGCAAAGTCATCCTTGGTGGCCTCGAGCGCCTTCTCCATCTTTTCCTTGGCGCCCGCCATAATTTCGCTAATCATTTCCTTGCTCCTTCTGACCTAGGCCTGAACCCTAGTGCCAACATCTTTACCCAATAGGGCCTGAGAAATATCGTCCATGCCGAACACTCGCATCGGCATTTTGTTGTCCATGCAGAGCGAGAACGCTGTTGAATCCACAACTTTCAGGCCCTGCACCAAGGCATCCTGATAGCTGATCTCGACCAGCTTCTTCGCATCTGGATTGACCCTAGGGTCCGAGGAGTAAACTCCGTCGACGCCGTTTTTTGCAACCAGCACCTCATCAGCGTCAATCTCAAGAGCGCGCTGCGCAGCGACGGTGTCGGTGGAGAAATAGGGCAAGCCAGCGCCCGCTCCAAAAATCACTATGCGGCCCTTCTCCAGGTGCCTAATTGCGCGGAGCGGAAGATATGGTTCGGCAACCTGCGCCATTGAGATGGCGGTCTGGACCCTAACGTCGGCTCCGGCCTGCTCAATAAAGTCTTGAAGTGCGAGGGCGTTCATGACGGTTCCGAGCATTCCCATGTAGTCGGCGCGACCGCGATCCATGCCTCGGTTTGAAAGCTCGGCTCCGCGGAAAAAGTTGCCGCCTCCGACCACAATGGCGATTTCAACGCTCGCAGAAGCCTCTGCAATTTTCTTTGCGATTTCAGATACAACGTCTGGGTTTACGCCCAGGCCTCCGGCACCAAATGCCTCACCCGATATTTTGAGAAGAACTCTTCTTTTTTTGGTCTCCAACTAGTCCTCCAACAATCGCACGGCTCGCTACCAATACTAGAGCGAAAAAGGAAACGGGCCCGGTCAAAGACCGAGCCCGTTCACTTTTTTTGAACTAAACGCCTACGCGCAATCTGGTGAAACCAGTGATGGTCAGTCCAGCTGCCGTAGCAACCTGAGCGACGCTTTGCTTTGAGTCCTTGGCGAATGCCTGGTCTAGCAAACAGGTTTCCTTGAAGAAACCGGTCACGCGACCCTCAACAATTTTGTCTAGTGCAGCCTCTGGCTTGCCCTCGTTGCGAGCGGTCTCAGCGGCGATTTCGCGCTCCTGAGTAACGACCTGCCCTGGGACATCTTCACGTGAAAGATACACAGGGCTGAAAGCTGCGATGTGAACCGCGATGTCGTGAGCAGTCTCTGCGTCTGACCCCTCGTAGCCAAGCAAAACGCCAACCTGAGGAGGTAGGTCCTTGCTGGTGCGGTGAAGGTAAGCGTCGATTCCAGGAGCGGAGATGACCTCAACCTTGCGAAGCTCCACCTTCTCCCCCATGATCGCTGCCTTGTCAGTGATTGAGTCAGCTACGGTGGCGCCGTCAAGCGGAGCAGCAAGTGCTTCCTCAACGGTTGTTGCGCCGGCTGCTGAGATTGCATCAGCAACCTGATCTGCAAGAGCTACAAAGTTCTCTGCCTTGGCAACGAAGTCAGTCTCACAAGCCAATTCGATTAGCAGTCCGGTCTCGCCAGAGATTCGGGAAACAACTAGTCCATTTGAAGTGGTGCGACCCTCACGCTTTGAAACACCCTTTAGGCCCTTGAGCCTTAGGACTTCAAAAGCCTTCTCGATGTCGCCGTTTGCTTCATCCAAAGCACCCTTGCAGTCCATCATTCCGGCGCCAGACTTCTCGCGAAGCGCCTTTACGTCTTGAGCTGTGTAGTTAGCCATTATGCGTCCTTCTTGTCTGCCTCAGCCTCAGCAGCTGGGGTCTCAGCGGCAGCCTCAGGCGCCGCTTCAGGCTTTTCGGTCTTCTTTGCCGCTGGCTTCTTGTCGGCTGCCTTTGGAGCAGCCTTCTTTGCAGGTGCAGCAGCCTTGGCCTCGTCTGACTCTGGCGCGCTAGCCTCGGAGCCCTGCTCTAGAAGCTCGCGCTCCCACTCAGCTAGTGGCTCAGTCTGCTCTTCGCCCTTGCTGTGACGAGCAATCATGCCGTCTGCAGCAGCGTCAGCGATTACCTTGGTAAGGATTTCGATGGAGCGAATCGCGTCATCGTTTCCAGGGATTCCAATGGTTACGTCCTCTGGGTCACAGTTGGTGTCAAGGATTGCGATAACTGGGATTCCAAGCTTCTTGGCCTCAGTAATTGCAAGGTGCTCCTTGATGGTGTCAACAACCCATAGCGCACTTGGGGTCTTGCTCATGTTGCGAATACCACCAAGTGACTTCTCTAGCTTGTCGCGCTCGCGACGGAAGATCAAAAGCTCTTTCTTGGTGAAGCTTGACTTGCTGGCGTCATCGAAGTCCATGGTGTCCAGCTCCTTTAGTCGCTGGATTCGCTTGTTGACGGTGTTGAAGTTTGTTAGCAGTCCACCCAACCAGCGCTGGTTGATGTAAGGCTGACCCACGCGCTTGGCCTCAACAGAAATAACTTCCTGGGCCTGCTTCTTGGTTCCAACGAACATGATCGATCCACCGTTAGCAACGATGTCCTTCACGAAGTTGTAGGCCTGGTCAATCTGGGTTACAGACTGCTGCAGGTCGATGATGTAGATGCCGGAGCGGTCAGTAAGAATGAACCGCTTCATCTTTGGGTTCCAACGACGAGTCTGGTGCCCGAAGTGAACTCCCGCGTCTAGTAGCTGACGCATTGTGATCATGGCCAATTGGCCCTCCTCTTGGATGCGCAAGGCATCCACTCAGTTTTATGATTCAACCGGTCGGTCGAATCCCTGGCATTCCTATTGACAGCACCTATTGCTAGGACCGAGTTGTCAAAGTGATTGGAACACGCGAATTCGCCAAAAACCAAAAGGCTTCTGACGTCTTATAAGCATACCAAGCAATATGGGACTTTTGCTAGCCCATAAGCGGCCAAAACGACCATGAAACCGACTTCAACAAAGCCTTTGCCATGATGAAAATATTCACGCTCTTGGCTCTGTTGCTATCGATCGGCGAAACTGCCTTTTCAGTTCCGGAAATTTGGGCGGAGCCAGTTCCGTATTTCGAGGTTGAGAGAAGCTTCATTGCCCCTGTCACCGCGAAAGGTTCTGGGCACAGAGGGCTTGATTTTGTAGTCGAAGATGATCAGTCGGTATTGGCTCCGGTTGGCGGAGTTGTAACTTTTGAGGGAATCGTCGTGGACAGAAGTGTCGTGACTTTTCGGACGAACGCTGGTTTGCTCGTCAGCTTTGAGCAGGTGTGTTCACTAGTTAGTCCGGGGCAGCAAATTACCGGTAGCAAGCCAGTTGGCACTCGCTGCACAACCCATGACAGCTTCTCCGAACACTGTCAGAAATGCGTGCACCTGTCGGTTCGGTCCGAATTTGGTTACCTAAACCCCGAACTCTTTCTTGGCACCTTGGAGCCGAGTGTTTTGAAGCTCTAGGCCCTGGGGTGGGCCTGCTCAAATGACGATCGGAGTCGCTCCACCGACACGTGCGTATAAATCTGGGTGGTACCAAGCGACGCATGCCCGAGTATCTCCTGGACTGCCCTAAGGTCAGCGCCATGGTCCAGTAAGTGAGTTGCGGCTGAATGGCGAAGAGTGTGGGGGCCAGCTGATCCGGTTGGGGTGGTAGCTAGCTGCTTGGCCACCAAATCGTAAAGCTGCCTAACGCCAACCCGACGACC
>DDBH01000010.1:3686-9058 GCA_002333405.1 Micrococcales bacterium UBA2037 | reverse complement strand
AGTGGCATAGAGCAGCTCCATTACCAGACGAGCCATTAGCCCTTGCGGATTGTCCCTGGAAGGAGCTGCCGAGAGTCGGTCGAACAGCTCTGCAAGTGACTTCTCGGAGGCAACTTTAGGCAGCGACCGATCCAATTTAGGAGAGCGCAGTCGCAGCCCAGGGTCGGAATCAATTTTGCCCTCATCCACTAGCCAACCGGTGAATACTTTGATGGAAGACGTCTTTCTGGCGAGTGTGCTTTTGCTTGACCCTGCTTCAGATTGCTTGTAGAGCCAAGCTCTCAGCGACTCAAGATTTAGTTCAGCCCTGGTTACCTTTTGGAATTCTAGGTAGTCGCGGACATCAGAAAGATATGCCTTTTGAGTATTGGGGCTGGTTCCGCGGGAGCTCAGCCACCTGCCGTAGCCGGTTAGTTCGTCGGTGAGGTCCATAACAAAACACTAATCTCGAAATTCAATCTCAAGGCAACTAACGCGCCCTTGCAAAACCTAAGCGCTGTGTCGACTAACCTGCGATCACAACTGGGCAGTTGGCACTGAGTGCCCATCAAGCTCAATTGCCTTAGCGAACTGCTCCACAACCTGTAATCGCAATCCCGATTCTGCGGCAATTTCGATGTTTGTTCTTGCCCCGTTTCGGATTGCATCCTCCACTCTTCTTCTGGAATCTTCCGGGTCAAACCTTTTGCAAAAGTCTAAATGAAAGGCTTTGGCTAACCCCTCCTGAATCATGGCATTTGTGCCCTGGCAGGCGCGGTCAGACCATGCCCCTGGAACTGCGTAGACCTCCCGACCAAGCATCCGAGCAGCATTTGCGGTGTTCCTGGATCCCGACCGATAGGCAGCCTGCACCACATAGAGCTCGCTTGAAGTCGCTGCGATGAGCCGGTTCCGCTGCAGAAAGCGAAATCGGCTGGGAGCAGTTCCAGGCGCTAGTTCGGACACCAGTGCCCCACCAGAGCGCACCAACTCATGAAATAGCGACCAGTTCTCCAAAGGATATGCTCGGTCGATTCCTCCGGCCATGAATGCAATTGTTGGCAATCCTGCATCCAGTGCCGACCGATGACTTGCAGCGTCTATTCCCTTGGCTCCGCCGGAAACCACGGGCCGGTTCAGCATTCGAACAAGTTTGGAAGTGTTGTTGAGCCCGGTTGGAGTTGGAGTTCTGGTGCCGACAACACCGGCATAGTCCAGCTCCAGTGCGGCTGGGTCTCCAGCTACCCAAACCAAATACGGTGCGTGATCGCCAAGGTCAGCAAGTCGATTTGCCAGGCCGGGTAGCTCACTGAAAAATACCGGCCTAGCACCCCAGCGCGTGGCTTTGTTGATGGTGGCTTTGAGGTCAATAAGTGCGCTTCGAAATTCGAATCGCTCAATCAGGCCGGGCAAATTACTTAGTTTTTCTGGATGGAACTCGAGCAGAAAATCCGTGACTGTTCTCAGCGCTTTGGGCTCAGTCGGTTTCATGCTCACGCTGGAACCGAATTGCTCGAACAGCAAATGAGCCAGTGCATCCCCGGGCTCTGAGAGCATCGAGTAGCGGATGGTTTCAAGTTGGTCAGTATCGAGTTTCATAATCACCTCTTGTTTTAGGAGAGGGTCGCAAACTTGAACCCGATTACTTGGGGCTATTGCTTGAGCTGTTAGTAACTAGGGCTGATCGCCAACTGCTAACTCTTCAGGAATCTCGATTTCCTGACTACCGATTTCCTCGACGTTCACGTCCTTGAACGTCATGACTTTGACCTGCTTTACGAAGCGATCGGTCCGGTAAATATCCCAAACCCAAACGTCTGTCATCGCAAGCTCGAAGTAGAAATCAGTTGCGGTGTCGACCCGCTTCAGCTCCACCTCATTGGCAAGATAGAACCTGCGCTCGGTTTCAATAACGAAGCGGAACATTTTTACGACATCTCGGTACTCGCGATAGAGAGCGAGCTCAGCGTCCCTGTCGTAGTCTTCGAAATCGTTGTCGTCCATTATGCATAAATCCTAACCCTCAAAACAGAGCTGTCTGGTCTCCAAGAATTTTTGTTAGCCAACTCAAACGGTGGTGCTGGCTTGGGCCCATCGATTGCAGGGCCTTGATGTGGCTCGGAGCGGCATAGCCCTTATTTGAGTCCCAGCCGTAATCGGGGAAATCTTTCGACAGCGAAGTCATGAGTTCATCCCTTGCCACTTTTGCGCTGATGGCGGCTCCGGCGACACTGCCACAATCTCGGTCGGCCTTTACTCTGACAACAACTTCGGCGCCGCAGTCACCAAGCCAGTCGTGGCTTCCGTCCAGCAGCACGATGGTGTCCTGTAGCTCAAAGCCTGATAGCGAGTCGAGCGCCGCAAGCCTCAGGGCGTTGTTGATGCCCTTTTGCTCGATTACTTGAACCGAGCTAAAGCCAACGCGGGCCGTTCCCCAACTTGCCACCTCAACAGCCAGCGGCTTTCGCTTGGGTTCAGGCACCAGCTTTGAATCCCGCAGAGTGCTGGGCATGAAACCCAGTCCGTCCGAGCTAAGAGCAAAAGCACCGACGGCCACAGGCCCTGCAAGGGCTCCCCGGCCGACCTCATCGATACCGATTACAAACCGGTAATTTGCCAGCAGCTCTCGCTCTAGATCAAGGTTTGGGTACGTCACTAAAGACATCCTGATGATTATCCAGATATGTCCAGTTTTCTACCGGCCAGCTAATCAGGAATGCCCTGCCCACAACAACGTCCAGTGAAACAAAGCCGCCGGTTGGAAGGTCCTGATGATATCTGGAATCAGTTGAGTTCCCGCGATTATCGCCCATGACCCAAACATGACCCTCCGGCACGGTAACTGAGAATTCAATGTCGGATGGGCTGGCCCCTGCTCTGATGTAGACCTCGTCAATAGCTTGGCCGTTTACCAGCAGCTGACCATCGGCATTGCAACAGGTGACCACGTCTCCTGGAAGGCCGATTACCCTCTTTACCAAATGTTCTGCTGAGTCAGGGGCAGTAATGCCAAATGTCCCAAGCACGAAATCGCTGAACTCCTGCAGCGGTTCCTTCTGCTGAGTAGGAGCGACCCCAAGCCAACCACCTGGGTCCTTGAATACAACAATGTCGCCATGTTGGACTGGAATTACTTCCGGCACCAAAACATTGACGATTATTCGATCGTTGATCTGGAGTGTTTCAAGCATTGACCCGGAGGGTATGAAGAAGGACCGCACCAGAAAAGCCTTGAAAAGGACAGACAGGATAAGCGCAGCGCCAACGATTGCAACAAAATCGACTAGAAAAGCTAGAAACCAATTTTTCCTGGCTCTGCGGAGCTTCCGTCTGAACAGGCTTAAGACCCCAGACCGTCTAGGCCTAGATCCTCCGCCAAGTGACATCTTTAGTGGATGTTAAACGTTGTCGCGCTTTTCGCGAATCTTTGCAGCCTTGCCGCGAAGATTGCGCAAGTAGTAAAGCTTTGCGCGTCGCACATCACCACGTGATACCAGCTCGATCATTTCAAGAACTGGGCTGTGGACTGGGAAGGTACGCTCTACACCAACCTGGAAAGAAACTTTACGCACGGTGAAGGTCTCGCGAACGCTGTCACCTGAACGGCGAATAACGATTCCCTGGAAAACCTGAACACGGCTGCGGTTACCCTCAATGATCTTTACGTGAACCTTTACGGTGTCACCGGCACGGAAGTCTGGGATATCGGTGCGAAGAGATTTTGCATCTAGTTCATCAAGAATGTTCATTTTTATTTCTTTCCTTTTGCGCGCAGGTCAAAATGGCTAGTGTCTAATAATTTGTTGGGCCCAGCTCCCCTGCGGCAGAGATGTTTGGGCTCGACTAGAAAGTCTGCCACAGGCCGGGCACAATGGCAACTAATCGTCGAGTAAATCTGGCCGGTTTTTGCCAGTTCTTAGAAGTGATTGCTGGTGCCTCCACTTTTCGATTTCAGCATGATGACCAGATAGCAGCACGTCAGGGACTTGGAGTGACCTCCAGCTAGCGGGCTTGGTGTAACTCGGGTACTCCAACAAACCAGAGTTATGAGATTCTTCGGTCAGAGATTCACTGTTACCGATCACGCCAGGAATGAGCCGACAAATCGCCTCAATCATGGCAACGGCAGCAACCTCGCCGCCATTTAGGACGTAATCGCCAATCGAAACCTCGAGCACCTCAGTTTCGCCCGCTGCGTAGTCGACTACTCGCTGGTCAATACCCTCGTACCTCCCGCAGGCAAAAAGCAGATGCGGCTTTTTTGATAATTCGACAGCAAGTTCCTGCGTGAACGGAATCCCGGCAGGTGTTGTGAAGATAACGACCGGCTTTTGCTCTTTTCCAATCAACTCATCGAAGGCCTCGCCCCAAGGCTCGGGCTTCATGACCATTCCGGCGCCGCCGCCATAGGGTGAGTCATCCACAGTCTTGTGCTTATCGCTGGTCCACTTGCGCAAGTCGTGAGCTTGAAATTCAATCAGGCCCTGGTCGCGGGCTTTGCCAAGCAGCGAGATGTCTAGAACATCGAAGAAGTCAGGGAAAATACTGACCGCGTCAATTTTCATCGACAGCCTCGCTCACGTCCTCAAAAAGTCCACCTGGTGGGGTAATTTCTACCAGCCCAGCTTCCAGGTCAACTCTAGGCACGAAGCTCTTGATAAACGGCAGTAACACTTCGGTTTCCGCGGTCTTTATGGCTAGAAGATCCTGGGCAGGCATGTGATCCACGCGAACAACAGAACCAATTTCAATTCCAGCTCGAATTACCTTGAGTCCGGTCAGTTGGTGGTCAAACCAGGCTTCTGGTTCTGCTGGAAGCTCGTCTAGCGGCTGATCTACAAGCAAAATCGCGCGGATTAGGCCTTCGGCCTGGTCGCGGTCATCAATACCCTCGATGAAAAGAACTGGGGAGCTGTTGTACCAGCGAAGTTCTTTGACTGTGATGTGCTTACCGAACCAGTCAGAGTCTTCGGGGACCTGAAGCTTGAGGACAGAGCCTGCGGCAAATCGCTGGTTTGGACTGTCAGTGTAAAGCTCTAATTTGATTGCGCCTTTGAGGCCGTGTGCTTTGAGCAGGCGGCCCACGCGGAGCTCGGTGGAACTAGAAATCTGTATCCACCACGTCTACGCGGACGCGCTTGCCTCCGGCTAGCGCATTTACAACCGTCCTGAGGGCGGTTGCAGTTCGGCCGTTTTTACCGATAACGCGACCTAGGTCATCTGGGTGCACGCGGACCTCCAGAAGATCGTTCGGTCCAACCTTGCGAGCAGCAACGGTGGCATCGTCAGGGTTATTGACGATGGAACGAACTAGAAACTGGAGGGTCGCCTGCAACATAACTATTCGGCCTTTGGCTCTTCAGCGGCAGCTTCTTCAGCAGGTGCCTCTTCAG
>DDBH01000010.1:1530-3373 GCA_002333405.1 Micrococcales bacterium UBA2037 | reverse complement strand
TCTTCAGCAGGTGCCTCTTCAGCTACTGCATCCGCTGCTGGAGCTTCCTCGGCTGCTGGAGCTTCTGCTGCTGGAGCTTCCTCGGTCGCTGGAGCTGCCTCTGCAGCAGGTGCTGCCTTCTCTGCAGGTGCCTCTTCGGCTGGAGCCTTCTTCTCTACCTTTGGCAGAAGCACTGACTTCTTCTTGCTGTCAGGAGTGAAAGGAACCTTCTCTGGCTGTGGCTTGATGGTGTTGACCTTCTCGCCCTTTTCGTTAGCGATGTCGCCAGACAGGGTAAGTAGGACCTTGGCCTGCTCGGTTGGCTGAGCGCCAACAGAAAGCCAGTACTGTGCTCTTTCCGAGCTAATCTCAATAATCGATGGGTCGTTGGTTGGAACATAACGACCGATCTCCTCGATGACTCGACCGTTTCGGTGAGTACGAGAGTCGGCTACCACAATGCGGTAGTGCGGGGTGCGCTTTTTTCCAATGCGCTGAAGGCGGATCTTTACGGCCACAATTCTCCTGTGAGTTGCTGGGGCGAGTTTCCACCGTGAGCGTGGGGTTACACTCGGAGGTTTCTCAAGGTTTTTCGATTACGCCCAGATAGAGGGTCGAGACGCTCGAAGTAGTCAAGTCTGCCAGAAAACCGCAGCTTTTGCTAGTTCTGTATGCCAAATGCGCTGCCTGATTTTGTTTCTGGCTCCGCATTGAAGCTCAACCCTTGATTTTCAGCAGCCCGCTTGGCCGGATTTCCGGACTTGGAGCCCTTCTTTTTCTTGTCCTTCTTTTTTCCGCCAATGTAACCGCCGCCAACGCCGCCGCCCATTTGGACGGGGTTGGTGCCCGGGATATTTGGCATCCCACCCTTGGACATGGTCTTCATGACCTTTGCAGCCTGCTCGAAGCGATTGACCAGCTGATTGACTTCATTGACGCTGGTTCCAGAGCCCCTGGCAATTCGGAGCCGTCGAGAGCCATTCAGGACCTTGGGCATGTTGCGCTCAACCGGGGTCATCGAGCGAATTATGGCTTCAGTGCGTGAAATTTCAGACTCATCAAAGTCTTCAAGCTGTTGCTTCATCTTTCCGGCACCAGGAAGCATGCCGAGCAAGTTTTTCATGTTGCCCATCTTGCGAAGCTGCTGCATCTGCTCCAAAAAGTCCTGCAGAGTGAACTCTTCGTTGGCTATCTTGTCAGCAAGCTTCTGTGACTCTTCCTGGTCAAAAGTGCGTTGAGCCTGTTCGATCAGGCTGATGACGTCACCCATATCGAGGATTCGACTCGCCATCCGATCTGGATAGAACGGTTCGAACGCATCCAAGCCTTCTCCGGTGGAGCTAAACAGAATCGGTGCTCCGGTCACATTGGCAACCGAGAGCGCGGCACCTCCGCGCGAATCTCCGTCAAGCTTGGTCAAGACCACGCCCGTTACTCCCACGCCATCCTTGAACGCCTTGGCAACGTTCACCGCATCCTGACCGAGCATGGAGTCCACCACAAACAGAACCTCATCAGGACTAACGGCATCACGAATGCCGATTGCCTGCTGCATCATCTCTTCATCGACACCTAGGCGTCCCGCGGTGTCGACGATGACGACCGAAAATTGCGACTTTTTAGCGTGAGCAATGGCCTTTTTGGCAACGTCAACCGGATCGCCGACCCCGTTACCAGGTTCCGGTGAGAACACTGGGACGCCGACTTTTTCACCAAGCACCTGCAACTGAGTTACGGCATTTGGTCGCTGCAGGTCGGCAGCAACCAAAATTGGAGTTTGGTTTTGATCCTTTAGCCACTTGGCCAGCTTGCCGGCAAGCGTTGTTTTACCGGACCCCTGCAATCCGGCGAGCATGATCACCGT
>DDBH01000010.1:0-1198 GCA_002333405.1 Micrococcales bacterium UBA2037 | reverse complement strand
GTCAATTCCTCATTGACAATCTGCACCACCTGCTGAGCGGGGTTCAGCGCCTTAGACACCTCGTCGCCGAGGGCGCGCTCACGAATGGCCGCGATGAAGTCCTTTACGACCTCGAGCGCCACATCGGCCTCCAGCAAAGCCCTGCGGATGTCCCTCAGGGTTGCATCGATGTCGCTATCGGACAGCCTGCCCTTGCCGCGCAGGTTCTTAAACGTGTCAGATAAGCGATCCGATAAATTGCCGAACAATCAAACTCCTATTTTTTTGCGACCAGGCCCTTGGCAAATTCCTCCGGAGAGAAAAATGCAAAGTCATTGACCTGCTCGCCCACACCAACGAGCTTAATTGGCAAATCAAGCTCTTTCTGCAATGCATAGAGAATTCCTCCCTTTGCAGTGCCGTCCAACTTGGTCATAACTATTCCGGTGACCTCTGCAACCTCAGCGAACGCCTTTGCCTGACTCATCGCATTCTGCCCGTTGGTCGCATCGATTACTAGCAAGACCTCGGAGATTTTCGCCTGCTTTTCAACAGCTCGGCGAATTTTGCCAAGCTCATCCATCAGGTCCTTCTTATTCTGCAGTCTGCCGGCGGTGTCGATGATTGCGATGTCTGCCTCGGCTTGGATCGCCAGTTCAACTGTTTGGTAAGCGACCGCTGCTGGATCAGCGCCTTCCTTAGCAGGCTTCACTAGCCGCGCTCCGGCTCGTTCGGCCCAGGTTGCAAGCTGCTCAACGGCGGCTGCACGGAAGGTGTCAGCGGCGCCCAGCACAACTTCCCAGTCACCATCTTTGAGCCACCTGGCCAACTTGCCGATCGTGGTGGTCTTTCCGGCCCCGTTGACTCCAACGACCAGAATCACATACGGAAGCTTGCCGTCATCTAGGTTCAAAGAAGAGTCGTTTCTGCTCAATCTTTCAACGAGCAGGTCCTTCAAAAGCAGGCGCAGCTCAGCATCTGAGGTTGCCCCCTGCTTTTGAGCTACCGACTTCAACTGATTTGTAATTTCTTCGGCCGTCTCAACCCCGAAGTCCGCAAGGATCAAAATGTCCTCCAGGTCATCAACATCGAAATTTTCACTAAACAGAGATCTGATGCCGGTTCCGAGCGAGCGCTTTGGAAGCTCAACCGCGACCAACTCTTGCTCCACCTCAGCCACTGTCACTCTGGCAGACTCCGGAGCTTTCGCCTCTGGTTC
>DDBH01000005.1:152235-179946 GCA_002333405.1 Micrococcales bacterium UBA2037 | reverse complement strand
GCTCGGCATCGATATCGGCACCAAGTTCCCCGGATGCCATCATCTTGCCGTCAATCAGTGGGATTTGCCCTGCTGTGAAGACAAGATTGCCGCTAATCATTGCAGGCAGGTAGGAGCCGGCGGGGGTTGCAACCTGCGGCAGTGTGTGACCGAGTTCAGCTAGGCGGTTTTCTACTCGGCTCATTCTGCTACCTCACGCTTGAAGAAGGCGATTAGGCCGCCCTGCGGCCCAGTAATTACCTGAACTAGCTCCCAACCTTGGGTGCCCCAGGTGTTTAGGATTTGAGTTTCCTTGTGCAGCAACAGCGGCGTAGTTACATACTCCCACTTGGTCATTTCACAGCTCCAATTCAGCCTATTGCGAGTATCCTAGAGCCTATGTCTGGCAGTTCTAAATCCTCTACGTTTATAAACCTTTTGAAATTCAGTCTACTGAGCGGTGTGGCTGGGCTGCTGTCAGTGTCCCTGTTGGCTCCCGCGGTAGCGGTTGCAGGTGCTGTAACCACTACCTCGATTGGCATGTTTGAGGGTCTTCCTGCCTACATCAAACCCGTAAATTCCTCGCAGTCTTCATCGATTTACGCCTTGCGTGATGGCAACCCGGAAAAGATTGCAACCTTTTACCATGAGAACCGGGTTGAGGTCCCATTCGAATCGATCTCAGATAACCTGATCAATGCCGTGGTTGCGACCGAGGACCCTCGGTTCTATGAGCACGGAGGCGTTGACATCTTCTCTTTGATTCGTGCAACCCTGACAAACCTTGCAACTTTCGGTGATGGACCGGGTGCTTCCACTATCACCATGCAGTACGTCAGACAATCAATGGTGGAGGCGGCCAACCTCTCCGGTGACACAGCTGCGATTCAGGCGGCCACTGAAGTTAGCGTTGAGAGAAAACTTAAGGAGATTCGCCTAGCTATTGCTTTGGAGAAGGAAGTTTCGAAAAAGGACATCCTCACCGGTTATCTAAACCTGGTGTTCCTTGGCAACCAGATCAATGGCGTTGAAACCGCTTCCCAATACTACTTCGGACTTCCCTCCAGCAAGCTGAACGTGCCACAGGCTGCCTACTTGGCCGGAATGCTGAAGTCCCCGAATGATTACAAGCCTGACGAGGCTGCAAACCTAGAGCGCGGACTAAGCCGAAGAAACTATGTGATTCAAAACATGGCCGATGAAGGTTACATTACGCAGGCACAGGCCGAAGGCTACAAGGCCAGCCCAATTCAGACTCGGATAACAAAAACCCAGCAGGGCTGTGAGGAAAACCAGACCACAGCATTCTTCTGCGACTACACGGTTTGGACCATCAGGAATTCACCTGAATTCGGAGTCACCTCAGAAGCGCGTGAAATGCTGCTTCGACGCGGTGGCCTAGAGATCTACACAACCATTGACCTTGACATTCAACAGGCGGCCTGGGACGCGGTGATGACCAACTTGCCAGCCGAAAATGAGTGGGGCTTTGGAACAGCAGCGGTTTCAGTTGAAGTTGGTACTGGCCGAATAGTTGCGATGGCTCAAAACAGATACTTCGATCAAAGTGACTCCCCTGCCGCGGGCGGCACCAGCGTGAACTTCAACACCGACAAACCATATGGTGGTTCGTCTGGCTTCCAGCCGGGCTCAACCTACAAGGTATTCACCCTGGCCGAATGGCTAAAAAACGGCTACACCCTCGGCGACCACGTTGATGGCCGAGTGTTTACAGGTGAAGATGTAGACCTTGACGGCGAGCCAGACAAGGTAAAGATTTGGGATGTCTCGAAAGACTTTCGCGCGAGCTGTGGTGGTGTAGCGGGACTGTGGGAAGTCAATAACTCCGGCGACCAGACCATCGATGACATCAGCGTTCGTGAAGCAGTTGTAACCTCCCAGAACACGGCCTTCGCGGCAATGGCGTCGCAACTGGACCTGTGTGCCATTAGAGACACGGCTGCTGCTTTTGGTGTGCACCGGGCCGATGGCAATGAATTACTCTACGTGCCCTCTGCAATCCTGGGAACAAACGAAATTGCCCCCTTGACCATGGCGGCAGCCTACGCCGGAATATCAAACGGTGGGGTTTACTGCTCCCCCATCGCGATCGACAGAGTCTTCGTTAGAAAGAGCTCCGAGGAACTAGCTATTCCACAAAGTCTATGCAACCAAGCTGTGGCTCCAGAGATTGCAGCAGCCATGATCGTCGCCATGAAGGGTGTTGTCTCCGGTGGAACCGGTGCCGCAGCGAACACCAACGATGGCACTCCCCTTGCCGGCAAGACTGGAACCACTGACGATCGAATCCACACCTGGATGGCTGGATTCTCAACCGAGGTTGCAACCGCGGTTTGGGTTGGAAACGTGGTTGGTCTTACACCTCAGACCGGTAAGTCAGTCAACGGCCGTGCCGTCTCCACAATCCGTCACGCAGTCTGGCGCGACCTGATGTTGGAAGTGAATAAGCACTACGAGAAAAGTGAATTCCCTAGGGCAAACCCGCGTTACGTTGGACCCACTCTTCGCGCTGTCCCTCAGGTTGAGGGCTTCGAACTAGACATCGCGAAGATGCAAATAATCACCGGTGACTTGAACGTCAAGGTTGTTGAAACTCCGGTTTCTTCGGCTCAAAACATTGGCACCGTTGCCTACACCGTCCCGGCTTTTGGTGAGAGCGTGCCAAGAGGTTCGATCATTGAAATTTATGTCTCTTCCGGTGGTCAGCTTCTCATGCCAGATGTTTCTGGTCTAAGCCTGCAGGATGCCTATACAGAACTTGAAGTTCTTGGACTTTTCCCAAGCTATCCGCAGCCAAGCCAAACCTGGATGCTAAACCTTTGTAACCCACTGCTTCCAACCGGTTCGGTTCACTCAACCATTCCGGCTGCGGGCGAGGCAGTGATCCTGGCAAGTGCCGTAATTGTTCAACCAAACGCATGTGGCTAGCTGGTAACTCTGGGCCGTTTCGGGTTCACAACTTAGAAGTTGGGAGCCCGAGAGCGTCGGGCCTAAGAATCCTGCACATCAGCGATCTTCACTTTGCGCCTGGTCAAAAGGCAAAGCAGCAGTTTCTAAAGGAGCTGGCCGACCTGAAACCAGACCTGGTTATAAACACCGGTGACAACCTCGGCCACAAAGACGCGATCAACCCAACCCTTAGAGCGCTTGAACCGCTTCTTGATTTCCCAGGGGTTTTCGTAAACGGAAGCAATGACTACCGAGCGCCGAAGCCTAGAAACCCAATTCGCTACTTCACTGGCCCATCAAAGGTCCAGGCTGGTCAGGCCCTCGACACCGACAGGTTCATGAGGGAGCTGGTTGGAGCTGGTTGGCAGGACATCAACAACAAATCAGCCAGGCTCGATATCAGAGGAAAATCCCTTGGGTTCATGGGTCTTGATGACCCGCACGACCACCTAGACGACCTGGAATCGCTTGGCCAGCAGGCGGCCGAAATCGCAAATGCCGACCTCACAATCGGTGTTGCCCATGCCCCCTACATGCGAGTGATTGACGCCTTATTGGAAAACCATGCGTCACTGATGTTCGCCGGTCACACCCACGGGGGTCAGATTTGCCTTCCTGGCCAAAAGGCTCTGGTCACGAACTGTGACCTGCCGACTGAGTTTGCAAGCGGGCTATCGGCATGGTCAAACGACCAGCAGGAAGCCATGCTTCATGTTTCGAACGGTCTTGGCTGTTCTATTTACCAACCGGTTAGGCTTTTTTGCCCACCGAGTGCAACGCTAATTACGCTTCGTTAGCCAAGTTCGGCAGCAACAAGCTCAGCGATCTCGTAGGTATTAAGGGCTGCACCCTTGCGCAAGTTATCGCCAACAACAAACAAATCAATTGTGTTTGGAAAATCCTCTGACTGCCTGATTCGACCAACAAAGGTTGGGTCCTGGCCGGCAACATGCTGCGGGGTTGGATAGACATCGTTTGCGGGATCGTCCATGACAACAACCGTTGGCTGTGCCTCGAGCAGCTCTCGCACCTCGCTGGCAGAGAGCGCATTGGCGAAGGTTGCGTGAACGGCAAGGCTGTGACTGACCTGAACTGGCACACGCACGCAGGTTGCAGCCACCTTCAAATCAGAGATTCCCAGAATCTTTCTAGATTCATTGCGGACCTTTAGCTCCTCGGAAGTGTGTCCACCATCCTTGAAGCCGCCGGCGGCAGGAATCACGTTCAAAGCAATTGGCTGAGCCCATGGCGAGTCAGACAATGGCAGCGAGTTGGCCTCAAGCGTGTTTGTCACGCTGTCAGTGGTCAGCCCGGCTTCAGCATTGGTTGCAACCGCAGCGATTTCCGCTGCTAGCCGGTCAATACCGGGAGTGCCGGCGCCAGAAACAGCCTGATAGCTGGCTACCACAAGCTCGGTCAACTTCCACTTGTTGTGGAGGGCACCTAGGGCAGCCATCATGGTCAGTGTGGTGCAGTTGGGGTTTGCGATGATCCCCAGTGGCCTGGACTTAGCAGCGAATGGGTTCACTTCTGGAACTACCAGTGGAACCTCCGGGTTCATGCGGAATGCTGCTGAGTTATCAACCGCAACCACTCCCTTGGCCGCTGCGATCGGTGCCCAAATTTCAGAGACTTCGTCCGGAACGTCGAACATTGCGATGTCCATGCCGTTGAAAGCGTCCTCGGAAAGTTCAACCACGGTTAGGTCCTGGCCATGAACCTGAATCTTCTTACCGGCACTTCTAGCCGAGGCAATCAGGCGAATCTCCCCCCAAATGTTCTCGCGAGAATTGATGATGTCAATCATCACGGTGCCAACGGCACCGGTTGCTCCAACAAGGGCAAGGTTTGGCTTAGACACAACTACCTACCGGTTCCTGAGTAAACGATTGCGGTGTCGGCAGCATCTAGCTCGAAGGCCGAGTGGACAATTCTGGTT
Source organism: Micrococcales bacterium UBA2037 (assembly GCA_002333405.1). GTDB lineage: Bacteria > Actinomycetota > Actinomycetes > Actinomycetales > Microbacteriaceae > Aquiluna. The sequence goes on along the minus strand of DDBH01000005.1, from coordinate 175,058 downwards.
GCTTCTTTTAGCTGGTCAGCACGGGTCACGACCGAGATGCGGATCTCGGAAGTTGAAATCATCTCGATGTTGATTCCAGCTTTTGCCAGCGCACCGAAGAGCTTCGATGACACACCGGTTGAGGTCTTCATGCCAGCTCCAACAATCGAAAGCTTGCCGATTTCATCGTCATAGGTCACTGACTGGAAGCCAACATCACCCTGTCGATCTTTGAGAGCCTGGACTACCTTGTGACGGTCGGAGTGAGGCAGAGTCATTGAGATGTCACTCAGGTTGGTTTCATTGGTGGCAACGTTCTGCACGATCATGTCGATGTTGGCACCGGCCTCTGCCACGATCTGGAAGATCTCGGCAGCCTTTCCTGGAATATCGGGAAGCCCGATAACTGTCACCTTTGATTGGGTGTCATCAGTTGCAACACCAGAAACGATTGGCTCTTCCATGTCATCTCCTGCCTTAGCTGTGTAAATAAGTGTTCCGGGGTCAGTGCTGAATGAGGACCTGACCCGAAGCGGCACCTTGTGCCTTCTAGCAAATTCAACCGCGCGAATATAAAGAATCTTCGCTCCGGAGGATGAAAGCTCGAGCATCGACTCGATGTCAATCTGGGCAAGCTTGTGTGCTCGTGGAACAATCCTTGGGTCTGCAGTGTAGACACCATCCACGTCGGAGTAGATTTCACACATGTCCGCATTTAGGGCTGCAGCCAGCGCAACCGCGGTGGTGTCAGAACCACCCCTACCAAGAGTTGTGGTGTCACCATTTTCAAAGCTGAAGCCCTGGAAGCCGGCGACAATAGCCACCTCGTTGTTTGCAAGCGACGCCTGGATCCTGGTTGGCTCGAGTTTCCAGATTCTGGCTGAGCCGTGCTCGGAGTCGGTTGAAATTCCAGCCTGGTAGCCGGTGAAAGACTTTGCCTTGCCGCCCTGTTCCTTGATTGCCATTGCAAGTAGCGACATGGAAATGCGCTCACCTGCGGTTAGCAAAACATCCATCTCACGATCACCAGTGGGCGCTGATGACACCGAGTTAGCCAAGTCGATTAGGTCATCGGTGGTGTCTCCCATTGCTGAGACGACTACGCAAACCTGATTGCCCTGAGCCTGGGTCTGCAGCACGCGCGCAGCAATATGTTTGATCTTCTCAGCGTCCGAGACGGAAGATCCTCCATATTTCTGCACGATAACTGGCAATTACAGCTCCTGGATTGGGGGGAAGTATGCCGCCGTTGGCATCTGAGCCATTCTAGTTGACTCTTTTGCGACCCTCAAAGGCTCGACCCAAAGTCATGTCATCCGCATATTCAAGATCTCCGCCAACCGGGAGGCCAGAGGCCAGTTTGGAAACGGTGATTTCCATAGAACCTAAAAGCCGAATTAGGTAGGTGGCGGTGGCTTCACCCTCGAGGTTTGGGTTGGTGGCGATAATAACTTCTTTGATTTCTGGGTCTGCAAGCCGCTTTATCAAGTCTTTAATCCGCAGTTGATCCGGTCCAATTCCAGCAATCGGCGAAATGGCTCCACCAAGCACGTGATACTTGCCCCTAAATTCGCGGGTTCGCTCAATCGAGTTGATGTCCTTGGAGTCCTCGACAACGCAAATTGAAGCTGTTTCCCGCTTTGGGTCCAAGCAGATGGAGCACTGCTCCGCCTCTGACACATTGCCGCAGGTTTGGCAGAAGCGCACCTTTTCCTTGGCTTCGCGCAAGACGTCTGCCAGCTCCAGAGCAACCTGGCTATCGGTTTCGATTAGGTGAAAAGCAATTCGCTGGGCTGACTTTGGTCCAACTCCTGGAAGCCTGCCGAGCTGATCAATCAGCTCTTGGATTACGCCGTCATACATTAGTTTTCATCGGCCTTAATTGGTGTTGCCCCGAGCACCTCGCGAAGCACGAACTCACCAGCCTGTTCGGCTTTTTCAGGCTCCACCGGAGCCGGCGCCTCGGGAGGATCTTGATCCTCAATTTCTTCTTGAGTGGTGAACTCTTCTTGTGCGGTTGGTTCAACCTTGTTCACCGTTGCAGGCTTTTCGTGGGCTGCGGCTACCTTGGCGCGATATTTCACGACAACACCAAATTGCTCATTGATGACCTGCCTGAGAACCTCGGCTGCACCCTGTGATCCCTTGAAGGCATCAACATCGTTCTGGCTCTGGAACAAAAGCGTTAGGACATCGTCCTGGTAGTCAATTACCTTGGTGGTGAAGGCAACTGCCCAGGCCGAGCGGGACTGCTTTGCAAGAATGTCTAGAATCTCGGGCCATGCAGCCTTCAGGATGCTGGTTGAAAGCTCCCGTTGGACTTTGGGAGCAGCAGGCTCTGGCGTCACCTTGGTCGGCTCAGGAGCCTGCTTGGAAGCCTTTGGGGCTACTTTCGCTGGAGCCTGAACGCTCTCGGTAACAACCGGTGGCTTTTGCTCAGCAGTGGCAACCGGCTCGCCAGCCTTGACTGCCGCTTTTGGAGCAACTGCTGCAGGCTGTTCATGGATGGTTCTGATCGCCGGTTGGCTGACAGGTGCAAGAACCCTTGCGCACAACAGCTCCAGCTGAAGCCTTGGGTTTGACGCGGCACTGGTGTCGGCCAGCGCCTTGGATGTCGCCTCAGCCGCTGCAGTCAAATCTGAAAGACCAAAACGATTCGCTTGAGCAGATAGCAGATCAAACTGCTCAGGCCCAATGCCCCTGAGGATGGCCTTGGCATCATTGCCAAGCGATGTAATCAACATCAAGTCTCTCAGCCGCTCCAGGAGGTCTTCCAGGAAGCGTCTGGCGTCCTGTCCTGACTGAATCACCTTGTCCACCGCGCTGAATGCCTTGGCAGCATCAAGCTCGGCAAATGCACCTATTACTTCACCCATTAGTTCATCGTGAGTAAAGCCCAGCAGGTTCACAGCTCTCTGGTACGCAACCTCTTTGCCGTCGCTGCCAGCAATCAACTGATCAAGCAGCGACAAAGCATCACGCACGCTGCCACCCGAGGCTCTAACCACTAGCGGCATTACGCCTGCCTCGGCGCTATAGCCTTCGCTTTCCAGAACCGTGCCCAAATATTCCAATAGCTCTGCAGGTGGCACCAGTCTGAATGGATAGTGGTGTGTTCTGGAGCGAATGGTCCCAATTACCTTTTCAGGCTCGGTCGTTGCAAAAATAAACTTCACATGCTCGGGCGGCTCCTCCACGATTTTTAGCAGAGCGTTAAAACCCTGCGGGGTAACCATGTGTGCCTCATCGAGGATGAAAATCTTGTAGCGGTCCCGCGCTGGTGCGAAGATTGCACGCTCACGCAGGTCTCTGGCGTCATCAACACCATTGTGGCTGGCAGCATCTATTTCAACCACATCAAGGGAACCAGAACCACCCCGGGACAATTCGATGCAGCTGTCGCATTTACCGCAGGGGGTGTCAGTTGGACCTTCGGCACAGTTCAAACACCGTGCCAGAATTCGCGCGCTGGTTGTCTTGCCGCAACCGCGTGGGCCAGAGAAAAGGTAGGCGTGGTTTACCCGGTCTGCTTTCAGGGCTGCCCGCAGCGGATCTGTGACCTGAGTCTGGCCGATTAGTTCGGCAAAACTCTCCGGTCGATAACGTCTGTAGAGGGCTGTGGTCACCTTGCAAGCCTAACCGAGTGGGCCTAAATCAATTGACAATCCACACCCAGATCACCACATGCACAGGATAAAAAAGGACCCCTCGTGCACCCGCCAGAGCCCAGTTACCCTTGCTATCTTTCGATCCTGGGGGATTAGCCAAGATGACGCCACACGAGGAGTCAGCCCCAAGTCTAAACCCTGCAGCATGGAAGTTTCCAGACTCCACCGGTTACTGCCGCCCCTGGGGCACAAATCTGGTGGCTGCATTTTCCAGTTTCGATTCCGGAACTGGTTAGTGTTGTTTCATGCTCACATTCGAAGTAGAGCAAACAGAACCGACGCTTCCGGATCGCTTCTCTATGCAAAAGCCGCGGAGCTAACGCTAGACACTGGAATTGCCGGTCGTCCGGATGCCCTGAACCCGGTTGAGCTCCTACTGGCAGCGCAGGCCGCCTGCTTCATCAAGGGGGTTGAAAGATTGGCCCCAACCCTAAATTTTGAATATACGAGTGTGAAAGTACTGCTCACAGCAGAACGGCCTGACGATGAGGCAAGGCTGGATTCAGTTAGTTATCAGCTAATCATTGGCACCCAAGAGTCTGATCACAGGCTGGAACTTCTGCACAAAAACCTCAAGAAACAGGGAACCATTTACAACACCCTGAGTGCTGGAACCACGCTCACTGGAACCATCTCTGGTGACCGCGCCAAGCACTGAGAACAGTAGCGACACCTTTCTAGTTTCCACAGTGCCCTCGTTGCAGCTAGACTTGTCCACCTTGGAGAATTCGCCTAGTGGCCTATGGCGCACGCTTGGAAAGCGTGTTGGGTGCAAGCCCTCAGGGGTTCGAATCCCCTATTCTCCGCCAGAAACTCCTTGATTAGGAGCCTTGAAGTCGTTTTTGCGCGATTTGCAGTTGATAGTCAATCAGCAATAAGTATGCGGGAGTCAGCAAATGCAACCCTCTCACCTATCCAAGCCGGAACGCCTAAAACACAGCAAATCACTGTTTTGGTTGGCGGTGTTTTCAGCTTCAGTGGCACTCGTTCTTGTGCCTTTCTGGATTCTTGACCCCCGCGAGCTTGGTGGCGTTTCTGTCTGGGAAAAGCCCCTAAAGTTCTTTGTTTCCGCGGCAATCTTTGGAATCACCTACTCCTGGCTGAGTTCATTCATCGACAAGAGCTCGCGTTGGGTTCGTTTGGCAGGGTCGGTAATTGCAGTTTCGCTTGCAATTGAGCTGATTCCGATTACTGCGGTGGCTGGGTTTGGCGAGACAAGTCATTTCAATGTCTCGTCGCCGCTGGCAATCACTATCTGGTCATTGATGGCAACTTTCATTTCAATGGTCTTGATCGCGACTGTGATTTTGAGCGGTTGATAGTTCTAGACAAATCTCAGGTTTTTGCAGTGCGATTGGGGCTTGGGCTGGGAGCCTCAACACTGCAGGAGGAATGGGCTTGGCTTTTCTGGGCTGGAGCACGATAGCAGGAGACCTTCGGGTGGGTCACTTTTTTGGTTTGCACTCCATTCAAGTTGCCATAGCTCTGCTTGTCTTGGCTTACATTCTCCCTGTCGCACTTCGACTCCCCACCTTGATTGTGGGGAACTTCACTTACTTGGGGTTTGTTGGAATTGTCACCTGGCAAGCACTCAGAGCTGAGCCGTTCTCATCACCGGGCTCACTAACAATCACAAGCTTTGTTGTCCTAGTAGTGGGTTCTGTATTGGTCTTTAGTTTCCTCACAATCATGAACCTGAGGTCTGAAGCCGTGAACACACCGCGCCTTGCCAAGTAAAGAATTGATCTAGCCGCGCAACAGCCCCTCGAGCTTGGAAAGAAGTCCGTCAACATCCTGCTCAGAGGTGTCAAATGAGCACATCAGTCGCACCTGACCCGTCGCCTGATTCCATAGGTAGAACCGGTAGCTTTGCTGCAACCGCTCTGTGATCTCAGCCGGCAGGATTGGGAAGACAGCATTTGCCTCGGCTCGGTTTGGAATTGAAATATGGGGGTGCATTTGAGCAAGCTCGCTAATGCCCTGATAGAGTCTGGTCGCCATGGAATTGGCATGACTTGCATTGGCGAGCGCAACTGCGGCACCATCTTGAAAAAGAGCGTTCAACTGGGCAGAGACAAACCTCATCTTCGATGCAAGCTGCATTGAGGTCTTGCGCAAGTATGACAGAGCCTCGGCGAGTGCTTTGCCGCGCGATGAAGAGATGTCAGTGACAATGACCGCTTCTGCCGCAAGTGCACCAATTTTTGTGCCCCCCAACGAGACCAGGTCGACCCCGACATCGGTTGTGAACTCTCTGAAGCTCTTGCCGAGAGCCGCTGCGGCGTTAGACAGCCTTGCGCCATCTAGGTGCAGTAGTAGTCCATGTTCGTGAGCGAGATCGGCGAGCGCCCTTATCTCCCCTGGTTGGTAAAGCGTTCCCATTTCAGTGGTTTGGGTGATGCTGATAACTGCAGGTTGTGCTCTATGAACGACACCTAGGTCGAATATCTGACTCCTAGCTGCCTCAACGCTGAGCTTGCCATCTGGGGACGAAACAGGCCAAAGCTTTAGCCCGCCCATCTTTTCTGGCGCGCCGCCCTCATCGACGTGGATATGGGCGGAGTCTACGCAGATCACCGCTTCCCAGCGTTTTACTGCGGCCTGCAAAGCGATTACATTGGCACCGGTTCCATTGAAAACAGGAAACCCGACCGCGTTGGGGCCAAAAAGTTCGTGGACTATTTCCCCAAACCGTTCCGTTTCCCCGTCCTCACCATAGGCAACTTGGTGACCGTGGTTTGCCGCAACAATCCCTTCCAACACTTTTGGATGAATGCCGGCGTAATTGTCACTTGCAAAACCTCTTGAATTACTCACTTTGCTCCTCAGCAATTGCAGGTGGCCTGGACTCAAAAGCGGTAGACAAAATCACGCTGGTTCTGGTCGACACATTTGCTCTCGAACGTATTCTGGCCAAAAGCTCCTCGAGCGCTTCCGGCTCACTCACCGAGACCTTCACGATGTAAGACTCAGTTCCTGCTATAGACCAGCAGTACTCAATCTCGTCAATGTCCCAGATCTTCTCAACAATGTCGTCGGGAGCGGCTGGGTCAATCGGCGTTAGTGACACCAGAGCACTTAGCTTTAGGCCCAGTAGGCGCTTATCTAGTTTGGCCTGGTAACCGGTGATTACCCCGCGTGATTCAAGGCGCTTCACGCGTTGGTGCAGCGTAGAGATGGGAATCTCTAGCTGAGCGGCAAGATCTGCGAGCGACTGTTGAGAATCGCTGGCCAGTGCCAGCACAATTTTTCTGTCCAGAGATTCCATAGCTGAAAGTATGCCCTAGGCGGTGATTCCCTTGGTTGCAAGCACCAAGTCTCCGAGCTTGCGATTGAGGGTCTCGTAGAACACATTCAGGGGAAACTCATCATCGAGGACTAGGTTCACCACGTCTTTGAGCGCACCTGCGGACGGAAGCTGGTCTGTGCCCTTGGCCCAATTTGAAGCGGGGTGTGGCGGAACCAAGCCGGTCACAAACTCGTAGCTGGCGATCCATTGCGCAAGGCGAGAGCGGTTGATGCCCTCGTGGTAGAGCGCATCAACTTGGTTACTAAGCTCAACAACCGAGTCAATCACTTTCTCCCACTCAAAGGTCAGTCGATTATCTCGCCAGTGCAATGCACCTTTCTTGTGCAGATGGGCAAATACAATCTGACCCCCGAGGCCGTCGTAGTTTCTAACTCGGTTGCCGGTGATTGGAAAACGGAACAATCTGTCAAACAGGATTGCGTAGCGAATGTATTTGGCGAGCCTGTCTCCCTCTGCCTCCAAAACCAGGGTCTCTCGGAAGGTGGCGAGATCACAGCGGAGCTCTTCGAGTGCATACATCCAGTAGGGCATTCGCTGCTTGATCATGAATGGGTCAAATGGCAAGTCCCCCCTTGAGTGGGTGCGGTCATGGATTAGGTCCCAGAGTACGAAAGTTTCCTGAGCGAGAAACTGGTCGTCCAGCAATTCCTGGGCGTCATATGGAAGTGGCAGGTACAGCAGCTCTTGGGCGCCGGCAACGACTTTGCGGAACCTTGCCGCCTCACGGTCACAGAAGATACCGCCCCATTTGTAGGTGCTTACCTCACGAACTGCCACCGTCTCGGGGAAAAAGACTGCCGAGTTGTTGTCATAACCAGAGGTGAACCCAATGAACTCGATTGGGACGAAGGCGGGGTTTGAATACTTCTGCTCCTTCTGAGCTAACCAGTCGGGCCAGAAGGTATTGGTGACCAAAACTTCGAGATTGCGATTTGGGTTGCCATTTTGGGTGTACATCGAAAAGACAGCAAGGTGCTGAACATCGTTGTTGCGATTTCGATCTGGTCGAAAAAGCTCAAGCGACTCATAGAAATCAGGTATTGCAAAACCGGAGTTGATCCATGACTGAAGATCTTTGATTGCTTGGCTCAGATAATCCACCTGGTGAGGGAACTTGGGGGCGAGTTCGTTAATGCCCTCAATTACCTTTTCTACCCACATGGCCGCCTCGCCGTGGTTTGACTGGTCCTCGATGGAGCCGTCCTTGCTTTGCAGGGGCCGAAGCTCCTCAATTGCTGTTTGCATTGATAGCCAAGCTGGAGACTGTGTGAGTACTGCCCGAACAGTCGCAATGTCTCGCGAGGGTTCTTTGGAGCCCAGTGATAAGAATCCGAGGATGTTCAAAAGCAGCTTTGAGTTATCCAAGTCTGAGATTGAGTCGTCCCCGAAAATGTCCGAGTCAGCAAGCACGACAGCTCGTCCCTCAGCTGCTCTGGTGGCAACTGCAACGGCTGCAGATGGAGGCAGCGCGGTTTCACTGGTTCGGAGGAAAACTTCACCAGCAAAGTCTGCTTCCAGGTGAATAGTCCCTGATCGGTAGAGGGCCACCTCATGAACCATGAATCGAAAGTCCGAGAGCAGCATGGTTGGAAACTCTGGCTTAGGCCAGGAAGAAACACCCTGGTGGTTGGAAGTTGGGTCTTGGACCGTCTCATTGGACAGTTTGATTCCATAGCGACTCAGCAGCTCGTTGAAGTTGTTTCCGTACTTCGCTTGCTCAGTCTCCCCCAAAACCAGCAAGCCACCCCCGGTGTTGACGAATTCTCCTATGGCGTCAAGTTCTGTCGAGTTCATTAGCGGGTCCCCGTAGCCAACTGTGTGCTCCCATTCGGAACTCGCTGCGTGCGGCAGAAAAAGAATGTCTGCATTTGCCAGAACAGCAGCGGTGATCTCACCTTCCAGATGGGCGGCGACCGAATACCCGGCATCCTCGGCAATCTCTTTGAATTTTGCGTAGCTAGCATCAGCGGGATTTGCAGGGTTCATCTTTTGCGCCAGCTCAAGGTCAACAGTCCATGCTTGCGAGTGGGACTGATCTATTAAGATTCGGGATTTTCTCTGCATTACTAGCCTTATCTCTGCAAATTTTCTGTAATAGTAGCAGTTTCTGAGGATTTTTTCTTTATTTTGCACCTCTAATCAAGTTTTAGCTGATTGAGCAGGAGGCAATTCTTCTAGGTTGTAGGTTCCGAAAGAAGTTCCACCACAAAGTGGCAGGGCATGTCCTAATAAGTCAGAGTTATTCCGGGCTGGAGGACCCCCCTAGCCTCAGCTAGTTCTTCCAATTCGGAACAAGCCCTAGCTTGGCCCTTCTTGCTGGTCCATCATCGCCCTAAGTGCAACGTCGGCGGATTTCACTATTTCGTAGGTCCTTGAAAGCAATTCCTCGGCGGACCGGCATTCGAGAAGATCTGCTTGATCCAATGAGCCAATCGGCAGGATGCCGGCCAGCTGCCAACAGGCGTCGATCGGGTCATCGCTCAGAACAACATCTGCACCGTATTGAAGATCCCCAAACTCACTGGCAAATGCCAATAGCTGCCTCGCTTTTGTCTCAAGGTGAACTCGAACCGGCATCAAGGTTTCTTCCCAAATCAAGTCCGGCAGAAAGTCGATATCGGCTATTGGGTAGGGGTCATCTGGCAACCAGGCGTTCACCCTAAATCTTTGAGTTCCCACCGACTCAAGACCGTAGAACTGTTCGCTGGTTCCAATGTCGGTCACTGACGCAATGGTGCCGATGTTCATGCGCTTATCGCCACCGCCAACTTGGCTGCCGCGCTCAATCAGAACTACTCCAAATTCAGGATTCTCTTGAGTAACCAGGTCTCCCAGCAGCTTGAGGTAGCGCTCCTCGAAAATTCGAAGCGGCATCGGCATGCCTGGCAGCAAAACCGAGTCCAGCGGAAACATTGGCATTACCGGCATGAAAGACCAGCTTCAGCAGCAATCCGCCGTTTCTCGGTCATGAAAAGAACCTAACCAGTAGCCCCAAACCGCTTCCTGAAATCAAAGCGCCTTGAGAATGTCCTCGACTCGATCCTTGGCGTCACCGAAAAGCATCTTTGCGTTCTCCTTGTAGAACAGTGGGTTTGCAACACCGGCGTAGCCGGAGGCCATTGAACGCTTGAAGACAATCACGTTCTCGGCCTCCCAAACCTTTAACACCGGCATGCCCGCGATTGGGCTGCCCGGGTTTTCCGTTGCAGCTGGGTTCACCGTGTCATTGGCGCCGATCACTAGAACCACTGAGGTCTGAGAAAGTTCGTCGTTGATCTCGTCCATTTCCAGCACGATGTCGTAGGGAACCTTTGCTTCAGCAAGAAGCACGTTCATGTGTCCAGGCAGACGCCCGGCGACCGGGTGAATTCCAAAGCGAACGTTCACGCCCTTGTCTCGCAGGCGCTTGGCAAGATCGGCAACCGGATACTGCGCTTGCGCCACTGCCATGCCGTAGCCCGGAGTGATTACGACACTGCTGGCACTGTTGAGAAGCTCTGCCACAGAAGCCGCATCGATTTCAGTGTGAACGCCCTGCTCCTCCTCGTCAGATGAAGGAGCCTCGATTCCAAAGCCACCGGCAATAACCGAAATGAAGGATCGATTCATCGCCTTGCACATGATGTAGGACAGGTACGCACCTGAGGAACCAACCAAAGCACCGGTCACAATCAGGAGGTCGTTGCTAAGCAGGAATCCGGTTGCCGCTGCTGCCCAACCTGAGTAGCTGTTGAGCATAGAAACAACCACTGGCATGTCTCCACCGCCGATTGATGCAACCAGGTGCCAACCAAGCGCCAGCGCCAGCAGCGTCACCGCTATCAACAGCCACAGGTCAGGAGTGATGACATACCAAACAGTTAGCACCAGGAATCCAACCAGGGCTGAAAGGTTCAGCAGGTTTTTTCCAGGCAATACCAATGGCTTGGAAGAGATCTTGGCGGAGAGCTTTAGATAGGCAACAATCGAGCCAGTGAAGGTAACCGCTCCAATAAAGACACCAATGAACACTTCTGCTCGGTGAACGCCGATCATTTCGGCTGCAACCTCAGACGAGTGAAGCGCCCCGTTCCAACCAACTAGAACGGCTGTTAGTCCGACAAAGCTGTGGAAGAGTGCAATCAGCTCCGGCATGCCAGTCATGGCAACGACTCGGGCCCGCCACAATCCGATCAGCGCACCGACTAGCAGTGCTGCCACCAAGAGGATGAAGCCCATGCTGGTTGAGCTGTCCCACTGGCCGGAAAATGTCAGCCAAATCGTGGCCGTCATTGCAATGGCCATACCCGCGATTCCGTAAACGACACCGGTTCGTGCGGTTTCATGTTTGCTAAGCCCGGCAAGGCTCATGATGAAAAGCAGGGCCGCTGCGATGTAAGCGGAGTTTGCGACTGCGACGGCGTTCATCGGCTCTCACCTTTCGTGAACATCTTGAGCATTCGGCGGGTAACCGCGAATCCTCCAAAGACGTTGATGCTGGCAAGCAATACGCCCACTGCAGCAAGAATTTGGATCAGGTTGCTGGAATCTGTGACCTGCAGAATCGCCGCAACCACAACGATTCCCGAGATTGCATTTGTCACGCTCATCAGCGGTGTGTGGAGGGCGTGATGCACCTTGCCGATCACATAGAACCCAATGACTACTGCCAAGGTCAAGACCAGGAAGTGCTGCTGCAACAGCGGTGGAGAAATTGAGATCACCGCGAAGGCGGCAGCAAACCCGACACCGATCAGCGCACTCTTTGTTGCCGCTGACATTTTCTTCTTCTCGACAACTACCGGCTCCGGTGTTGCGGCATGCGGGGCAGCAGAAACTTGAATCGGTGGTGGTGGCCAGGTGATCTGGCCATCCCTGACCACGGTAACCGCGCGCTGCACCACATCTTCGAAATCAAGCACAAGCTTGCCATCGGAAGCCGGAGTTAGAAGCTTAAGAAGGTTTACCAGGTTGGTTCCATAGAGCTGCGATGACTGAGCTGGGAGCCTGCTTGGAAGGTCGGTGTAACCGAGAATGGTGACACCATTTTTGGTGACGACCTTTTTGCCGGCCACTGAGCCATCAACGTTGCCGCCTTGCGCTGCTGCCATGTCGACAATGACGCTTCCGGACTTCATCAGGGCAACATCCTTGGCCGTAATCAACTTCGGTGCGGGTCTTCCTGGAATCAGCGCAGTGGTGATGATGATATCAACGTCCGCCGCCTGCTCAGTGTACATCTCCGCCGCACGCTTGTTATAGGCATCGCTGGTGGCCTTGGCATAGCCGTCACCAGTCTCCATCTGCTCTTCAACCTCAACTGGTAGGTACTCGCCGCCAATTGACTTGACCTGATCGGCCACCTCAGGCCGCGGATCGGTAGCCCGAACAATGGCTCCAAGACTTGAGGCTGAGCCAATTGCTGCAAGACCTGCGACGCCAGCGCCTGCCACCAAAACCTTGGCTGGTGGAACCTTTCCTGCCGCGGTCACCTGACCGGTAAAGAACCGACCAAATTCGTGGGCAGCTTCAACAACTGCGCGGTAGCCAGCGATGTTGGCCATTGAACTAAGAACGTCCATCGACTGCGCCCTAGAAATTCTTGGCACTGCATCCATGGCCAGCGCAGTCACCTTGCGCTTGGAAAGAGCTTCCAGAAGTTCAGGCTTGAAGGCAGGGCTGAGTAGTCCAACCAACACTGTGCCTGGCTGAAGCTTCTTTACTTCTGGATCGGTCGGCGCATCGACCTTCAAAACAATGTTTGCCTTCCAGGCAGAAGCGGCAGAGGAAACCTTTGCTCCGGCTTCTTTATAGGCGGAGTCTGGGAACGCAGCTTTGGCTCCAGCCCCTTTCTCGACCAGGACTTCATAACCAAGCGCGACAAGCTTCTTCACAGTCTCTGGTGTTGCCGCAACTCTAGATTCTTGTGACTGCTCCGTCACTACTCCGATAACTGACATGGCATCTTCCTCGATTAATTGTTCTAGACAACTCACATGAATCTTTCAGAATTCCTGAAAACTCTATAGCGTCACAATGTTGCATCCTCGATTGTTGCAAAGTTTGTGAACGTCCCAAGGTCAAACCCTGTTTCAGTTATAGCGACTGAGCCACCTCAAACAGGTGCTCTCGAGATATCTGGTGGCCCCCTGGATGGCGCAGCCACTGCACTTCTGCACCAAAACTCTTTAGCTCTTCAACCCACGCTTCACTTGCTGCAACAGGTGCATAGGAATCCATGTCGCCATTTGCAAGCCAAATGCGTTTTCCGGTCAGGTCCACTTTCTCAACATCACGGTAGGGCTTTGTTGAACCGAATAGCGCCGCACCGACCAGGAGCTTCGGATGCTTGACGATTAGTGCAGCGGCAGTATTCGCTCCGTTACTAAAACCTGCGGCAAAAATCTCGGTGCGATCGAGTTGATACTCGATTATTGCGGCCTCAAGAAATTCAGCAAGCTCTGAAACTGCCTGATCGATCGATACCTCGTTGAAACTGAGGTCTGGGTAGCGCTCGAAGAAGCGATTCATACCTGCCTCCAGGTGCATTCCCCTAGGTGACAGATAAGAAGCATCCGGATCTAAGGCTTTAGCAAGCCCCAGCAGATCGTGCTCGTCAGCACCGGTGCCGTGCAGGAGTAGCAGCGTCCTGGCGGAGTTGCCCTTCTGAAAAAGGTGCGGTCTGGAAAGATCGTTGTTTGACATGCTTAGCTCCTAATTTCTGGCAGCGACTGCTGAATCTGCTCCCGAGATGGTTCTAACCATGGTGGCAGCTTCAGCTTCTTGCCGAGCTCCAACAATGGCTCATCGATGTCAAAACCGGGATCATCAGTTGCAATTTCAAAGAGCACTCCTCCTGGCTCTCGGAAATAGATGCTCTTGAAATACTGGCGATCCATAATCTCTGTCACGCCAACGCCTCGGCCCAAAAGCTCCTGTTGCCACAGCTCCATGGTTGGCAGGTCCGGGGCCCGAAAGGCCACGTGATGGACTGTGCCGCCAGCTTGAAGGCCACGGTCAGAAACGCCTCCAAGAACCTCGACTTTGGCACCGGATTCACCGGTCGCCATCTGAAAGCTGGCCTTTCCGGAGGATTCTGATGCCAGGTTCATTCCCAGCAAGTTTTGCAGCATGCCTGCGGTTGGATCGATTTGGGCTTCCGAGAGCTCAACTGAGTGAAGACCTCGGACCGCGTGCTCTGCTGGGATATCTGCAACCCCATCCCAACCGCTTCTGGCATCACCCACGGTTCCCACCAGTTGCAAGCGCATTCCGTCGTAGTCGCGCACCTCAATAAGGTCGTGCCCGGATGAGTCCTTGCCCCAGGACCAGTCAATCTTGAGCCCAGCCAGGTGCTTGCTCCAAAACCCCAGGGATGCTTCTGGCACCGAGAATGAGGTTGCTGTGGTCAGTCCCGAACCCTCGCGGCCCCTAGATACACCCGGCCATGGGAAGAATGTCAAAGTCGACGTCGGCGAACCGTGTTCGTCACCGTAGTAGAGATGCCAAATGTGAGGGGCATCAAAATTTACGGTCTGCTTTACAAGCCTGAGGCCGAAAACCTTCGTGTAGAAATCAACGTTTTGCTGAGGGTCTCTAGCAATAGCGGTGACGTGGTGGATGCCGTGCGGGGTTACGCTCATTTGAATCTCCAATCAGGAAAGTAAAGAGCCCCTTTACAAAAACTATTCCCGAGCCGTGACGACTCCGAGCGGTTAGCCCTTTGGCTTGCGCTTGAAGATCTGCTTTAGCTTCGCGACAATTTTTTCAAGGCCCTGCATGCCCTGCTTGTTGAGCTCACGTGCCCACTCAATTTCAAGGGCCAAGATTGATAAACCAAAAAAGATAAACAGCAACCCCGGTCCCGGGGTAACCATCATGATCAGACCAAGGGCAAGCAGCGTAAAACCGACAAGCATGACAAGAACCCACCGCACCGGGTGAGGAAGATTCGAAAGGATCTTCTGTATCTTGTCCATTTGCTACCAAACCGTTCTTAGAAACTAATTATCGCAGGTCGCTGCCGCCAAAATCAGCTTCTGTCAGCAACCTTTGAGCTGGTGAAACCTGTCTGAACTAAACGGCCCGTGCCGCTTGCGACTTGACCAGCTTTGCAAATTTACCCTTGGCTGCAATTAGCTCATCGTGGGTTCCCCGCTCCACAATTTGGCCCTTGTCTAAAACCAGAATTAGGTCGGCATTCACAACCGTTGACAGCCTATGAGCAATTGCGATGGTGGTTCTGTTGGCAGTTGCTGCATCGAGAGTCGCCTGAACAATTCGCTCGGAGTTCGTGTCCATCGCACTGGTGGCCTCATCCAGAATCACGACCGGTGGATCCTTCAATAGCACCCGGGCAATTGCAATTCGCTGCTTCTCGCCACCTGAGAGCCGGTAACCGCGCTCCCCAACCATGGTCTGGTAACCATCCGGGAATGACATGATCACATCGTGAATGTTGGCGGCCTTGGCTGCGACTTCGATTTCAGCTTGGGTTGCATCCGGCTTTGCGTAGGCGAGGTTTTCATGGATGGTGTCATAGAACAAATAGGTCTCTTGGTTCACGATACCAATTTGGTCAATGAGCTTCTCTTGGCGCAAGTTCTTCACGTCAACACCGGCAAATTTAACCGAACCCGAGGTGGCATCGAAGAACCTCGGAATTAGATAACTAACCGTTGTCTTGCCGGAGCCCGAGGCCCCCACCAGCGCTACGTACTGCCCGGGTTCAACTTTGAAACTCAAGGATTTCAGGGTTGGTTCACTGTCTGCTTCTGAACCTGGGTAGGCAAAGGTGACATCGTCAAACTCGATTACCCCGAGCTGCTTGAGATCCATAGAGCTGGGAGTTACTGGGTCCTTGATTGTTGGACGCAAGTCGAAGTATTCAAAGATTCTTGCAAACAGCGCCTGCGAGGTTTGCAGGTCCAAACTCACCTGCAACAGGTTCATCATCGGGAACAGCAGTCTGGACTGGGCTGTTGTGAAAGCAACGATGGTTCCAACTGTGATTGGATCTTGATCCAAAATCAAAACTCCCGCCACCAAGTAGATGACCGCCGGGATCGATGACATGAAAACCATAACCATTGCAAAAAATGCCTGGCCGCTCATTATCAGCCTGACCTGCAAGGCAATTTGGTTCTTATTCTCGGTCTCGTAGCGAGAGATCTCGCTCGCCTGTCTGCCAAAGCTCTTGGCAAGCAATATTCCGCTTACACCCAACGACTCCTGCGTGATTGCAGACATCTCACTCAAAGACTCTTGAGTCTTACCGGCAATCTTTGCCCGAACCTGACCAACCTTGCGTTGCAACATCACCATGAACGGCAGCATCACCAGCGCCACAATCGTGAGCTTCCAGCTAAGTAGCAGCATCGCAACCATCGATGCCAATACCGTGACGCTGCTTCCCAGCAAACTGCTGATGGTGTTGCTCAAAACTCCGGCAACGCCTCCGACGTCGTTTTGAAGCCTGGACTGAATCGCGCCAGTTTTGGTCTTTGTAAAAAATGCCAGTTCCATCGACTGTAGGTGAGCAAACATACGAACTCTTAGCGAACCCATCACCTTGTTTCCAACGCTCGAGGTTAGATATGTTTGCCAAACACCGAGTGCGGCTGCAACCAACCAAATCCCAATCATGCTGAGCACGAATACCGACAGAATCTCAAGATTTGGAGCACCCGAGGCAGGAAAGAGTCCATCGTTGAAGGCACCTTGAATCAATAGTGGCGGAATCACTGAGAGACCAGAGCCAACAATCACCAGAATCACGGTCGCAATGAGGGTGAGCTTGTAGGGGGAGAAGAGCTCTGCGATTCTTCCGAGTAGGTTCTCTATCTTGGGGGCTTCAGCATTATTTGCTCGAACTTGATCGGGGTCGGTTGAGAACCGCCCCATTGGTCCACCACCGTGCATGCTCATTTTTTAGAGTATAAGCCTGCCAAGGGAAGCCATGCCGGTGCTGGCCAAGCCGTTAGCGACCAGCGAACAGAGCAAGCGTGAATTGGCCACCGCCCGGCATCACCTTTGCCGTGTATTCAACCTCGGGTGAGAGCCTGCCAAGTCGATCAATTAGCCAGTCAGCTGCCCGGTTGGCATCAGCTTCGTCAGAGAATCTGGCTACTGTTTCGCGTCCACCCTTGCGGGCAAGTCTTTCGGCGCTGTCAAAGATTGGAGCGGGGTCTCCCGCCAACAGCTCCGCGGGCCAGGCAATGACTGGAGCGTGCTTGCCCTTCATGGTGTTGCAAGAGCGGTGAGCTAGCCGTTCTGCAGCTGCCGCTCCCTTTTTTGCCTTTGCGGCAGCGTAGGTGTCAACGCTTGGTCCAAGGTCTGAGTTCACCGAAGCATCAGGGTCTACCGGCTGATCACATAGCCAGCAGCGCCAGTTGTCCTTGGTGCCTACTTCATCCAAATTGCTCATGCCGCAACACTAGAGCAGTTATCCAAGCCGATAGCCCATTCCGCGAACAGTTTGAATTGAGTCATTGCCAAGCTTTTGGCGAAGGTAGCGAATGTAAACATCGACAACGTTAGAACCCGGATCGTGGTCAAAGCCCCAGACCCTAGAGAGGATCTGCTCGCGTGACAAAACTTGGCCAGCATGCCTCAGAAAGAACTCGAGCATCGTGAATTCTCTTGCCGTTAGGTCATGGTCGATGCCGGCCGCGCTCACCCTGCGGGTTCTAAGGTCCAGCACAATGTCTTTGTGGGACAGGGTGGTTTCGGTCACAACTTCACCAGGGGTTGAAATCCGACGGCGAACCCTTGCCAGCAGCTCTTCAAAAGAAAAAGGCTTTGACATGTAGTCGTCCGCGCCGCCCTCGAAGCTGGCAACGGTGTTGTCGACGCTGTCTCTCGCTGTCAGGACAATTACCGGGACCTCATTGCCAGAACCCCGCAGTTGCTCCAGCACCGCAAAGCCGTCAATGCCGGGCAGGCCAATGTCCAAGATAACCAGATCAAATTCTGCTGCGGCAGAGAGTTTGAGGGCGTCTTCGCCATTGGGTGTGTGGGTGACCTGATAGCCATGGGACTGCAAGCCCTTGACTATGAACGATGCAATCCGCTCAGAGTCTTCAACAACCAGAATATTCGACATAAGTTACCTCGGTATCCTCAAGGTTACTTTGGCCCCACCAAATTCAGAGTCGCCAATCACTAGCTTTCCACCGTGACCTGCAGCAATCGCGCTTACCAGAGCCAGGCCGAGGCCAGCGCCCTGTCCAGAATTAGCTTGTGCTTCACCCCTAACGAAACGCTCTGTGATGCGGTCGCGACTGGCTGCCGGGATGCCCGGGCCAGAATCGGAAACTGAAATCTCAACGCCCTTGCCAACAAGCTGGATGTCGATTCGGATTAGGTCACCGTCAGAGGTGAACCGAATTGCGTTCTCGCTTATCTGCAGAATGGCTTGAGTGATTCGCTCACGATCAAGCGACCAGGATGTCTCGGGTATCTCACCAAGTGACCAGTTTCTGTTTCCAAGCTGGCTTGCCTTAACAAATAGCTCATCGCCCAAATCGACCAAGCGGATCTCAGTGCGCTTTATGAAATCTGGCTGAGATGACTTGGTAAGGGTTTGCAGATCCCGAACAATCCGGCTCATGCGAGACAGCTCGTCTTTCACAATCACCATCGAACTATCGGCTTGGCTTGAGTCAGCCTCCATGAGCTCCAAGTGACCGGAGATGATGGTCAATGGTGTTCTGAGCTCATGGCCAGCATCATCAACAAACTGCTTGTTGATTTCAAAGGACTCTTGAATTCGGTCCAGCATCAAGTTGAACTCGGCCGCCAACTGCATGAGCTCGGTGCCGCCGGAAGTGTCAGCTATTCGCATGCTGAGGTCACTGGCACCTATTTCGTGCGCAGTCTGACGAATCTTTGTGATTGGCCGCAGCACCCTGCCGGCTACCAGCCAGCCCACTGCCGTCGCAGCAATTAGCGACAGCAGCACGATCAGAGCAAACCGGTAGAGCAGGTCACTTATCTGCTTAGACTCCAGATCGCTGAAAATAATGCCCACCAGCGCTCCACGCTCATCGGGACTTACTATCGGCACCACTATGTAGCGGGCATTTCCAACTGCAGTCTGATAGTTTCCAAAACCTGCCTTGGTCACCTCGTTCACCAGTGCCAAAAATTCCGGATCCTGATCGAGACGAACAGCCGGGGTGTCAGTGGTTCTAGAAATCACCGATCCGTTGACAACCACGAACATGGTCTCGTTTGGATCGGGCACCGTTCGCTGAACATAGAGTTCCAGCAAACCCTTGGCCGAAGTAAAAGTGGTGTCTGTTTTTGGGTCAATAGCCTTTGTGGCAAGAATTTGGAGCTCTCCGGCCTCCCGACTCAAATGACCATCAATAGCTTGACTTTGCTGTTGTGTGAGCATTGACCATGCTGTTACCAGAGTCAAGGAGAGCACCATGATCACCGGCACCAGCACCCAGGCCAGTAGCCTGACGCGGGTCGACTGCAGCGCCTCTCTCAACATCAGTTGTTGACCTTGTAGTAAAAGGTTTCGTGGACCAACTTGCCTTCTTCTCCCAAGATTGGAAGATCGAGGTCGAGTTCAAAAACACCGTCGCCGTTGTCCAAGTAAAGAGTGGCATGCAGCTCTTGACTGGTTGTGACCGGGCTATTCAGGCGCACCGTAACCGGTTGGCTCTGAGGCGTTACCAGGGTTTCAGTCAAAACCAGGCCGGAGTTGTCATAGATAACCAGGAAGGCGTTTCCCCTGCCAACCTTGATTTCATCTATTTTTAGCTCTGAACCCGAGCCCGATTGATCATCAATGTCAACCTCGGCGCTGGGGTCAGTTGCATACTGCTGACCGTCCGAATCGAAGGTTTTAGTGGGGACAGGGGCAGGACTACTTCCCAGGTCAATTGATTCGAACTGGTCCAAGTCTTTTGCTGGCTCAACAGCACAGCTAGTCAGGGACACGGAGCCGGCAATTGCGAGGGACATCAAAGTAGCTAGCCTGGTTTGTCTTTGCATACCCATATTGGATAAAGGTGCCATGAGTTGGGGGTTAGCGCCAAATTAGAGTTTTCTCACATTGGACAATTTCCCAGCAAATCCGATGGAGATATGGTCAGACTATCTGGGTGCCTGAAATCAAAAATAATGTTGTGATCATCGGACCCGGCAAGCTGCTGAGGCTCGAACGCAAGCGCGACGCCGTGGAGATTCTTGGAATCATTGCGCTACTTCTGCCTACCCTGGCTTTTCTTGCCAATGGCGGACTGGCAGGGGTCACTGACGCTGCCGGTTGGTTCAATGCCTTCAACCGACTCACCGCGCTGGTTGGAACCTCACTGCTGCTGATCCACATGGTGCTGGTTGCCAGAGTGCCGTGGTTGGAGCGCACCCTGGGGTTGGACAAACTGACCCATGCTCACAAGCGGCTCGGAAAACCCCTTCTATATTTGCTTTTGATCCACACCATCACAGCCCTGATTAGCTATTCGATTTCGGACGGGGTCAACATCATCACGAGCCTAATCAATCTGGTGGGTGGATACTTCGAACTGTTGCTGGCGGCCGTGGGTTTGATTCTGATGATTGCGGTTGTGATTTCATCAATCAATGCAGCTAGACGGAAACTTAGCTACGAAGCCTGGTACCTAATTCACCTGGTTTCGTACCTGGCGATTTTTGCTTCGATCCCACATCAGTTCACTCTTGGAACAGAATTTCTTGCTGAACCACTGGTGGCTGGCTACTTCATCGCACTCTATGTATTTGTTGGACTAAACGTTGTTTGGTTTAGATTCTTATTCCCGATTGTCCAATCGCTGGCTTTGTCGCTGCGGGTTACGACTGTTCGTCCCGAGGCAAACCGCACCACTTCGATAGTGATCGGGGGCAAGGCAGTGGAGAGCCTGGGAGCTGAGGCCGGCCAATTCTTCATGCTGAGGGTGCTCACCGCCAAGCAGTGGTGGCGCCCACACCCATTCTCTGTTAGTGCCTCCCCAAGCGACACCATTCGGTTCACTGTTGGCGCAAGGGGTGACGACACAATCTTGCTGCAGGAAACAAAGCCGGGGACTCGAGTTATTTTGGAGGGTCCATTTGGCGTCTTCAGTGAGTCCAAGCGAACCAAACAGCATGTGCTACTGCTGGCTGCTGGGATTGGAGTTGCTCCGATTCGCGCGCTGGCTGAGAGCCTGGCTTCCGACCCGGGAGATGTGACGGTGGTCTACCGAGTAACAGACAGGTCTGATGCCTCGCTCCTAGATGAGGTCGAGAGAATCTGTCGCGAGCGAAACCACACGCTGCATGTTCTTGATGGACCCAGGCCTAACAGCCCAGGCTTCCTTCCTAAGCAGCTGGCCGGGGAACAAATAGCACCTGAGTACGCACGACTGCTCGCCTTGGCTCCGTTCGCAGTCGAGTCTGACATTTACATTTGTGGCCCTAGTGCTTGGTCCAATGCCGCAGTGCAGGCACTGAAAAAGCTCAATGTGCCAAAAGCGAGCATTCACGTAGAGGAGTTTGCCTGGTGAGAAAATCAACCCTGATGGTTACATCGCTGGTTGCGGCCAGTGCACTGACCGTGGCCTGGAACACCGGCCAGCAAACGCTGAATAACGAGATTCTGCTAATGCCCACAGACAACGCCTCGCCTGCACCTACCGACCCAGCCACGACTGATCCGGGCGCAACTGCCACCGCTGAGCCCACGGCACCAGCCACGACCGATCCGGGCGCAACTACCACCGCTGAGCCGACGGAACCTGCCACAGACCCCACATCAACTGACCCTGCAGCACCGGTAGCGCCTCCGGCGCCTGTCACGGCGACGGTGAGTTCGGACCCGATTACCTATAAGTACGGAACTGTCCAGATTTCAATGACCATCGTTGACGGAGCTATTACTGAAATCAAGATGCTTCAGGGAGATGCCACTAATGGACGCGGTGAGGCCTACACAACGCTGATAAACGCCACTATTCAGCAACAAGGAACAAACTACGGAAACATTTCTGGAGCCACCTTCACGGTGGACGCCTTCAAGAAGGCGGTAGATAACGCGATGGCCAAGTTCTAAACAGTAGCTAGCACCGTAGCAAAGCCGGTGGTCGCAACAAAACTCATATCTGCAGCTGTCACCAAGGCAACAGCATCAGCTGATGAAACAGTTTCAACAAAGAGCTTTAGCGCTTCGGCACCACCACTGATCAAGGCGGTTGCCCAAATGTCAGCAACCACCAGGTCTTTGGCGACCACTGTTGCCTGGATGTAATCGGAGCTGTCTGCAGCTCGCCAAATGTGTTCACCGCGCTCAGAACGGCCACTGGTGGCAACGGCACGAAACTTAGACCCGGCAAGATCCAAAACCATGTTTGAACCGGCAGCTGCATCCGCCACTGAACGTAAGTTGGATAGCCCCACTTTGTTCAACAGCGGTGAGGTCAAATCCTGACTCAAGTAGATGTCGCCACCGGCGTTCAAGGTGAACTGACGAACACCATTGGCTTCCAGATATTGAGCTCCATTTCTGGCCGCCCAGGATTTCACCAGGCCGGATGGGTCGTAGGTGCCATCTGGCGAAACCGAGTCGAAGAAGCCGCCAGTGATTGCTTTCCAGTCCGTTGCGTCTGCCCGGATTTTGCGCTGAACGCTGCTGGCTGAATCCCATGATGCAGCACCTGCGTTCAGCTGGCTAATTTCAGATTCTGGCTTATAAAGACTGAAGGTCTCATCAGCATCCCGCAGCACATCCATGGCTCCATCACAAAACCGAGAAAGCTCGTCCTCGGAGATGTTGTCATCGACCTGAAACAGGAACACTGTTCCCATGCATTCGGCTGAGTAGCTAAACATTTAGTTTGAGTCTTTAGTCGTCGTCGTGATCATCGTGATCCTCGTAA
>DDBH01000005.1:150062-151927 GCA_002333405.1 Micrococcales bacterium UBA2037 | reverse complement strand
CTCGTAATCATCGTGATCATCGTGGTCCTCGTAGAGATCGTCATCATGGTCATCAGAGTAGCTATTTGAGGACACGCTCCAGCTTCCACTGGTGCTTTGGCCAGAGCCAGAAGCGGTGGGAGTTGGGCTCGAAGTATTGCCTGACGCACTGTTTAGGGTGATGGAAGCAGGTGCAGCGGCAATCGCTGTAGGTAGTGGGTCACCAAGTGCATGGGTCTCGATTGTTACCGTGCCGGTGGGTGAGCCAGCTGCAACGCTTTGGCTTGTCACGCTTGGCACACTCACGATGGTGGCATTAGTAGCCTGAGCAGGAGCCCCTGCCGTTGTCTGACTCGGTGCGCTAGAACTAGAAGGGGTCTTATCTGCAGCGGGAGTAGCCGCTAGTCCAAAGGCAGAGCCAACGGCTGCAGTCTCCTGCACGACAAAGGCTCCAACGCTTGGCATCGCAATGGAAATTGCGGTTGCAACGGAACCAACCGCAATTACAGTCGACCCGATCCGTGACATGGCGCTTGGCTTGCGGTTATCAAACTCGTATCGCTTATTTGTCATCATCTTCTCCTCTATACATAGAAGCTAAGCAACACCCGGTGAGTTGCCGGTTAGAGGAAGATTAGATTTCTCTCATGTTCGAGGGTTGATCAACCTGGACCGCACTGGCATTGCTCCAAACCGCTTCTGCTCCGGAATGTCCGACCACGAAGGTCATTGCGCTTGCGCCGATAGCAGCGGCTACCGCGAGGAACCCAATAACACCGGTTAGCTTTTTAGACCAACCGGAGCGAATTGCAAACCAAAACAGGAGCGCAATGGCTGCTGTGGCAATAGCAACAGGCACCATCTTCTCGCCGAATTCCTCATGCAGATCCGGCTCATAGGTTGCTTCACCAAGGGCTTCACCAGACTGCTGAGCGATAAATACGAACGGGATAGTTAAAACCAGGCCCAAAGTTGAAATTCCGAGGTAGCGCTTGCGGAAGCTTGGCCACATCGCTGCCAGTGCAACTAAGAGTGCGGTGACCGGGAACAAGACAACTGCGAAGTGCACCGCCAATGGATGCAGTGGGAGATCACCAAAATACAAAAAGAATTCTTCCAACTCGCTCACCAATCACTTATTTTGCCGCTTTGACAAGCCCCAAAGATAGCAACCGAAACAGCTTCTAACCTGGAACAAACCATGGAGAAGGCTGTGAAAACACAAACACCCGGCAGTTGCCTGCCGGGTGTTTGTGTGCGACTTTTCTAGCTAACCAAAGCCGGAATGATGGCTCCGGAGAATATCTGCCAAGCCAGAACTGTCTTAGCCACCAGGCTAAGAGTGATGTATGTCTTTTCACCGAATAGGTAGTTCCTCCAGGGACCAATCTGTTTGTACTGGAAGGCCTGGTTGAATCCAAAGGTGTTGAAGAACAAAAACAGCGCAACGACGATTCCGTAGACGAAACCTGGGATTTCGGACGCGTTTGTCGCGCCCGGCTGCCAGATGTAAAGAATAAGAATTAGCCATGGAACGATTCCGGTCATTGACCCAAAGATAAATGGCAAACCCTTGCCGTTACCTGGAGTTTCGTACTTCTCCTGCAAGGCACCGAACAGGATCATCGACGCGTTCACAGCAAAAATTGCAACTAGAGCAGCGATGTCGGTAATTCCGTTTAGCAGGGCGATGCAGAAAATCATCACTGAGGAGCTCAGTGAGTACTCAACCCANNCTAGCTAACCAAAGCCGGAATGATTGCTCCGGAGAATACCTGCCATGCCAAAACCGTCTTAGCAACCAGGCTAAGGGTGATGTAGGTGGACTCACCGAATAGGTAGTTCTTCCAAGGCCCGATCTGCTTGTACTGGAAGGCCTGGTTGAA
>DDBH01000005.1:3166-149809 GCA_002333405.1 Micrococcales bacterium UBA2037 | reverse complement strand
GGAGCTCAGTGAGTACTCAACCCAGCGGAAATAGTTGTGGTTCAGCTTCAGCCCGGCGCTGTAGCGACCAAAGAACATGGGTGAAGAAATTATGAAGTGGAACAGAGCCGAAAGACCCAAGAATCCAACGATGCCGGCACCGATGTTGATTTCAAATAACACCACTACATCCACCGGGCTTGCCACGCCCGGAGGGCCGGTTGGGTATTCAATTTTGACCGGGTACAGGATCTGACGATCAAGCAGAGTCAAAACGTATGAGAATCCAATTGCCTGGATCAGGTGCAAGAATCCGGCAACTACGTTGTAGTTCCTCAGTCTTGAAATCTGCTCATCCGGTGTTCGAGTTTTTTTGGCCATTTCGTTATTAGCCCTTTCAATAGTTACTGCAAGCCTATGCCTGTATGTGACTTCTTTCTAGCTTGGCACCCTCAACGTCAACATCCGGCAAGAGTCGATCTAGCCACGTCGGGATCCACCAGGCGGACTTTCNNNCACCGCTGGCATCAGCAGCAACCTCACCAGGAACGCGTCAATTAGCACTCCCATTGCCAAACCAAAGCCCATTGGCTTCATGATTGCCAGGTGCGAAAAGGCGAATCCACCGAACACCGCAATCATGATGATTGCTGCCGCCACGACCACGGCGCGACCTAGGTGCATGCCGTAGTTGATGGACTCATTTGCCGACTTCCCGTGCACGTAAGCTTCGCGCATTCCGGAGACCAAGAACAACTGGTAGTCCATGGCCAACCCAAAAGTAATTCCGATCAGAATCGTCGGAAGGAAGCTNNTCGGGATCCACCAGGCGGACTTTCCAAGCAGGGTCATCACCGCTGGCATCAGCAGCAACCTGACCAGGAACGCGTCAATTAGAACTCCCATCGCCAAACCAAAGCCCATTGGCTTCATGATTGCAAGGTGCGAGAAGGCGAAGCCACCGAACACCGCAATCATGATGATTGCTGCCGCCACGACCACGGCGCGACCTAAGTGCATGCCGTAGTTGATGGACTCGTTTGCCGACTTCCCGCGCACGTAGGCTTCACGCATTCCGGAGACCAAGAACAACTGGTAGTCCATGGCCAACCCAAAAGTAATTCCGATCAGAATCGTCGGAAGGAAGCTGAGTAGTGGACCCGCTTGATAAACACCGAATAGGTCAGCCAGCCAACCCCACTGGTAAACAGCGACGACAGCACCAAGCGTTGCAAACACGGTTAGTAGGAAGCCGCCAGTGGCAATCAGTGGCACCAGCAAAGACCTGAACACAACAATCAATAGCACCAGCGACAGCAGAATTACGGTTCCCAGGTAAAGCGGCAGAACGTCGGCAAGTTTTTTGGACATGTCGATGTTGATGGCCGCGATACCGGTGACTTCCATGCTCACTGCCAGGCTCTGCTCGAGCTCGGCACCGAGGTTCCGAATGTCAAAGACCAGCTGCTCGGTTGATTCACTGGTTGGTCCAGCTTCGGGAATCACAGCAAACATCAACTCGGTTCCAGACTCACTGACTCCAGCAGGAAGCACGCTGGCAACCGATGCCAGCGAACTAAGCTCTGTGGCAAGTGTTGCCTGCAGCTCCAGTTGCTCGAGATCTTCAAGCGACTCTGGCAACTGAGCGATGGCAACCAGGTTGCCGTTAGCCCCGGACCCAAAGCTGTCAGCGATCAGGTTGTAGGACTTGTTGGCAGTGGAATCTGGGGACTCGGACCCACCATCAGGCAGAGCAAGTCGAAGACTCGATGCCGGGATTGCCAAAATGCCAAGTGCTGCGATTACTGAAACCATCACCAAAATTGGGTGTCGATTCGCAAGCACTGGTGTGGTTGAGGCTGGGGTTTCAACCGGGCTAGCGTCCTGGCTCGCCCCAAGTTCCTGCAACTTTGCGCGTTCAGACTTGGTAAGCACACGCATGCCTGCCAACCCCAGCACAGCCGGGACCAGGCTCAGTGCAACCAGCACTGCAATTACGATCGACAGCGCACCGGCACTACCCATCAGACCTAGGAAGCCCACCCCGGTTAGATTTAGCGCCAGCAACGCAATGATTACGGTCACTCCGGCAAACACCACTGCGTTTCCGCTGGTTCCGTTTGCTAGACCAATCGACTTATGAAGCTCGATTCCGGACTTCAGCTGACGACGGTGACGATTGAGAATGAACAGCGAATAGTCAATCCCAACGGCAAGCCCGAGCATGATTCCAAGCAGTGGTGTGGTGCTGGTCATTTCAATGACCGAAGACAGCGCGAAGGTGATTGCCGCTGAGATGGCAACACCGGCGATCGCAGCAATAACCGGAAGACCCGCACCAATGAAGGTTCGGAGCATCACAATCAGCACCAGTGCCGCAACAAGCAACCCGATTACTTCACCAATGCCCAGCAGGCCATCAAGCGAGAAAACTAGTGACTGCGAAAACTCAACTTGGACCGAGCTTGGGGTTAGCTCCTTGATTAGTGAAACCACGGAACCGGCAAGAGCCTCATCAATCTCACTGATTTGAACATCGAAGTAGATATTTGCAAGCGCGGTTAGCCCGTCGCTCGAGACGATTCCAAAACCTGATGCGGCATCAAGCAGCGCGGTTCCGGCATCCAAAGATCGCTGGGCGAGCAGCGCTTCAGTTTTGCCCGCATCGAGATCCTCTTGAGCAGCTGCAAGCTGTTCTTCGCCTGCCTGAATTTGTGCAAGGCCTGCCTGGACCTCAAAAAGGTTCGCCTGCAATTGATCAACCCCGGGTAAACCTTCGGTGCTCAGCTGTTCGATGCCCGCCAAGACCGCTTGCTCCTGCTCAACTAAAAATGCCTTTTTGTCGGCTAGTTCAGCCAGCGAAGCATCAATCGAGTCCTGACCAGCTACCAGGTCAAGCTGTCCTTGCGCTAAATCCTTGGCACCCTGCGCTAGGTCTGCTCGCTGCTGATCAAGCGAGGCTTGAGCGTCAAATGGATCAAGCGCTTCGTTGACACCGGAAATCTGCTGAACCGAAGCCAGCAGCTCGGCAATCTCAGCTTTTTCTTGATCCGTGAAGGGAACCGAGTCGGCCTTGCGGAAGACCGCTTGACCCACGCCGCGCCCGGCGTCTGGGAAGGTTTCCTGGAGCTGATAGACCAGGTCCTGAGACGGTATGCCATCCAAGGTCACACTCGAGCTGAGTTTTCCGCCAGCAAATACTGCGGCTGCCCCCGAGCCCAAAATCGCAATCAACCAGATAGAGACAACTAGAAGTGCTTTTCGGGCAGAAAATTTTCCTAGGCGGTAGAGCAGCTCGGCCATTTGTTCCAATTCAATTCATGGCACGCCGTGCCTAAGTGAGAGTTTTACTAATGCTACGAGATCTCGCTGGGTGCCAGCTGAGATTCAGGTCGCGCTCCATGACAACCCTGTTTGGGCTCGCAATCATTCCCAGCTTCGCTAACCTTTGACTAGCAACTGAGACAAGGAGCTGCGGTGGCAGGCAAAGATGAGAGCTTTACCCCAGAAGAGCGAAAAGCGATGCGGGAGCGAGCCAAAGAACTCAAAAACCAAAACGACAAGGCTGCTGCCGAGGCAGACGTAATGTCAAAGATTGCCGAAATGTCCGGCACAGACAAGGCAATGGCTCAAAAGATTCAGGAGCTAGTCAAGAACCATGCCCCAGATCTTGATGCCAAGACTTGGTATGGAATGCCGGCCTATGCCAAAGATGGCAAAACAATTTTATTCTTTCAGTCGGCCGGAAAATTCAAGGTTCGCTACGCAACTCTCGGTTTCAGCGAGAACGCCAAACTAGACCAGGGTCAGATGTGGCCAAACGCCTATGCCCTGACCAGCATTGATGCCGCGACCGAAAAGGAAATCATCAGGCTGATAAAGCTTGCGGTGAGCTAACACCAAAAGCTGTTGAGCTGCCAGCTACACCCAAACTTCCAGCGGCAATTAGTGCTAGCTTGATATCTGGAGATCTCGTAATCTCAAACATCGGTTAGGAACCAAATGAAGCAAATCGCGCACTACATAAACGGCGAAAACCACAAGGGCAGTTCAGACAGAACAGCGCCTGTTTTTGATCCCGCTCTCGGCAAGGCAGTTAGTGAAGTCTCACTTGCCAATCAAGCTGACATCGCTGCCGCTATCGCTTCGGCCAAGGCCGCCTTTCCTGGCTGGCGAGACACCTCTCTGGCAAAGCGCCAGCAAATCATTTTTAAGTTCAGAGAGCTCCTGAACGAGCGTAAGCATGAGCTTGCCGAAATAATCACCGCCGAACACGGCAAGGTGCTCTCGGATGCTTTAGGTGAAATCACCAGAGGCCAAGAGGTTGTTGAGTTTGCCTGTGGCATGCCACACCTTCTCAAGGGTGAATACTCTGAAAATGCCTCCACCAGCGTTGATGTTTATTCGATCAAGCAGCCGCTTGGAGTGGTTGGAATTATCAGCCCGTTTAACTTCCCAGCAATGGTTCCGATGTGGTTCTTCCCAGTGGCGCTTGCTGCCGGAAACACTGTGATCCTGAAGCCGAGCGAAAAAGACCCAAGTGCTGCCATCTGGATGGCTGAACTCTGGACCGAAGCGGGCTTGCCTGCGGGAGTGTTCAACGTGCTGCAGGGCGACAAGGAATCAGTGGACGGCCTGATCGAAAGCGATGATGTTGCCTCGATTAGCTTTGTGGGGTCGACCCCAATTGCCCAGTACATTTACGAGAACTCTGCTCGCAAGGGCAAGCGAGTTCAGGCGCTCGGCGGCGCAAAGAACCACATGCTGGTCCTTCCTGATGCCGACCTAAACCTTGTTGCTGACTCTGCAGTAAATGCTGGCTTCGGTTCTGCCGGAGAGCGCTGCATGGCGATTTCAGTAGTGGTTGCAGTTGAGCCTGTAGCCGACGAAATGATTGAAAAGATCGTCGAAAAAATGTCTCAAATCAAGGTTGGTGACGGCCGCCGCTCCTGCGACATGGGGCCGCTGGTTACCAAGGAACACCGTGACAAAGTCGCTGGCTACATCGAAATCGCGAGCGCCGACGGAGCAAAGGTAGTGGTCGATGGCCGCAATGTTGAGCCAGACGGCGATCAGGCTGGTTTCTGGCTTGGACCAACCCTTATTGATCAGGTGCCGACAACCTCCAAGGTTTACCAGGAAGAAATCTTCGGTCCCGTTCTAAGCGTTGTCAGGGTCAAGTCCTTCGATGAGGGCCTTGAGCTAATCAACGGCGGTGCATTTGGTAACGGAACCGCGGTATTCACCAATGATGGTGGTGCTGCAAGGAGATTCCAGAACGAGGTTCAGGCCGGCATGATCGGAATCAACGTTCCAATTCCGGTGCCGGTTGCTTACTTCTCCTTCGGCGGCTGGAAGCACTCGCTCTTTGGTGACTCCAGAGCACACGGCGAGGAAGGCTTCCGCTTCTTCACGCAGACCAAGGTGGTCACCTCTCGCTGGCTGGACCCCAGCCACGGCGGCCTAAACCTAGGCTTCCCTCAGAACTAACTGAGCTGCTTCTGGATTCGCTTTAGCGAAACAGGTTCACTGGTTCCAAGCGATTGGGCAAACAGGCTTACCCTGAGCTCCTCTAGCAGCCAACGGGCTGCAACTAGGTTCTTTGGCGAGGCATGTGGAACTGGGATTCTGCCACCGGCTGCCTCATAGGCCTCAATCGCTCTTGACACCTCAAGTGAGTGGAGTCGGTCTCTGTCCGGCTGCTCCTGCAATTTGATGACTCTTTGCGTAATGGCCTTTAGGTAGACCTCGATTCGACCGAGCCGCTCCAACCCCACCGACGACACCATATTGTCTTGAAGCAGTTCCTGAATGTGGAGCTTTTCGGAGGCCAACTCGGTCAAGAAGTCCATTGCTCTGGCTCCAGAGATTGTCTTTGTGGCATCGCTGGCTGCCCTGCTGATTTTTGAAACGAGCTTGGCAACATCGAAAACTAACTCGATAGAAATGGCCTCTACTAACTGTCTTGCCCTATCAAAATCCTTTTTGGTGAAGATCAATCCCTGCTCTGCCACTTCTTGAATCTGTTTCAGGGCGCCTGCCCGAATCACATCAAGCACGAAGGCATTCAAGCTCGGGTAGGGCAGGCTGGCAATTGCTACCTTTTCCGGTTGAGTCAGGTGACTCTCGATGTACTTCACCGGTGACGCAATGGTCTTCTGAATCAGTTCGGCGACTCCGAGTGGGTGTTCCAGGTGTTGCTTGGCACTTGATGACAGCAGGCGCAAATTCACCTGCCTACTCTTTGGGTCAACTACGAGCGCTGGATACGCGTTTACCTTGTTGGTTCCATGACTTGATACAAGCTGAGTTGGGAGATCGTCCATGTCCCAAGCCTGAAGATCGTCTGCCTCGATTGACGGGCCATCGAATTGGATAATCTCCGCCACTGCCTCGACGGCATGGCCCGACAACTGATCTTGAAGTGCCCTCAGGTCGTTGCCGATGGCTAACTGCTTAGCCTTGGCATCCAGCACTCGATAAGAGACCTGCAGGGAGGCGGGGATTGCCTGAAGGTTGAAATCTGTTGCCGCCACCCTGGCACCACTTAGTGTCTGCAGCAGGGAAGCCAGCACCTCAGTGACAATGCCAGTTGGCTTGGCTGGCAGCTCATCGTGAACCTTCTGCGCCCAGTCCTTGGCGGGAACTACATGCTTCCGGACCGGTTTGGGCAAGCTGCGAATTAGTTCCGTGATCAATTCCAGCCGTAGGGCCGGAATCAGCCACTGGAAGCCCTCGGGGGAAACGCTTGCCAGGAGCACAATTGGCACATCCACGCACATCCCGTCGTGTTCACTGCCAGGGTCGAAAATGTAGCTGAGAGAAAAGTCTTGCCCGTCAACAGTTATTTCCCCGGGGTACTGCTCTTTGTCCAGTTCAGCCTTGGTTGATCCGAGTAGTTGATCACGGGTCATTTTCAAAAACTCTGGCTCACTGACCCGAACCTGCTTCCACCAGCCCTCAAAGCTCCTGGTGGAAACCACATCCAGTGGAATCCGGTTGTTGTAAAACAGGAATATGTCATCTTCATTTGGGGCCAATTGCGGTGCCCTGGAGGCTTCAGCCTGACTTTCCAAATCCGCAAGGAACTCTGCATTCCGATCGAAAAAGACCTGCTTTGAATCCCACTGCCCATAGACCAGAGCGTGTCGAATAAACAGCTCCCGGCAGAACATCGGATCAATTTTTGAGTATTGAACTTTTCGTCCCTGGACAATGGGAACGCCGAACAGGTTCACTCTTTCAAGCCCGATTACAGCCCCAAGCTTCTTCTCCCAGTGCGGTTCCGAGACACTGCGCTTGCAAAGATCGCCGGCTAACTGCTCCGCCCACTCTGGATCAATGGCCGCATTCATCCTGGCAAAGAGCCTGCTGGTTTCAACCAGCTCGGCGCTCATCATGGCCTCCGGTGCCTTCCTGGCAAGTGCGGAGCCAGGGAAGATGAAGTACTTCTTGTTATTGGCTCCTAAGTAGACAACCGGTGCCCGAACCGGCTTGCCGGCCTTCGGCTTGGGTTTGTCAGGAAGCTGCTGAATACCGATTTGACTCAAGAGTCCCGCCAGCAAGGCCTTATGAATTCCGTCCGGGTCCTTCTTGCGCTTGCCATAGTCCAGGCCAAGCGGTTTGGTCAGGCCTTTTAGCTGTCGAACCAGATCCTGCCACTCCCGCACTCTCAAGTAGTTCAAAAACTCCTGCTTGCAGAGCCTTCTAAAGGCAGAGGAGGAAAGCTTTTGCTGCTGGTCCTCGATGTGGTTCCAGAGATTCAATAGCGTCAGGAAGTCACTGGTCTGGTCGGTAAATCTAGCGTGAAGTCGGTCCGCTGCTTCTCGCTTCTCGAGCGGCCGCTCCCTTGGGTCCTGAATAGTTAGCCCCGCCACGATGATCATCACCTCGCGGGTCAGTGAGTGCTCTTTGGAGGCAACCAGCATCCTGGCAAACCGAGGTTCGATTGGAATCAGCGCCAGGTTCTTGCCGATTTCTGTGAGTTCGATTTGGCCGTTCTCGGCCTCGACGATTCCACCGAGTTCCTTGAGGAGCCCAACTCCGTCTTTGACGCCCCGGGCATCGGGTGGCTGCAAAAATGGGAACTTTCGGATGTCGCCAAGCTTGCTTGCTGCTGCCTGCAGAATGACCGCTGCCAGATTGGTGCGAAGGATTTCAGGGTCTGTGAACTCAGGCCTTGCCTCGAAGTCTTCCTTTGAATACAACCGAATAGCGATGCCAGCAGAGGTTCGTCCGGCTCGACCCGATCGCTGATTAGCGCTGGCCTGAGAGATTGCCTCGATTGGGAGCCGCTGCACCTTCGCCCTTGGGCTATACCTCGAGATTCTGGCTGTTCCAGCATCGATTACGTACTTGATGTTGGGAATGGTCAGGCTGGTCTCGGCAACGTTAGTTGCAAGAATCACCCTTCGTTTGACGCCGGCAACCTTGGACGGCTCAAAAACGCGATGCTGCTCTGCCGAACTTAGGCGCCCATAGAGCGGCAACACCTCGGTTGCTTTATCCAGTATTCCGCTGGCAATCTTGCCCGCAATCACGTCCTGGGCGTCGCGAATCTCTGACTCGCCAGACAGAAACACCAGTGAGTCGCCCTGCGGATAATCCTGCAACTCAACCAGCGCCTTGACAACGCCATCCAGATAGTCATTAGCTGTTGAGCCATCATCAACATCAGAGTTGTCCTCGATGTTTGTGGTTACCGGCCGGTAGAAGATATCAATTGGATAGGTTCGACCGCTGACCTCAATAATCGGTGCATCGTTGAAGTGCTTAGAAAAGGATTCCGGGTCGATTGTGGCCGAGGTGATTATCACCTTGAGGTCCGGGCGTTTGGGCAGAAGCTGTTTGATGTAACCAAGCAGGAAGTCAATGTTCAGGCTGCGCTCGTGAGCTTCGTCAATGATGATGGTGTCGTAGCGCATGAGCAGTAGATCTCGCTGAAGCGAATTCAGCAGGATGCCGTCAGTCATCACCTTTATTTTTGTGCTTTTGCTCGCCTGATCCGTGAACCGGACCTGATAGCCAACCAGGCCTCCAAGTTCAACTTCAAGCTCTTCAGCAATCCGCTCTGCCACACTTCTGGCCGCAATTCTTCTGGGCTGAGTGTGGGCAACGCTTTTTCTGCCAAGCTCCAAACACATCTTCGGAAGCTGTGTGGTTTTTCCGGAGCCGGTTGCTCCGGCGAGCACTATGACCTGGTTGGCTTCAATGGCTTCAAGAATCTCTTGGCGTCGCTCAACTACTGGCAGCTGGGCCGGGTAATTGAATTTGAGCGAGTTCACTTGCTCAATGCTAATTTACCGGGGCTGTTAGTAGCGGTCGTCCCTAAGAATCTCAACGTCACTGACCCAGGCACTGCAGGCATAGTGCGGGAAGTAGTTTTCCTTCAGTAACTCGAGCAAAGCCTCGGCAGTGGCCTCCGGAACCACAGTCTCCAGCTTGGCGTTACCGCCCTCAAGGTCACCTGCGCGCTGGTTCCTTGGTCCCAGGCCATTGGCGCTGGTGACGGTGTAGCCCTTGGCTCCCTTGGCCATTACGTCCCTTGCCAACCTAGTGACAAGCCCGGCTTCAATCACCACAACCAACAGTTTGCGCTTTTTCAACATCAGAGACCAACACTTTCTAGGTAGTTACTAATTTGCAGCATGATTGGGATGCCCAAGGTCAGGTTGAGCGGGAAGGTGATGCCAAGGCTTGCCGTCAGATAGATCCCGGGGCTTGCCTCTGGAAGTGCCAGCCTGACTGCAGCCGGTGCTGCAATGTAAGACGCTGAGGCGCTCAGCACGCCAAGTGTGGCAGCTCCGCCAACGCTGAGTCCGGTCAGCTGACCTACAACTACACCCAGGCAGCCCGAGACCATCGGAAACAACAGCGCGAAGGCGACAAGACCAAAGCCTGACTTCTTTAGATCGGAAAGCCTGCGGCCAGCAACTATGCCAAGCTCCAGCAAAAACAGAGTAAGGACTCCAGGGAACAGCACCACAAAGAACTCTTCGATTCTGGCAAAACCGGTGGTGCCAGTCAAAAACCCAATAGCCAAGCCACCGGCGAGCAGAAAGATCGATCGACCAGCAAGAATCTCCCTGATGCTTTCACTCCATGGCACGCTTCGTTTCAGACCTATGGTTGCAAGAAGTAGTCCGACGATGATGCCCGGGATCTCCAAGATTGCAAGCAGGGTGGTGAGGTAGCCCTCAACTGAAACAGCGACCGATTCGTAGAAGATTATGGCCGCGGTAAAGGTGACCAAAGATGTGGACCCGTAGTGGGCAGCGATGGCCCCTCGGTCAGCGTTGGATAGCCTTTTTAGTAGCTGCAGGAAAGCAAAGGCAAGGGCAGGGACAGTCACACCGAGAATCAGCGTTCCAAGGATCGGCAGGCCAACCTCGGCGATACTCACCTCGGACAGGGCCACGCCTCCCTTAATACCGATTCCTAGCAGTAGGTAGATAGAGATCGCCTGGTAAATCGGTTCTGGGAGCCTGAGATCACTCCGGATTGCGGTCGCCAAAAGGCCAAGTGCAAAGGCCAGAACCGGTGCCGATGTCAGGTTTTGAACTGCAATGCTCAGCATGTCCATCAGCGAGCTCCCCCAACGCTACCCAGCGAATCAATGAGCTCGCCTATGGTCTTGTGGGCACTGGTCTCATGCCGAAGTTCAGCGGACCGGTTTATGAAGTAGTGATTTCTCCGGCCATGTTTCTCCCGGGTGAGATAGCCGCCCTCAGTCAAGTCATTCAAGATGTTCACGGTGTAGCGGGAGGTGACCCCCAGCTTGGTAGCCAGCTGATCAATTTTCATATCCGGATCGGCGCTCAGGGATATCAGCACATGTGCGTGATGAGTCAAAAAGGTCCAGCGCTCACTCATTTTCGCCTCCTGATAATAGGCTCAAGACTAGCCAGCTCTGTTTGACTGGCAAGCTCATAAACCGCCTTTGGTTCAACCGGGGCCACTGCGGCTTGTGACTTAGTTTTTAGAAGCGACGCGACGACTGCCGTTCCGATAACCAAGATGATGACAGTGAGCGAAAGCGTGGTCGGAATCTTATAAACATCATGCAGCGCCATCTTCACGCCAACCCACACCAAGAGCACAGAAAGTCCAACCTTCAGATAAATGAATCTGTGCATCAGATCGGCAAGCAGGAAGTACATCGCGCGAAGCCCCAAGATTGCAAAGGCGTTCGCCGTGAAGACCAGGAATGCTTCATCGGTGACGGCAAAGATTGCTGGAATTGAGTCAACTGCAAAAATGATGTCGGTGAATTCCAACATTGCCAAGACCGCTAGCAGCGGTGTGGCATACAGAACGCCATTCTTTCTAATCACCAGTTTCTGATGATAGAACTTATCGGTTGACCGAAATCTCCTCTGAAACCAGATCAGGAACCTTGATTTTGTTGGGTCGATGTGCTGATTTCTTTGAATCATTAACCGAACGCCGGTCACAATCAAGAATGCAGCAAATGGGTAGAGCACCCAGCTGTAGTTTTGAATTAGCACTGCTCCACCGGCAATGAATATTCCTCGGAACACCAGAGCACCCAAGACACCCAAGAACAAAACCCGGTGCTGAAACTCCCTCGGGACCGCGAATGCGGCAAAGATCAATGCCCAGACAAACACGTTGTCGATGGCCAAAGACTTTTCAATGACAAAGCCCGAGAAGTACTCTTGACCAAATTCGGACCCAAACTCGACCCAAACATAGACACCAAACAGCACTCCGGTTGCGACCGAGATGCTGGACCAAATAGCTGCTTCTTTGATCGAAATCACGCTCGCCTTGCGATGCGCGATTAAATCAATTGCCAGCATCACCAAGATCAGCGCGATGACACCCAACCAAAGCCCAAGGCTCGTTTCCAATTTGCTCCATTCAGTGAAGTATTATTCACTGAACATTATTTCACCTTTTTATCTGGTCGTGCAAATTGGAGGTACCTGTTTTTTGTTCTTAGGCGCGAAGTGCTGCGGCTAGTTCCCTGGTGCTTGCAACCATCTTGTCCATGTCCTTCTGGCTGTGAGCAAGTGAAACCAACCACTGCTCATCAAGCCCCGGAGGGGTCAGCACGCCGCGGTTGACACCCCAGAGCCAAGAAAGCTCAGCGGTCTCAAAATCGGTTGCCTTATAGTCGCGATAGTTCCGAACTGGATCCGGTGACCAAATCATTGCGCCCTTCACACCCAAACCAACGGTGTGTGCCGGAAGCTCAAACTCAGCAATGATCTGATCTAGCTTGGCCAAGGTGGCGTTGTTGATTGCCTCAGCGCTAGCCAATGCGGCTGGCGTGCAGATTTCATCAACGGCGTCAGCTGCGGCCATCACCAATGGGTTTCCGTTGTAGGTTCCAAAGTGAGCCATGCGGTTGTCAACAACTGCGTCCATGTACTCCTGCTTGCCACCAAAGGCAGCCAGCGGGAATCCACCACCAATGCTCTTGGCAAGAGTGATCAGGTCTGGCTTCACGCCTAACCTGGCTGCGGCTCCCGCAACTCCAGCGGTCAAACCAGTCTTTACCTCGTCAAAGATCAGGGCGATGTCGTACTTGTCACACAGTTCACGAACGGACTTCAGGTAACCCTCATCCGGGAGGATGATTGAGAGGTTCTCGATTACCGGCTCAATCATGAAGCAGGCAATCTTCTTGCCGTGATCCTTCATGATCTTCTCTAGGCTCTCAAGGTTGTTGTAGGGCACGACATACACATCGCCGGCCTCAACCTCGGGGGGAACTTGGGCTGTTGGCAAATTTGAATCACCAATTTCGTTCAGCGCTGGCTTCACAGAAACCTGCAATGGGTCATAGCCACCGTGGTAGCCACCCTCAACCTTGATCACGCCGTTTCTACCCTTCACTGCGCGAGCAGTGCGGATCGCGTACATGGTTGACTCGGTTCCGGAGTTGGTGAATCGAAGCATGTCCAGGTCAAAGCGCTTCTTGAACTTCTCGGCAACATCGGTCGCGGTTGGCGACGGCGTTACAAAGAGCGTTCCAGTTGAGCGAATCGCCTTCTTGACCTTCTTGATTACCTTGGGATTCAGGTGACCAACCAACATCGCGCCAAAGCCCATGGAAAGATCCAGTAGCTTTCTGCCGTCAACATCGGTTAGGTAAGCACCCTTGGCCGAAACTATCGAGATTGGGTAGGGGTCCCAGTGCTGGAAGCTAGAGGTTACTCCAAGAGGGAGGACCTTGCTTGCCTTTTTATTGTGGTCACCAGACGCCTTAGTGGAGGCTTCGAACCTTGCCCACTCTTTTTCCAAAAGCTCTTGAACACGCTTTTGGTCAACTGGTTTGGATTGTTTTGGTACGTTTCGCCATCCGGCGGAATCATGCTTTGACGTCGTCGTCACGGGCACGGTTATCACTCCTTGTGGGTTCGATCAACTAGTTGCTGACCGATTCGTGTCCTCCTAGCTTAGGGGGTGTTTTGACGACTTTATGCCGACCCAACAGCTGCGCTATTTACCCCACTGATCAGGTGGCCCAAGAATCAAAAGAACTGAAAATAGAACAATCACGAAGGCTGCGAGAGACAACACCAGAAGAGCTGGACGGTTAATAAACCAGCGAAATAGGCCGTCAATCAAAGTGTCGTCTCGCTTGTCCTTCGACTTTTGAACGCGCCATTTCCCCTCAAGCAAATTGCGCTTGAGCAGCCATTTTTCAAATGGGATTGTTGCGAAAGGAACGATGGCAAGAATCACGCCAATTGAAGTCTTGTATAGGCCCCAGCGGTTGTTTACACCAACCAACGCAGCAGTAACCGCATAGCTCAGGAACATGAATCCATGTGTTGCCCCGACCACCGTAATTAGCATGTCGGGGGTGGGCAGCAGGGCCCTGGCAATTAGACCTGCTATCAACAGCCCCCAGGTGATTGCCTCACCGGTTGCGAAGTACGAGAAGAGTTGCTTTGGAGCGAATGCCTCTGATTGCTTGTTCATAGTTTCCTAGATTACCCTCCCAGCCCAATTCCAGAACCGGGTTGGCCGAGCACTAATCAGGCAACCCGTCGCTATCCTTTTAGGGTTACCGATCCGGTAATCAGAACTAGAGAGCAACCATGGGGACCGAACAAGTGCTGCCAAAGCCGTTGGCGATTTCCCTAAGCGTCGTTGCTGGTGCTCTTATTGCCGTGCAGTCGCGAGTAAATGGCGCACTTGGGCTAGAGCTTGAAAACGGACTGGTTGCCGCGCTGATCTCTTTCGGAATCGGAACAATCTTGATTTCGGCCGCGCTGTTTAGCCTGAGGCCTCAGCGACACAAACTGCTGGAGATGCTGAAGGCACTGACCCGCGGCAGGCTTCCACTCTGGTTGTTTTTCGGTGGCTTCGCCGGAGGCTTTTTTGTCATGATGCAGGGCTTGGTTGCCCCAACTCTTGGAATCACATTATTTACGCTTGCCATAGTTTCTGGTCAAGCATTGTCAGCTCTGATGCTGGATTCATTCGGGTTGATTGGAATGACCAAGCGAGTGCTTTCGCTGGCCAGGCTCGTCGGTGCCCTGTTGGCACTGATTGGGGTGGTGCTGTTTGCTGGACTGGGGTTCGAGGTCATCAGTCCGCTGGTTGTACTGCCGTTTTTGGCCGGCTTCGGCACCGGTTTTCAGCAGGCAATTAATGGTCGCCTTGCCAAACAGACCGAGTCCGTGTTGATTTCCACCTACGTCAACTTCGTTGCTGGCACGCTGATCATTTTGGTGACACTGCTTCTGGTTCAGGGGATTCCAGTTATCCAGTCGCTGCCAACAAACCCATGGCTTTATCTCGGTGGCGTGGTTGGCGGTGCCTTTATCTTTTTGCAAGTGCTGGTGGTTCGGCAAATCGGTGTTCTGGCACTCGGGCTATCGCTGCTGGCTGGCCAGGTGGTTGCAGCTCTGACCTTGGACCTGCTGCTTCCAATCTCCGCAATCAACTTTGCTCCCCTGAACTTCCTTGGGGTGCTGTTGGTTGTAACTGGCGCCTCCCTTGTTGTAATCCGGCGATAGTTCGATTAGTTACGAGGGAGGGCCACCAGCTTCAAGTGCGTCGGGGTCTAGAGGTGCTCACACTTTCTAGAACTGCTCGACCAGCACATCCGGGTGCTTGTCGAAGCGATAGCCAATTCCACGACTGGTCCTAATCACATCCTCGTAGC
Organism: Micrococcales bacterium UBA2037; assembly: GCA_002333405.1. Lineage (GTDB taxonomy): Bacteria > Actinomycetota > Actinomycetes > Actinomycetales > Microbacteriaceae > Aquiluna. The sequence continues at coordinate 134,682 of DDBH01000005.1, read as the reverse complement.
CGGCAATCTTCGAACGAAGCCGGCGGACGTGAACATCGATGGTTCTGGCGTTTGGAGTTGCTTCTCCGCAACGCTCTGAGATGTTTGCGATCTGTTGACGGCTGACGGTTTGACCGGTGTTCTCGATCAAGAAAGCAAACAGCTCGAATTCTTTGCAGGTCAGTTGCGCATTGCGCCCGTCAACAAATAGTTTCCGCCTGGTCAAATCCACCACCAAACCCTTGGCGGCTGTTTGCTCTTGCGAGATGGGTGCTACCGGAGCATTGGTGGCCTTGGGTTCTCTAAGTGCGATTCTGGTTATGTCCAAATTCCGGCCAGTGGCACTGACTGGAGCAAGGGCTAGCGCAGCGTAGGTCTCACTGGCTTTTTCTGGGATCAAATTCGCAAGAGTCTTTTTTAGTTCTGCTGCAATTTCAGACAGTGAGGTTCCAGCGGCCAGCGCGTCTTCCTCTGAGATTCCAACGTAGAGCGCGAAGCCTCTTGCAACTGTGGATGTTTGGGTCTTTAGAGTTGTCATTTTTATGAGTCCTTTGGCAAATGTGGTTTTCGATAAATTGCACGAATCACGTGCGTTTGTCGGGGTGCTGGTGCCTAGAAACTAATTACTAGCGGTAATTAGCGGCACACGCTCATGCACATTGCCATCGAGCAGCAGAACATAGCGCAGGTCTCCTGCGCCATTAGTGCTGATCGATTACTCATTGGTGAAAATTATGTTCAAGTTTTCCCCCAAAGTCAAATTCTTTCGAATTGTTACTTCGACTTTGGCTTCCTGGCATCAAGCCATGCAAAGAAATCTTTTTCAACCTTGGCTGCGATGGTGTCATTGAGTAGCTCATGGAAACCGCCCTCATAGACCTTTAGGGTCTTGTCCTTTGAGCCAATAGCTTTGTGAAGTGAAACAGAGTTCTCAAAGTTGGTTGAGGTGTCCTGGTCGCCATGAATAAACAAGGTTGGGACCAGCCAATTGGAAGCATCCGCCCAAACCCCATCCGAGACAGCAAGAGTGGTCTTGGCGACCTTGTTCTTGGCCTTGCCCTTAAACATTTCCGAATCAGCTTCAATAACTTTCAGCAGTTCGGCATCACGAGTCAGAGCCTCAATGCCCGGACGAGGTAGCGGCAGTGGGCCACTTGGCGCAATTGCTGTCATCACCTTGGCCAGCGACCGCTCCCAGAGCTTGGACGGGGTCTGCATGGCGGAGCTTGAAATGATTGCCGCAGTGATGTTGGACTGATCTCTGGTTATGCTGCCAGCGGTCACCAGGCCCCCGAGTGAGTGCCCGAACAAAAATGTTGGGAGCGTGGTCGGCATCGCAGCGCGAGCTAGCAGGTGGTGTTCAACGGCTTGCTGAACATCAATCAGACCGCGTTCACCAGCAGTATTGCCATGACCCTCAAGATCGATGCCATAGACATCGAAGCCACGCTCAACCAGCTTTGGTATGAGCTTGGAGTACTGGGTGACATATCTCTTGGTGTATTCGCCATATCCGTGTTGCAGCAGGATTTGGGCCTTGGGGTTTTTGGCCTTGAAAAGGTAGCCGGCAACTGGAGCGTCAATTATGAATGGGGCAGACTTGATTTCAACCATGTCCCCACACTAGACCCATTTCACTCAAGAAATTCGGCCACTCGAGTGGCTATTTCCAGTTCCTCATTCGTTGGAATTACTAGCACTTGAGACTTAGAGCTCTCTGCCGAGATGCTTCTGGTCCCAGAAGGATGCTGCTGGTTGAGCTGCTGGTTCAGAACAATGCCAACTGGCTCGAGACCTGCGCAGACCAAGCGTCTGATTGGAGCCGCATTTTCTCCCACGCCAGCAGTAAAAACAACGGCGTCGATTTGGCCAAGTTCCGCTAGGTATGCCTCCAAATAGTGCTTGATGCGCTGAACGTAGACCTCAATTGCCAAAACTGCGGCCGGCTCATTTTGCTCTGCTCGCTCTAAAACATCGCGGAGGTCGCCAGAGCCGGTCAGCCCCTGCAGCCCTGACTGGCTGTTGAGCAGCAGGTCGATCTCGTCAAATCCCATTTCAGCTTCATTGTGGAGGTAGAAGATTATGGCTGGGTCGATATCTCCCGAGCGCGTGCCCATGACTAAGCCAGGCAACGGGCTCATGCCCATCGAGGTGTCAAAGGACTTGCCATTCTTGATCGCGCAAGCCGAGGCTCCATTACCCAGATGCAAAATTATGGCATTTAGATCGCGCAGGTCTTTGCCCAAAAATTCTGCGGCCTGGGCAGTGACGTAAGCGTAGGAACTGCCATGGAAACCGTATTTCCTGACCCCGTACTGCGCAGCCAAATTCGCATCAATCGCGTAACTGTAGGAACTTACCGGCATGGTCTGGTGGAAAGCCGTGTCGAACACCGCAACCTGAGTTAGGGAAGGAAACTCAGCGATAGCAGCCCTGATTCCACTTAGGTTCCCCGGGTTGTGAAGCGGTGCAAGCGGAACCAGTTTCTCGATTTCACTAATCACCTCATCGGTCAGCACCGCCGGAGCAGAAAACTTCGCTCCTCTGCTTGTCCGAGGTGCTCGTCGCTGCCGTCGATCTCTCTGCCATTGACAACCAAGAGCACCGGCGCTCCGAGGTTGGCTGCAACCTTGGCATTGAAGGACAGTTCGGCAGGGGCTGCGACATCGGTGTAGTCAGAGCCAAGAATCAAAACCGCATCGCGGTTGGCTGCCAGGTTTTGATATCTCTTGGAAAGAGTCTCGAGAGCCTTGTCTTGAGAGTCGTGAAGCTCCTGATAGCCAACACCGATTGCCGATTCGTAAGCCAATTTATTGGGCAGGTTTGCAAGTAAAAGTTCAAGCTCGCGGTCACGGGTTTCACGGATTGGAACAACCGCTCGAAACACCCCGATTTTCTTGTGGCGCAGCTTGAGCGCCTCTAAAACCCCCAGGGCCACAACCGACTTTGCAGTGTGTCCTTCGACTGACGCCACATAAATACTTTGAGCCATATCTATCGGTTAGTCGCGGCTTGATTAGTGCAAAGATGGAGTTAGTTCAAACATTAGATTTGGGGTGCCGATTGGCAATTCACGACAAAACCTGGCGCAGCTTCGCTAGCGATAATTACGCCGGGGTTCACCCGGAGGTGCTGGCTGCACTCCAGGATGCAAACGAAGGCCACCAAAGCGCCTACGGCTACGACCAGTACACAAAGGCGCTTGAAGAAAAGATCAGGCAGGTATTTGGTCAGCAGGCCGAAACCTTTGTGGTCTTCAACGGCACCGGTGCCAATGTGGTGGCGCTAACTGCCATGATGCCGCGCTGGGGCGCTGTGATTTGCTCAAACCTCGCTCACATCGAAACCGATGAGGGTGGGGCTCCGGAGCGCGTCAGCGGACTCAAGCTGTTCAACGTCAAGCACCAAGGTGGCAAGCTCACCCCGGAGTCGATAGCAACTCAGGTTTATGACATTGGCTTTGAGCACCGAGCTCAGCCAATGGTGGTCTCGATCACTCAGAGCAGTGAGCTCGGCACCGTGTACACACCGGCAGAGGTAAAAGCGATTGCCGACTACTGCCACCAAAACAACCTGCTGTTACACATGGACGGGGCCCGGCTATGGAATGCCGCTGCGGCGCTTGGCTGTGACTTTGCCGATTTCACCACAAACGCAGGTGTTGATGTGCTCAGTCTCGGCGGAACCAAGAATGGCCTGATTGCCGCCGAGGCGGTTGTGGTTCTAAACCCCAAGGCAGTCGACGGACTTATTTATCTGCGCAAAATGTCAATGCAGTTGATGTCGAAAATGCGCTTTGCTTCAGTTCAACTGCTAGCCCTGTTTGATGGTGGGCTTGGAATCAGGTCAGCACAACACGCAAACAAGATGGCGCAGGAACTGAGGAGCAAGCTGGAGGCTCGCATCGCTACCGGAGAGATCAAGGGGCTTGAATTCACAAACCCAACCGATGCCAATGCGGTCTTTGCAACCTTGGACCCAACAGCGATTGAAACTATCCGGAAACAGGTTCACTTTTACGACTGGAACCTAGAAATCCACGAGGTTCGCTGGATGTGTGCTTTTGACACGACAACCGAAGATGTGGATCGCTTTGTTGACATCATCACGGAAGCGCTCAAGAGCTAAACCCTTATTTGCGCTAACCTAAAGGAAATCTTCTGCCCGACGGTGTGCGACTAAATTTCAACAACAAAGAATCAGGAACCTAACATGTCAAAGGCAAACATTGGTGTCGTTGGTCTAGCCGTCATGGGCTCAAACCTTGCCAGAAACCTAGCTTCGCGAGCAGGCAACTCTGTTGCTATCTTCAACCGCTCAGTCGACAAAACACAAGCGCTTGTTTCACAACACCCGGAAGCTAACTTCATTGCGAGCGAAACTATTGATGAATTTGTGGCATCGCTATCAACCCCTAGAACCGCAATCATCATGGTTCAGGCCGGTGCTGGAACCGACGCTGTGATCAGCGCACTTGCGGAACGATTCGAAAAGGGCGACATCATTGTTGATGGTGGAAATGCCCTCTACACCGACACCATCAGACGCGAGAAGGATGTTTCCCAGAAGGGAATCCACTTCGTTGGAGCAGGAATCTCCGGCGGTGAGGAGGGTGCCCTGAAGGGGCCTTCGATCATGCCGGGCGGCACCAAGGAATCCTACGAAACCCTCGGGCCGATCCTTGCTTCGATTGCTGCGGTCGCCGAGGGTGAGCCCTGTGTGACTCACGTTGGCACCGACGGTGCTGGGCACTTTGTGAAAATGATTCACAACGGCATCGAATATGCGGACATGCAGCTTATTGCTGAGGCCTATGACATTCTTCGACAGGCAGGCGGCCTGAGCCCCATGGAAGTTTCCGGGGTTCTGGAAGACTGGAACAAGGGTGAGCTCGAAAGCTACCTGATTGAGATAACAGCCGAGGTTCTTTCACAGGTTGACGCCAAGACCGGTAAGCCTCTGGTTGACGTGATTCTGGATGCAGCCGGCTCCAAGGGGACCGGAGTCTGGACCGTGCAGAGCGCTCTAGATCTTGGCACCCCGGTGTCTGGAATTGCAGAAGCCGTGTTCGCACGCTCACTGTCTTCACAGTCAGCTCAGCGCAAAGCTGCCCCAGCCTTTAGCGCCGGAACCACCAGCTGGGACATCGCCGCCCAGGCTGCCTTCATTGAGAGCGTTCGCAAGGCGCTTTACGCCTCCAAAATCGTCGCTTACGCCCAGGGCTTTGATGCCATTCGAGCCGGAGCAGCGGAGAACAACTGGGAAATCAACCTGGGTGCCGTTGCCAAGATCTGGCGCGGTGGCTGCATCATCAGGGCTCAGTTCCTAAACCGTATCTCCGATGCATACAGCAAGAACGAGCAGCTGGTTTCACTGCTGTTTGATGACTACTTCACCAATGCAATTGAGGACGCAGCAGCCAGCTGGCGCGAGGTTGTGGCAAAAGCGAGCCTTGCCGGGATTCCAGTTCCAGCCTTTGCTTCGTCACTGAGTTACTTTGATGGCCTCAGGGCCACCAGGCTTCCTGCCGCACTGGTTCAAGGTCAGCGCGACTTCTTTGGCGCCCACACCTATAAGCGAGTGGACCTGCCAGGCACCTTCCACACCCTGTGGTCGGGCGATAAGTCTGAAATTCAGACCGACTAAAGCGGCCCCCGGTGCTAGATAGCTGGGTAATTAGATTTATCCCAATGGCCCTGATCTGGGGCTCTAGTTTTCTATTCATCGAGCTGTCACTAGAACTAACTACAGCTGTTGGCGTGGCATTTTGGCGCGTGCTGCTTGGTGCCACCGCAATGATTGTCATCACCTACAGCCTGGGGCACAGGCTTCCAAGCAAAGCTAGTCAGTGGCTTCATCTGAGCGTTGCCGGCTTTTTCATGTCGGCTTTTCCGTTCACGATGTTTGCCTTTGCACAGCAATACACCACCAGCATCTTGGCTGCGATTCTGAATGCCACCACCCCGCTGTTCACGCTGCTGGCAACAACAACCCTGTTTCGCGCTCAGAAGCAAAGCTCGACTGCAGTTATTGGGCTGCTGATTGGGCTGGTTGGGGTTGGCATAACCCTTGGGATTTGGCAGGGGTTTGGCCAGAGCGAGCCCATTGCAATCATTGCGCTGCTGTTGGCCTCCGTATCCTACGGAATTGGCGGCCCCTATCTAAGGCGCTACGTGACCCCGATGGGGTTGCCGCCAACTGCCACGGCAACCGTGCAGGTGCTAACAAGTGCAATCATTTTGCTTCCGGTTTATGTCCTCACCGGGCCACTGTTTATTGCCGCACCAACAATCCAGAGCACTGGCGCACTCTTCATGCTCGGGGTTTTTGGAAGCGGAATTGCCTACTGGCTATTCCATCAAGTTGTTGCCAAGGCGGGCAGTGCGGTTGCTGCGACAGTCACCTACACCAACCCGGTGATAGCAACCTTTTGGGGAGTGCTGCTGCTATCGGAAGGGCTGCACTGGTATGAACCGGTCGGGGCGCTGTTTGTTTTGCTCGGTGCCTACTTGTCGCAGGGCAGAAAAACCAAGCGCGCGGCAAGCTAGTTCGAAGTTCTCAAATCTGGAACTTTCCAGGGTCTAGTTATAAAGATCAGGCTTGCCAGGGAAACCGTGAACAGGGCTGCTATCAGGATGCCAATGTCGTGGCTGGTGTCGGTGTTGAGGTAGCCGTAGACAACTGAGACAACGCTGGTTGTTGAGAAGTTCACAACCCCCAGCAGTGATGCCGCGGTGCCGGCCTCAGACCCGTGGTTATAAAGCGCGATGGTTGGGATTGTGGTTATTCCAGCACCAAAAATAAACAGCTGCAGCATAAAGAAGGCTTCTGCCACCAGCAGCCCGGAGCCAGCGGTTGCAAAAAGCCCCAGGCCAATCAGAATGCCAAGCGATGAGTAGATTGCAAGAAGCCACTGCCCCTTAATCACCCTGGCGGCATAGGCGCCCACTTGAACGCCGATATAGGAGGCGAAAGAGTTCGCTGCCACCCAGTAACCGAAGTCTGAAGCCGAAAGGCCATAGCCGTCCTGGAACAGAAACGGCACGGTGTTCAGGTATGCAAACAGCGCCGAAAGCTGGAACGCTCCGAAGATCATCAGTCCGATATAGACGCGGTCCTTTAGTACTGCCTTGTAGCCCCTGGCCAAACCAAGCGGGGTACTGCTTCGCCGCTTGGCAACCGGAAGCGTTTCAATTAGCAACCGGTAGACAAACAGCGCCAGCAGGATGCCGGTAAAGCCGAAAATCAGAAACACGGTTTGCCAGGGTGCAACTTCTGTCACCTGGGACCCAACGATGGGTCCAATGATTGGCGAAAGCGACTGGATCAAAAACACCCTTGCCAGCATGGTCTGCATCGGCTGACCCTTGAACAGGTCTCGAACGATAGCCCTGCTCACCACGTCGGTACCGGCTGCAAAGAAGCCCATTGCGAAGCGAAGGAACAGGAATACTTCAAAGTTCGGTGCAAAGAATGCCAGGGTTGCGCTCAGCCCAAAGCCGGCGGTTGCAGCCAAAATCAGCGGCCTTCTACCAAATGCGTCCGAAAGCGGCCCAATTACCAGCTGGCCAAGTGCAATACCAACGGTGACACCGGTTAGGGAGGCCTGCACCGTTCCGTTCGGAACGCCAAAGAAGTCCGCCACCTCAGGGAATGCTGGAAGATAGGGGTCGATTGAGTAGGGAATCAGGCTCATCGCCAGAGCCAAAATTACGATGTAGCTGAGCAATAGCTTCTTCGAAAGCTGCTCGCCAGAATCTATAACCCGGCCGCGAATTTTATGTGGTTTAGTCTCTGGCACCCTATGAGAATAGTGCTTCTGCGATAACTTCGCCTGACTCGACCCCGCCTGCTACCGCAAACTCTGCCGAGCCTACTGGCACAGTCCAGCTATTTAGTAGGTCCAGCTCGTCTAGCCGCTTTTGAATCGGAATAAATTGCTGGTCCATATTCCTCTGATAGGCAGCCCAAAGCAGTCCAACATCCACTGAGCCGGAGGAGGAAATCCCAGCGTCATAAGAAAATGGCCTGCGGAAAATTCGCTCGCCGTCTTTGGCCGGAGCCACGCGTCTAATGTGAGCAAATTCCGGAATCACAGTCAGGCCGTTTGGGTGCCTGGCGGCTAGGTCTGGAGTGTCGCTTTCCTTGTCGCCGGTCAACGGGGCGCCATTTGAAAGCTTGCGGCCAATTACCTCTTCTTTGCTCGGGGTGCCAAGCTGATCCCAGGTGTCCAGCTGCATCGCAATTCTTCGGAAGGCCAGCAGCGTCCCGCCTTGGATCCAAGTAGGACCCTCGTCAATCCAAACCACGCTGTCGAAGTCTTTTGTCCCAAGCTTCGGGTTGGCAGTGCCATCAACCTGCCCCATCAGGTTACGGTGAGTGATTCCTGCTGGAACCATCCCTGGTGTGTGGGCAAACCCTGATTGAACGAAGCGAACGCTCGCAAATGGCATGGAGTCTCGAACCAGCCCGCGGGTGCCGTGAGCAAGCACAATTGGATCATCCGCGGCAATGTGAATTAGCACGTCGCCCCCGGAGAACTGCTCCTGAAGCCTGTCTACCTTGAACGCCGGAAGCTCATGAAAGCCCTCCGGCTGCATAGCCTGAAGGCCCAGCTTCGAAAATAGCGATGGTCCAAAGCCCACGTAAGCAGAGAACCTTGCGGCTCCAATTGCGAGCTCCGGGGCGGGATCGGCCAGCACTGGCTCACCCCTGGTAAGGCGCTGAATGTCATCGGTTATCAGGCTCATGAAGCGCAGCATCGACGCCTTGTCGGTCCCAGGCTTGATGTCCAGGGCAATGAAGTTGGTCACCGCCTGCAGATCGGCTTCGATGCCCATTTGATGCTCGCCATGGAAGGTGAGCTCGCGCTTGGCAACAAAGGTTTCGAGATTCTGGCTGGCAATTGCATTGGTGGCGCCTGCTCCGGCTGCAACTCCAACCAGGCCAGAGGCCGCTGCTGCGGCTCCGGTTCCTAGAAAACCCCTGCGCGTTACCAAGCTAGTTGTCCATTTCCATTTCGGTCGAGTGGTATTGCTCGTCGCCGCCCTCGGCAGGCTTAGCAACAATGCCGTCAACTACTAAGTCGGCTGCTCCAGTAAAACTAAAAGTGACTGAGATTTCATCCCCGGCTAGCAGGTCCGCAGTTAGCTGCATCAGCATCAAGTGGTTTCCACCCAGCTCAAGCTCAATGCTCTGCCCTGCTGGAATCGTGAGGCCGCCATCGATTTCCTGCATCTTCATCTGGCCATCAATCATTGCCATTTCGTGAACCTCTGTAATGCCGGCTGCATCAGTTTGACCACCGGTGAGCACTATGTCAGCCCCAGTGTTGTTGGTGATGGTTCCGTAGACGGCGGTCATGCCACCGGCCATCGATGTTTCAGATGATTTCACCCAGAGATCCGTTGCCGAGATATCAGGCTTCGCCGAACAGCCAGCCAAAACCAGAACTGCAGCGATTATTAGCGACAACTTGCGCATAATTTCCTCAATGTCAGAGCCCCACTGGATACTTTTAGGGGACGTTTCTAGCCTAATTCTACACAACGTAGAACTAAAAAAGGGACGACTTTTTGAAACTTCCTGCGACACGCGGGCAAATCAAACGGCCTAAAGTTCAAGTTGTGGGTTAATGTTCAAGAAATAACTAAATAAGTGAACTTTTTTGAGTTTCAGCACTACATGTAGTGGTTAAGTGCTACTATTGCAATTCTGAAATTCGTAAGAAATTCACTCAAATTTTGACAAAAAAGGCCAAAGACGGCCTTTGGGGACCCAAGGAGGCAACCGATGTCGGTTACCGTTTACACACTTCCAGCCTGCGTGCAGTGCGACAGCACCAAGCGCATGCTTCAGCGCAACGAAATCGAATACGACGAGGTTGACATGAGCCAGGATCCAGTGGCTCTAGACATGGTGAAGACCTTGGGTTACACCGCAGCACCGGTAGTTGTATCAGGCGAGGACCACTGGAGTGGTTTCCGCATGGATCGCATTCAGTCTCTAAGCGCCTAAGTCAGGTGTGAAGTGTTCGACGTCGTTTACTTCTCCTCAGTTTCGGAGAACACAAAGCGATTTGTCGAGAAGCTCGGATACGAAAGCATCCGAATCCCCCTCAAATCCGATGAAGCAGAAAGCTTCATCCATGAGGGCGAAAGCGTTCTAGTTGTCCCAACCTATGGTTCCGGCGATGACAAGACCACAGTTCCAAAACAGGTCATCAAGTTTTTGAATAATCCTGCAAATCGCAAACACGTGCGCGCCGTGATTGCAACTGGAAACACCAACTTCGGCTCTTCCTATGGGCTAGCCGGGGACCTGGTAGCCGCCAAGCTCGGAGTTCCGCTTCTTTATAAGGCAGAACTGCTGGGCACACCAGACGACATCGAGCAAGTGAGAGAAAGGCTGGAGCAGCTATGGCTAACCAGGTAGTAGAACTAGACGACAACGGAGTTGAGACCGGAAAGACTGGCATTGATAATGCCATGAGCTATCACGAGCTGAACGCAATGATCAACCTTTGGGACACCGAGGGCAAGATGCAGCTCGAGAAAGACAGGCTTGCTGTTCGCAAGTACTTCCTTGACCACGTAAACCAGAACACCGTTTTCTTTCACTCTCTAAAAGAACGTCTGGACTACCTAGTTGAGAACGAGTACTACGAGAAGGAAATCCTTGACCAGTACCGCTTTGAGTTCATTGAGGAACTAGAAAAGCTGGCCTACTCCAAGAAGTTCCGCTTCGACGCCTTCATGGGTGCCTATAAGTTCTATACCGGCTATGCGCTAAAGACCTTTGATGGTGAGCGCTACCTGGAGCGCTTTGAAGACCGCGTAGTGATGGTTGCTCTTGCTCTTGCCGAAGGTAAGGAAGACATCGCAATCTCTATGGTCGAGGAGATTATCTCCGGTCGCTTCCAGCCAGCAACTCCAACCTTCCTAAACTGCGGAAAGAAGCAGCGCGGCGAGTTCGTCTCCTGTTTCTTGCTTCGCATCGAAGACAACATGGAGTCGATCTCCCGCGGTATCAACTCTGCGCTGCAGCTTTCAAAGCGTGGTGGCGGTGTGGCCCTAAACCTTTCCAACGTTCGTGAGTACGGCGCTCCAATCAAGAAGATTGAAGGCCAGTCCTCGGGAATCATCCCGGTGATGAAGCTTCTAGAAGACAGCTTCTCCTATGCAAACCAGCTAGGTGCCCGCCAGGGTGCCGGTGCGGTTTACCTAAACGCTCACCACCCAGACATCCTGCGCTTTCTAGACACCAAGCGTGAAAACGCAGACGAGAAGACCAGGATCAAGACTCTTTCAATCGGTGTTGTGGTTCCAGACATCACAATGCACCTGGCAAAGGACAACGAGGACATGTACCTGTTCTCGCCATACGACGTGGAGAAGGTCTACGGCGTGCCATTCGGGGACATCTCGGTCACCGAGAAGTACCAGGAAATGGTTGATGACCCACGCATCAAGAAGCAGAAGATCAAGGCAAGAACCCTGTTCGAGCGCATTGCTGAGCTTCAGTTCGAGTCCGGCTACCCATACGTGATGTATGAGGACACCGTGAACAGGGCAAACCCAATTCAGGGTCGCATCAACATGTCAAACCTTTGCTCCGAGATTCTGCAGGTGAACACACCAACCACCTACAACGCAGACCTTTCGTACGACCAGATCGGTAAGGACATCTCCTGCAACCTAGGTTCACTGAACATCGCAATGGCGATGGACGGTCCGGACCTAGAAAAGACAATCGAGACCTCGATTCGGGCGCTTACCGCAGTGAGCGACCAGTCCGACATCGTTAGCGTTCGATCGATTTCGGATGGCAACCACAAGAGCCACGCAATTGGCCTAGGTCAGATGAACCTGCACGGCTACCTAGCCCGCGAGCACATCCACTACGGCAGCGAAGAGGCGTTGGACTTCACCAACATTTACTTCTACACCGTGGTCTTCAACGCAATCAAGGCATCGAACAAGATTGCAATTGAGCGCGGCTCGGCCTTCGATAACTTCGAGAACTCAACCTATGCCTCTGGCGAGTACTTCGAGAAGTACACCGATCAGGTTTGGGAGCCAGCCACCGAGAGGGTAAAGGAACTATTTGCCAAGTCTGGTGCGAAGATTCCGACTCAGGATGACTGGAAGCAGCTGAAGAAGTCGGTCATGGAGCACGGTATCTACAACCAGAACCTGCAGGCTGTTCCACCAACCGGATCGATCTCCTACATCAACAACTCGACCAGCTCCATCCACCCAATTGCATCTCGCATCGAGATTCGCAAGGAAGGGAAGCTCGGCCGCGTTTACTACCCAGCCCCATTCCTGTCAGAAGACACCTGGGACTACTACGACGATGCATATGACATCGGGCCTGACAAGATCATCGACACCTACGCGGTTGCAACCCAGCACGTTGACCAGGGTCTATCACTGACCCTGTTCTTCAAGGACACTGCAACCACTAGAGACGTGAACCGCGCTCAGATTCTTGCTTGGCGCAAGGGCATCAAGACCATTTACTACATCCGCATTCGCCAGCAGGCACTCTCGGGCACCGAGGTTGACTCTTGCGTAAGCTGCATGCTCTAGGGAAAAGGGAAGACAAAAAATGGAAAAACTAAAGCTAATCAGTCGCCCAGTTAACTGGAACAAGATTGAAGACCCTATCGACCTTGATGTTTGGAACAGGCTGACATCCAACTTCTGGCTGCCAGAAAAGGTGCCCATCTCAAACGACATCCAGTCCTGGGAGACCCTAAGGCCACACGAGAAGAAGCTCACCATGCACGTCTTCACTGGGCTGACCATGCTGGACACAATTCAGGGCACCATCGGTGCCGCTGCATTGCTTCCAGACGCACGAACTCCTCACGAAGAAGCAGTGATTACAAACATCGCCTTCATGGAGTCCGTTCACGCCAAGAGCTACTCATCGGTGTTCTCAACTCTGTGTTCGACAGCAGACATTGATGAGGCTTTCCGCTGGTCCGAGGACAACCCTCACCTGCAGAAAAAGGCCGAGATCGTGCTTGGCTACTACAACGGAGACGACCCGCTAAAGCGTAAGGTTGCATCGACGCTATTGGAGAGCTTCTTGTTCTACTCGGGCTTCTACCTGCCTATGTACTGGTCAAGCCGCGCAAAGCTAACCAACACTGCAGACCTAATTCGACTAATCATTCGTGATGAGGCGATCCACGGTTACTACATCGGCTACAAGTACCAGCTGGCGCTTGCCGAAGAGTCCGCAGAGCGTCAAGAGGAAATGAAGAGCTACACCTACGACCTGCTGCTTGAACTCTATGAAAATGAGGTCAAGTACACGGCAGACCTCTACGACGAGATGGGCCTGACAGCTGACGTGAAGAAGTTCCTTCACTACAACGGCAACAAGGCACTGATGAACCTAGGTTATGACGCACTGTTCCCGAAGGACGAGTGTGACGTGAACCCAGCAATTCTGGCTGCCCTATCACCAAACGCAGACGAGAACCACGACTTCTTCTCTGGATCTGGATCTTCATACGTAATCGGTAAGCACGAATCAACCACCGATGATGACTGGGACTTCTAAGGAGGCGAAAATGGGATGCAACTGCGGTAAAGACAGCTGTGGCTGTGGCGGTAGCCACTAACTAATTCGATTGAGCCGGGCCCCTAAATCTGTGGCCCGGCTTTTTCGCCCCCAAAACTAAGGAGAAAGAAATGGACGGCGCGGTGCTCTTGGCTTTTGCCGTCACTCTTGGCGCCGGCCTCTCCACCGGCATTGGCTCGGCCCTTGCCTTCTTCACCAAAACCACCAACAAAGCTTTCTTTGCGGTTTCGATGGGATTCTCGGCCGGGGTAATGATCTACCTGAGCTTTGTTGAGATTCTGCCCAAATCCACCGCCTACCTCTCCTCTTCGGTTCCAGAACTAGAGGCAACCGCAATTGCAGCCGGCGCCCTGATCCTAGGGATGGTGCTAATGGCGATTATTGACGCCCTAGTGCCCTCCGGAGCGAACCCGCATGAAAACACCCAGGTCGAACTTATTGGTGACAATCAGAGCCAGCTAGACCTAGCGGAGAACAAGAAGCTGCTTCGCATGGGCTTGTTTGTGGCCCTAGCAATTGCCATCCACAATTTCCCAGAGGGGCTTGCGACATTCCTGTTGGTGCTGGATGACCCAGAAATCGGTATCGCATTGGCAATCGCCGTCGCGATGCACAACATCCCGGAGGGCATCGCGGTTTCGGTTCCCGTGTATTACGCAACAAAGTCACGAACCAAGGCGTTCCGGTTGAGCTTTCTTTCTGGACTTGCAGAGCCGGCTGGTGCCATCATTGGTTACTTAATCCTGAGGCCGTTCCTCACCGATTTCTCACTCGGATTCGTCTTTTCAATGGTTGCCGGTGTCATGGTGTTTCTGGCCATTGACACCCTGCTGCCCACAGCTAAAAACTCAGCCCGCGGTCACCTGACGGTCTATGGGCTGATGGCGGGCATGGCCGTTATGGCTGCCAGCCTGGTGCTGCTTAGGTTATGAAAAAACCCCACCGGATTTCTCCGATGGGGTTTCTCTACTGAAACAAAATTACTTAAGGGTAACCTTGCCACCAGCGGCTTCAATCTTTGCCTTGGCGTCTTCAGCAGCTTCCTTCTTTGCACCCTCCAATAGGGTTGAAGGAGCTGCGTCTACAAGTGCCTTGGCTTCGCCTAGGCCTAGGTTAGTGATAGCACGAACCTCCTTGATAACCTGGATCTTCTGGTCGCCTGCAGCCTCAAGAACAACGTCAAACTCGTCCTTCTCTTCAACTGCTTCAGCAGCAGCGCCACCGGCTGCTGCAACAGCAACTGGTGCTGCTGCTGATACTTCGAATACTTCTTCGAACTTCTTTACGAAGTCTGAAAGCTCAATAAGGGTTAGCTCCTTGAATGCTTCAATGAGCTGGTCGGCAGTCATCTTTGCCATTTTGTTCTCCTAGTTGGTTTGGTAATTAGTTGGACTCTTGCTTTTGACGCAGCGCGTCGACAACGCGAACTGCCCCGGAAGGTAGTGCGTTGAAGGTGTAGGCAGCCTTGAACATAGTTGCCTTGATAGCACCAGCGGCCTTGGCCAGTAGTACTTCACGACTCTCTAGGTCAGCGAGCTTGTTGATCTCTGCAGCATCAAGTGAAACACCGTCCATGACGGCTGACTTTATGATCAGTAGAGGGTTTGCCTTTGCGAAATCCTTTAGGGCCTTTGCTGTTGTGACAGGGTCTCCGTGAACGAAGGCCAGGGCTGATGGTCCAACCAGCTGGTCGTCGAATGCGGTGACTCCGGCATTTTTTGCAGCAATGCTCAAAAGGGTGTTCTTTGCAACCACGTATGTTGCGTCATTAGCCATTGAGCGACGAAGCTCTTTAAGCGCCGTCACACTGAGTCCGCGGTATTCAGTCAGAACGACGGTGTTAGAGCTTGTAAACCTTTCGGTTAGCTCAGCGACCTTAGTCTGCTTGTCTGCCATGGCGCTCCTTGTTTTATTTGGCGCCGGTGACAAAGGAAAACAAAAAATGCTCCGGCGCTAGGCGCACGGAGCGGTCTCGAATGAGACTTTCTTCATACACCTGCGCTGGCGATCACTTTTAGTGAACCTTCGTCAGTCGCGTTGGAACTAAAACTTTCGTTTTAGGTTTTAGCGCGACCGATACCGGCGGTCTTTGGCTCCGTAAAGCTTATTGGGAGCGTGACGTGCACGCAAGTCCTTTTTCACCTTGTTCTTGTTAACGGAGTCGAATCTTGAATCACCGAAGTCCAGTGAGTCCATCACCGGTGGTGGAGCGATTGGACCAGCTAGTTCTTCAATTAGCGGGTTTCCTGGCTCAACGTTGTTGTAGGTGGCCTCGCGGTCAGCACGCTGCAACAGTCCTTCAACTTTTCTGGTTCTGCCTGCTGGAACCATTGAAATCACAGTTCCACTGCGACCGGCGCGGCCGGTACGGCCGGCACGGTGCAGGTAAGTCTTGTATTCCTCAGGAAGATCAAGCTGAATAACCAGCTTCACGTCATCAACGTGAATACCACGGGCAGCAACATCGGTTGCGACCATGACCCTGGCGGAGCCCTTGATGAAACGCTCCAGGTTGCGTGAACGCTGGGCCTGGTTTAGGTCTCCGTGCAGCCTTGCCGTTGGAACACCAGCGTCATTAAGGCTCGCGGCTAGCGCTTCGGCGGTGACCTTGGTGCGAACAAACACGATTGACTTGCCAGAACCCTGCACCAAACGGTGGAAGATTGCTGAGCGGTCCTTCGGGTCCATGACCAATACTCGGTGATCGATGTCTGAGGATTCGTTTACCTCGCCTGGAACTTCATACACAAATGGTGATGGCATGAACTTCTTGACCAGCTGAGCTACCTCTTGGTCCAGGGTTGCCGAGAACAGCAGCTTCTGGCTGTCGCCAGCTGCTTCCAAAATGCGATTCACTGGCTCAACAAAGCCAAGTTCACACATGTGGTCAGCCTCGTCCACAACAACCGTCTGGCAATCAGAAAGATCAACTAGGCCCTGGGCCATTAGGTCTTCCAGGCGACCAGGGGTCGCAATTGCGATGTCGACTCCGCGCTTTAGCGCCTGAGCCTGACGGTGCTGAGGAACACCACCGTAAATCGTGGTGGTGTAAACGCCAACTGACTTAGCAAGCTGCGACAGAGTGCGATCAATCTGGTCGGCAAGTTCACGAGTTGGAGCAAGAACTAGCGCCTTTGGCTTCAAAGGAGTGCGTGGCTGGTTGCCACCCTTTGCAATGAAAGCAACAAGTGGCACACCGAAAGCAATGGTCTTACCGGATCCGGTCTTACCGCGACCTAGCACGTGACGACCCTCGAGCGCAGCTGGAATAGTTGCGGCCTGAATTGGGAATGGAGTGGCAGCGCCCATCTTGGCGAGCTCCTGCACCAAGCGGTCTGGAAGGTCCATTTCCTGGAACGTGTTGAAGGTTGTTCCAACCTCTGTTGCTTCGAGCTTCTCTAGCTTCTTGTCGCCCTGGAAAGTCTTTCCGGTTTTTGCTCTGGCGTTTGAAAAGTCCTTGTCGCGTGAGGTTTCACGCTGAACCCGATCTGGGCGCTGTGAATGACGAGCTTTTCTGGCTCCATCACTTGGTTGATAGTCGCCTTTTTTCGAGGCGTAGCCTTTTCGACCATTTGATTTGGTCGGCGCAGGCGAATAATTATTATTTGGCATCGTTGGGGATTTCCTTATCTGGTGAAACCGGATAATCCCGAGCTCACAATACAACTAGCCTAAGGCTAGGAGTCAAAAAAAGATAGAGCTACTCCGCAAGTCCTCTAAGCTTCAGCTCCGCATACAAGACCGCATCGCTTGGCTCAACCAGGTGTTTGCCGTCTGCAAACTTGATTACCGGAATGTTTGTTCTTCCAGAAATCGCCTGAGCCTTGTCGGCAAGCTCCTTGCTTTCCTCTACATCAAAGTCGTCGTAATCAACTTTCAGTGTGTCCAGAAGTGACTTTGACCTGCGGCAGTCTCCGCACCACATTGCGCCATACATTTCTACTTCAGCCATGATTACCTCAATCTCAACTCGTCTGGGATGTCCAACACGTTGCCGTGGTATTTCAATCCCGCAAGGGATTCAATCACCACATCTGCAACAGAGTCTAGGGTTTGCTCTCCGATCCCAACAAGCAGTGCCGCGCCGGCACGCTGCCCGGCGATCAACCCGGCTGGAGCATCCTCAAAGACCGCACACTCGGTCACGTTGATTCCAATCTTTGCCGCACCAAGCAAATATGGCTCCGGGTCAGGCTTGCCATTCTTTGCATCGTATGCAGTAACGAGTGTTTCCGGTATCTGGATTCCGGCTGCATCCAGCCGAACCTTGGCAAGTTCAGGATTCGCTCCGGTCACTATGTTCCAGTGGCCCGCAGGGAGCTGGGCAAGAAACTCAAGCGTTCCGGGCAAGGGCCGAGTTGAGGCGGACTCTGCTATCTCGAGCAGGTTGATGTGGTCATAGGACGCCTGAAACTCTTCCGGCGTGACCATGTCCTTCACAATGTCGCTGGCGCGACGACCGTGAAATTCTGGGGTGAGCGCAAATCCTGGGTGGTAAACCTCTCCCCATTTCACCCAAGCCCTCAGGGCACCGGGCATTGAATCAATCAGGACTCCGTCGTTGTCGAACAGCAGCCCAGTTAGCTCTTTCTTCATTCAGCTATTGGGTCCTTGCTGGAGTTTCGAGTAAGTGTGGTGCGGTAGATACCGAAATCTGCAAGTAGCAGGAGCACCAGTGCTGGCAACATGTCCTCAATGAACCAGCCAATGGTTGGTCTCATTATGGTTGATTGCTGCTCGAGCGCCGTCATGTTCTCGCGCCACTCCGGCCAAACCTCAAGGTTCGAAATAGCGCTGAAGCCCATGGTAAAAGCCATGAAGGAAACAACCACGCCGAACACAATAGCTAGGACCAGGTTCAGGTTTGTTGCTGCCAAACCGGTTCGCCTTGGCTTCACAGGAAGCGGCTTGGAAGATCTAGCCTGAGCCGCAAACCTGGTTCCAATAATTATCGAAATGGCAATGATTGCTTGGATGATGACCCAAATCCAAACATCCAAGGTGGTCCTAGTGATGTCGTAAACAGTCAGGCCAAAAATGATCGCGATCGCGGTGCCGATGATTGGCGAGGCATAAGCAAGACCTACCGCCCTTTGCAAGCGGGCTCGTTCCTCATCCCCCTGACCTGCAGGCAAATCTGGGGCATCCTTTCTAAAGACAAAGGCGCTCAGGATCACAAACACAACCAGTGCGGTTGCCAACACGATTGGCAAATAGACATTTAGCAGTCTTAGTCCAAGCGGTTCACTGCTCGGTGCGTATGAGTTCCAAGCTCCAAGGAAATTACCAATGGCAAACACTGCCCCAGCAACAAGAGAGAGCACGACCGCCAGGTTGTTTAGGCGGTGCGCGCTTATCGCGAGCGCCGAATCCTCTTCGGTTCGAAGTCGAAGAGCTAGCTTTTGTCCAGCCAGCGCGAAGATTGCGAATGCGGTGATCCCGGCAAAGAAGAGATAAATCTCAACGGAAAACCGGGGGTCCGGATAAATGTAGTCACCATTTTTTTCATAGGTGCCGCGGGGAACTAGCGACTGCACGTAGTCGGCAATCATAAACAGCAGCCAGGCTGCGCTAAGACCAATCAGTGGCAACTTGATAGATGTCTTTGCCGTTTCAATGCGTTTCATGTCTAAAGCCTAGACTTGTACAATGATTTTTGTAGCAGGCGAAGCACTAATTGATTTGATTGGGCACGAAGGTGACGATGGCGGCTATCTGCCGGTTGTTGGTGGAGCAAATGCAAACGTCGCTATGGCCCTTGCCAAAGCCGAAGTTCCCCACCGGTTTTTAGCACGGATTTCGAGCGATTCATTCGGCCAAAAGATTAAGAGCCACCTTCAGTCATACAGCGTTGACCTGTCCCTGGCAGTTGACGCGGCTGAACAAACAACGCTTGCCATCGCAACGATTGACCCCTCCGGAGTTGCAAGCTACTCGTTCTACATCAACGGCACTGCCGACTGGGCCTGGGACGCCGCCGAGCTTCCTGGTGCCGAGGCGATCACTGAGCTTGGAGCAAAGGCCGTTCAATTCGGTTGCCTAACAGCAGCAATTGAGCCGGGAAGCACAGTGTTGGCTAATTGGCTGGCAGAACTAGCTAACTTTGGTGACATCACGC
The DNA here is from genome assembly GCA_002333405.1 of Micrococcales bacterium UBA2037. GTDB lineage: Bacteria > Actinomycetota > Actinomycetes > Actinomycetales > Microbacteriaceae > Aquiluna. Next base: position 114,986 of record DDBH01000005.1, on the reverse strand, counting down.
TCTCGCATGATTTGAACATTCGACCTTCTCTTGGGTTTGACCGGGCCACCGAACTTGATCGAGTATCGAAGCTAAACAGCATCAGTCACATCATCAAGGCCTCCGATGCGGACATCGAATGGCTTTTTGACCTAGCTGCAGGAGCAGACCTAGCCGAGATAGCCAGCAACTGGACAATGCATGGTCAACTGCTAATAATCACCCGCGGTGCTGAAGGGGTAGAGGTTTATCACAACGGGGCGCGTCTCGAGGTTCCCGCTCAGAAAATCGCCCTGGTGGACACCGTTGGTGCTGGCGACACTTTTATGGCGAACTTCTTAGTGAAGCTGGATGATTTCGGGGTTCTCGGAATTAACCCGAGGGAGAAACTTCGGTCCTTGAATTCGGAGAATTTAGTTCAGGCACTCAACTACGCGACTGCGGCCGCAGCAATAGTTTGTGAACGCGCGGGTTGCCAGCCCCCAACTAGACAAGAGGTAGAGCTTCGCCTGAAGGGCTAAGTGGTATCTCCAAGACCAACCGAACCTTGTTGCCGTTTTTTTCAAAGTGGTGCCGGTAGCTGATGGTTTCATACAACTCAAAACCTTTACCTGCCTTTGACCCAGTTGGCATGGTGCCATCATTCTCAACAGTAAGCAGAGCCAATTGATCGACAGTCCTAAGCGAAATCTTGGCTTTTTGAGCCTTCCCGTGCTTTGCAGAATTTGTGATCGCCTCTCTGTCCGCCTCCAGAACACACCGGGACACTGAGGAGTCTTTGTCGAGTTTTTCAAGTGCCGATCGGTCAAGGTCAAGTTCAATCTCGAGGGCTCCGTCCCAAAGTAGCTTCAGTTCCTGCAGCAAAGTCTCTAGCTGTTTGCCGGCCAGGTGGTCTTCACGCTCAAGGTTTTCCATCGCCCTGTTCACTTCGTCAACAGCTAAGTTGAGGTCTGCAGCGCTTGGGGATTCGAGCTGGCTGGATCTATATCTAGGGCTTCAAACACCCGACTCAGCATGCTCTCGACAGCGCGCACTGAAGTCCCACTCAGGTTTGCAATTTGAGAGTTTGTCTTTCCGTCCGCCACCAACTTCAAGGTCGCAATCTGTCGCTGTGACAGAGCCGCAAGTGGTCGGTTAGAGGCGATGTCATGACGGTATTCATTTGTGACCTTGTCGCGCAAAACAGCCTCGATGGCGTCAACAAGCTCGGTTCCAGACTGAAGCGCCGATTTCCGCAGGTAGGCGTGACTCTTCGAAAGCTGGGCACCCTTGTCGCTCGCAAATCTTGGGTCGGGAAGATTGGTCAGGAACACAATTCCTATATCTGGAAACTGTCTGGCTATTACCTCAGACAGATCCAGGCCTGTCCCTCCTGGACCGAGTTCAATGTCCAGCACCAGCGCATCTGGGTCAGAAACCTTGATTGCGCGCTTGGCATCGGCCGCATTGGCAGCAGTTGAAACGATAAAGCCCGAGGCCTCTACTGACTTCGCGATTAGGTCTCGAAGTAGCGGCTCATCTTCGACCACGAGGATTCTCCGGGCGTGCGAAGGTTGCTGCGGCACGGCCTTTGTTTCTTCCATTTAGTAAGTATTGCGCCTGAGCGGATCGGAGTGGCATAAATCTTCGGTTATCCGAACATTTATAGCCACTGACCATAGTTGTCCGACATCTGTGGCAGCCTAAGGACCATGAAGTTACGCGATGGCCACTGGAGGTTCGATTCTCGTGACCTGATGCGAGCTTCCTGTTCCCACTGCACCGCACTTAGTGTGGCCAGAGAGTTGAAAATCCCTGGTCTTCAACAGCTGCTGGATCGCTTCTTCGAACGACCCGACAACATAGCGATTCGATATGGAATTCGGTTCGAGGAGGCACTCGAATCAGAGCTTCTTGCAACCCTGGGGGGTGACATGCAGAAGCCCTCAAGTAGCGACCCCGCTGACACTTTAAGTCTGATGGAGCAGGGTGTCCCGGTCATCTACCAGGGATCGCTTAGGGGCGGAAGCGGCGGGATTGAGTTCTCAGGCCGTCCGGATTTTCTGCTGCGCGATGACTACATTTTTGAGTTTCTGGATGTGGGTCTTACTGCCAGAAAAATCCACGAGGACTTCTCTGGCTACACGGCTTGGGACGCAAAACTCTCAAAAACCCCAAAGGTCGACTACCAGAATCAGGTGGGGCTATACGCAGATGTGTTGCAGGTGCTCGGCAAATGCTCGCAGCGACCACACGGGTTGATTCAGGGATCTCGAGAAATAAATCAATTCGACCCTGAAGTTTTGATTGCCCAGATGACCGATGCCAGGTCGAAGCTATTGACCAGCATGCAGAAGTCGATCGATAATCCACCACAGGACCTTGAGGTCTGTGGTGAGTTGATCTGCACCGCAACCAGCTATTGCCAGATCTGCGAATACCCACTGTTGTGCGCTGACCAGAGAATGCAGCACAACAGTCTGCAGCTGGTGGCAGGGGTGTTTATGAGTCACATTGAATCATTCAGAGCGGTAGGCGTGGACACTGTCCGCAAACTCGCCAATTACAAGGGCTCCACCGACTCGCTCAGCCACGACCAAGTTGCGGTCATGGCAAAGCAGGCAAAGCTGCAGCAGCACTTTTATGACACCGGAGAAAACACCTGGGAGGTGAAGGATTCGAGCCAGTTAACTTCGCTTCCGCCAGAAGACCCGGGTGATCTATTTTTTGACCTAGAGGGCTTTACCTTCTCAGAATTTGCTGGCGGTCTGGAGTATCTCTTTGGCTACGTGAGCATAGACAAGGGTGAGCAGTTTCACTGGACATGGGCCGATGACCGGGCGCAGGAGCAGGATTCCTTTGAGACTTTCATGCGTTTCACTCTTGATCGCCTAGAGCAATTTCCAAACATGAAAATTTACCACTACGCCAACTACGAGCAGAGCGCGCTCAAGCGTCTAGCCAAGCGGTTTGGAAGCTATGAGCAGGAGATTGAGTCACTTCTTGCAAATGAGGTGTTTGTCGATCTCTACAAGATCGTGAAAGCTTCGCTCATCGTTTCTCAAGATGGCTACTCGATCAAAAAACTTGAAAACTTCTACAGCTTTGATCGCTCATCGGATGTGAAAGAAGCCATGAGTTCACTGGAGTATTACGACCAGTACCTGACAGCTCTTGCAGCTGCCCCGGCGCAGGCAGAAATGCTAAAGCGCCAGGTGCTCTCCTACAATCAGGATGATTGCGTGAGCACGCTGGCGCTTTGCAGGTGGCTTAGAACTCTTTAGTAAACAGAGAGGTCAAGTGGAATGCCAGGACCAAATGTGGTCGCAACAGAACCCTTGATTAGGTACTTACCCTTTGAGGTCGAAGGCTTTAGACGAACAACCTCTTCCATCGCAGCGCCGAGGTTCTGGGTTAGCTGCTCCTTGGTGAAGCTGGCCTTTCCAATGATGAAGTGAAGGTTTGACTGCTTGTCGATGCGGAACTCAATGCGGCCACCCTTGATGTCGGTGACGGCCTTGGCGGTGTCCATGGTGACTGTTCCAGTCTTTGGGTTTGGCATTAGGTTACGAGGTCCTAGAATCTTGCCTAGTCGACCAACCTTACCCATTAGGTCTGGGGTTGCTACTGCTGCGTCGAAGTCGGTCCAGCCGGCCTCAACCTTTGCAATTAGCTCGTCTGAGCCGACCTCATCGGCGCCTGCTTCGCGGGCTGCGTCTGCTTGTGCGCCGTTAGCAAAAACGATTACGCGAGCGGTCTTACCGGTTCCGTTTGGCAGCGAGACGGTGCCACGGATCATCTGGTCAGCTTTTCTTGGGTCAACACCTAGCTTCAGAGCAACTTCAATAGTTGAGTTCGTCTTCTTGCCGGCGACGTCGATAGCAAGTGCTGCAGCGTCGGCTGCTAGGTAGAACTTGCCCTCTTCGATTTTTGCTTTTGCCTCGTTATAGGCCTTTGAACGTTTTGCCATGCTGCTATTCCTTTTCGGTCACAGTAGTGGTTGATGGGCGTTACCCCTCCCACGACTTATCTTTTTTGTTGCTTAAAGCTCAGTGGTGATTCCCATTGAGCGGGCGGTGCCGGCGATGATCTTGGCTGCTGCCTCAACATCGTTGGCGTTCAGGTCTGACATCTTTGCCTCAGCAATGCTGTGTACCTGGTCTCGAGTTAGCTTTCCAACCTTCACGGTGTGAGGGGTGCCACTACCCTTTGACACTCCAGCTGCCTTCTTGATTAGCTCAGCGGCAGGAGGGGTCTTCAGGATGAATGTGAAGCTACGGTCTTCGTATACGGTGATCTCCACTGGAACAACGTTGCCGCGCTGGTCTTGCGTTGCGTTGTTGTAAGCGGTGCAGAACTCCATGATGTTAACGCCGTGCTGACCTAGCGCAGGTCCGATTGGAGGAGCTGGGTTAGCAGCGCCTGCCTGGATCTGCAGTTTGATCAGTCCGGTGATCTTCTTCTTGGGTGCCATTATTTTTTTCTTTCCTTAGTTCAGCGGACCGACCTGGTCAAAGACCAGTTCCACTGGAGTCTCGCGTTCGAATAGTGAAACCAAAACCGTGACCTTGCCGCTTTCTGGCTTGATCTCGGAGATTGTGCCGGGAAGGCCGGCAAATGAGCCGTCCTTGATCAAAATGCTTTCGCCGATCTTGAAGTCGATGTTTACCGGAATGGTGCGGGCCTTGGCCTTGCCACCGGTAACGCCTGCTGCCTTTGCGCTCTTTACCTCTTCGGTTTCCTCAGGGGTGAATAGCGGCTTGAGCATGTCAAATGCCTCTGCTGGCCTGAGTGGTGTTGGGTGCTGAGAGTTGCCAACGAATCCAGTAACAGCAGGTGTGTGGCGAACCAGAGTCCAGCTGTCCTCATTCATTTCCATGCGAACTAGCACGTAGCCGGGAATGCGAACCTTAGAAACTAGCTTGCGCTGACCGTTCTTGATTTCAATGGACTCTTCCATTGGAACTTCGATCTGCAGAATGTCATCGCCTCCGGCAAGTGCTGCCTTACGAGTTTCAATGTTCTGCTTCACGCGGCGCTCATAGCCTGCGTAAGAGTGGATTACGTACCACTTGCCTGGCTGGCTGCGAAGTTCTTCGCGGAACTTGCGGTATGGGTCTTCTTCTTCGACCGCAGCCACTGGCTCAGCAACTTCGGTTGACTCCTCCACAACGTGGAAGCCGTCCATCTCGTGCTCAGCCTCATCGGCTGCAGCTTCTAGGTCCACAGCATCCAGGTCGACATTTTCGTCAACTGCTGGCTCGCCGATTTCTACCGGCTCACTCTGGGCAACATCACTGAAATTCAAATCTGACACGTTCTACCTCTTATCCTGCGAACACAAAGGTCACGACGTTTAGGAACAGCCAATCCAGGCCGGAAATGATAAGCATTACAACTGCCACGAAAGCCAGAACGACTCCGGTGTAGTTGATTAGCTCTTTGCGAGTTGGCTTAGTTACCTTGCTTAGTTCAGCAAGTACTTGGCGAACAAACAGCACTAACTTCTGAATAGGGTTCTTTGTCCTAGCGGCATCGGCTTTCGCCTTTTCCACTAAGTCTTCTGAAGCCTTCTCGTTCTCTTCTGCCAACTTGACCTTCTTTCTTACGCAGGGCGGACAGGACTCGAACCTGCAACCTGCGGTTTTGGAGACCGCTGCTCTACCAATTGAGCCACCGCCCTATGTGACATCGCCATCAACCGTTACTTAGCACGAGGCTTGGTTTCAAGTGCCACCTGGAAAAGACACACTTCTAGATTGAATCTATTTAAGTGAGTTTCGCCAGATTAGTTTTCGGCAGATGTCAACCTAAGTAATACTAGGGGGTTATTTGGTGCTTCGCAACGGGTAATCCGCGCCAAAACTACAGCTTCCCCAACTATTCTAAATACATGTCTGAACATAGAATCTCAAAGCGCATCAGTGCAATCGCCGAATCCGCGACACTCAAGGTTGACAGCAAAGCCAAAGCTCTGATTGCTCAGGGTCGACCAGTGATCTCATATGCTGCCGGCGAACCAGATTTTCCGACACCTGAAAACATCGTTGAGGCCGCGGCCAAGGCCGTTCGAGAGCCGAAGAACCACCGCTACACACCCGCGGCTGGACTGCCAGAGATGAAGGAAGCGATTGTTGCAAAGACGCTTCAAGACAGTGGAACAGAGGTAAAACCAAGTCAGGTGATAGTGACTAACGGTGGCAAGCAAGCCGTTTATCAGGCATTTCAGGTCATCATCGATGATGGCGACCAGGTGCTGGTTCCAGCTCCGTATTGGACCACTTACCCGGAGGCAATCAAACTTGCCGGCGGAGTTCAGGTGGATGTTTTTGCAGGATCTGACCAGGGATACAAGGTCACCGTTGAGCAGCTAGAAGCTCACTACACGCCAAAAACCAAGGCACTCTTGATCTGCTCACCGTCCAACCCGACCGGCGCCGTTTACTCAAAAGAGGAGTTGACCGCGATTGGAAACTGGGTTGCCAGCAAGCCAAACCTGTGGGTGATAACCGATGAGATTTACCAGAACCTGGTCTATGAGGGAGTCAAGGCCTACTCCATAACCGAGTTAGTGCCCGAGATTCAGGACCGCACAATCATGGTCAACGGTGTCGCCAAGAGCTATGCGATGACCGGTTGGCGTCTGGGCTGGATGATTGCGCCGGATGATGCAGCTAAGGCTGCCGGCAACCTGCAGTCTCATCTAACTTCAAACGTTTCTAACATTTCACAACGCGCTGCGATTGAAGCTTTGACTGGGGATCAAGAGCCAGTCAAGAAGATGCTCGAGGCTTTTGATCGCCGTCGGAAGTTGGCGGTTTCCGAACTGAACAAGATTGCTGGCATCCACACCCCCAACCCACAGGGCGCCTTCTATGTCTACCCGGATGTTGGTGGACTGCTTGGTAAGACCTGGGCCGGCAAGCAAATCAACAGCTCATTGGAGCTGGCGGATTTGATCCTTGACGAGGTGGAGGTTGCGATGGTGCCCGGTGAGGCCTTTGGCCCAAGCGGCTATCTAAGACTTAGCTATGCGCTTGGAGACGACCAGTTGCTCGAGGGTATCCAGCGACTGCAAAAACTATTCGGCTAAAAACCAATCAGGTTTGGCTCGGGAATTAGATTGATTCCCCACCTGGCTGCAACACGTTCTTGAATAAGCCTTGCCAATTCCAGCACTTCCTGACCGGTGGCACCACCACGGTTTGTAATCGCAAGTGCATGCTTATTGGAGATTGCAGCCTTTGACCCGGGTAGGCCATAGCCCTTTGGGATGCCGGCATTTTCGATCAGCCAACCTGCCGAGAGCTTTACCTGATCCTCGTCCGGCATCGACCAGCGCTGCATCTCTTCGGGAAACTCCAGGCTCTTGGAATAGCTCACGACCGGGTTTGTGAAAAAACTTCCGCAGCTAACGCTGTCAGGGTCATTAGCTTTCACAACCATTCCCTTTGAGCTTCTTAGCTCAAGGACGCTGTCCCTGATCTGACTAAGGGGCAGTTGCGAACCGTAGGCTGCTCCGACATGTTGGGTGATTTGCCCCGACGCCATTGGAACACTCAGCCCATCGAGTTTCAGAAGTCGAAACTCAACCCAACCGATGATTCCCAACAAGCCGTGCTTTAGGGCGCTGTCGCGATACGAAAATTCAAAAAAGGCAGCTGGCTTGATTGCCAGTTCTCCTGTTTCCTGATCGAGAAATTCAACTTGGGTGATTACCTGTGAAACTTCTTGGCCGTAGCCACCAACATTCTGAACCGGAGTTGCTCCGACGCTGCCGGGGATTCCACTCATGGCTTCGATGCCGGCATAGTCATTTTCCACAGCCCATGCCACAAACTCATCCCAAGAGTGCCCGGCCTGAACCTGGACCGTGACCGACTCGGAATCCTCCGCGACAATCTCAATCCCACGGTTGGCAACCAACACAATTGTCCAGTCGCTCATGTCATCGGCAAAAACGGTGTTACTGCCGCCGGCTAGAACCTGGTGCTGGTCCTCACCGTCCCAGAGTTCGGCCATGGTGCTGTAAAGAATCTCAGTGTTGGTGCAGGTAATGATGCGCTTTGGAACTCCACCGACCTGCATGGTGGTGAGGGTTGAAAGTGGAGCGGGGTTAGAAACTGTCAAAGCTGAACCCACGCCTGTGACTTACCCAGCACTGTGTTTTCCTCGAAGCTAACAACTAGATCAATTCGAGCTCTGCTTGTTTCCTCGTCGAGGGCGCCAACTTTGGCAACCACAGAAAGCTTGGCCGCGCCAGCTGCTGGGACCACGACGGGCTTCGTGAACCTCACGCCATAGTCGACCACCTTGCCAGCATCTCCCAACCACTGAATCACCGGCTGGATGGCAATTCCCATCGTCAGCATTCCGTGAGCAAGCACGCCCGGAAGGCCCACTGCCTGGGCAACATCGTCTCGGTAGTGGATTGGGTTGAAGTCACCAGACGCTCCTGCGTAGCGAACTAGCGAGTCCCTGGTTATTTCAAAGTTCTGCTCTGCGACCTGGTCGCCAACATTCAAACCCGCAAAATCAGGCATCTGCTCCCCTAACGACCAGCGTGGACAAGGCGGTGCAAACTAAGGTTTCTGACGGATCATAAATCTTGGTCTCGAAGCTGACCATGTGATTGCCTCCGAGTGATTTGACCCTCGCAACCTGGAGCTGACTGGTCAGAACATCGCCTGCCACTATCGCGCGTTCAAACACAAATTTTTGATCACCGTGAACGACTCTAGAAAAATCTAACTCTGCTTCTTTGTCGGCAATCACGAGTTTCAAGCCAAATTCTTGAAGAACAATTGGGAAAGTTGGCGGAGCCACTAGGTCGGCGTGACCGGCCGCCAGAGCTTTGTCTAGATCCAGAGAAGCTTCGCTAGCCATTGTGGCTCTTGCAAACTCGCGTATTTTTTCACGGCCGACCACATAAGCCTCTGACCGAGGATAAGTCTTGCCTTCGATATCTGGATTCACCATGAATACAGGGTAGTGCCTTGGTAGCGGGGGCGGGACTCGAACCCGCGACCTCACGATTATGAGCCGTGCGCTCTAACCACCTGAGCTACCCCGCCGCGCTTGATCCTAAGATCGAGCCCCGAGACAGGATTGAACTGTCGACCCCTTCCTTACCATGGAAGTGCTCTACCACTGAGCTATCGGGGCGAAGCCTAAAGGCAACCGAAGAAGATTAGCACTAGCGCACAGCGCTAGGCAAACGCCAAATTTGTAAATCTAATTCGGAGGCGTCGTAGCGTATCTTTCCGCCCACCACTCGAAGTGATCCGTTTCCAAAAAGATTCTCAGCTCCCTCGGCACCACTTAGGGCATCCCTGGAGAACTCCAGCTTCCTATCGCGGCCCCTGGAGGCAATCACCAGAACCGATTCGGTCTTGGATTCGCGAACAAATGCAAGGGCCTCGGCAGATGAGTAGAGCCAGCGCATTGAGCCCTCTTGAAGGCTGCGATGGCGCTTTCTAATCTGCGACAACTTCGCGTAGGTGTCCAGCATCGATAGGTCAGAATCGCGCTCTTGGTTCCACGGGATCGGAGTTCTGGAGGCCTCTCCGTTTTCGCCTTCGAGACCAAACTCATCGCCAGCAAAAATCATTGGAATTCCAGGCATTGTGAACTGGAGGCCGGCTGCAACCCGCTGCGAGTCTGGAATGGCAAAGGTTTTGAACCTGCCGGTGTCATGGGTGTCTAGGGCATTGAGGTTGTGAAGCCGCACATGCCACGGGAAAATGCTGGCAAATGAGGTGTGAAGTTCTCGGAATTGTTCTGCGGTGATGCCTTTTCGTCCCGGCCCAATTTGATTCTCTTCGGTCTTCACCTCTTGGTTCCAGAGCCAGCGCCAAACCGGGCGGGTGAAGTTGGAATAGGTCATTGCCGCCTGATAATTCTTGCCCTGGATCGACTCTGCAGCGTCTGAAGTGAACTCTCCGATCAGGAACGAGTCCGGGTTAACAGAGCTCATGGTGAGCCTGATGCTGTCGGCAACCTCAGTGCTGTGGTCTTCATCACGAATCTTGCCGGTCATGTTCGCAACATCAATACGCCAGCCATCAAGGGCATAGGGTGCCTTCAGCCACTTGGCGACTACCGAGTCCTTACCGCGGATGAATCGGTCTTTTAGGTCTGAGGAGTTCCAATTGAACTTTGGTAGAGACGGAACACCCCACCAGGACTCGTACTTTGTGTTGCGATCAGTGAAGTAATAAAAATCGCTTTCCTTGGCAGCCGGCTTCTTGTGAGCCGCTACGAACCACTGATGCTTGTCACCAGAATGGTTAGCAGTTAGGTCTCCCATGACCTTCAGGCCCATGCTGTGAGCTGATTTCACGAGGCTGGAAAGCGCCTTGTTGCCGCCAAGCAGTGGGTCGACCTCATCAAAGCTTGCTGCGTCATAGCGGTGATTTGAAAATGCCGGGAAAAAGGGTGTCAAATACAAAACCGTTGCGCCAATTTTCTTGAGGTGATCTAGGTGTTCCTCGATGCCCTTTAGGTCACCACCGAAAAATTGCTGGGCAACTCCTGCTCCGTGACCCTTGACCTTGTCGGACCAATTTCGCTTGTCTGCCCACTCGGGAAGCTCTCTGGCATCTGCATACTCGCTTTTTGCGAAGCGATCTGGAAACACCTGATAAAAAACAGCACCGGTTGCCCACTTGGGCACCGAGTTGTAGATGTTGATCTTGAAGTCATCGCGGTCTGGCTGATCGTTTTCAAAAAGTCCAGCTGAATTCAACCAATAGCACTCGCCGGCTTCGGTCTGAATAAAGAACCGATAGGAGACCTCCGGGTTCCACATCGTAATGACGCCCTCATGCCAATCCCAGCCATGCCGGTGAACTAGCTTTTTGAATGGCGTACTTAGAAATGCCTCGCCGGAGTCGCTTTGGCGAACCAAGACGCGAGTTACTTTGCCCAGGCTTTGGTGAGTTCGAATGCGAATCTTTACTTTTTCCATAAGCTCAGGTCGCTGGTTGGCAACATAGAGCGCAGAGCCGTCGTGGTGTGGTTGGAGATCAAGATCCAGCATGATTCAAAGTTACTAGCGCATCCGGCCAGATTGGCTTAGGCAAGCCTAGGTTCGAGCGAACTGATTGGGGCTAATAGCCCAGGCTTGCATTGATCTCATCCAGCATTTTCTGCCAGATTACCGCTGGCTCATCGTCGCCTCTAATAATCCCAACTTGAGCAGCAGCCCAAGGAACCCAAATGGAATCCATTTCTGCAATAACGGGCATCGGAACCGATTCAAGACCGGCCATCCCAAACTCATAGGCGATCTTGGAAGCACTTGATTGCTCGAGTGCCGCAAGTTCAGCTGGCGCCTTGCCTGTTCCCTGGAACAGGGCCAATTGGCCCTGGCTGCTCCCTAGGTACTCAAGTACAAACTTGGTCGCAGTTGCCACTGCATCAGAACCCGAAGCAACCATGGCTCCGGTTGCGCCAGAAAATGTTGAGGCTGGGTATGGTCCGGCTGGTGGAACTGGGTAGGCTGCCCAACCAGATTCACCGAATTGCTCGTTGAACCAGTTTCCGTTCCACGGCCCGGTCAACCAGCAAGCCTTCGTGCCTGCTACCAGTTCCTCCTTGATGTTCCTGGTGTTGCTTGCCAGCTCGAAACTGGTTGCGTTATCTGACAGCCAGGCGGCGAATGCAAACCCCGCCTCCCCGCCCATTCCAAGAACCGGGAGATAGGAGCCATCCTCAGCCGTTTCAAAGACCGGAGCCCCGAACGAAGTTTGCAGAGCGTAAAAGTGATATGGGTCACCAGTCCCATCGTTTAGCGAGATCGCAAGTCCGGCGGCAACCACCTCCTGGAAACTCTCGGGTGCAGTGGGCATAGCTTCCAAGACACAGGCCAAAGCTGCATTTTCTTGTGAAACCGGCAGCCCGTACTGCTGCCCCTGGTAGGCAAAGGCCTGAATGGCACCGGGTATAAAGGCCTCGGCAACGCCAGAAACATCAATGGGTTCGAGCTTTCCGGCAGTAACCAACTCTGGCTGCCAGTCATAACTGCCAAGAATTATGTCGGGACCAGTGCCCGTACCGGCACCTAGAAAATCTGGCTGCAGGTTCTCCTTGACCACAAGGTTGACTCGGGTTCCGGTGTCCATCAAAAACTGTGCTGCGACAACCTCCAGACCCAGCGCTTGTGCTTCGCTCACCCAGACAGTTATTTCTGTTGGAGAGTCGGCTTGGACCTGGACAGCAGGCGTTGATGTCTCTGGCACGACCTCGGCACTAGAGCAACCAGTTGCGAGAAAAAGCACGGTAGCCGCCGCGGCTACCTGCCGGCTGAGTGCCTGTTTCAAGTTGATCCCCTAGCTGTTCCTAAACCAAAAACAATAGCTGCATTTCGTTTGCAGATTTTGCAGTTTCTAACAGTCTATTTCGGGTGTAATTTTTTAGTGAATCGCTGGGTGCAAGCGCTTACTTCGCTCTATGCTTTTGCCCATGCAAACCACATTCTCTGAATCGAAACCAGGCGCCGAGTGGTGGCGTTCGGCAGTCATTTACCAGATCTACCCGCGCTCTTTTGCAGATGGCAATGGCGATGGAATTGGCGACATCCCGGGAATTATATCTAGGTTGGACTCACTTGCCGAGCTCGGGATTGATGCGATCTGGTGTTCACCCCTAACCAAGTCTCCGCAAAAGGATGCTGGCTACGACGTGTCAGATTACAGAGACATTGAACCCCTGTTTGGAACCTTGCAGGACTTTGATGATTTGGTTGAGAAAGCCGGCGAGCGTGGAATTCGAATCATCATGGACCTGGTTCCAAACCACTCCTCGGAGGAGCACGTCTGGTTCAAAGAGGCCTTAGCTGCCCAGCCGGGCTCAGCGGCCAGAAACCGCTACATGTTCAGAGATGGAAAGGGTGAAAGCGGCGAACTTCCACCAAACAACTGGGAATCTGTGTTCGGTGGCGCCGCCTGGACCAGGATCACAGAAGCTGATGGCAGATTAGGCCAGTGGTACCTGCACATTTTTGACAAATCACAACCGGACTTCAACTGGGAAAACCCCGAGGTCATGGAGGAGTTCGACAGCGTCCTGCGCTTTTGGCTGGACCGTGGAGCAGCGGGATTCAGAATTGACGTTGCTCACGGAATAGTGAAACTGCAGGGGCTTCCGGATGTGGTGTCAAACGATTCGACGATGGATGGAGTTGACAACAACGGGTCAGCTCCCCAAGCTGACTTGCCGCCCCACCCTTTTTGGGGCCTAGACGGTGTTCACGAAATAAATCGACGCTGGCGCAAAGTTCTGGATGAGTACCAAGATCGCGCCATGTGCGCTGAAGCCTGGGTGATGCCGCTTTCGAGAATGGCAACCTGGGTTAGGCCGGACGAATATCACCAGACTTTCAACTTCGCGTTTCTGGAAACCCAGTGGAACAAAGACAAGATGATGGCAGTAGTAGACGAATCAATCGCGGAGTTTTCGCATGTGGGTGCTCCCGCAACCTGGGTTTTATCAAACCATGACGTGATTCGTCACACGACCAGATTGTCCTACGACAAGGTTCCGCCTCAGGGAGATGGAATTGGCCCTGACTACCCACAACCGGACGAAGCACTGGGCCTCAAGCGCGGCCGAGCCGCAAGCGCGATGATGCTTGGGCTGCCAGGCGGCGCTTACTTGTATCAGGGTGAAGAACTCGGGCTTCCTGAGCACACCATGCTGGAGGGTTCAGTCAGACAGGACCCGACCTACTTCCGGACTAATGGCGAAAGAGTTGGCCGAGACGGATGCCGAGTTCCGATCCCATGGGAGTCAGATCAGAACGCGTTTGGCTTCAGCACAACGGGCAAGTCCTGGTTGTCTCAGCCAGAAAACTTTAAGAACTACGCCAGGGCGACCCAGGATGGCGTTGTCGGCTCAACGCTCGAGATGTACAAGTCCCTGCTGCAGTTGCGAAAGCACCATGCTCTTGGGCACGGATCGCTTGAGTGGCGAAATGAGCTTGTTCCAGCGGGCGCATGCGCCTACCAAAATGGTCCGGTGCTGGTGGTTGTGAATTTCACAAACGAACCATTTACCCTTCCCGCGGGAGAGCTGCTTGTGACTACTCAGCTAGACCTTGCCGCTGAAGGCCTCCTTGAAGCAGACCAGGTTGCTTGGATCAGGGCCTGAGTGCTAAAGCATGATGCCGTAGCCGGTGCTGAATGGTGGCGCTCCGGGGTGATTTATCAGATTTACCCGCGTTCATTCGCAGATTCAAACGGCGATGGCATGGGCGACCTGGTCGGCATCACAAAACACCTTGGAGACATAGCCGATCTTGGCGTGGATGCGGTTTGGCTTAGCCCTTTTTATCCGTCACCTCAAAAAGATGCTGGCTACGATGTCTCAGACTACAAGGGCGTTGACCCGCTTTTTGGCTCGCTTGCAGACTTTGACGCGCTTGTTGATAGAGCGCACGAACTAAACCTACGGGTAATGATTGACCTGGTTCCAAACCACACATCGGACCAACACGAATGGTTCCAGGAGGCGCTTGTGAGTCCGGTGGGCAGTGCTACCCGGAACTACTACCACTTCAAAGAAGGCAAAGGCAAAAACGGCGAGCTGCCTCCAAATAACTGGCAGAGCATGTTTGGTGGCCCAGCTTGGACCAGACTGGAAGACGGTCAGTGGTATCTCCACCTGTTTGACTCCTCACAACCTGATTTGAATTGGGAAAACCCTGCCGTGCACAAGGAGTTCGAAGCCATTTTGAGATTTTGGCTGGACCGAGGCATCGACGGCTTTCGGGTAGATCAGCCTCATGCCATGGCCAAGGCCGAAGGACTTCCGGACCACCCCTACGTCGAGACCGCAGGCGCTGGTTTCGTTGAAGGCCAAGCTGATCCACCGATGTGGTTCCAGGACTCAGTGCACGAGATCTTCAGGTCTTGGCGAAACATCCTGGAGAGCTACCCGGGAGACCGCGCAATGTGTGGGGAGGCCTACGTCCTTCCGCTATCGAAGATGGCTCTTTGGGTGAGACCGGACGAGTTTCACCAAACCTTTAATTTCCGTTTTCTAGATGCCGGCTGGGATAAGCAGGCGCTGGTCAGCGCAATTAATGAGTCGTTTGCAGCTTTCGACGCCGTTGGTGCTCCCAGCACCTGGGTCCTGAACAACCACGATGTCATCCGCCACGTGTCACGCTTCGGTGGTGACTTTGGAAGAACCACTGCCTCTGATGGCATTGGTCCTGATGCGGTGCAACCGGACAATGCTCTGGGCTTAGTAAAGGCAAGAGCTGCAACCCTGTTCATGCTGGGTCTTCCTGGCGCAAGTTACCTTTATCAGGGCGAGGAGCTTGGTCTGCCAGAGCACACGACCCTTGAGGCCAAATTCCGTCAAGATCCAACATTTTTTAGAACCAGTGGCAAGCGCGTGGGCCGCGATGGTGCCAGGGTGCCACTGCCTTGGCGCAAGGGCGGAACCACAAACGGATTCACAGCTGCCGAAACTGCCTGGCTGCCACAGCCGGAGAGCTTCGCAGAGCTAAGTCGCGATCAGCAAACAGCTGCCGACTCAACTCTTGGAATGTATAAAGCTGCCCTCAAGGTTCGAAGCGAACTGGGGCTTGGCCAGGGTTCGTTCTCCTGGGTAGCAGAAGACACAGTGCTGTCTTATCAGAACCAAGATGTGCTCGTGATTCACAATTTTGGAGACTCTCCAGCAACGCTTCCCGAAGGTGAAGTGCTGATTACGTCGGCGACGCTAGGGTCTGGAAAGCTTCCCGCCAACGTCACCGCCTGGCTCAGGGTTTAGTCCGCGAACTCTTTTCTTGGCCACCAGAAGTGCTTGCCGGTGATAAATGCCATGGCTGGGACGATGATGGTTCTAACCAACAAGGTATCCAACAAGACACCGATGCACACGATCGTTCCAACCTGAGCTAGCGCAATCAGAGGCAGCACACCCAAAACGGCAAACACAGCCGCGAGCAAAATACCGGCCGAGGTGATGACGCCGCCGGTAGCGCCAAGCGCCTTACGCATTCCCTCTCTGGTTCCAAGTTTCTTGGCTTCTTCCTGAGCACGGGTGACCAGGAAGATGCTGTAGTCAACGCCAAGCGCGACTAGGAACAAGAACGCCAGGATGAAAACCGAAAGATCCAGAGCTGGGAACCCAAAAATGTTCTGGAACACGAACCAGCTTGCGCCAACTGCGGAGAAGAACGACCCCACCACCGCAAGCAGCAGCAGCACAGGAGTCAGCAGTGACCGGAGCAGCAGGATCAGAATCAGGAACACCGAAATCAGGATCAGTGGAACAAGTAGCGCCTGGTCTCTGGCGGTTGCGTCTTCAGAATCTAGAGTGGTGGCATCTTGACCGCCAACCAGGGCAATGCTGGTCTCTGGCAGCGCATCAAGTGCGACCCTGAGCTCTTTCACGATTAACAATGCCTCGGCAGACTCAGGGCTTGCATTCAGGACCGCGTCAACCTGCGTGAATTCCCCGTTGGTGGCACCAACGCGAACCTCATCGACGCCGGAAACGGCCGAGGCAAGCTCAACGGCCTGGTCAACCGACTCATTCGAAATAATCATCTGAGTCGGTGTCGCACTTCCGGCAGAGAAGCTCTTGGCAAGAACTTCCTGGCCAACAACTGCCTCAGGTTTCTCGATAAAGATTTCGGTGGCACTCAAACCGGTCTTCACTCCGATTCCACCCGAGGCAAGAATCGCCAAAACTGCCACACCGGCAGAAGCGACAATGACTGGGCGCTTAGAAACTGACTTGCCAAGTTTTGCCCATAGCGACTTATCGTTGCGGTTCACGCCACCAACTTTTGGCACCAGTGGCCAGAAAATTCCGCGCGGGAAAATCACCAGTGCCGCGGGCAGAATCAACAATCCAGCTATCATCGCGACCACAATTCCAACTGCGGACACCAACCCCAGCACCTGGCGGCCCTCGATCTCAGCCAGTAGCAGCAGGGCCAGGGCAACCGCAACGGTAGACCCCGAAGCCAGGATAGCTGGGCCAGCACCACGCAATGCGGTTCGCATGGCCTCCCTGCGATCTTCAAGAACTAGCAGCTCCTCGCGATATCTGGCAATCAGCAGCAGCGCGTAGTTGGTTCCAGCACCAAAGACCAGCACCGAAAGAATTCCGGTGACCGAAGCATCCGGAGTGAAGCCGAGTGCCTCAGCGGCTCTTCTTGCCAGAATGCCGGCCATGCCGTCTGCGGTACCAACCACGATAAGTGGAATCAACCAGAGCACTGGTGACCGGTAGGTAATTAGCAATAGCAGCGCTACTACCGAGGCAGTCACGGCCAAGAGACTGAAGTCCGCCCCCTCAAAGATTGATCCGACGTCCTTGATGAAGGCTTCCGGGCCGGTGACGTAAACCTGCATTCCCCCAGGCATCCCAATCGGCGCAATCTCGCGCATGGTGTCAACACGATAGGTAGTCTCTTCAAAAGAATCGGTAATTGCTAGCGGAACCGAAATCAAAGCGGTTGTGCCGTCTTCAGAAATTGCCGCTGGCGGAACAAACTTCTCACCCTGAACCTCTAGGTTCGTAAACTCCACAAACTTTTCGTTGGCGCCGCCTGCAGGCATCATTAGGTTCGGATCAAATGTCCCCTGCAACCAAGTCAGTTGCTCCTCGGTGAATTTCGATTCGGAGGTATAGACGATGAATGCAGCCGACGCATCGGAACTTGGCAGCTCATCCTGGAGCTTGGCCACCTGAACCGACTCAGCAGTATCAGGAAGGCCAGTGCCCGGAGTGGTTTCAGTGGCCTCAGTGTTGAACACCGTAAAGGCAAGACCGGCAAAGATTAGACCAATCAACATGGTGACCGGCGCTGTTTTCTTGCCGGTAATAAATTTCAGAAGACCGTTCATGAATAATTTCCCCTATCCAAAAAAACACTATCGCAGCCAGCCAAAAAAGCCTTAAACCATAAAGGCCCCGGATTCCGGGGCCTTGGTGGCTAGTGAGGGATTCGAACCCCCGAAGTCGATGACAGCTGATTTACAGTCAGATCCCTTTGGCCGCTTGGGTAACTAGCCGTTGCGTAGTCACGCAGCTAGAAAGAATAGCCGATATTCCGAATCCAGGTAGCGGTTATTGACTGGAAGCCTTTACAGTAATTGAAATGGTAGGCATTATTGAGGTCGCTCAGCACGCTGGAGTTTCGACAGCGACCGTTTCCAGGGCGCTAAATGGCAAGGCAAACGTGTCCGCCAGAGCTCGAGAACAGGTTCTGAAATCAGCTCGAGAGCTGGGATATGTTGCCTCATCCTCGGCCTACACACTTGCAACCGGCAAAACTAAAAACATCGGCGTGGTCATGCCGTTTGTGGACCGCTGGTTTTTCTCCTCGGTTCTAGAAGGTGCGGTCAATGCCCTTGTGAACAGGGGTTATGACGTAACTCTCTACAGCCTTTCCGGTGGAAAAGACAACCGAGCGCGGATTTTCGATGAGCTCGTGCTCCGCAAAAGAGTTGATGGCGTTCTAACCGTTGGCGTAAAAATCTCCGAGGCTGAGCTGGCGAAGCTGACTGAGCTAGAAAAGCCAATCATCGGTGTCGGTGGCCCAATTCCTGGAACCCGAACGATTGCTATCGATGACGAGGGGGCCGGCCGGCTCGCGACCTCCCACCTGATTTCCCTGGGGCATACCAAGGTCGGCATGATTTCCGGCTCCCCGGTAACAGAAATGGATTTTCATCAGCCGCACCTAAGAAGGACCGGCTACCAGGAAGCCCTACTTGATGCCAACCTCAGTTTTGATCCGCAGTGGGAGGCCCAGGGTGACTTCACGGTCGGCGGCGGTTACTTCGCCGCTAAGCAGCTGTTTGGTAACCCCCAAAATGCCCCGACCGCTATCTTCTGCGCCTCCGACGAAATGGGCTTTGGAGCAATCCAGGCAGCTCGTGACCTGGGGCTAAGAGTTCCCCAAGATGTAAGCGTGATTGGCATCGATGGACATCCACTTGGAGAGTTCTATGGCCTATCCACGGTTGACCAGTCAGTGCAACAGCAGGGTGCCAAGGCAGCAAACACGCTTGTGGATATCTTGGAGTCAAATGACCCCAAGGCTCAAGAAAACTTCGAGTCCATAACATTCTGGCCAATTGACTTAGTTGTGAGAAGCTCAACAGCCAGACGCACACTCTAGCTAGAGTAGACAAATGGCAGATTCATCATTCGACGTAGTAAGCAAGGTTGAGCAGCAAGAGGCGGACAACGCTCTGAACCAGGCGGCCAAGGAAGTTGAGCAGCGCTACGACTTCAAAAACACCGACGCGAGCATTAGCTGGAGCGGTGAAACAGTTTTGATCAAGGCAAACTCGGAGGAACGAGCCAAGGCGGTGCTGGACGTGTTCCATACCAAGCTGATCAAGCGCGGAATCTCACTGAAGTCTCTGGATTCCGGTGAGCCGTTCCCTTCTGGGAAAGAGATTCGCATCGAGAGCAAGCTCAAGGCCGGAATCGACCAGGAGAATGCCAAAAAGATCACCAAGTTGATTCGCGACCAGGGCCCGAAGAGTGCCAAGGCGCAGATTCAGGGTGACGAACTTCGCGTTAGTTCAAAGAGCCGCGATGACCTTCAGGAAATCATTGCCCTGCTAAAGGGTGCCGATCTTCCGGTTGACCTTCAGTTCGTAAACTACCGCTAGCCCATAGCTAGGTAGCCGGTGCCGCTGCCGGTGATCGAAAACAGGTTGGCAGACCGGATAAACGCTGCTTCACCGGGACCCAGTTTCTCCATCTCGCCCAGTGAGTTAGAAAGCACTATCTCCCCAGCGATGCAAACCAGAATCGCGCTGTCCACTAGCTTCAAATCGATCAGCATTCGATCGCTACTTGGACTAACTTGATAAACCTTGAAATCTGGCACTCCGACTGGATACTCCACCAGCCCGCTGGCAATGTTTTTGGCACTTACCTTTGGGTGCTCCAGTGGTTCAAACTCGAGCACCTGCATGAGTTCTTCCCTGTCCAGCGGCTTGCTGGTTAAGCCCCCTCGAAGCACATTGTCGCTGGCGGCCATCACCTCAACACCTAGCCCGGCTAGGTAACTGTGAATGTTGCCAGCTGGCAAATACAGCGCCTGGCCCGGCTCGAGCGTGACTAGGTTCATGAGAACCGAAACCGCAATCCCGGAATCCAGCGGATATTCGTGGTTCAGCTGCTCAGTCAACTGTTTCCGCTCAGGATCAAGCACTGCGGCTTGCTCAACCAACTGACCGACAAGTGCTGAACTGGCCTCCAGCGCGAACCTGGTGGCAGCCTTTAATCCGCCCTGTCTGAATGCCTGCAGCCAGTCGTGGAATATCGGACTGGCGCTTGCAAGCAATCCCAGATCACGCTCGATGTCTTTCAGAGGCCTAAAGCCACAAAGTGCCGAAAAGTCAGAGACTGCAACAATCAGCTCGGGCTTGTGGTTATCGTCCTGATAGCTGGGGTTTCCCAAGCCAAACTGCTCACTGGCACGTTCCCTGGTCGGGTGGGCCTGGATGGACAGCGGCTTTGCGGCAGCCAGGAGCTTCACTAAATATGGGAGATCGCCAACGCGCTCCAGCAAATTTCCACCGATTGGATCGTCTATTTCTGAGGGGTCCAGTTTGTGAGATCCGAACCACACCTCTGCCTGTGGCTGACCGCTAGAATCGGTGCGCATTAGGCCAGGAATTAGCTCGAGGGAGCCCCAAGCATATAGCTTCGGTTCGTTTTTTAATCGATAGATGCTCACGCAGTTAGCCTATCGACCCGCATCCTCATTGATGATGATGGAAATCGGTCCAGTTGGTGGAGCGGCGGCATCAAGCTCGCTGCGCCTAGCGCGCTTGGCATAGCTGGCGGCAATCAGACCCGACCCCACAGCCAGGGCAATCGGGAAGAAGAACGCAAGCGACAGGCCCACTCCCTGTGACAGGGCGCCCATCATGGTCTTCGCACCAATCGAAATGGTCGAGTTCACGAGGCTAAGTCGGCTAACAGCCCAAGAGGTTGGAACGCCAGGGATGTGACCGGCGGCTGAGTAAAAGGCCGGTGACACCGGCGCCAAGCCAAGGCCGGCAAGGCCCCACAAGACAGCGGTCACAAACATCCCTAATTGCACGCTGACTCCTGCGACCGCTGGCGAAATAACAGCCGATAGTGCCAATGCAATTGCCGCCAAGTAGGCACCTCTGGAAGCAATCATGTGCGGGTGGAACTTGGTGGCAAGATTGGTCATCGACAGCCTGCCAATAATCATTCCCACCATGAAGGCTGCGAACGGTATTGACCTCAGTGCAACGTCAACGTTCAAAACGTCGCGGGCGAACACAGCGGCCCAGTCAATGATCGCCACTTCGGGGTAAATGCCACAAAACAAGCCAGCTGCCAGCAACCACAACTCAGGTGGCATTTGATAGAACTTGCGCTTAACCGCAGCCTCTTTTTCCTCGAGGTGACCATCCTCGGATGGGGCCAACAACCAGCGCAACACAAATTCAAAGATCACAACCGTGACAACGGCGACAATGATCAGAAAAGCCTCGAGGCTTAGGAACACCGTGGCTAAACCCCCGGTAATCGCCGCTCCCACTGCACCCAAGCTCCAGCCAGCGTGCATGCGGCCGATGATGTTAATGCTTATCTGCTTTTGCAGCAGCACCGCATGCGAGTTAACACTCACTCCCAAAAGCGACATGAAAAAACCAAAGGTTGCATTTATGAAAAACCAGATGAACGGATCATCGGTGTAGGCCAGGGCAACCAAAAAAATCATTCCGCCGTAATTGGAAAACCGAATTACAGTCCTAGAACCAAATCGCATCATCAGTCTTGATGCAAAAAACAACGGAGTGATCGAACCGATAACACCTAGGCCGATGATGGTTCCCCAGGTCGCAAACGACACATCTAGCCGGTCTATGAATTCTGGAACCCAGGCCACCGAGGATAGCGCGGCGTGACCCATTGCGACAAAAGTGGCAAGAGTTGCTATCTGCGCTTTCCGTAGTCGGGCGCCAGGCAGACGAGTCAAAAACTATCCCTTTGAAATTTTGAGGATCTCTTCGCGATCGAAGAGCTTTATTCTCTCGCGTCCAGCTGCTTCTCCCAAAGCTTTTTCTTGCGCATCAATCTTCAGCCACTTCTCCCAGTCGATGTAGTCGACGCCCCTGGCTCGCAGGGTTTCCAAGATTTGATCCTCGTTTGGCCGCTCCGGCTGCCACCAGGAGGACTTGTCGGCAATGACATTGCCGATGGTTTCGATTGCATCTGCCTTGGTGTGGCCGATCAGGCCCACTGGGCCGCGCTTAATCCAACCGGTGCAGTAAACCCCCGGGATCTGCTGCCCCGACTCATTAATAACTCGGCCAGCCTCATTCGAAATAACTCCGGAAGCTGCATCGAAGGGAATCTGATCCACTGGCGATCCGTAGTAGCCAACTGCTCGGTAGACAGCCTGCACTGGAAATTCTTGAAACTCACCGGTTGGAACAACGCCACCGTTGCCATCAAGCTTGGTGCGCTCAATCTTCAGCCCGGAGACCTTCCCATCGGTGCCGATGATCTCCACCGGGCTGGCAAAGAAATGCAGGTGAAGTCTTCTAGCTTCTGACTCCTGTGGATTCTCTCGCAGGGTCTCAAGGGTTTTGACCATGACCCGAACCTGGTTGTTGCTCTCAATGGCCGCGGTTGAACCCTCGTCATACTGGAAGTCCTCGTCATACACAATCGACTGAACACCCTCGACGTGCAGAGCTTCTCTAAGCTCCAGTGGTGAGAACTTGACCTGGGCAGGCCCGCGCCTACCGAAGACGTGCACGTCGGTCACCGGCGAGGATGAAAGTCCCTTGTGAACGTGATCTGGGATGTCTGTTGGAAGTAGGTCATCGGGCAGCTTGGCCAGCATTCTGGCAACGTCAAGTGCAACGTTTCCGTTGCCGATCACTGCGATCTGTTTTGCATCTAGCGGCCAGGTGAGCCCGACATCTGGGTGTGAGTCGTACCAGTTCACAAAATCAGCAGCTCCGTAAGACCCATCAAGGTCAACACCTGGAATAGCAAGCGGGGCATCCTTGATTGCTCCGGTTGCAAAAATCACAGCGTTGTAGTGGCTCTTTAGGTCATCCAGGGTGATGTCCCGGCCGTAGCGCACGTTTCCGAAAAAGCGAATGTCTCCGCGGTCAAGCACCTCGTAGAGTGCCCGGATGATTCCCTTGATTCTTGGGTGATCTGGGGCCACTCCGTAGCGAACCAGACCATATGGTGCTGGCAGCAAATCAAACAGATCAATCGAGACATCAAAGTCCCGCTCTGCCTTCAAGATTAGATCCGAGGCATAGATGCCAGCCGGGCCGGCACCTATAACCGCAAGTCGAAGCTTGGACATGTGTTTCCTCTAGCCTTTTCGATCAACTACGGCCCGAGCAAAAGCTTCAAGGGCCTTACGTACTCTACTGTCTGGAAGGTCGGAGAGTGCATCGATGGCTTTATCCGCCCAGCGCAAAGTCTCTAGCCGCGCCTGCTCCATCACCTGATGTTCGCGCAGCCGGACCAAAATTTCTGGCAGCGTGGACTCGTCGAGGTGCTCCGTGATATCAACCAACAGCTGCTTAGAGGCCGGGTCTTCATGATCTGCCAGCAGCAGCACTGGAAGCGTTGGCACACCAGCCAAGAGGTCGGTTCCGGCGATCTTTCCGCTCTGCGACTTCGTTGACTGAATGTCGATGATGTCGTCAACAAGCTGGAACGCAACCCCAATGCTTTCGCCAAATTCCTTCAGAGGCTTCTGGTAGCTCTCGCTGGCACCAGAGAGCATGGCGCCGAGTTGAGCCGAAAGTGCGATCAGTGATCCAGTCTTATCCCGCAAGACCTGGATGTAGTGCTCAAGCGAGTCTTCCCCGTCCTGCGGGCCAATCGTTTCATGGAGCTGGCCCAGAACCAACTGCTCAAACACCTGCGCCTGCAATTGAAGTGCTTCCTGGCCAAGTCCTGACACGAGGTTTGATGCCCTTGCAAAAAGTAGGTCTCCGGTCAAAATCGCAACGTTGTTGCCCCAAACCATGTGGGCGGTCGCTACCCCACGCCTAGAGTCAGCCTGGTCCATAACGTCGTCGTGGTAGAGGGTTGCAAGGTGAGTGATCTCCATCACTACCGCGGCATCAAGCACATCGTCATTACCCGGAGTTCCAAGGTGCGAGGTAAGCAGCGTGAGCACTGGGCGAAGCCTTTTGCCTCCGGCTCTGGCCAAATGAGAAGCCATGGTGTCAACCAGCTTTTCAGCCTGGCTGGTTGCTTCAGCTAACCGGAGCTCAACTTTTTCGAGTGAGTTTTCAAGATCTGACAGCAGAGCCTTGTCTGTTATCAGTCGCAGCTGGCTCGGTAGCGCTATCTTCATTTCTCCCTAATTGCAGAATGAATAGCAACCACACCAAAGCTCAAATTCTTCCATTTGGTCTTGGCGAAGCCGGCAGCAGTGATGTCTTTGGCAAGTTCTGCCTGATCTGGCCAGGCTGCAATTGACTCAGAAAGGTAGCTGTATGCGGCAGGGTTTTTACTTAGCAACCTGCTAACTAGCGGCAACAGCAACTTGAGATAAGCCCGATAGCCGATTCCAAGTAGCCCCTTGACATGCGAGAACTCGCAAATCACAAGGCGGCCACCTGGCTTTAGCACCCTCAAAAACTCTCGCAGGGCCTTAGTTCGGTCCTGCACGTTTCTCAAACCAAAAGACATGGTGACAACGTCAAACTCGTTGTCCTTGAATGGCAAATGCATTGCATCGGCAAACACAAACTGGAGTTCGGGGTAGCGCTTCTTGCCCTCGGCGAGCATTCCCTTGGAGAAATCGGCCGCTACCACCTCGACACCCTCTGACCTGAGGGCCATGGAGCTGGTGCCGGTTCCGGCAGCAATGTCTAAAATTCGCTCGCCAGATTTGGCATCGACCTTTTGAGTTAGCGCCCTGCGCCAAAGCCGTGCTTGCCCAAAAGAGAGCAGGTCATTGGTCTTGTCGTAGGCATGGGCCACCTCATCGAACATTTTGGAAACTTGCTCGGGAGATTTATTTAGGTCGGCTTTAGTCACCGGATAAGTCTAATCGCGAGCGCGAGGGTTACTTTGACTCACCAGGGTGTAGACGACCAGCGAGACTGTCCCCAGCATTAGCCCGACCGCGAGCGGCGTGGTTGCCGATACAAACTTGTCCGCCGGAGTCAGCATTGTGATTTCTACGTTGGCAAAATCAACCGGCAGTGTGCCAAGCGGGTCAACCTGATCATCAACCATTGCCGGCGGAATCACCTGTTGGATGTGAGAGTCCTGATCAAGCTCTAGGTCATCGCCCTCGGCTTGGAGTCCAAAAACGGGCAGCGGTGTCGCCAATAGCGTAAAAGCCGCCATCTTCAGAATCACACCATCACCTCACTTAGACTTCTTAGAGGATATGGAAGAAATCATTTCTTCGCACCTCTGGTTCATATAATCACAGTGAATTCTTAGCAAAGGGCCCAATGGCAATCAAGGCAGTAATACGCCAAATTCCTCCTGCCGAGGTTTTAGATATTTCTGGCTCCTCAGTCTTTCTCAGGGATGGCCAGCAGATTATTGGCACCGGAAAGGCGATCAGCTTTGAAGCAACCGGTCCAAATCGAATTTCCGAACTATCCAAAATGTGGCAAGAGCTACTCCGCACCGCCGAGATAAATAACCAGTCGGGACTCACCAACACCGGACTAATTGCCCTGACATCCATCACTTTTTCCGAATTGAGCGACGCACCAAGCCTGCTTTACGTTCCAGCCGTCACCCGGGTTTACCGAGAAGGAGCGGCTTTCGAGGTTGTGGTTGATGCAGAGGGCTCCGAACAAGCAAGGCTCAGCCCCGAGGGCAGATTCAGTGAAGGTGAGGTTACGGCTGAGGATTTCAAGACTGCAGTGGCAGCCGGCATCAGCGCAATCAAAAGCACCGAGCTAGAAAAGGTAGTGCTGGGCAGGGACCTGGTCATGCCGATCAATGCAGCACCTGATTTGTCCCGGGCACTGAATCGTCTTCATGAGAAATATCCAAAGTGTTGGACCTATCAAATTGGCAACGTCTTCGGCGCCTCACCGGAGCTCTTACTTAGAGCTGACGGCGGCGAAGTATCAGCCAGAGTCTTGGCTGGAACAGCCGGCCGCGGAACTGACCCCGATGTTGATAGGGCGATTGCTGATGGTCTCGCCCACTCTCAAAAGAATAGGCACGAGCACGACTATGCCGTGAACTCAATGGTGAAAGCACTTGAGCCATTTTGTGAAGTGGTCGAGGCCGACTCCGAGCCTTTTTCGCTCGCGCTGCCAGACCTATGGCATTTGGCTACAGATGTGCGAGGGAGACTGAAGGCCAACATCAACCTGCTCGATGTTATCGAAAAGCTCCACCCAACAGCGGCGGTGGCCGGAACGCCAACGGCAATGGCCGAGCAGCTGATTTCTGAGCTAGAGCCCTTCGATAGAGCCGGCTATGCCGGACCGGTTGGCTGGTTGAGCTCAGACGGTGCAGGGGAACTAGCGATTGCTCTTCGCGGTGGCATCATCGAAAAAGATCAGATCAGGGCGATTGCAGGTTGCGGCATAGTTTTGGAGAGTGACCCGGAGGCAGAGTTGGCCGAGACCGAGCTGAAGTTCAAGGCCGTTCGCTACGCGTTTTCCGAATCCAACTGATAATCGATAATCACAAAACCATCCAGCTTCATGGCCTCACTAAGCTCTGCCACAGATTCAGGTTTGACATACTGCCAGCCAAATGCAGAAGCTGCTGCCTCGATGTTCACAGTCTGAGGCGTTAGGAACAGCTGCTTAAAAAGATCCGCCTGAATTGTTTTTGCGACTTCAAGCTTTCTAAATATTTGACCGCCGGAGTCGTTGCCAACGATCAACTGAACGTTCAGGTGTCTGAGGCCCGACAGGTTCAGCGAACCTATGTCATGCAACAGCGTCAGATCTCCAATTAGGGCCCGGACTCCCGCTCCTGCCTGAGCAATGCCAATTGCCGTGGCGACTGTGCCGTCGATTCCCGAAAGTCCACGATTGGAATAGGCGCGAACTGTGGCTGGCTTGACGCTGCTGTCTGCAACCCGAATCAGGTTGCTGGCCCCGATTAGAAGCGGCACTGAACCGGCTCCATCCCAGACCGCTGCGACAAATTCACTGCGGGCATCGCTGGAGCCTGCCGTTTCTTTCCAGCTTTCAAGCCAGGAACTTGAAGCAAGGCCCTTTGGTTCCAGTTGCCAAGCACTGGCTATCGTGTTGTGACCAACGTCGAACTTCCCGTGCTTTCTTGATTTGGCGACATAGACACTGCTGTTTTTAATCAGGGCGATAATCGGCCTGGAAAGCGTCGGCTTTCCAAACACGACCACTCTGCGAACCTGCTTGGCCAGTGGACCCAGCAGGCCAGCCTGATAATTCACGATCGCGCTGGAGCCGTATCTGGAACCCGAAGATGGTTCTGCGAACAGCGGCAATTTTGCCTTTTCGGCAAACCTGACCGCATCTGTTCCCGCATCTGCTCCTGCGATGACCACGGTGTGGTCATCAACTTCAATTTCAAGCAATTCTTCATGCTCGGCGCCCGATGCCAGTGGGCTGGATTCAAGTGCTGACAGCACGGAATTGGCGGTGGGTTCTGACGAGCTCAGTGGCTCCACAAACTGCAGGTTTAGTTGAACCGGACCGGCTTGATTCGCAGTTCCCATGGCATTTGCAATTGCATTTGCGGCCAAGGACCCGGCATCAGGGATGCTCGATGGCCTGGCCGCTGGAACATCAACAAATGAGCGCAGGCAGTTGGCAAAGATCCCGACCTGGTTGGTTGTTTGATTTGCGCCAACCCCGCGCAGCTCGCTTGGCCTGTCGGCAGTCAGCAAAATCAAAGGCACTGAGCTGTGATGGGCTTCGAGAACAGCGGGGTGAAGGTTGGCAACGGCTGTTCCTGAGGTGGTAATGACAACGCTCGGTTCACCAGTTGCGATTGCCCTACCCAACGCGGTGAAGGCAAGCGACCGCTCATCAAGGCGAACTGTTAGCGAGAGCTTTCCAGCACCAGCCAATTGACCAACGGCGATAGCAAGCGCCTGTGACCTTGCCCCCGGTGAAATGTAGAAATTACGAACACCCCTGGAAACCAGTTCGGCGATTAGTGTTGCGGCGAATTGTTGAGAAGGACTGATCACTTACTTGTCTTTGTCGTCTTGGTCTTTTTTACGCAAAAACTTCTGAATGTCCCGTAAGAAATTTGGGTCGTCATCCGGCGCAATGATTCTGGATTGGCCGCCACGAGGTCCTGGATTAGCAGGCAGCGGTCTTCCGACCATCAAGTAGAGCAGCCCACCGAAGAAAGGAACAAGCAGACAAAGGATTACCCACAGCCACTTCGGGAACAGGCGAACCTCAGTCTTGTCCGCACTCGCGGCAAAAACAGTCGTAAAGATCCCCCAGATAATCAGGAATCCAAATGTTGCAACGGCTACTCTCGTCATAACTCCACCCTAGTTCACACACCTGTGCCTAAACTGAAGACGTGAAAAACCCATGGATTAGTTACACCCTTCTCAGGCTTCTCCTATTCTTCGGAGTTTTCCTCGCCTTGGCACTTCTAGACTTCAACCCGTTTTTCGCCGCAATTATTGCCGCAGCGGTGTCCTTTGCTCTGTCTTTGGTATTTCTAGATCGCCAGCGCAAGGCGATGAGTGAGTCAGTGGCCAATAAATTGGCACGAAATACTTCCGGCAGTTACGACGATGCTGAGAGTGACCTGGAGAATCAGATCCTCGACTCAAATACTGAAGCTAACCAGTCCGACACCGAGTCCGACCAAAACCCCAAATCCTAGACCGGCAAAGCTGGCTAGCTTCAGGGCGGTAATTAGCTCCTTGGCTCCCTTGCCGTCAAGAGCTATTAGGGTCGCTGGTAATACCAACAGCAGATTCAAAAAGCCCATGATGGTGGCCGGATAAATCGGAACCAACAAGACATTTATCAGCACCGGAATCCAAAGCATCCAAATAAACAACCGGCGTGAAAGCTTTGCTCCAAGCCTGACCGCAATTGTGTTTTTGCCAGATTCCTTATCGGTGGCAATGTCGCGAATGTTGTTGACCATCAAAACAGCTGAGGCATATAAACCGAAGCAACCACCGAGTAACACCGACAGTGGGTCAATAAATCCAGTCTGAATAAAGTTTGTTCCGACCGTCGCAACCAACCCAAAGAAGACGAACACTGCCAGCTCACCGAGCCCTGCATAGCCGTATGGGTTTTTGCCACCGGTGTAAAACCAGGCGGCAATGATTGCCGCTAGCCCCAGCGCTACCAACCACCACTGGCTTGTTATCAAAATGATTGTCAACCCGGCCAGCGCAGCCAGCCCAAAGCTAATAAAGGCAGCATTTTTCACGGCTGTTGGCTTAGCCGATCCGGACCCGGTCAGCCGGAGTGGGCCGACCCTGTTTGCATCCGTTCCACGAATTCCATCGGAGTAATCATTGGCGTAGTTCACTCCAATCTGGAGTAGCAGCGAAACCAGCAGTGCCAGCACCGCTAGCGGAAGATTGAAGGCATCAAGTGAATAAGCAGTTGCACTGCCCAGAAAAACTGGCGCGAGCGCAAGCGGCAGGGTTCTGAGTCTGGCACCCTCGACCCAAAGTTTTAGTTGTGACATTCGATAAAGACTAATCGGCAAGCAGCTGCTTGGCAGCCTGATAATCGGGTTTACCGCTTTCAAGTCTCGGCAGCTCATCCAGCTGCCTGAAGGCTATGGCTTTGGCTGGCCCCTCGAGAACCGCATTCAATTCTGCGAGCTCCAAGGGCTTAGGTCCGGTAATCAGCAAAGCTGCCGACTGACCCCACTTTGACGCCACAGCAACCGCCATGGCTTGACGGACCGAGTCGAGCTGCAGCACTCTTTGCTCGACATCGTCTAGAGAAACTTTCTTTCCGCCGGATATGATCACCCGGTCGGATCTACCTAAGACCTTGAGCTTGCCATCAACAATCTCAGCTAGGTCCTGTGTTGCAAATGCCTGGCCGAGGCCATTGGCCAGCACCGGACCAGAAACGACAACTTTTCCATCCACAATTTCAAGCTCTACGCCCTCCAGTGGCACGCCGTCATAGACGCAACCGCCACATGTTTCGGCCATGCCATAGCTCTCCACCACATTCACGCCAAGTGATTTCAGATGTTCCATCGAGCTTCTGTTGGGCAGTTGGCCACCAACCAAAATCGCCTGGAAGGACCTCAGTGCGGCCAGCACACCTGGGTCGGTTGTTGCTGCTGCCAGTCGGTCCAGCTGAGTGGGCACCAGCGAGGTGTAGCGGATCGGGTGCTGCATCAGATTCGAGGAGTTCTTGAATCCCTCGGCTGAAAACGGGACTCTGGAGTTCATGATTACCGGCTGCGTATCGGCAATTACCGACCGAAACAAAACATTTGCCCCCGCCACATAATTGGCAGGAAGAGCCAGCAACCACTGTCCGTGACCGCCCAGCGTGCTGGCTGAAGCTTCAGCGCTTGCCATAAGTGCTGACAACGAAAGCTCAATTCGTTTGGGTCGACCAGTGGAACCAGAGCTTTCAATAATGAGGCCAACACTTGCATCAACTTCTGCCGGAACCTGTTCAAACTCAGCTGCAATTCCCGTTGTCTCCGGTGGTGACACGAACCCTGCCAGGTTGCCCGCGGCAACCTCAACCATCATTTTCAGGACGGCAAATGGATCACTGGCAGCTTCGGTTCTAGTCGGTTTCATTAGTAGTGCCAGGGAAATCCAGACCAGTCCGGCTTGCGCTTTTCCAGAAACGCGCTCTTGCCCTCATTTGCCTCATCGGTTGCATAGGCAAGCCTGGTGGCCTCACCGGCAAAGAGTTGCTGGCCAACTAGACCGTCGTCGACCGCATTCATTGCGTACTTCAGCATTCGAATGGCAGTTGGTGACTTACCAAGAATCTCCTTGGCCCAGGCAACGCCCTCAACCTCTAGGTCCTTGTGATCAACAACCTTGTTCACCACACCCATCTGATAGGCCCGCTCAGCATCATAGGTTTGACCCAGGAAGAAGATCTCTCGAGCAAATTTCTGGCCGGTTTGCTTGGCCAGATATGCCGAGCCGTAGCCGGCGTCAAAGCTTCCAACATCAGCGTCGGTTTGCTTGAACTTTCCGTGCTGTCTGGATGCAATCGAAAGGTCTGCAATCACATTTAGCGAGTGTCCTCCGCCAGCTGCCCAGCCGCTGACCAGTGCAATCACAACCTTGGGCATAAATCTAATGAGCCTTTGGACCTCGAGAATGTGGAGGCGGCCAGAAGACCCCCCTGCGTATTCGTAGCCATCCTTGCCTCGAACCGACTGGTCGCCACCGGAACAAAATGCCCAACCACCGTCTTTTGCACTTGGTCCATTCCCAGTTAGCAGCACAACCCCAACATCGGCCTGAGCTCGGGCATGGTCAAGAGCCGAATAAAGCTCGTCGACAGTCTGAGGTCGAAACGCGTTTCTAAGTTCTGGTCTTGAAAACCCCACGCGCACAACCCCCAGGGTCTTGTGACGGTGGTAGCTGATATCTGCCAGTGACTCAAAACCTGGGACGCTCTGCCATATTTCTGGGTCAAACAGCTCTGAAACTGAATTAGTCATAGACCTAGACTAATCCTGTGGTGACCAATCAGATTAATCAGGTGAGTGTTGTCAGGCTGCCCCTGAACACTAAATTTCGAGGTCTCGACCACAGAGAAGTCATGATATTCAAAGGCTCGGAAAGATTCAGTGAATTTTCGCCGTTTCTGGAATACGAAGACCAGGAATCGGCGACCTGGTTGAAAGCAGCTCTGGAATACGCAAATGAGCCGCTTCCTGCTCAGCACCGAACCAAGATTGCCGTAAATGCGACGCTGCCCGCGGTCAGACCTGATCTGATTTCATCGGTATTGGCCTCGTTTGGAACGTTTGGGACAGTCAAGATAAAGATCGGCGGTGCCGGGTCAGATCTGGAGCAGGACCTGGCCAGGGTTTTAGAAACCAACCGACTGTTTCCGGAGGCGAAAATCCGGCTGGATGCCAATGGTTGTTTTTCGGTGGCTGATGCAGTTGCTTTCTCGCAGAAAATAACTGCGCTCCCCATTGAATATTTTGAACAGCCGGTTGCGACCATAGAAGAACTGGTCCAGCTCCGGCATCAGCTCCAGGCTTCCGGGGTCGAACTCAAAATTGCTGCGGATGAGTCGATCCGTAAGGCAGTGGATCCGCTTGAAGTTTCAAGGCTTGGCGCTGCAGACATTGCCGTTTTGAAGGTTCAGCCACTTGGTGGAATTCGTTCGGCGCTAGAAATTGCTCGGACAAGTTCGCTGGCCCCGGTTATCAGCTCAGCCCTGGAGTCGAGCATTGGGATTGCTCATGGCCTGCAGCTAGCAGCTAGCATGACTGACTTGGACTATGCCTGTGGCCTTGCAACAGCCTCGCTCCTGGCCGCGGATGTTGTCACCGAGCCGCTTATCCCAACCAATGGCTTTCTCGAGGTCACAGAGCCAGTTCCGGATCAGGAACTACTAAAGCAGTTTGCTGTCGATGCTGAAACTCAAGCCAGCTGGCACCAGCGCTTGGATCGCTGCCTAGCGCTTCTAGAGGCCTGAATAAACGTGAAGACCCTTGAAGAACAGGTTCACGATGGTGAAGTTGAAAATCACGGACAAGAACGCAATTAGGCCAAGCCAAGCCGCGCGCTTGCCATTCCAGCCCCTGGTTGCCATGGCGTGCAGGTAGCCGGCGTAAAGAACCCAGATTATGAAGGTCCAAACCTCTTTGGTGTCCCAACCCCAATAGCGATGCCAAGCGCGTTCTGCCCAAATTGCACCCGCAATCAACGTAAAACTCCAAAGCACAAACCCGACCACGTTGAACCGGTAGGCAACCCTTTCAAGCTGCTGCAGGTCCGGGAATCGCTGAAACAGCTTTTGGGCTTTACCGGAGGCCTTCAGCAGATAAAACAGGTGCAACCCTGCCGCCACCGAGAAGAAACCAGTGGCCATGATTGCAACAACTACGTGAATAACCAACCAGTAGCTCTGGAGTGCAGGCATGATGGTCTGGACTTCGACGTAGAAAAGCGACACGGCAGCAAACAAAGTAATTAATGCGAAGCCGGCGATGAAAGTCGCAATGAATCGAAGATCGCGAATTTTTAGCGCGGTCAGGTAAATCAACAGGATCAGGAATGCACCGCTGATCGAAAATTCATACATGTTCGCCCATGGCACTCGGCCAGCCGAGATTCCGCGCAACACCACCCCAACGCCAAGCACGATGGTTGCGACCCAGAGCAGCACAAAACCTGCCTTTTCAACCTGGCTAAATTTCTCCGGGTCAGTCTGATCCTCGGTGTTGAGTTTCACCAGCTGGAACGAAAACAGCACTAGCGCCAGCGCCAAAAAAGCCAGGGCGGAGGAAACTACCAGCAGCGATACTTCGGAAAGCGCTTCGTTTAGGACGATCTCAGTCATTTATTTGCTCTTTGTCTCTATCTCTTGAACTATTTCTTCCAAAATCAGCTTCAGATTCGGATCGTCTCTCCTGGCAAGAGCTGCAAACTCAATTGTGCCATCCGGATTTGCTCTTACCCACACTCTACGACGCGGAATCAGAAGTGACACTGTCATCGAACCCAGAGCTAACAACGCAAAAAACAGCACCCAAATTCCGCCCGGGTTGTGAGCGATGTCCAAGGATGCAAATCTAAGCAGGCCGTCAAAGCGAACCGAGCCCAATCCATTTGGCAAGTCCGCCGATTCACCAACCTCGAGTTCAATGGCTGGTGCTGGGCCATTTCTACCGGCAATCAATTCCATGTTCGTGGTGTCCAGGGCAAACACATTTCTAGGAACCCCGGAGTCCAGACCAAGGTCACCGGAATAGACGTTCATCGTCATCAGCGGTGAGATCGGATCTGGGTAAATCGATGTGTAGGCGCCGGTGGTTAGCTTTTCGGCAGTCGGATAGAAAAATGCAATTACCCCCAACTGCTCAGGAAGTGAGTCCGGGGTTTTGATTACCCCGAGTGAGGTCATGTTTGAATCCTGCGGCAAAAACACCACCGGACCGGAGAACGAAATGTTTCCCTCGCCATCGAAGATCGTCACAACCGGAGCAAAACCATTGCCAGTCAGGTAAACAGTTGCGCCGGGAACCGGCAGTGGGTAATTCACGCGAATCTCTGAGGCGTAGCTTTCGGTTCCAACTTGCCTCGTAACGCTGGCAATGAAGTCAATTGGCTGACCGATGTTGTTTTTGTTAGCTAGGTCATACACGACGTCAAACTCATCCAAGCGGACGCTAAACGGCTCGAGCCTGCTTTCGTTGAACAGCGCTCCCGGCGAAAAAGAGTCGTAGCTAGCGAGGTTGTTCACAAAAGTGTCGCCCTCAACCAGCACCCGCTGACCAGAGAAGCTGTAGCCACCGCCAAGCCCAACAGCCATCAAGACACCCACCAGCGCGTAGTGGAACATGAGGTTGCCAGTTTCCTTGGCATAGCCCTTTTCTGAGCTAATCGAGCCTTCCTGTCGCATCACCCGGAAGCCACGTTTTTTGAGAACTTTGTAGGCCGAATCCAAAACCGAGTCGGAGCCATCGCGAACAATATGCTCTGGCATTCGAGCCAAGTTTTTTGGCGTTTCGACCGGCTTTGCCCGAAGCGCATTGAAGTGAATCTTGGTTCTAGGAAGCACGCATCCGGCTAGTGACACAAACAGCAGAATGTAGATCGCGGAAAACCAGACCGAGGTATAAACATCAAATAGCTGCACCGAATCTAGAATCGCCGCAAGCTCCGGCCTACTGTCGTAAAAGACCTTGACGCCGTTTGGATCCGCGCTGCGCTGCGGGTAAACACTGCCGGGTACAGCCGCTATTGCAAGCAGTAGTAGCAAGATCAATGCATTTCGCATTGAGGTCAGCTGACGCCAGAACCAGCGTGGCCAGAAGCTGAGCTTAGAGAGGAAGCTGGAAGCCACTTGTCACCACCTGAAGCCAGTTCGTGAACTGCATCCACAGCCCGGTCATCAACAACACTCCAACAACAATCAGCATCGAGCCACCAACCAAGTTGAAAGCTCGAATGTGCTCTTTCACAAAGCTGACTGATTTTTTGGCCCAGTCAAAACCAGCTGCAATCAAAATAAAAGGTATTCCGATGCCGAGCGAATAAACCGTGGCCAGAATTCCGCCTCGAATCGGATCAGCGGTGTCCGAGGCCAAAACCAAAACTGCTGACAGGGTTGGCCCAATACACGGTGTCCAGCCGAGCGCAAAGACAACACCCAGGAAAGGGGCTCCTGCAAGGCCCAGCCTTGGACTCAGGTTGAGCTTTAGGTTCCGCTGCAAGAATTTCAGCTGCCCAATCATGGCAAAACCAAAAACCACAACAAGGGCGCCAAGCACGATTTGGATCCATGGGTTTCTTGCCACCACCAGCAGGCCTGCCGTGCCAGCTAGGACCCCGAGCGACACAAAGACGGCGGTGAATCCCAACACGAAAAGTAGCGCACCGGTTAAAACCTTGTTCTTCTGGTTGGCAGAGCCAGAGACGTAGCCCAGATAACCAGGAACCAGTGGCAGAACGCACGGGGACAAAAAGGTGACGATTCCAGCCAGCAGCGCGATCGGAACAGCCAGGAACATCGAGCCGCTTAGGGCTATCTCTCCAGGGCTCATTGATCCACCACAGTCTGGATTAGCGTGCGCAAAATAGACGATTCAATTCGACCCAGAATCCTGGATGCCACCCTACCGTCGCGATCAATCACGATTGTGGTTGGGACTGCCTGTGGCGAAACAACGCCCGTGAAGGCAAGTGACACCTGGCCGGATTGGCTGTCCATTAGCGATGGATACTCAATCCCAAATCTGCGATCGAAAGCAAGCGCCGTTTCGGCTGAGTCCCGAACGTTGACGCCTATGAACTCAACATCGCCCTTGAATTCCTCGCTTAGGTTTGCCAAATCAGCTGCCTCAGCCCGGCATGGTGCGCAGGCAGCGTACCACCAGTTCATCACCACGACACTGCCCTCGAAGGCTGAACTGTCTAGTGTTTGCCCGGATTCAGTGACACCCGAAAACGCTGCAAAATCGGGGCGATTGCCGATGGCAAACTCGGTGACTGTGCCGTCACCGGCTATGTAGTTCTTGTTGTCACCCGCCCGAAACTGATCGGCAAGCGGGTCGCTGGCACAACCAGAAAGCGAGAGCGCTGCTGCGATCAAGACAGTGACAAACTTCAGTTTTTTTGAGTTCATTAGACAGCACCGCCATCAACGGCGTTCGCGGCATGCTGAATTCCAGGCTCCCGATACTCAACCTCGACCAGCTTTCCGTCGATTACCTCAAAACTGGTGATTGAGGAAAGCGAGCATCTGCGAGCGGTCGGGCTGTGTGGGAGCTCCAAGCCGGCACTGGAGCGATAAAGCATCCAGATTGGCAGCTGATGAGAAACAATCACTGCGTCGCCGGAGCTGGTGGCACTCCAGTGATCCAGTGCGGCGGCCTGCATTCGATTGGCAACCTCTTGATACGGTTCACCCCAACTTGGCAGGCTTGGCCTGGTTAGGTTCAAAATTAGGTGCGGCTTGGTCAAAAAAGTTGCCGGGGCAAGCTTCAAGCCCTTGAACTTGTTCCAGGGTTCGATTACCCGGTCGTCTGTCTCTAGTTGCAGGCCAAAGCCCTCTGCAATTGGCTTGGCTGATTGCTGGGTTCTTATAAGTGGCGAGGCAATTAGTTTTGAAACGCTCCGGCCCTGGGACATGAGGTCCTTGGCAGCAGCAGCCGCCATTTCATGGCCCAAATCAGAAAGTTCGAAGCCTTCGATGCGCTCATAGAGCACACCGCGCGGGTTAAATACTTCGCCGTGGCGAACAAGGTGGATCCGAGCGGCGGGCATGGAACAAGTTTACCTTCGCTAAACTGGCTCTCAACGCCCACAAGCAGACTCTCAGAGGAATCCCAACATGTTAGATCGCTCACTAATTCGCTCACTCGGCGAAGCCCAGGATGGCCCAGTAACAATTGGCGGCTGGGTGGAAACCCTGCGCGATCAAAAACGAATCCAGTTCATCATCATTCGCGATGAGTCAGGCAGCGTTCAGGTCACCTACCCACGACCAAGCGAAGAGGATGCGCTGGCCGATCAGGTAAGCGCACTGAGCCACGGTTCCTTTGTCATTGTCCGCGGACAGCTCAAGCACGATGAGCGAGTAAAGCTTGGTGGCATTGAGATTCTGCTGGAGAGCCTCGAAGTTGTTAGCGCATCACTGCCTGACAGCCCAATCGCCGAGGACACCTCAATCGACAAGCGCCTGGACTGGCGCTTCTTGGACTACCGCAGGCCAGAGCTGAACCTGATGCTCAGGATTCAAACCACAATTGAGAAGACCTGGCGCGAGCACTGGCTCGAGAATGACTTCACCGAGATTCACTCGCCAAAGCTAATGGGCTCACCATCTGAGTCACATGCAGAGCTGTTCAAGCTTGAGTATTTCGAAACCCACGCTTATCTTGCTCAGAGCCCTCAGTTCTATAAGCAAATGGCAATGGCCGCTGGCCTTGGCAAGGTCTTTGAAGTTGGACCGGTGTTCCGTGCTGACCCATCATTCACATCCCGCCACGCCACCGAGTTTGTTTCGATTGACATGGAAATGAGCTGGGTTGACTCTCACGAAGATGTCATGGCATTCCAGGAAGACCTGATGGTCAAGGCGATCCAGGCCGTTAAGGACAACCACGGGGCCGACATCGAGGCGCTCTATGGTTTCGAGGTGAAGGTGCCAACCACCCCATTCCCAAGGATTCCACTGGCTGAGGCTCACAGCATTGTTGAGGCTCGCGGTTACAAGGTTCCCCGTCAAGACGGCGACCTAGACCCGGAGGGTGAGCGCCAGATTGCGGCTCACGTTGAGGAGACTTTCGGCCACGAGTTCGTGTTCTTGACCGACTACCCCAAGAACGTCCGCCCGTTCTACCACATGCGCCACGAGGACAACAACGACCTGACAAAGAGCTACGACCTCATTTGGAAGGGCACCGAAATTACTACGGGTGCTCAGCGTGAGCACCGGGTTGAGGTCCTAACCGAGCAGATCAAGGAAAAGGGATTGGAGCCAGAAGGCTTGAACTCCTACCTGGACTTCTTCCGCTACGGTGTCCCTCCGCACGGTGGATTCGGAATGGGCTTGACCCGAGTGGTGATGCTGCTACTAAACCTTGGAAACATTCGAGAAGCCAGTTTCTTGTTCCGCGGTCCAAACCGCCTGGAGCCATAGACGCTAACCGCGGTCAAAGACCTCGAAGCCAAGGATTCCAAACACCAAGGCGATTACGCTGGCCCACAAAAATGTGGCCGCGGTAATGACCAAGGAAGATTTCAGCGGCTTCACGCCGGCTGCAACGGCAACTAGTGCTGCGAACTGGGTTCCGATCACTAGCGGACCCAATAGCGCCAGGCCATAAATCCCCCAGCGGTCAAATGACTGCTGTGCCTTGATAAGCCGTGGTGACTCACCCTCTTTGTTTTTGGCCTGCCTTCTTGCCAAAAGCCGGGTCCTGATTGCTCCG
Organism: Micrococcales bacterium UBA2037; assembly: GCA_002333405.1. GTDB lineage: Bacteria > Actinomycetota > Actinomycetes > Actinomycetales > Microbacteriaceae > Aquiluna. Next base: position 76,421 of record DDBH01000005.1, on the reverse strand, counting down.
GAAGCGTAGGCAAAGAGAAAGATGGTGATTGCATTTCCAGTAACTGCAAACACCACGGTCAGCGCTGGGTTCAGGCCCACCAAGATTCCAAGTGGGACCACGCCGATTGCTTCAAACCAAGGAATTGCCCCGGTTAGAAACACACCGAATAGGCCCAGTTGCTCGAGATTCACGCTTTCGCCCGAAACGGTGCGGTGGTGGTTTTGAGCAGCCATTCAAGCGGCCCAGAGGATCGATAGCGAGAGTTCCAGAGTGCAAGCAGTGCTGGCACCAACCAGGCCCCGATTGCTATCAGGGTGACCAACCACAATTCCAGCCGACCAAAGGCTCCGAGGCCCCAGCCTGAAAAAATAAAGGAAAGAATTAGCGACTGGCTGATGTAGACGCTGAGCGAGTGGCGACCGGCTGCTGAAATCAAGCCGACGCCTTTGCCGGTCTTCTGAAGAACCAGCCACAGCCCGCCGAGGTAGCCGGCACTCAACAGTGGAGCGGAGAAAAACAGCAGCACGAACAGGCCAAGGTCTACTCCGCTGCTGAAATTCTCAGACAGCTGGTTTTGCAACAGGAGCCAAGAACCGGTCAACTGAATCGGCAAACCCAGCCCCAAGCCCCACAGAGCAAGTTTCTTCATTGCCTCAGGCTTTGCGCCAGCTGCCAGCAGCTTTCGGCGCGAGGCCAGGACGCCGACTAGGAATGCAGCAAGTGCCATCAGACCCTGCAGCAAAAATGACTCCCCGAGTGCAGAGGTCGAAAGCTCAAGACGCGCGCCTGCGTTGTCAAAAAATGAGCCAGCCGGCATTGAGTAGTCCAATCGCGACTCGGTCACGGTGTCGCCAAGATCCTCACCGAGGTACTTTTCTGCAAACCACAACAGCAGTGCGAAGGCCGAGAATAACCCGGCGGAGCCAAGGTAGAGAATCCGAGCCCAGATTTTAAGCGCTCGATCACTTCGGAAATAGAACAGCGTCAGCACCAGCGCCAAAACACCGTATGCGAAAAGGATGTCGCCGTGAAAGAAAAACACGGCGTGAACAGCCCCCAGAACAATTAGGAAAATGGCCCTGGCCACCCACCTTTTCAGGTTGACCTTGCTGTCCTTCATCACGAATCCAGCGCTGTACCCAAACAAGAACGAGAACAGCAGGTAAAACTTTCCAAGCGCCAGGGCATTGATCAAAAGGGCCGGGGCAAAGTTTTGAACCTGCGAAACATCGACTGCACTCAAGCCCAGAACGGTGTTGATTCCAATAAACGGAGCGTTCACCACGACTATTCCAAGCAGTGCGAACCCTCTTAGAAAATCCGGGAAGGCCTCTCTAGTTTTTTGCAAGGTCACCGAGCCTCGCGTAAATTCGCTCAGCGTCGAATCTCAAAAAAGCAACCTGCTGGCCATTTATCAAAAGAACTGGGACCTCATCCGAGTACTTGTCACGCAGCTCCAGATCGGAGTCGACATCGACATCGTCGATGACGTATTCAATCAGTGGGTTCTCGGCTGCGAAGCGGGCGATTACTCCAGCGAGGATGTTTTGTGCTTCCTCGCATAGATGGCAGCCTTGCCTGCCTATCAGGGTAATTTGCAATGCCGCATTCATTCCTCCACCCTACATAGAAACTTCAAGCCAATAGACTGTGGCGGTGATCGAATCCGAAAAGAAGAAGGCGAAGAAAGTTGCCGCATTTTTCGATGTCGACAACACGCTAGTTCGTGGTTCAACCCCAATTCTGTTCGGCAAAGTTGCATTTCGAGGCGGCGCCATCAAGCGTCGAGACATCTGGCGCTTTGCATTCGAGCAGATGATGTTTATTCGCCGCGGTGAGAAGACTGCCACCCTGTCAGACATTAAGGACCGAGCCCTCTCAATCACAAAGGGCTACCCACTTTCTGCACTTGAGCCGCTGGTTCAAAAGGTTTACGAATCTGAAATCAAGCCCAGGCTTTGGCCGCAAACAGTTGCCGCTTTGAAAGAGCACTTGGCACAGGGTCACGAGGTCTGGCTGATAACTGCGGCCCCGGTTGAGCTTGCCGAAGTGATCGCCAAGGACCTTGGGGCCACCGGTGCTCTTGGCACGATCGTGGGCAGAAAAGATGGCGTGCTCACTGGGGAATTGGTCGGCGCACCACTGCACGGCAAAGCCAAACGTAAGGCGGCAAAGAAATTGTCTGCTGAACGCGGAATCAGCTTGACTAAGTCCTGGGCCTATTCAGACTCCGTTCACGATCTTCCGCTACTAACCCTTGTCAAGCATGCGGTGGCGGTAAACCCGGATAAGGCGTTGGAAAAATACGCGGAGGCAGCGAACTGGCAAATTGCCAAGTTCAAGAAGCGCCATCTAAAAACCCGTTAAGAACAAAACCCGCCACGAAGGGCGGGTTTGTTACTACTTCTTATTGCGACGCTGGTGGCGTGTCTTGCGAAGCAGCTTGCGGTGCTTCTTCTTCGACATGCGCTTGCGGCGCTTTTTGATAATCGAACCCATTAAAACCTCATAAAGCTTTTAGATTGCCCGAATGGGCAACTCCAATACTCTAGCCTTTGCGGCCGAGTCGCTCAACCTCTGCGTCAATATCAGCTTCGCTAATTGGCTTGGGGCCAAAGATGCCGTAGGCGTCCAGGCCAACAAAAACAGCCGCAATCCCCATGCCAAAGATGGCCCACTGGGGCCAAAAATAAGACCCGGGTGAAGTGAAAAACCAAACTCCAACAACAATCAAAGTCACGGCCGCGTAGACATACAAATATGTTCTGAAGCCCTGCTTCTTCTTTATTTGCCTAAGGGCAAACTCCCTAATCTCGCTGTCGGTTTCCTTGGCCATTATTTGCGGCCGGTCTTGTTTCTAAGCTCTTCGGCTAGGTGGGAAGCTTCAGACCTGACGTCATCCACAACCTCCTCCACCTTCTGCTTAGCAATTCGCTCGAAATCCTTGACTGACTTTTCGGCTTCGGACTTGGCGTCTGCCAGCTTGCGGCCCAAGCGCTTACCCATCTCGGCTGCGTCAAAATCGATGTCGACTTCGGAGGCCCTCGCCTTCAGTTGCTGGGTTAGCCAGGTTGAGCGCTCAGTCAGCCAGTGGCCGAGCTGTTCGCCAACGCCAGCCAAGTTGTGTGCCAAGTCGTCTGTTTCAACCTCATCGCCCTCGAAATCAAGTGACAGGAAGTTAATCATCCAGTCTTCAATTTCCTCAAGCGGCTCTGGGGTAACCGAGTAGAAGCGCTTTTGGCCGGCCTCACGAACCTCGACCAAACCAACCTCGCGCAAGGTCTTTAGGTGTTTGGAGACCGTTGGTTGTCCTAGCCCGGTTTGTTCAACCAATTCACTAACTGTTAGCTCGCCAGGCCCGCCAACCTCAGTTGATTCCAACAAGCTCTGCAGGAGCTGCCTACGGGTGGGGTCTGCGACTGCTTCAAAAATATCTGCCATGACTAAAGCTTAACCCTTACCCTCACCGATTTCACGGGCTCTTTTCAGAGCCTGCTGCAAGGACTGCTCAAAGATGCCCTGCAGGTCTGCCTTTTCCAGCGAAGCAATGATTTGTTCGGTTGTTCCGCCAGGGCTTGTCACATTCGCTCTGAGTTCAGCCAGCTCCTTGTCGCTTTGGGCCAGGAGGTCAATTGATCCGGCGACAGTTCCTCTAACCATTAGTGCTGCTTGCTCAGCAGTGAACCCGTGATTCACCGCAATCTTTTCCCACTGCTCCATGATGTAGAAGACCCAAGCCGGTCCCGAGCCAGACACGGCACTCAGCGCATCGATCTGATCCTCAGTAATTTCCAGTGCCACGCCAACAGCGTTGAACAACTCCAGCGTTGCATCAATGGCATCCTCAGCCGCTGAGCTTGCTGGTGCCACGCCAGTCACACCCATGCCGACAAGGGCTGGAGTGTTGGGCATGGTCCTGATTAGATTCTTGTTCCCCGGAACTACTGCAGCCATGGTTTCAAGCTTGATGCCAGCAGCCATTGAAATCACAACTGCGTTTGGTGCGATCTCGTCCTTGATTTCATTCAGCACATCAACAATTTGGTACGGCTTGACTCCCAGAACAATCAGGTCGGCATCGCCAGCCAGTAGTGCATTTGCATCGGGGGCCTCTGCGATTGCCATGGCACTTATACCTCTGGCGCGAAACTTACTGGCGCTCTCGGTTGACCTAGTGGTAGCCGAAATTAGCTCAAGTGGGTGACCTGAAGATATCAGGCCCTCCATCACTGCCGACCCCATGGACCCGGTTCCCAAAAAACAAACTCTTAGCTTTTCCATGCTCAAATCCTATGAGGCTCAGAGCCAGGCGCTTACCAACGGAAATCCGATGAACACGGCAGTGTTCATAACGGTGTGGGCAATGACCAGCGGTGCCACCCGGCCGGTTTTCATGAAGATGTACGCGAAAACTAGACCCATGATGAAGTTGCCGATAAATGCACTGAAGCCTTGGTAGAGGTGATAACTGGCGCGAAAGGCACTGGAGATAACCACAACGGCCAAGATTGTGATTTCGGGTCTTATCAGCCCTAACTTCTTTGCCAGAAAAGCGACCGCTATGACTTCCTCTTGCAGTCCAGAGCGCAGTGCGGCTAGGAACAAAATGATGGGGGTCCACCAATAATCACCAAGGGTGCTCGGGATAATCCGTGAGGTTAGTCCCAACTGAAGGGCCAAAACATAAAGACCAATGCCCGGGATGCCAACGGCCAACGGAAGCCCGATTCCTAGTAGCCAATCGCGCCGATTTGGGACGAGCCCGATCGAGAGTTTGTCGAGCCGAAGAAAGTAGAGGGCGAGTAGCACTGGCACAAGGCTCAGCGATATTGCCGCCAACTGGCTGACTGCATCCAGCCAAGGCTGCTCGGCCCGGGGCGCGTTGATAGTGGTAACCGAACCAGCCAGCCCCTGCTGGCTGGAGAGCTTTCTGAGCAAGCTAAGGACCGCATAGATGCTGCTTGCCCCAAGCGAAACCATCAGCACCAGCCACAGTTCCTGCGAGTGCTTGCGCATGGCCCACCTAATTTCAAGGTCTAAAAAGTCAACAGTTGTGTCATTAGGTTATCTAGCTGGGGGTGGGCCAAGGTAGTTTGTTCCTGTGGCTAAGACAAAAATTGATTACCGCTGCCGAGAGTGCGGCTGGTCCACCACGAAGTGGGTGGGTCAGTGCGGCAATTGCCAGGCCTGGGATTCAGTTTCAGAACAAGCCCCAACCACCAATGCAAAGCCAGCGAACATCAGCCAAGCAAATGCCGCCAAGCCCATAACTGAGGTGGAGGTGGTCACAGACGGTTACCAGCCGACCATGGTTCAGGAATTCGACCGAGTGCTCGGTGGTGGACTGGTTGATGGTGCCGCAATCCTGCTTTCGGGTGAACCCGGCGTTGGAAAAAGCACGTTGTTGCTGGAAGTAGCCTCCAGGCTGGCCAAATCCGGCAAGAAAGTTCTCTATGTTTCAGCAGAAGAATCGGCGAGCCAGGTTCGCCTCAGGGCCCAGCGAACCTCAGCGCTGAGTGAAAACCTGTACCTCGCCTCAGAAACCGACCTTGGCTACGTTCTGGGCCAATTTGAGCAGCTCCAGCCGGACCTGATGGTGGTTGACTCGGTGCAAACCGTTAGCTCCCAGGAAATTGATGGTGCCGCGGGTATGCCCTCCCAGGTGCGTGGGGTTGCTTCAAACCTAATCCGACTTGCAAAGCAAAACTCCACCCCCATTATTCTGGTGGGCCACGTTACCAAGGATGGTTCGATTGCTGGGCCCCGCACCCTTGAACACCTGGTTGATGTGGTCTGCCATTTCGAGGGTGATCGCCAGACATCACTGAGGTTTGTAAGAACCCTAAAGAACCGATTTGGGCCGACCGACGAAGTCGGCTGCTTTGAGATGACCGGCGACGGAATTGTTGAGGTCAGTGACCCCAGTCAGCTCTTTGTTTCCGGAGCAACCACCCCCGTTTCCGGCACCTGCATCACCGTTGCTGTTGAGGGTAGGCGGGCGCTAATAGCCGAGATCCAGGCGCTAGTTGTCAAAAGCAGCACCCCGCAACCCAGGCGCGTGACCAATGGTGTGGACAGCTCAAGAGTGGCGATGCTGCTCGCTGTGCTAGAAAGACGCGCTGGAATTTCACTGAGCGACAAAGATGTCTATGTTTCAACAGTTGGCGGAATGAAAATCATTGAACCGGCAGCTGATCTGGCAATTGCAATCGCTATTGCTTCGGCTGTTAGCGATAAGCCGGTTGCGAAGTCAGTTGCAGCGTTTGGTGAAATATCACTCTCAGGCGAAATTCGAGGGGTTTCCAATCCTGCTCAACGAAGCAATGAGGCAACGCGACTGGGTCACAAAGCGATTGTTGACTCGAGTAGCGGCCAACTCAAGGTTGCGCTCGCCAAAGCCCTGGGCTAGTTGAGAATGAACCTGAACTCATCGGAAATAACTCCGTTAACCTCGGCCTTTATTTTGTAAGTAGCGCCGCTAGTGGGAACCTGCTGCATGCCATCGGCAACGCTGCACCCTTCCGGTGAAGAGTAAACCCGCTCCCAGATTGAAGGCTCGGCCTTGAGTGGAACATTGGCCTGCAGCAGAACGGTCAGGTCCTTGTCAGTGCTTCGGTCGCAATCCCTGGATGAGTAGTAAGTCTGCTCGCCGGATGTGATGGTGAAGAAGGTGACCCTGGAACCAACATTGAACCTGCAGTCCACCAACCCGGTGTTTGTAACCTCGTACCAGATGTAGGGCTCACTGTTTCCAGCAAAACTGTTCAGAGTTTCTGCAACTTTGGCCTCCGGGTCAAACTTGCCAATCATGGCTTCAACCTTTACAACACCCGGAGCACAATCTGTTATCTCCGCGCTGATGGCCTCTTCGGTGGCAGTGGGTTCTGGCTCAACAGCACTTTGACCGGGGCCAGAGAAAAGTTGTGGGATTCCCCAAATGAGAGTGATCAAAACAGCTAAGACGACCAGCGCTCCGATTCTTCTGCGCTTGATGATTACTGGATCTAAGTTGGCCATAGAACAAATCTAGCTACAGCTGCTTGAGCATGCGCGAGTTTCCCAGCGTGTTCTGCTTAACTCTTGCCAAATCCAAAAACTCCGCAACTCCGTCATCGTGAGACCGGACTAGTTCAGCGTAGACATCTGGTGCAACTGGAACGTCAGAGATCACTTCGTAGCCATTTTGACCAAAGAACTCTTTTTCGAAGGTCAAACAGAAAACTCGCTTGATGCCGAGGTCGCGAGCCCTGCTTTCCAGTTCGGCCAAAAGTGCTGCGCCGATGCCCTGACGCTTTGACCCTTCTGCCACCGCTAGCGTTCGAACCTCCGCGAGGTCCTGCCACATCACGTGCAGGGCACCAAACCCGATTACTTCACCATCGCGCTCGGCCACAATGAACTCTTGGATCGACTCATAGGCTGCGACGAGCTCTTTACCCAGCAAAACGCGCTCGGCCACCAATGGCTGAGCTATCTTGGTAATTGCCGCAACGTCGGCGGTCTTCGCTGATCTGATGTGGAACATCAGCCAATTATGAACCACTTAGGCATCGACGGGTAGGTAAACGCTGCCAGTTGCCAGAAAAGGCAAGAGCTTTGGCTGCTGCCAACAACCGGATTTGGCTCAGATTTTGCTAGCTGGTTGGCTGTTGGGCCGGAAACAGCGGGCGCTTCAAGCCGGTTGTCGCCTCGGCAACTCGGACGACCTGGTGGGAATAGCCGTTTTCATTGTCGTACCAGATGTAGACCACAGCGTGGTGGCCCTGCCCAATGGTTGCAAGTCCGTCAACAATGCCAGCTCGATTTGAGCCGACAAAGTCGGTTGAGACCACTTCTGGCGACTCGATGTAGTCGATTTGATTCCGCAGCCCAGACTCCAGCGATGCATGGCGCAGAGTCTGGTTCAGCTCCAACTTGGTCACTGGCTTGTCCAGAGTCAGATTCAGAATCGCCATCGACACATCCGGAGTCGGAACGCGAATCGAGTTACCAGTCAGCCTTCCGTCAAAACTCGGCAAGACCCTGGCAACAGCGCTTGCAGCACCGGTCTCAGTGATCACCATGTTCAGCACGGCTGAGCGGCCTCGACGCTCACCCTTATGGAAGTTGTCGATCAGGTTCTGGTCGTTTGTGAAGGAATGCACGGTTTCGACATGACCGAAAGAGATGCCAAAGGCATCATCCAAAACCTTCAAAACCGGGGTGATGGCGTTGGTGGTGCAGGATGCTGCCGTGACAATTTTCTGGTCGGCAGTGATCTCATGGTGATTGATTCCATAGACAATGTTTGGCAGCTGACCCTTGCCCGGGGCTGTCAACAAAACCTTTGCCGCTCCCTTGCTCTGCAGGTGCTGCGAAAGGCCCGCTTCATCGCGCCAGCGACCAGTGTTGTCGATGATCAGAGCGTTGTTTATCCCGTAAGAGGTGTAGTCAATCGTGGCCGGATTGTCGGAATAGATGATTCGAATCGGGATTCCATTGGCAACTATGGTGTCGTTCTCGTGATCAATCGTGATCGTTCCGTCAAAAGGTCCGTGCACGGAGTCTCTGCGAAGCAAGCTTGCTCGCTTCACTAGGTCATCCTCGCTACCCTTGCGAACCACGACCGCTCTCAGGTTGAGACCGCGGTGATCACCTGCCTGAGATATCAAGATTCGAGCAACCAGTCTGCCAATTCGGCCAAAACCATAGAGGACGACATCGTTTTCTTCTGAGGAATCGACACTGTGACCGATTATCGACTCAAGCTCCGCGCGAACAAATGCTTCAAGGTCACCAGTTGCGGCCGCAATCAGCCTGGCAACATCAATTGACGCTGGCCCAAGCTCTAGCTGATCCAGGAGCTCAACCAGCTCGGCGCACTTCGAAACATCCAGAGGGCCGCCATCGATGTGACGGGCATACCTGTGCGCCTTGAGAAGTTGAATTGGGCTTCGGTTTATAAGGCTTCGACCGTGGATTGAGAGCACCACACCGTTTTGACGGTAGAGCCTGCCGATGATTGGGATTAGCTTCTCTGCGGTGACGAGATCCTCGTCCCAGCTTTCAGGCACGGATGACGTCATTGCCGGATCCTCTTGTTTTGGGTGATTTTTCTCTAGCCTACTTTATGAATTAGGCAGTTCCTCTTTTGGCTCAAGAGTTGTCAAGCGCGAGCAACACTTCGTTTCTTCTTAGAAAAAACGGGGTGGTTGGGGCGTCATACCTGGCGTAAATCGGTGTTGGGTCAAATGCCATACCTGCACCAGTGAGCAGATTTTTAAGTTTCTGCTCTTGATTTGCGAAGGCCTTTTCACCAACCAAACCGCTGAAGGTTATGGCCGCCATTTTCTGACCCGGGTGTTCGGCAATCGTCAGATTCCCACCCGACGGCTTAGGCATTTCTTCCATGGTCATGCCGGCAGGCATTACAAAAGAAACTTCATAGCCATCGGCCACCGGCTTTTCCGTGACAGGAGCGGTCATAGCGATTCGCTTTGACTCAGAGTTGCCGCCGAAAATGAACCCGGCTAGCTTCTGAAAGGCGCGGTTTCCCGCTGACCTCATGCCCGCATTCTCAAGCGTTGAGACCGTGATAAACGGTTCATACTGCCTTATCTCGAAACCGTCACCGGTTTCTAGAACGGAGTATTTCTGAATCTCGGTCAAGACTTCGCCGCTGGTTCTTGCTCTCTGCTGTTGGCAACGAAACTGAATTCACCCTCGATGTAATCGACCAAGACATCCTGAGCATTGGCGATATCGCCGGTCAAGATGCGCTCTGAGATGGCGTCCTCAATTTCACGCTGCACGGCCCTGCGAAGCGGCCTTGCACCCATGGAAGGCTCGTAACCAAGCTCGATTAGTCGCTCCTTGGCTGAGGTGGTGAGAGTCAGCTTTAGGTCGCGCTCGTCAAGGCGAACCTGCAGCCTCTTCACGAAGAGGTCAACGATCTGCATTAGCTCCTCGCGAGTCAGCTGTGGGAAGACAATCACGTCGTCAACACGGTTCAGGAACTCAGGCTTGAAGTTCTTCTTCAGCTCTTCGTTAACCCTTGCCTTCATCTGGTCGTAGTCGTTGTTGGTGTCTCCCTGAAGCGTGAAGCCAAGAGCTCCGCGGGTGATCTCCCGGGTTCCAAGGTTTGTGGTCATGATGATGATGGTGTTCTTAAAGTCAACCACTCGACCCTGACCATCGGTCAGACGACCCTCTTCCAGAATCTGAAGTAGCGAGTTGAAGATGTCCGGGTGGGCCTTCTCGATCTCATCAAACAGCACAACCGAGAATGGCTTGCGACGAATCTTTTCAGTCAGCTGACCACCCTCGTCGTAACCAACAAATCCCGGAGGAGCACCGAACAGTCGTGAAACTGTATGCTTCTCGCCGTATTCGCTCATGTCCAAAGAAATCAACGCATCTTCGTCATCAAACAAGAATTCAGCAAGTGCCTTAGCAAGCTCAGTCTTACCAACACCGGTAGGACCGGCGAAGATAAATGATCCAGATGGGCGCTTTGGATCTTTCAATCCAGCCCGCTGACGACGAATGGTCTTTGACAGCGCAGCAATTGCCTGCTCCTGGCCAATCACGCGCTGGTGCAGCTCCTGCTCCATGTAGATCAGCTTCGAGCCCTCGTCCTCACCAAGCTTGAACACTGGAATGCCAGTGGCTTGAGCCAGAACTTCGGCAATCAAACCTTCGTCAACGATTCCTGGCTTCTCGACATTTCCGTCACGGAATTCCTTCTCCATGCGAACCTTCTCGGCGGTGAGCTTCTTCTCCTCATCACGCTTGCTGGCTGCTGCCTCAAAGTCCTGGTCAGCAATCGCCTGTTCCTTGGCCTGGCGCACCACAGCAATCTTGTCTTCCATCTCGCGAAGCTCTGGCGGTGCCGACAGGAAGCTCAAACGAACCCTGGCTCCGGCCTCATCGATCAAGTCAATTGCCTTGTCCGGCAAGAACCTGTCGGTCACATAGCGATCTGACATTCCAACCGCGGCAACAATTGCGCCATCGGTGATCGAAACCTTGTGGTGTGCCTCGTAGCGATCACGAAGCCCCTTCAAAATGTTGATCGCCATGGCTGGATTTGGCTCTGCAACCTGGACCGACTGGAAACGACGAACAAGGGCCGCATCCTTTTCAAAGTGCTTGCGGTACTCATCGAGAGTTGTTGCACCAATTGTCTGCAGTTCACCTCTTGCCAACATTGGCTTCAGAATCGACGCTGCATCAATTGCACCCTCAGCTGCTCCGGCTCCAACTAGGGTGTGGATTTCATCGATAAAGGTGATGATGTCGCCACGAGTTCTGATTTCCTTGGTGACCTTTTTGAGTCTTTCCTCAAAGTCACCGCGGTATCTGGATCCTGCAATGAGGCTACCCATGTCCAGGGTGTAAAGCTGTTTTCCGCGCAGGGTTTCGGGAACGTTGCCGGAAACAATTGCAAGGGCTAGGCCCTCAACTACTGCGGTCTTACCGACACCTGGCTCACCAATCAAGATTGGGTTGTTCTTGGTTCTCCTGGAAAGAATCTGCATGACTCTTTCAATCTCGCGCTCACGACCAACAACCGGGTCAAGCTTGCCCTCGGCTGCAGCGTGGGTGAGGTTACGTCCATACTGATCCAGAATCTGGGAACCCTTAGCCTGTGGCTGAGTTTCGCCTCCCACTGAAACCGCTTCTTTGCCCTGGTAACCAGAAAGAAGCTGAATTACCTGCTGACGAACCTTGTTGGTGTCCGCACCCAACTTGGTCAAAACCTGCGCTGCAACACCTTCGCCCTCGCGAATCAGGCCAAGCAGCAAGTGCTCGGTTCCGATGTAGCTGTGTCCAAGCTGAAGTGCTTCCCTAAGGCTTAGCTCAAGGACCTTCTTGGCCCGTGGCGTAAATGGAATGTGACCGGAAGGTGCCTGCTGGCCCTGACCAATGATGTCCTGAACCTGCTCGCGAACCTGCTCTAGGTTGATCCCTAGCGCCTCCAACGCCTTGGCTGCGACGCCCTCGCCCTCATGGATCAAGCCGAGCAGAATGTGCTCGGTTCCGATGTAGTTGTGGTTTAGGAGCTTGGCCTCTTCTTGGGCAAGCACCACAACGCGACGGGCTTTGTCAGTAAATTTTTCGAACAAGTTTGCACCTTTCAAACTTCGTTATGAAGATGCTAAGCCCGGCAACGAGTGAAAACTAGGGCTGTTCGCCCAAGGCGTTAGCGCGCTTTGCGCGCTCCTCTGCCTCAATCTTTTGATAAATGTCGCGCTCGCCCTTGTCGGCCCTGAGAATTGAACGCATCATTATCCAGAACAGGACGCCGACTAGAGCCGGTGGGATCAACGAAATCAGTGCGTCTACTAGACCTTCTGCAAAAGTCATCTGCTCCTACTTCACCAATGGGAACAAGATTGTTTCCCTAATGCCCAAACCGGTCAATGACATCAACAACCGGTCGATTCCAAGACCCATTCCCCCGGATGGCGGCATGCCAAACTCAAGCGCCTTTAGAAACTCCTCGTCGAGCTTCATTGCCTCCGGGTCACCAGATGCTGCCAGCTCCATTTGGGCGACAAAACGTTCCCGCTGAACAACTGGGTCTACTAGCTCCGAGTAGCCGGTGGCCTGCTCGAAGCCCTTGATGTAGAGGTCCCACTTCTCAACAACCCCGGACTTGCTGCGGTGATCACGGGTAAGCGGTGAGGTGTCAACAGGGAAGTCAATGACGAAGGTTGGCGCGGTTAGGCCAGGCTTCACGAAGTGCTCCCAGAGTTCTTCAACATACTTTCCGTGAAGCGGGTGGTCGATCTCGATGTCCAGTGAGCCGGCGAGTTTCTTCAGATCTGCCAGCGGAGTCTCGGGGGTGATCTGGTGACCTGCGGCCTCCGACAACGATTCATACATCGAGATTCTTGGCCAGTTCCCACTCAAGTCGTTCTCGCTTCCATCTTCCATGGTCACCACTTGGGTTCCCAGCACATCCGAGGCCGCGTTTTGAATCAACTCTTGAGTCAAGTCCATCATGGTGTGGTAGTCGCCATAGGCCTCATAGGCCTCCAACATCGCGAACTCCGGCGAGTGAGTTCGGTCAGCACCCTCGTTTCGGAAGTTTCGGTTGATTTCAAACACACGCTCCAGCCCACCAACCACGGCGCGCTTCAAAAATAGCTCTGGGGCAATCCTCAAATACAGCTCAGTGTCGAAGGCGTTTGAATGTGTCTTGAACGGCCTAGCCGACGCGCCTCCGTGCATAACCTGCAGCATAGGAGTCTCTATCTCCATGAAGGCGCGATTGGCGAAGGTGTTGCGCAGTGACTGCATCACCTGGGCCCTGATCTTGACAACTTCCCTGGCGCGATCCCTGACGATCAGGTCAATGTAGCGGTGGCGAACCCGAAACTCTTCACCCAGGTCATTGTGCAAATTGGGCATCGGCCTGAGGGTCTTGGCGGCCATAAGCCACTTAGAAGCCAGAACGCTGAGCTCTCCGCGCTTGGAGGTAATAACCTCACCCTCAACAAAAACGTGGTCACCGAGATCAACCAGTTCTTTCCAGAGATCCAACTGCTCTTGGCCGACTCTGTCCAAGCTGATCATTGCTTGGATCCGCTCGCCGGTTCCAGACTGAAGGGTCGCGAAACAAAGCTTTCCGGTGTTGCGCAAAAACATGATTCGTCCGGCCAGGCCAACTACGTCACCGGTGGCGATATCCGCCTCTAGCGCCGGGTAGTGGGCCTTGGTGGCCTCGATGGTGTGGGTGATTGGCAAGGACACCGGATAGGCATCGCCCAGCTTGTTTAGCTGCTCGCGCTTTTCCATTCGAACAGAAATCTGTTCGGGCAGGTCTACACCCTCGTACTCTTCGCTCACGCGCTACCACCTAGCAGTAAATTATCGATAAGTCTGACTTCGCCGACCCAGCAAGCAATCACCAATCTGTCACCCTCGGTGCTCTGGGCAGCGGCAAAAGTTTCTGGATCAACTAGCTCTAAGTACTCAAGTCTAATAATCGGGTCAAGCTCCCGGGTGACGGCATCCAGACAGTCCTGACGACTCTTGTGCTTGGAGCCAGCGACCAGGGCCCGATAAATGCTCCTGGCGGCAGGGATTTGATCCGCTGGAATTCGCTGGTTTCTGCTTGATAGTGCGAGTCCCTCAGAGTCGCGAATAGTCTCGCAGCCAACAATCGAAATCGGCTCACGATCCCCATTGGCAACCTGAGCTCGCACCATGTTTTTCACCAGCATCAGCTGCTGAGCATCCTTTGCACCAAAGAAAGCGACGTCTGGACCCACCAAATTGAACAGTCGATTCACAACTGTCAACATGCCGTCAAAGTGACCGGGCCGAAATTCACCCTCGAGTCTTTGACCTAGTTCTCCAGCGGAAATCTCCTGGACTCCCGATTCCGGATAGACCTCTTGCACACTTGGGGCAAACAGCACATCAACTCCAAGATCGGTCAAGATTCGCGCGTCAACCCCCAAGGTCCTCGGGTAGTTGCGCAGGTCATCACCCTCGCCAAACTGCCTGGGGTTCACAAAGATTGACACCACAACAAACAGCGAGTCGGCCTGGGCTTTTCTGATTAGGGACAGGTGCCCCTCATGCAGGGCGCCCATGGTCGGCACAAATCCAACTCGGCGTCCCTGGGCATCTGCAACAGCCAGAGCTTGGTTCAATTCTGAGATCGTGTGGGCCAGCTGCATTAGAGCACGTCCTTCGGGTCAATCCTGCCAACCGGTTCTGCCAGTGCATCCTCAACAGCGCTGCGAACAACCGGCGCTATAAGTCTGGCGGGGTTTGGCACATCTGCCGCTTCCAAAATGCCAAGAGCTTGCTTTACGACAAGCGATGAGAAACTGCTCGCGACCTCAAAAGCCTCGGCGTAGGCAGCCCGTTGAGCTTCGGTGACAACAACCGGCTCAGCACCAAGCTCAATTGCCAGGGCCTGCGCTATCGGTTCCAATGGCTCCGGTGCACTTATTGCCACGGTTGTGTTTTTCAAAACGGTTAGGTCCATTGAGGTGCCCGTGAAGTGCATCACCGGGTGAAGAGCAATTGGGATTGCCCCGAACCGTGCGGCATCGGCAAGAATCGAGTAGCCCAGAAGCGGCGACAGGTGGACGACAATTTTCTTCGGGCCAAACAGCCCTAAGTCAGCCAGTCCAGCACAAGTGATTTCCAGGTCGCTGGAGGGAATTGCCAGCACCAGCAGGTCCGCATCTTCTGCGACAGCGGCCATGTTGTTTATTGGCACATCGGGCAGCAGAGCTTCGATCCGCTCAATGGCCTGTGGGCTCTCAACAAAGACCCCAACAAGTTCGTGGCCAGCGTTAGCCCAGGCCTTGGCTAGCACCGGTCCTGCTGGATCATCGCCAATAACACCGATCTTCATCTATGCCGCCTCGCCGTCTAGGTCTTGAGGGGTCTTGCAGTTTCTTCTGGCCAAGTAGCCGGCAACCACTAACAGCACCGCGGCGACTAGGGACAGGCTCTCTCTGAGAATCAAGGACTGAAGCATTGCGGTAAAGATAACCAACCAAAGCACCAACCCAAGATGCCAGCCAGCAAAGAGTGCTCCCGTGAAAATCGATGCCCTGGCTATCAGCATCACCCGAACCGCATAAAACGGGTTGGGTCTTGCCGGTCGAACTCCAGACTTATAGCTCTCAATCTGCTTGCGGTAGCGATATATCGGGAAGCTCGCTATCAATACGGCAAGGCCAATGACAATCAAACTCACCGGCAGAGTTGTTGGGCTTGCCGGAAACGCTAACCCGAAGCCTGCGGTTAGTTGGGCCGCAGCAACACCAGCCACGATTCCAACCAGGAAGAAACCCAATGCGCCGCCTAGGCCGGAGGTCTTCACGCTTGCACCCGAACTTCATCGATCATGCTGGAGGCCAAACTAGCAACGGCACCAAACCCGGGCAAAACTGCCTCCGGGTCAATTTCTAGCCAGGGAACCAGCACGAATGACCTCTCGAAGGCTCGTGGGTGAGGCACGATCAATGACTTGGTTTCAATCAGTGAAGTTCCGTAGGTGATGATGTCCAAATCTAAAGTTCTGGGCGCCCAGCGAGCGAGCCTAATTCTGCCAAATTTGCTTTCGATCTCGTTCAATCGGGAAAGCAGCTTCTTTGCCGCGAGTTTGGTGTCAATGATTGCCACGGCGTTTATAAACTCCGGCTGATCCGGGTCAAAGCCGGTCTCTGTAAGAGCTTGAGAAACGTAATTATTTGATGCCGCCACCAGCTCCACGCCGCGCAGTTTGGCAATCTGTTTTAGTGCTTTCCGGATTGTTTTTTCGCGGTCACCGAGGTTGGACCCAAGCGCAATGACGGCCCTAGTTTTCATCTCTGGTTCCAGCAAGTGTCACGGAAACATCTTTGAACTTTTGAGCAAGGGGAGCACTTGGTTTGTGAACAGTGACGGTTGTCCTCAAAATCCGCGGATCGTAATTTAGAACAGCTCTGACTAGTGACGCGGCAAGTGACTCGATCAGGTCAAACCTGGTCCGGCCGCAAATCTCGGTTGCAATGTCGGCGATCGCGGCATACGAAACGGTGGACTGAATGTTGTCTTCTAGGCCCGCATCAACATCCAGGCTGATGTCTACCAAGAACTCTTGGCCGTAGTCCTTCTCGTGCTGCAAGACACCGTGAAACCCGTGAACCTGAAGGCCATCAATTCGAATTTTGTAAATCAACGTTCCTCCTGTCCAGCTTTCAGTGCCGCAACTACTGCAATGGCGTCCTTGGTGCCCTGAATTTCGTGCACCCTGACTCCCCATAGTTTTCGCTGTAACAAAAGTGCTGTCAAGACCGCGGTGGCAACATCCCTGCGCGGCATTGAAACAGAGGCAGGGTCAATAGCGTTTAGGGCGTGGGCCAAAAACCGCTTTCTTGATGCCCCAACCAATACCGGCAACCCGAGTGCCTCGAGTTCATCAAGACGATTGACCAGGTCCCAGTTGTGGTGAATGTCCTTTGCAAAACCAAGGCCCGGATCAACGACGATTCGGTCTCTAGAAATTCCGGAGGCAACGGCCATCGACACTTGCTCGGCAAGCTCCGCCACAACCTCCCTGGCAACATCGGAATAGCTAGCGAGACTATCCATCTGATCTGAGTGCCCGCGCCAGTGCCCAAGGATGTATTGGCACTTAAGATCCTGAATTGAAGCGAACATTTGAGGGTCAGCCAGACCACCTGAGATGTCGTTCACAATGTCCGCTCCGGCCTGAACCGCCCGTCTGGCGGTCTTGGAGTTCATGGTGTCGATTGAAACCAGCACGTCAAACTCGGCCTTGATTTTTTCAATCACCGGCAGGACTCGATCTTGTTCGTCTTGCAGCGAGATTCGCTGCGCGCCAGGCCTGGTTGATTCGCCGCCAACATCAATGATCTGCGCGCCTTGACCAACCATCAGGCTTACCTGCTCGAGCGCCGAAGCTGGGTCTAGAAACTCGCCACCATCGCTAAAAGAATCGGGGGTTACATTCAGCACGCCCATGAGCTTGGGTCTGGTCCAGCCGGTCATGGCTACTTGCTAATCAATCCCAAAACCTCAGCGCGATAGCCGGGTTCTGTGTAAAGGCCCCTGGATGCCATGGTGACCGTGTTCACCTCGGGCTGTCTGGCGCCCCTGGATGCAACGCACTGATGTCTTGCCTCAAGCACGACCAAGACACCTTTGGCTTCTAATCCGGCTTCTAGTGCGTCGGCAACCTCAGCTGTCAGGTTCTCCTGCAGTTGTGGTCTCGATGCCAAAACCTCGATAACGCTGGCAAGGCGGCCAAGGCCGGCAAGCTTCTTATTTGGCAGATATGCAACGTGTGCAACTCCGGTGAAAGGAAGCAGGTGGTGCTCGCAAATGGACACCAGCTCGATGTCTTTCAGGATGACCGCTTCGGCATCAACAGCCTCGAAGGTTTCTCCCAGCACACTCAACGGATCGACACCGATGCCCCTAAAAAAAGAGGCGTATGCATCGGCAACCTTGCTCGGGGTGTTGGCGAGTTCCTTGCGGTTTGGGTCTTCGCCAATTGCCTCTAAAAGTTCAACAACGGCTTTCTTGATTCGATCAGTTTGCATCTTCATCCGCCGGCTTAGCCGCCTCTGGAAGGACTTCCAATTGAACTACCTTGCGCTTTGGAACAGCGATTGGGCCCCTGTTGGTGCCGGTTCGCTTGGTTGATGACTTCCAGGTGGTTCGCTTTGGTAGCTTCTTCACCATCTTGAAAATCTTTGCAATCTCATCTTGATTCAGAGTTTCCTTTTCAAGAAGCTGCTTAGCCAGCTTGTCCAGAATTACTCGGTTTGTGGTCAGAGCCTTGTAGGCCTCATCCAGAGCGCGGTCGAGGATCGCCGAAACTTCTTCATCTACCTGCTTGGCCATTTCGTTGGAGTGGCTGGCGCTTGTTGCCAGCTCTCTTCCAAGGAACGGCTCTGAGGTTCCGGTGCCAATTGTCATGGCGCCAATCTTTTGGCTCATGCCGTATTTGGTAACCATGGTTCTGGCGATGTTGGTTGCCTTCTCGAAGTCATTTGAGGCACCGGTGGTTGGATCCTTGAATACGATTTCCTCTGCTATCCGGCCACCCATGGCATAGGCAATTTGATCAAGTAGCTGGTTTCGACTTATTGAATAGCGGTCCTCCATCGGCATCACCATGGTGTAGCCAAGGGCACGGCCTCTTGGCAAGATGGTGATCTTGGTGACCGGGTCAGAGTAGTTTCCAGCTCCCGCAACCAGTGCATGTCCGGCCTCGTGATAGGCGGTGACCAAGCGCTCTTGGTCCTTCATGATCGAGGACTTCTTCTGCGGCCCGCCGATTACCCGGTCAATGGCTTCGTCAATCACCTCATCGGTGATCTCGGTGCGGTTGAGTCGAGCCGCCAACAAAGCCGCTTCGTTCAAGACGTTGGCAAGGTCTGCACCGGTGAAGCCAGGTGTTCGTCTTGCAACCAACGCAAGGTCGACGTTTTCAGCTATTGGCTTGGACTTTGCATGAACCTGCAGAATCTTCTCGCGACCCTTTAGATCTGGAGCATTCACGCCAACCTGACGATCAAATCGACCGGGTCTCAAAAGCGCTGGATCAAGCACGTCTGGTCGGTTGGTAGCAGCGATCAAGATCACGCTGGCATTGGTGTCAAAACCATCCATCTCTACCAGCAGCTGGTTCAGGGTCTGCTCACGCTCGTCATTGCCACCACCGATTCCAGTTCCACGATGACGACCAACAGCATCGATCTCGTCGATGAAGATGATGGCTGGGGCAGACTGCTTAGCCTGCTCGAACAGGTCTCTGACTCGGGAAGCACCGACGCCGACGAACATTTCTACGAAATCTGAACCTGAGATTGAGAAAAACGGAACGCCTGCCTCGCCGGCAACGGCTTTGGCAATGAGAGTCTTACCGGTTCCCGGAGGGCCATAGAGCAGCACACCACGGGGAATCTTTGCTCCCATGTCCAAAAACTTCTTCGGATTCTTCAAGAAATCCTTGAGTTCTGTCAGCTCTTCCAGGGCCTCTTCAATGCCGGCAACGTCGTCGAAGGTGACGTTTGAAGTTTCCTTGCTGACCATCTTGGCTTTGGACTTGCCAAACTGCATCACGCCGCGGTTCCCGCCGGACATTGAGCTCATTAGGAACCAGAACAGGGCAAGGATGATGATGAATGGCAGTAGTGAACCAAGCAGTGCCAGGTACCAGGGGGTTGATGGAACCTCGTCGGTCCACCCCTCAGAAATTTCGGCATCGGCAACAGCTGCTGCGACAGACTCGGCGCGACCGGACACGTAGTAGAACTGAACACTCTGGCCGTATTCGGCATCCGGGTTTCTCAGCTCAACATCGACTCGCTGATTTCCGTCGAGAATCTTGACTGTTTTGGCAGATCCAGACTGAATCATTTGAAGACCGACCTGGGTGTCAACCTTGGTGAATTGCTGACCGCCAATCAGGCTGCTTCCAATCAGCAGTACTGATATCGCAAGCGCAATCCACAACCACGGTCCACGCAAAAACTTCTTCATCTTCATGGGTGGCTTCGCCGCCCCTTTCGCTTTATCTGCCAAGGCTCAAGAGTAAACCGAAGGAGCCAGCACGCCAACTCCTTCTAGCGACCGATAACGCTCGTTGTAGTCAAGGCCATAGCCGACTACGAAGTCGCTTGGGATATCAAAACCCACCCAACGGACATCTATTTTTACCTTCGCGGCATCTGGCTTGCGCAATAGGGTCACAACCTCGACGCTGGCCGCTCCACGAGTAGCCAGATTTGAAGTCAGCCAGGAAAGGGTCAGCCCCGAGTCAATAATGTCCTCGACAATCAGCACGTGTCGGCCGTCCAGGTCAGTGTCGAGATCTTTTAGGATTCTGACCACTCCAGAGGAAGTTGTTCCAGATCCGTAGGAGGACACTGCCATCCAGTCCTGGGTAGTTGACAACTCCATTGCCCGAGAGAGGTCCGCCATAAATGGAACTGCGCCTTTTAGCACTCCGACTAATAGCGGGTCTTTGCCGGCGTAGTATTCGTCGAGCTCTGCTGCCAGTTCGGCAACCCTTACTGAAATCTGATCTGCAGTGACAAGCACCTTGGTAATGTCTGGGTGGTTTAGGTGCACTGGCAGGCTCCCTGGTTAGTTGGTAACTGAACGAGTGAAGACGATTCTGTCGCCTACCCGCTCTACTGTAATGCCTGAAAGGGCCAGCTTCTTTTGTCCGTGCCAATTCGTGATTAGTTCATCAACCCCGAGCACCTGAACCCTGGAAACGCTCTTTGCACCTGTCGCCAGGGCGGTCTCAAAGATTGCCCTCCGCCTGATTCCAGGCAGTGCCTCAGCGAGCGCCGAAACAGTCAAGCCGATCTGGCCTGAGGCTTTGTTGGCAGTTGCTGTGGCAAGCAACAGTTTTGCCTGATTGAGCACCACCGCATCGGCCTCATCGGCCATCTCAGCCGTCCGAGAAAGGGCGTCAGCAAAGCCTGGGCCAAGCTGATGTTCTAAGTTTTCTAGAAGCTGCCTAATTCGCACCCGAGTGAATTTGGGGTCTGAGTTATGAGGGTCAGTCCAGAACTCAATGTCTTGGTTTTGGCAACTTGCTCTCAGGGTTTCTCTGCTTACCTGCAGTAGCGGCCGAAGGAGTTTCTTTTCTGCATCCAGCATCTGCATGCCGGCAATTGAACGCAGACCAGAGCCCCTAGTAAGACCCAGCAGCACGGTCTCCGCTTGGTCCTCTTTGTTGTGGCCAAGCACAATCAGATCTGCCGAAACTAGCTTGCGAGCCCGCTCCAGCGCCTGATAGCGAGCAGTTCGGGCCGCTGCCTCCGGGCCAGTTCCGTCGTCAGCAACAGTGACCCGTTCGATTACAACGGGGTCTAGACCAAGTGCCTCGAGCTTTTCTGCAGTCTCAGTGGCAATCACCTCTGACCGTTCTTGGAGACCGTGATCAACAATCACGGCTGCGACCTTGAGCCCGAGCTTGGGTGCCTCGAAGGCAGCTGCCGCTGCCAGCGCCATGGAGTCTGGACCGCCGGAACAGGCCACCAGGATTCTGGATTCTGGGTTTAGTTCCTGGCCTTCGAGGCTCTGCCTGAGCGCACGACGAACATCGGCTACTGCCGGAGTAAGTCGATTTCTCAAAACCATTGCTCTCGATTCGGTAATCTTTTGTCTAAGCCTATTGAGGAGATGCCTTGTCATACGACGTAGTTATTGAGATTCCACGCGGTTCTAGAAACAAATATGAGGTCGACCACGAAACCGGTCGGGTCTACCTAGACCGAGTTTTGTTCACTCCATTTGTTTACCCGACCGACTACGGCTTTTTTGAAAACACTCTTGGTGGCGACGGAGATCCGTTGGACGCTCTAGTGCTTCTTGAGCACCCACTGTTCCCAGGCGTTGGCGTAAAGGTGCGCCCGGTTGCCATGTTGGTTATGGAAGATGACGGCGGAGTCGACGAGAAGGTCCTCTGCGTTCAGGACAAAGACCCGCGTTGGCAGCACATCCAGGATCTCAAAGACGTTCCACAGCAGACCCTCGATGAAATCGAGCACTTTTTCACCCGCTACAAAGATCTAGAGCCCGGCAAGTGGGTAAAGATTCAAGGCTGGCAAGACAAAGCTGCGACCCAAAAGGTCATTGATAATGCCTATGCCAACTTCAAGCATTAGAAAACTCAAGCGTCTTGCAGCCGCCACGCTGGCGATATGGCTGCTACCACTTGGTGCCCATGCGTCAGTAGAAGATTTCCACTTCGACTCGTTTCAAGCCGAGTACCGGATAACGATCGATCGTGATGGACTGGCAACGCTAAACGTCCAGGAAACACTGGTGCCGGTGTTCCCTGATTTTGATCAAAATCGGGGCCTGATTCGTTATTTTCCTAGCTGGTACAACAGAATGCCGCTTGAAACAGAAGTACTCTCGCTCACCGATGAGAATGGCGTGCCGAGACCTCTAAATGTTTTTTCAGATTCTGGTTATTTGGCAGTTGATTCCGTGGTTCCAGAGGGTCAGTACCTATATGGCCGGCAAAGTTTTGTACTGAGTTATCGTCAGCAGAACATAATCGGTGACTTCACTGACAGCTCCGGATACCAGGAGTTTTACTGGGACCTGAATGGCACCGGATGGGCCCAGCGGTTCGACGTCGTTGGCGCTCAAGTTGTGTTGGAGGACAAAGCGGCTTCTGGCCTAGTGCCGAAGGCATCCGCATGCTATTTCGGTGGCGAAGGTGACACCAACCGATGCGAGCTGACTTTCACTGCTACTGGCAATTCGACTGTGGTGTCAGTTGAACAAAATAACCTTCAGCCAAATCAAACTGTGACGGTTGCTCTGGCTTTCGAGCCAGGTACCTTCACCGTGCTAACGAGGAACGCAAGCGATTACCTGCTGAACTGGTTACTGCTTCCACTGCTCGTTGCTTTACTAGCTGTCGTCGCCCTGGCGCTTCGGTACAACCTGAAAGTTTTGTCCGGAGCACCCGGCCGCAAGGTGATTCTGACGGAATATTTGCCCCCTAAGACCGTCAGCCTGGAGCATGCCGCTCAGCTGCTGAGCACTCCCGCTGCCTTGCCAGTTGCCGTACTTCTCGAGCTCGCGGTAGCCGGGAAAATCAAAATAACTGAAGGAACTAAGTCCAAGTGGGGTAAATCCAAGTGGGCCGTTATTTTAGTTTCTGAGGATTTGAGCGAGCAAAACCAAGAAGTTTTGAAGGTGCTATTCGGTGACTTGCCGAGGGTTGGCGTGACAACTCCGATGCCAAAAAATGACAGCCATCGAAACACGAGATTAACCGCTTTCTTAGGCAGCTCAAAAGCGGCGGCTCGTGAGCGCTTTTATGTCAAGACCTCAATCACCCCAAGAGTGTTTTTCACCCTGGCCGCACTTGTGTTGGGGGCCGCTGGCCTAACGATTGCATTGATCTCGATCGCCAATCGGTATGGAAATGGCCTAGTGGTTACTGCCGTTGTCATATTTTGCGTGTTGGGCCTTCTGGGTGCTGTTCTGGTCTCGCGCTCGCCCTTGAACTCAGATGGCGCCGAAGCCCGAGATCATCTGAAGGGCCTGAAGGTATACATGAAGCTCGCCGAACAACACCGACTCGAATTCTTACAGTCTCCAACCGGAGCGCTAGTTGGTGAGGGCGGTTACCTCAAGCTCCACGAAAAACTTCTACCCTGGGCGATTGTGCTTGGGCTTGGCAAAACTTGGATGAAAGAGCTCAGCACTCTCTATGGAGGCCAAAACCCAGCATGGCTGGCGAGCAATAACCACTCGAGCTTTTACGGCGCCATGAATTCGTTATCATCTGCCACGAGCGCATCCTTTGGGTCCAGCACTTCCGGCGGGGCTGGTGGCGGTGGTGGCGCTGGCGGTGGTGGTGGCGGTGGCGGTGGCGGTGGTCGCTAGGCGGTTGGCCTTCCGGCATAGGGCCAAATCTCACCGTAGCGAACCGGAACAATTCTCACGGTTCTAGCAGGGTTCGGCGCTTCCAGCATCATGCCGTCTCCCATGTAAATGGCAACGTGATACTTGTCGCCTGAAAACGCTGTTTCCTTACTCCACCAGATCAGGTCCCCGCGCTGAATGTCCTGGAATGGCACCAGCTTCTGCTTGCTGGCCATGATGTTGTATTGAGCGGTAGCTGAGTGCCATCCGATGTAAACACCGGCGGCAGCGTATGACTTCATGGTGATTCCGGAACAGTCCCAAACATTTGGCCCAGCGCCGCCAAGCACATAGCGTTCTCCGAGCTGCTCAGAGGCAAAGGCAATTGCAGTTTCAACCTTTGCGTAGTCGGGGTTGCCGACGCTGTAGAGCTCTGGGGAAGTCGGGGCGGTCTTCACCAGGTTCTGACGCCGCTCGGCCTCTAAGCCCTCGATTCGCTGCCTCTCAAGATCTGCCGCGGTGTCCTTCAGGCTTGCCAGCTGGCTCATCATCGTGGCTCGCTCGCGCTCTGATTGTTGTACCTTGGCAATCACGGCATCTGCTGCAGCCTGAGCTTGGTCATAAAGTTCTTTGGCTTGATCCTCGCGCAGCTGCAGTTCAGTCCGGGCACTGTCGAGCTCAGCCGCTAGCGCCTCTGCCTGGGTCTGCTTCTCTAGAGCCGCGTCATAGATAGCGCCGGTGCGCTGGGCCATCATGTCCTGCATGGTCAGCTGGTAGAGGAGGTCTTCGGCGTTGTCCGGGTTGAAAAAGAGCTCCAGCGAAGTGTTTCCGCTTGCCTGGTCGCGATACATTTTCCCGACAATTTGAGCCAGCTGAACCTTCGCGTCCTCAGCCTCTTGGGCAGAACTTTCAACCTGTGCCTCGAGCCCGACAACCTTTGCTGCCATTTGGCTGACTTCTTCTACCGCTTGGTTGTACTGCTCGTTTTTTTGGAGGGCAATAATTTCTAGGGCATCGGCCTCTTGTTGGAGAGTCTCCAGAAGGCCCTCGATGCGCTCGACCATCTCGGCCTTTTTTTGAACGCTGGCTTTTGCTGCTGCCACCTCGGCCGCAGTGGGGTAGCTCGGCACGGCATAGGCCGGCAACAGCACCACGCTGGTGGCCAACATGCCAATCCCAGCAAGGGCTGCGACTACTCGATTACGTACTTTCACAAAACCGCCTGTTCGCCAAAAGGCTAACTTAAACACTCAACTAATCACTGAAGGTTTCCTAGGTGTTGCGCAACTGGTGGTTTCACCAGTATTGTTATGCCTCGGTGCTTTTGAAGTCGCCAACTTCACGGCCCCATCGTTTAGTGGCCTAGGACACCGCCCTTTCACGGCGGCAGCACGGGTTCGAATCCCGTTGGGGTCACCAGGCGATGTCAGTAGTACCATTTGGCCCTGTAGCGCAGTTGGTTAGCGCGCCGCCCTGTCACGGCGGAGGTCGCGAGTTCAAGTCTCGTCAGGGTCGCTTCGCCAAGGGCGAATGGAGGGGCATTTTGCTCCTTGGCTCTGTAGCTCAGTTGGTAGAGCGAACGACTGAAAATCGTTAGGTCACCGGATCGACGCCGGTCGGAGCCACCAGGAAGTAGGCGGATAGTGACCATAATTTTTGGCCTACTATCCGCCTTTTCTTATGGCTACGCAGACTTCGTTGGCGCGCTAGCGGCAAAAAGAATCCGCGCTGTTGCAGCAACCACCTACTCCTTTAGCGTTGGGTTGCTAATCGCACTTGTTCTTAGCGTCTTTGTTGGGGCCGATTACTCTGCCCAAACAATTCAAGCCGGCATCTATGCCGGCATCTGCTCAGCAATTGCAATTAGTTGTCTCTATGCAGCGCTGGCACTTGGACCAATCTCAATCGTCAGTCCGCTCACCGCAGTTGTTTCTGCCGTGATACCCGTGATTTTCGATGTGGTTGCCGGACAGGAACTCTCGAGTTTTGCCGTTGTCGCGGTTATCTTGATCCTGATTGCAGTGGTCTTGGTTGGCTTTGTGCCGGGCGACAAGGTTCAGTTGCCCTCACTCCCAGCATTTGTTTACTCAATCGGCGCAGGCCTTGGCTTCTCTGGCATCTTTGTTTTCCTAGATTCAACCGGCTCCGACTCTGGGCTGGCAGCCCTGGTGGTCATGCGAGTAGTTGGCCTGGTGCTGCTGATTGCTGGGCTGCTTGTCCTGTGGTTGCGCCAGCCAAAGAAGCCGTTTATTGAGTCGCTGACCGACTGGAAACTCGCGGGCCTCGTCATTCTTGCGGGAATGGGCGATGTTCTTGGCAACGTGACCTTCTTGATCGCGACCAGATCCGGTGCCCTAGCCATCGCAGCGGTGCTAACGGCTCTGTATCCGGTGGGAACTATATTGCTTGCGAGAGTGTTTTTAAAAGAGCGAATAGCTCTGTCACAGGGTGCCGGAATTGTTTTGGCACTTGGGGCCTGTGCCCTGCTGGCCGCTGGCTAGCAGTAAATAAAAAGAAAAGAGCAACATGTCAGCACGTAGGCGTTGGATTGGCCTGATTTTCATCTCGATGGCAATCTCACTTGTCATCATTGATGGCACCATCGTAAATACAATTTTCCCAGCCATCATCGATGAGCTGGACCTGTCCTCAACAGAAGTTCAGTGGGTGCAGGAAAGCTACATTTTGGTTTTTGCGTCTTTGCTTCTAGTTTTTGGCTCGATAGCCGACCGCTTCGGCAGAAAACGAATACTGAACCTGGGTATTGTGATTTTCATCATCGCCTCGGTCTGGGCCGGTCTCACAGAGTCCGCTACAGAACTAATTCTGGCCAGAGTGGTACAGGGTGTCGGTGGCGCAATGGTGCTACCGACAACACTCTCGCTAGTGAACGCTAACTTCCAGGGCAAAGAGCGTGGAATTGCATTTGCCATCTGGGGCTCAACTATTGGTGGAATGGTTGCAGTTGGGCCGGTGCTTGGTGGATGGCTCGCAACCGATTTCACTTGGAGATGGGCATTCATGATCAACTTGCCGCTTGGCATATTGATTTTGGCTGGGCTTATTCTGCTGGTCCCAGAGTCAAAGTCTCCTCAGCGAGCCGGCGGTATTGATTGGATTGGTGCCGCCATTTCCGTGGTGATGTTCTCCACTTTGGTATTTGGTCTTATCGAGGGGCGCATCTATGGCTGGTGGGAACAAACGGCAAACCAGTTCACCCTCGGCAGCTTCACTTGGCCAGCTGACACCATCAGCGTGATTCCAGTTTCGCTGGCCATCTCGCTGATCTCAGGATTGCTGTTTGTTTTTTGGGAACGCAGGCAGGAAAAGGCTCACAAAAACGTCATCCTGGATCTGGGCTTGTTCTCGATAACTTCTTTCCGGAACGGGTCCATCGCTGCCGCAATTATTTCAATGGGTGAATTTGGAATCCTATTTGCCCTGCCGCTTTGGTTGCAGAACGTGCTTGGGTTATCGCCAGTAAGTTCCGGGTTGGTCCTGCTCTGGCTAGCACTTGGTGCTTTCCTGGCATCCGGTGTGGGTGGTGCACTCAGTGGCAAACTGCCACCGGCAAGAGCCGTGCAAATCGGTGTGATGCTGGAATTGATTGCAGTTATTGGAATCGCGCTCCTGGCCAGCACTGCCTCTGGATGGGTTCTGGTTGCCCCTTTGCTTCTGGTTTATGGAATCGGAATTGGGCTTGCAACGGCACAACTCACCGGCGTGATCATGATCGATGTTCCAATGGATCAAAACGGTCAAGCCTCGGGCTCGCAGTCGACCGTTCGGCAAGTGGGCTCCGCTCTGGGTATCGCCGTTCTCGGAACGATGCTGTTCACAGGAATTCAGTCAAACCTAGAAACCAATCTTCAAGACACTGGACTGACTGCAGCGCAGCAGGCTCAAGTTGTTGAGATTGTGGTCGACAGTGCCGGTGGTGCAATTCCGGTCCTTGATCAGATTTTGCTTCCGCAGCAAGTCTCGCAGCAGGTTCTGGATGACGTTATCTACCAGTCAGGTGAGGCCTTTACCGAGGGCGTGAAGTTGGCGGCTTGGGCTGCCGGCTTGTTCTTGTTTCTTGGCTTCCTCTCCACCTTCAGGCTTGGAAGAAAAGCTAAGGTCAAAGCCTAGGCAAGGTTCTGATCAGCAAACTCTATGACTGCGTCATAGATGTATTTTCCTAGACCTTCGCGAACGTTTTCGTAGCTATCGCGGTAGTCGGATGGCAGCACGTAACTCATGGCCAGAGATTTATAGGCTTCCCTGGTTGGCTTCCAAAATTTCAGGCAAAAGTTGTAGTGCTCCTGCACGGCCTGCTGCATCTGTTCGGAATCGGCAGCCAGCCCCTGATCCAGGCAGCCCGCCATTTTTTCGGTGATTGCGGAAAACTCTCTGGTGAACTGGCTGTTCTGCTCTTTGGTGTAGTCATTTTGGTAATAACTTCCCGAGATAAAGCTGTTCTGATCCATTTTTGAAATGCTAGTGCCAAAAGATTTTGATTAGCTAGGCTTGATTAGGTGTCGACCAGTTTGAAAATGGCCGGGTATGTCTTTTTAGGCGGTGCCCTTGGCAGCATGCTTCGCTACATGCTTGCCGAACTCATTGCCATAAACGTTGAGTTTCCAACCTCTGAGCTAATCGCACTGGCTGTGATTAACCTGCTCGGTTCCTACTTCTTGGGGTTGACCGCCAGGCTCCCCTACTTCCAAACCCTGTGGTGTAAATGGCTTTGGGCCTATGGCTTTGCCGGTGGCTTCACCACCATGAGCGCGGTCACATTATTTGTCGACATCAATGGCTTGAGCTGGGAGATTTTCGCGATGCTTTTGGCCGGAGTAGCAACCTATGGAGTTGGCTGGCACCAGGGGCGACGCGTCCAGCAAAGGGCTGATGCCAAATGAGTAATCCGATCTTGCTTACGTTCCTGATTGGGGTTTTTGGAGGCCTGGGCAGCGTTGCCCGAGTTTTCTTAATGCGCTGGCAGGGCGTGATGCCTTTTGGGTTGTTCCTGACAAATGGCCTGGCGGCACTGCTGATTGCCTATTTCCACTCCGGCTACCTGGTTCAGGATTATCTGATCATTGCCACCGTCGGCCTAGCTGGTGGACTTTCAACCTTCTCTGGAATCTCGCAGGCAGGTTTTGATTTCTATCACCGCGGTCGGATTGCTCAGATGCTTTTGACAATTGCCACAAATATAGTTTTTCCACTACTTCTGCTGACTCTGGTTTTTTGGCTCGCTTAGCCCTGTTAGAATCTTCATACAGGTTCCCACAGGTTTCCTGGGTAGATTTATTGCCCAGATTAGTTAGAGAAAAAGGGGGCTCGCCATGGGGCGTGGCCGTCAAAAAGCTAAGAACACCAAGGTTGCCAGAGAGCTGAAATACTTCAGCCCGGCAACCGACTATTCTGCGCTCGAAGCAGAGCTAAGCACCCCAGAAGATTCAGATCAGTATGTCGACAAGTGGGCTGACCTCTATGACGACGAAGAAGACGAAGAAGAATCTAACTAGCTACCAGGCGCTTGCGCCAACCACCAGACCAACCAAGATATCCAAATTAATTCTGGAATCTGACATGTCTTCGGTCAGGGCAAAGTACTCGCCATCCTCTGAGGCAATCCGAACCGTCAAATCATTGCTCTGGATGTAATCAAGGGCGGCTTGCTTAGTCATCCCAACCACCTGACAACCGATTAGCTTGGTGGCTGCATGCTTTTCAGTGAACAGCTGCTCTGAGGTGTCAATGAAGCAAAGCTCGTTTGGCGTATCGCGCACCAGTGAAACTTCAGCGTTGCTAGCTCCGGTGATCATGCCGACTACAAACGCACCTGAAGCGGCAAGTAGGCCAATGATGCCAACGACTGCGGTTTGCTTAGTCGCCATAATTGCCGACCAGCCTCACAGCACCACCAGCAACACCCTTAGCGACGGACACAAAATCTGGAGCTAATTCTCCAGCTGGCCTTGCCTGAATCCAACCAAGCTCCCAGGTCTTGACTCCAAGTGCGTTCAGGGTTTCAGAGATGGCGGTGGCGCTTTCTGACCTGACCACAACCGCGAACCCGAGCCCAAGGTTCCAGGTCGTCTCAAGATCAAACAGGTCAATGTCTGCAATCGACGCCATCACTTGGAACACTGGACGCGGTGACCAGGTTGAGCGGTCTACCTCCAGCATCACATTGCCAGGCAGCACCCGGGAAAGGTTTGCAGCTATCCCACCACCGGTGATGTGGCTCATGGTTGAAATCTTGCCCTGGAACCGAACATCGGCAAGCAGCTTGTTCAAAACTCCGGTGTAGAGGGCAGTTGGTTCTAAGAGCTCCTCGCCCAGGCTTCTGCCGAATTCCGGCATTTGCTGCTTGTAGTCGAGGTTGTGATCGGCAACAATTTTTCTGACCAGTGAGTAACCATTGGAATGCAGGCCTGAAGCTCCTAAGCCAAGCACTACGTCCCCAACCTGCACCGAATCAGCCGAGAGAATCTTGCTTTTTTCAACTACCCCTACTGCGGCCCCAGCAACGTCGTATTCCTCTGGACCCAGCAGCCCCGGGTGCTCGGCGGTCTCCCCGCCAACCAAAGCAACATCCACTGCCTTGCAGGCATTGGCAATGCCGCGGACGATGTCCGCGATCCTTGTTGGCTCCAGGTGACCACAGGCGATGTAGTCGGTCATGAATAGGCTGCGAGCGCCGGTGACAACGATGTCGTCAACCACCATTCCAACCAGGTCCTGGCCGACGGTGTCGTGCTTATCAAGGGCCTGAGCGATTGCGACCTTGGTTCCAACACCATCAGTTGAGGTTGCCAGAATTGGGTGATCGTAGTTTTTCAGAATGCTGCCGTCAATCATCCCCGCAAATCCGCCGAAGCCGCCGAGAACGAGGTTGTTGTGAGTGGCAGAAACCGCGGCCTTCATCAGCTCTACGGCCCGGTCACCAGCTTCGGTATCAACCCCTGAGGCAGCGTATGGATTAGCCATTATGAACATGCCCTTCGGTCTGGATGGTTGCAACCGGTCGCTCCAGAAGATTCTTGCCCAATCGTTCTGCTGCAGGAAGTTCGATCGGGTACTGGCCAGTGAAGCAGGCGGTGCAAAGTTTGTTTTCTGGCTGGTCGGTGGAAGCGATCATGCCTTCTTTGGATAGATAGCCAAGCGAGTCTGCACCAATTGACTGCCTTACCTCTTCAATTCCAATGCCGGAGGCAACCAGCTCTGCGCGGGAGGCAAAGTCGATTCCGTAAAAGCATGGCCAAGTAATTGGCGGGCTTGAGATTCGAACGTGAACCTCTGCAGCACCTGCCTCTTTCAGCATCTTTACCAGGGCCCGTTGGGTGTTGCCTCGCACGATTGAATCATCAACGACCACCAGCCGCTTGCCTGCAATTACCTCTCGCAGCGGGTTCAGCTTTAGCCTGATTCCAAGCTGCCTAATGGTTTGTGATGGCTGAATAAAAGTCCTGCCAACATAAGCGTTTTTAACAAGTCCATGACCGAACGGGATTCCGGACTGTTCGCTGTAGCCGATGGCTGCCGGGGTTCCACTCTCAGGCGTCGGCATTACCAAATCTGCTTCGATTGGATGCTCCTTGGCAAGGGTTCTGCCCATCTCCACGCGTGCCTCGTAGACCACTCGACCACTAATCGAAGTGTCGGGTCGGGCTAGATACACATACTCAAAAACACATCCGGCGCGCTTCTCCGGTGCAAACTTCGTGGTTCGAATTCCGTTTTCATCAATTGCAATCAGCTCGCCCGGTTCGATCTCGCGCACATAGCTGGCACCCACGATGTCAAGGGCTGCGGTCTCTGACGCAACTACCCAACCGCGCTCGAGCCTTCCCAGAACCAGGGGCCGCACTCCCTGCGGATCACGGGCTGCATAGAGGGTGGTTTCATCCATAAACACCAGGCAGTAGGCACCCTTGACCTTTGGCAACAATTCAAGGGCGGTCTGCTCCAAGGTGCTATCCGGGTTTCCGGTCAGCAGCGCTGTAAGCACAGCTGTGTCAGTGGTGTTTCCGCCACGAAGTTCGCTCTCGTGATCCGGGTAACGCTGATCTAAGAGCTCTAGCAGTTCAGAGGTGTTTGTGAGGTTTCCATTGTGCCCAAGCGCGACGGTTCCATAGGTGGTGCGGCCAAGGGTTGGCTGCGCATTTCGCCAGTGGGAAGCCCCGGTTGTTGAATACCTAGTGTGACCAACGGCCATGTAGCCCTGCAGTGACTCAAGTGCGGACTCATTAAAGACCTGAGACACCAAACCCATGTCCTTGTAAACCAAAATCTTTTCGCCGGTTGAGGTGGCGATTCCTGCCGACTCTTGACCACGGTGCTGCAGTGCGTAGAGCCCGAAGTAGGCAAGCTTGGACACTTCTTCGCCCGGTGCCCAGACCCCAAAGACGCCGCACTGATCTTGCGGACCCTTCTCGCCGGGGAGAATGTCGTGATTTAGTCGCCCGTCGCCTCGGGTCATTGCACTTCCTTGCTGGCAACAGCCTGCTTGGTTCTTCGTGAGGAAACTAAATCAAAAATGATTGCGAACATCACGCCAACCCCAAGCCCCAAGCTGCCAAGGGCAACCAGCAACAGACCCAGCACATTTTCGTTTGACCTTGAGTCGTCCGGAATCAAAAGATTCAACAGAAACGACAGCACCAAACCAATTGCTGCGCCGGTCAGGGCGAAACTCAGCACCTTCGGGGCCCTGCGAATCTCTACAACTTCGCCCGCTTGGTTTTCATTGGTGGTCACGGTTCAATATAACCATGGATGAAGTGCATGCCAGGGCCGGAATGACAACTAATAGTTAGTCAACGGAAAAACTTCTGAAATGGACAGCGCCTTTTCTCCAGAAAAATTACAGCCGCGCAATTTACTGGCCTCTGCAACCTGCAACTGGCCCATGCATAGTTTCAAAAAAACATCGGGGCTCAGCTCCACAACATTGGGAGGCGTTCCTCTTCTGTGGTTGAGTCCTTCAAGGCACTGGACTGCACCAAAGGGCGGAACGCGCAACTCGACGGTGCCACCGGGATAAGCAACTGAAATCTGTTGCAGTAGGTACCTGACCGCAGTCGGCATTTGAGTCTCAAGGTCGGCAAGGGCAGCTTTGCCATCTGCCTCTGAGATCAGTTTTTTACCCACTTCACCATTATGGCAACCAGGCAAGGTCCTTACCGATTAGTAAACTCACCAGAATGAGAATCCTTGTTGTTGGCTCCGGCGCCAGAGAGCACGCCATCGTGAAGGCCCTAATCAGGACCGGCACCAAACCAGAGGACATCGTCTGCACCCCGGGCAATGAATACATTGCTAGGCAGGTCGAGGTCAGAGAGCTGAAAGACATCTCAGACAATTTGGGCATCACAAAAATTGCCCTTGAAGAAGCTGTGGAGCTTGCAATCATTGGCCCAGAAGGACCGCTGGTTGCGGGTCTTGCGGACAACCTTCGGGCTCAAGGAATGCTGGTGTTTGGACCTGATCAAAAAGCTGCTGCCCTCGAGGGAAGCAAGCAGTTTGCCAAGGACGTCATGGCGGCTGCGGATATTCCAACCGGAATGTCTAGACGCTGTGATGACCTGGCCGAGGTTGAAGATGCCATGAGCCAGTTCGGTGCGCCGTATGTGATCAAGGCCGACGGTCTTGCTGCTGGCAAGGGAGTGATTGTCACCCGAGACAAAACCGAGGCACTTTTGCATGCGGAGAAGTTTCTGAGTGACGGAGTTTTGGTTGAGGAGTTTCTAGACGGCGAGGAAGTCAGCCTGTTCTTCCTATCGGACGGTCAGAACGTAATGCCGCTTAGCCCAGCCCAGGATTACAAGCGAGCACTGGATGGCGACCTTGGGCCGAACACCGGTGGCATGGGTGCCTACTCTCCGCTTCCGTGGTTGCCAGCTAACTTCGTTGAAGAGGTGACCGAAAAGATTGCCCAGCCAACCATTGATGAACTCAAAAAGCGCGGAGCTGAATTTATTGGCCTGCTCTACTGCGGTCTGATCGTGACCGAACGCGGCATCAAGGTGATCGAGTTCAACGCTCGCTTTGGGGATCCCGAAACTCAAGTTGTGCTGAGGCGGCTTCAGACAAATCTGGCTGAACTCTTGGCCGCAGCTGCTGCTGGAAAGCTTGACAATGCCCCTGTTGCGAAATTCTCCGAGGATGTTGCGGTGACCGTGGTGTTGGCATCAGAGGGCTACCCCGTTACCGCGGTTGAGGCTCGTGAGGTTACCGGCATCGAAAGCGCCGAGGCGATGGATGATGTTGAGGTTTGCAAGGCAAGCCCAACCGGCCGAGTGCTTTCGGTGGTTGGAACAGCAAAAACTTATAGCGCTGCCAGAGCGCTTGCCTACGAGGGCATGTCCCGAATCAGTTTGCAGGGGTCTCACTACCGCAGCGACATAGCGCTGAAGGTTGCTGAGTAGATGGAACTTCCAGGCTTTAGACACGTCTATTCAGGCAAAGTCCGTGACCTCTACCAGAGTGAAGATCAGAACTACGACCACCTGGTTTTAGTGGTTGCCAGCGATCGCATCAGCGCCTTTGACACTATTCACTCAAAGCCGATTCCGGGTAAAGGTGAGGCACTGACCAAGGTAACCAACTTCTGGTTTGATCACCTAGAAGTCCCAAACCACCGCAGCAGTGAATTGACTGTGCCGGCTGCGGTTCAGGGCAGAGCGATGATGGCCAAAAAGCTTGAGATGTACCCAATCGAATGCGTTGTCCGCGGCTACATCTCCGGCTCAGGTTGGACCGAGTATCAAGCAACCGGAAAGATTTGCGGCGTGAGGCTTCCTACGGGTCTGAAAAACGGCGATCGCCTGCCGGAACCAATCTTCACCCCTGCCTTCAAGGCTGAGGTTGGCCAAAAGGACGAGAACATCAGCTTCGACCAGACCGTCCAAATCGTGGGTCAAGAAATCGCGGAGCAGCTGCGAGAGCAAAGCCTCAAGATCTTCAATCAGGCCAGTGCTTTTGCCGAGAAGGCCGGTTTGATTCTTGCCGACACCAAGTTCGAATTTGGCAATGACCCTGCAACAAACACCCTGACCCTCGGTGACGAAGTTTTGACCCCCGACAGCTCTCGCTACTGGGACCGTGATGCCTGGGAACAAGGAATTAGAGACCAGAGTTTTGACAAGCAAATTATTAGAAACTGGTTGCTTGCAAACTGGGACCTCAAGAGCCAACCGCCAGAGTTACCAGACGAGATCATCGCCCTGACAGCACAGAAGTACGAAGAACTTTTTAGGCGGCTAGCTGGTTGACTAGCGTAGGCTGGTAGCACTTAGGCGCGACGGAGTGCCGTGAATTTGTCCGGCAACCAAAGAAGCCAAAAATTTTGAACACACTAAAAACCAAGCTGACTGCGCTATTTTCTGGAACCGATCCTCGTTATCGCCCCAGACCAACTGTCAAAGAAGCGATCGCCAATCCAAGGCTGTTGCTGCGCGAGAGCCTAGCGGGACTGGTTGTTGCCCTGGCCTTGATTCCAGAGGCAATCTCCTTCAGCATCTTGGCCGGTGTTGACCCACGAGTTGGACTGTTCTCAAGCTTCGTGATGGCCATCACCACCGCGATTCTGGGTGGACGTCCGGCGATGATTTCAGCCGCAACTGGTGCGGTGGCACTTGTGATTGCCCCTGTGGCACGAGATTACGGGCTGGATTATTTCTTGGCCACAGTCATCCTTGCTGGAATCTTCCAGCTGGTTCTGGGCGCGCTTGGGGCAGCCAAGCTAATGCGCTTCATCCCTCGCAGCGTGATGCTGGGGTTTGTGAACGCACTTGCAATTTTGATCTTCATGGCTCAGTTGCCGCACCTGATTGGTGTCCCGTTTGCCGTTTACTGGTTGGTCGCAATCGGACTGCTTGTAATGATTTTCATGCCGCGCTTCACCAAGGTGATCCCGGCACCACTTGTTGCAATCGTGCTGGTCAGTGCGATGGTTTTGGTGATGGCAATTTCGGTGCCACGGGTTGGTGACGAGGGTGAACTTCCAGAATCACTTCCGGAGCTATTGATTCCAAATGTTCCGCTGACCATGGAAACCTTCAACATCATTGCTCCGTTTGCCCTGGCAATGGCGCTGGTTGGACTACTTGAGTCCTTGATGACCGCGAAGTTGGTCGATGAAATCACTGACACTCACAGCCAGAAAACCAGAGAGTCGCTTGCTCAAGGGGTCGGAAATATCCTGTCCGGGTTCCTTGGTGGCATGGGTGGCTGCGCGATGATCGGTCAGACCATGATCAACGTCAAG
This sequence comes from Micrococcales bacterium UBA2037, assembly GCA_002333405.1. GTDB lineage: Bacteria > Actinomycetota > Actinomycetes > Actinomycetales > Microbacteriaceae > Aquiluna. The sequence goes on along the minus strand of DDBH01000005.1, from coordinate 40,300 downwards.
GCCTCTGGAGCCAGAACTAGGATTTCCACTTTCTTGGCGGGTGTGTTCCTGTTGATTTTGGTGGTCAGTCTTGGCGACATCGTTGCTCAAATTCCAATGGCGGCCCTGGTTGCCGTAATGCTCATGGTTTCTTTCGGAACCTTCAACTGGCACAGCATCCAGCCCTCGACTCTGAAGCGCATGCCCAAGAGTGAAACCACAGTTATGGTTGCGACCGTTGCCGTGGTGGTCTGGACCCACAACCTTGCAATCGGTGTGATTGTCGGTGTGATCGTTGCGATGATCGCCTTCGCCAGGAGAGTTGCCCACTTTGCCAGCGTCACCAGAAGCGTTGGCGGCGATGATGAAATCAGCGCGGCCCTATACACCGTTGAGGGTGAGCTGTTTTTTGCCTCGAGTAATGACCTGACCACGCTTTTTGAATACTCCGACGACCCGGATGAAATTGTTATTGATGTCACCAACTCACACATCTGGGACGCCTCGACAATTGCTGCCCTAGATTCGATCACCACCAAATATGAATCAATGGGCAAGAACGTCTACATCAAGGGAATGAACAAGGCCAGCGAACGGCTTCATGGACGCCTAACTGGCAACCTTGGCCAAGAGTAATTACTGACTCAAAAACTTGACTAGTCTGGTGATGTGCTAAACACAAAACTCAGAGCAGAGCATGAAAAGTTGGGGGCCAGCTTTACCGAATTCGGTGGCTGGGAAATGCCCGTTCGCTATGGCTCAGACATTGATGAACATCACACTGTTCGCAACGGCTGTGGCCTGTTTGACATAAGCCACATGGCAGAGATTCGAGTCACTGGTTCCGCTGAGGACTTTCTCGACTTCGCCCTTATTTCTAAGCTCTCCGAAATCGAAGTTGGCCGCGCCAAATACACCATGATCTGCAACGATCAGGGCGGCATAATCGACGACCTGATCGTTTACCGTCTTGACCAAGATGAGTTCATGATTGTTGCCAACGCCGGCAACCATCACCAAGTGGTGGAAGCGCTGAAGCAGCGCCTTGAAAATTTCCCCGACACCCAGGTGGTGGATGAGTCTGGAATTTGGTCTCTGATTGCGATGCAGGGACCAAAGACCAATCAGATCCTTGGTTCGCTGGTAGATGTTGACCTGACCGAGTTGAAGTATTACTCGATTGCTGCTGCCAGGCTCTTGGACCAGGATGTGTTCTTGGCTCGCACTGGCTACACCGGTGAAGATGGTTTTGAGATTTTTGTTGCGGGCGACCCCTCCAAGATCTGGCAGCTGCTACTGGCTCAAGACGGAGTTGAGCCATGCGGCCTAGCCTGTCGAGACACCCTTCGCCTTGAGGCCGGCATGCCGCTCTACGGCCACGAGCTAGGCATCGACTACACGCCATTTTCAGCAAACCTGGGCAAGGTGATTCGGTTTGATAAGGATCAATTTGTGGGCAAGCAAGCGCTTGAGAGCGCCAAGCACCCAGATTACCGACTCTTCGGCCTAGCTGGCCAAGGCCGCCGAGCAGCCCGTGCCGACTATGAAATTTTTCTACCCGGTGAGGATGTTGCAATTGGCAAGGTCACATCAGGGGCACTGTCACCAACGCTTCAAGAGCCAATAGCGATGGCGATGCTGCAAGTTGACCAAGGTTTAGAAGTAGGCAGCGAAGTTGAAGCCGATGTTCGCGGCACCAGAATTCCATACAAGATTGTTCAACTACCGTTTTATAAGCGGGAAAGGTAATAAAGATGGCAAACCCAGCAGACCGTAAGTACACCAAAGAGCACGAATGGGTGCTGGTCGAAGGCGACGTGGCAACAGTTGGAATCACTAAGTACGCAGCTGATGCGCTTGGTGAGATTGTTTACGTTGACCTTCCGAAGGTGGGCTCCAATGCCGCCCACATGAAAATTTGTGGTGAGATCGAATCCACCAAATCGGTCGGAGAGCTCTATGCCCCGATGGATGGCGAGATCGTCGAGGTAAACAGCGCTTTGGATCAGGCACCTGACCAGGTAAATGATGACCCGTTCGGGGATGGATGGCTGATTAAAATTCGTTATACCTCTTTGCCGGACCTTCTTTCGGCATCCGAATACGACGCGCTAGTTGGAGAGTAATTGCTTTTAGATCACCATCAGTTCCGTAACCGCCACATCGGACCAAATAAGGACCAGCAGCAACAGATGCTGGATTACGTCGGCATCAAGGACTTGTCCGAGCTAATGGAAAAGGCCCTGCCTGAGGCCATTCACTACCGTGGTGGCAGCCAGCTTCCAGATGCAATCAGTGAGGATGAGGCACTAGACCGCCTTCACGAGATCGCTTCTAAAAACCGAATTACTCAGAGCTTTATGGGTCTTGGCTACTACGGGACCAGAACCCCGGGTGTGATCAAACGCAACGTGCTAGAAAACCCAAGTTGGTACACCGCCTACACCCCATATCAGCCAGAGATCAGCCAGGGGCGGCTGGAAGCCCTGATCAATTTCCAAACGGTTGTAACCGACCTCACCGGCATGAAAACCGCCAACGCATCGATGTTGGACGAGTCCACAGCCGTGGTGGAGGCAATGATGATTGCCAAGCGAAGCGCTGAAAGCGAGTCGAATGTATTCTTCGTCGACAACGACATGTTCCCGCAGACAAAGGCACTGCTGGAGCACCGTGCCGAGCCGCTTGGAATTGTAATCAGCTACTTCGACCCCGCCGATCTAAGCCAGCTCGACCAGGAATGCTTCGGCGCAGTGGTTCAGTACCCTGGAGCCAGCGGCCGAATTATTGACTTTGATGGTCTGTTTGCCAAGGTTCATGAATTTGGTGGTTTGGCTCTTGCCAGCGCCGACCTAATGGCCCTTACTCTGCTAACCCCTCCGGGTGAAAAGGGTGCGGACGTGGTCTGCGGAACAACCCAGCGCTTCGGAGTGCCAATGGGCTTTGGTGGTCCTCACGCAGGCTATCTTGCAGTACGCGAGAAGCTAGAGCGCACTATGCCTGGTCGTTTGGTTGGAGTTTCGGTGGACGCCGAGGGCTCTCCTGCCTATCGCCTCACCCTGCAGACCAGAGAGCAGCACATCAGGCGCGAGAAGGCAACCAGCAACATTTGCACCGCGCAGGTGCTCCTGGCAGTCATGGCTGGAATGTATGCGGTCTACCACGGACCTCAAGACCTGAAGGCAATCGCTCAGGAGATCCACGACAAGGCCTCGGCTCTTGCCAAGGTTTTGGCAGAAGTTGGCTTCACGCTTCAGCACGAAAACTTCTTTGACACCATCAGGGTTGTCAACACCGAGGCCGAGAAGCACTACCAGGCTGCCAGAGCCAAGGACCTAACGGTATTGATGGTTGATGAAACCACCCTGGGAATTTCGGTGGACGAGAGCACTACCTGGGACCTATTGGCCGAATTGGCCGGTGCCTTTGGTGCCAGGGCGCCTCGTCCCGAGGACGCCTCAGACCGGCTGAGAAACCACAGGACTTCCAGTTACCTGGAGCACCCGGTCTTCAACTCCTACCACTCTGAAACCGCAATGCTCCGCTACCTGAAGAAGCTTGCCGACTTTGACTACGCACTGGACAGGGGCATGATCCCGCTGGGGTCCTGCACCATGAAATTGAACTCAGTGACCGAAATGGAAGCGGTCACCTGGCCGGAGTTTGCAAACCTGCACCCGTTTGCACCCGCTGAGGACACCCAGGGTTACATTGAGTTAATAACAGAACTGAGCAGTTGGTTGAGCGACATCACCGGCTACGAAGCAGTTTCGCTGCAGCCGAATGCCGGCAGCCAGGGAGAACTTGCGGGCATGATGGCAATTCGCGGCTATCACCGCTCCCGCGGGGATTTCCAAAGAGATGTTTGCCTTATTCCTTCATCTGCGCACGGCACGAACGGCGCCAGCGCTGTTTTGGCAGGGTTCCAGGTGGTAGTTGTTGGTTGCGACTCAGACGGCAACGTTGATGTTTTGGACTTGAAGCAGAAGATCGCAGAGCACCAGGAAACCCTTGCCGCGCTGATGATCACCTACCCATCGACTCACGGTGTTTACGAAGAAGCAGTAGTTGAAATCTGCGACCTAGTTCATGCTGCTGGTGGCCAGGTTTACATCGATGGCGCCAACACGAACGCAGTGGTCGGTTATGCGAAGTTCGGAGAGTTCGGTGGCGACGTATCGCACCTGAATCTCCACAAGACTTTCTGCATCCCTCACGGCGGCGGCGGACCCGGTGTTGGTCCGGTGGTGGCAAGAGAACACCTCAGGGAGTTCTTGCCAGGTCACCAGATGGCTCAGGTTGAACTACCAAACTATGGACCGGTTTCGGCTGCGCCGTTTGGTTCACCTAGCATTCTGCCAATCTCCTGGGCATACATCCAGATGATGGGAAACCAGGGCTTGATGGACGCAACAGCAGTTGCAGTTCTGAGCGCGAACTACGTTGCCAAGAAGCTGGCGGATGCTTTCCCGCTTCTCTACACCGGCAAGCATGGTCTAGTTGCCCACGAGGCAATCATCGACATTCGCCCGCTGCAGGCATCTGCTGGCATTGCCAATGACGACGTTGCCAAGCGCCTCATCGACTACGGTTTCCACGCCCCAACCATGAGCTTCCCGGTTGCCGGAACTCTCATGATTGAGCCAACTGAGTCTGAACCGTTGGAAGAGCTTGACCGATTCATTGATGCGATGCTTGCAATCAGGGCTGAGGCTCAAAAGGTTCAGGACGGGCACTGGCCAGCCGAGGACAACCCGCTTGTGAATGCCCCACACACAGCAGGACAGCTCACCTCAGAGTGGGAGCACCCATACTCAAGAGAGGCTGCAGTGTTCCCGGTTGCTGGACAGGCAAAGTCGAAGTACTGGCCTCCGGTTAGAAGACTCGATGGCGCGTTTGGAGACAGAAATCTTGTTTGCAGCTGCCCTCCGATTGAGAGCTTCATAAAGAACTAGCTTCTTGGAACCAGGTGGTTCTTAATGATTTCTGCCGCACTCTCCAGATCGAGAGCATCCGCGGTAATCCCGAGGGTTAGGTCGAATGCCTCGTCGCTAGTCATGTTGTGAAGATGCCCGTTTGCAACAATGAGCCTGTTGAGAACAGTTGCCTTTGCGGCACTGTGGATAGGCCGGAGGCAATCAAGCTGTTGAACTACTGGGCCTTGAATTCCAGAAGCAGCTGGTAAGCGGCTTCGAGTTCTGAAGAAAGCTCGCGATCCGGCCCCATGCCTGGAACAGTCTGTCTCAGTACTTGGATCAAGGCGCCGGTTTTGGCAGCAGGCTTGCTGGGAGACCTGAGTTCAATAGCCCTGGCCGCCGCAGTGAGTTCAATAGCAAGAACTCTTCTGGTGTTATCCAGCGCTTTTCTAAGCTTCAGACCTGCGTGCCAGCCCATTGAGACATGGTCTTCTTGCATGGCTGAAGACGGGATTGAATCGACGCTAGCCGGGTTGGCAAGCCGCTTATTTTCTGACACCAGGGCGGCCTGGGTGTACTGGGCAATCATCAGGCCAGAGTCCACGCCCGGATCATCTGCAAGAAATGGTGGCAGCCCGCGGTTTCTAGAGGCGTCTAAGAACCTGTCTGTTCGGCGTTCCGCAATTGATCCAAGGTCAGCAAGTGCGATTGCCAAAAAGTCGAGCACGTAGGCAACCGGTGCGCCATGGAAGTTACCGTTAGAGGTCACCTCGCCGTCTTCTAGAACTACCGGGTTGTCGATAATCGCTCTAATTTCTCGGCTGGCCACCAGCCTGGCATGCTCAATCGTGTCCCGAACTGCACCTGCAACCTGCGGGGAACAGCGCAGCGAATAGGCGTCTTGAACAACGCCATCGCCCTGGCGATGCGACGCCACTATTTCACTTCCCTTCAGTGCTGCAAACATGTTTGCAGCACTGGTTGTTTGGCCCGGGTGTGGGCGCAAGTTTTCGTGGAGCTCTGCTCGGAACACCTGGTCTGTACCCAGTTGCCCCTCAACACTCATGGCCGCAATCAAGTCTGCCTGGTCAAGAAGTTGGTCCGCATCGCTAAGGGCCAAAATCAACATTCCCAACATGCCGTCGGTGCCGTTGATAAGCGCAAGCCCCTCTTTTTCGCGCAGCTCCACCGGTTCGATGCCGGCCTGTTTCAACAGCTCTGGAACTTCGACCTCAATACCATCAGGACCGAATGCTCTTCCCTCTCCCATAAGAACAAGTGCGCAATGCGAAAGCGGAGCTAAGTCGCCGCTACAGCCAAGTGATCCATACTCAAGCACTCTCGGCGTGATTCCGGCGTTCAAGATTGCCGCATAGGTTTCTGCCACAATCGGCCTAACGCCAGTTCTGCCAGAACACATGGTTTTAAGTCGAAGCGCCATCAGTGCTCTGACCACCTCACGGTCAACCACCGCCCCCATGCCAGCTGCATGCGAACGAATCAGTGACTTCTGCAGCTGAGTTCGGTCCTCAAGCGGAATGTGTCGCTGGGCCAAGGCTCCAAATCCGGTGGAGATTCCGTAGACCGGGGTATCGCCTGCGGCCAGGGCCTCAACTTCCGACCTGGTCTTGGCTATTGCAGTCAGCGCATCAGGCGAAATCTCGATCTTTGAGTCATTGCGTGCGATGTTGATTACATCCTGCATCGTCATGCCACTTGTGGTGATGATGGTTTTCAATTTGAAGTCCTTTCAAAGACTTTTTCGCCGGCGACATAGGTTGCGCTAACAATAGGAACACCGGGACGATAGGCGAGGTCTATGTAGGACTCAGCGTCTAACAGTGCAAAGTCCGCGCGCGAGCCAACGGCGAGCGAGCCAAGGCTGTTTTGCAGCGCTAGAGCACCACCTTTGGTGGCAGCCCAAAGTGCCTGATCAACCGTGAAGTGCAGCTCCCGAACGGCAACCGCTATCACAAACGGCATCGAGGTGGTGAAGCTCGAGCCCGGATTGCAATCGGTTGATAGGGCAACGCTCACGCCTGCTTCAATGACTTCTCTGACATCCGGGTAGTTGGCTCTGGTTGAAAACTCGGCCCCCGGCACAAAGGTTGCAACGGTCTGGCCAGATGCAAGCAGTTTGATGTCCTCTGGGTTTAGGTGAGTGCAGTGATCCACAGAAGCGCAGCCCAGTTCCACCGCGAGCGAGATCCCGCCGATGTTTTTCAGCTGGTTGCTGTGCATTCTGGGGCGCAGACCCTTTGCTATTCCGGCTGACAGCACTTGCCTGGACTCCTCGACACTGAACGCGCCCTCATCGCAAAAAACGTCAATCCACTTGGCAATGCCGGCGGCTTGATCCAACATTGGTCCTGTGACCAGCGCTAGATAGTCAGTCCTGGAAATCCAGTCCGGCACAACATGGGCGCCAAGAAACGTGACGTCTTCGGTGAACTCGGATGCGATCTGCAAGGAACGAATTTCGGTTTCCAGGTCGAGCCCGTAGCCGCTTTTTATTTCGAAGTGAGTAACCCCGCTGGCGTGCAGTTCAGCAACTAGCTTCTTTGCATTGGCCCGAAGCTCTGCATCGGGTGCCGACCTGGTTGCCTGCACCGTGCTCCTGATTCCGCCAGCCTGATAAGAGCTGCCGGCCATCCGATGTGAGAATTCTTCATGCCGAGCACCGGCAAAAATCAGGTGCGAATGTGAGTCGACAAAGCCCGGGATACACACTTGGTTTTTGGCGTCGATCACCTGATCCGCGTCAGGTGCCAACGCGTTAGCGCCAACCCAAGTTATGAAGCCTCCCTCAACCAAAAAGGCGTGATCGGCAAGGATGCTCAACTCGCCGACATTGTCACCTGTGTCAACTAGTTGTCCGATGTTGGTAACTAGGGTTTTCATTGAATGCCCTACTCGGTGTCCAGCATTGGAACGTGAACATGCTTCTGGCGGGCAACAGTCTGTGCTTCCGGGTAGCCGGCATCGACATGGCGAATGACTCCCATGCCGGGATCATTGGTCAACACTCGCTGCAGTTTTTGGGCTGCAAGGGCGGTTCCGTCTGCCACCGAGACCTGGCCTGCGTGGATGGACCGACCCATGCCAACGCCTCCGCCATGGTGGATCGAGACCCAAGACGCACCAGAGGCAACGTTGATCATGGCGTTTAGTAGTGGCCAGTCGGCGATTGCGTCGGAACCATCAAGCATGGCTTCGCTCTCGCGGTAGGGCGAGGCAACGCTTCCACAATCCAGGTGATCTCTGCCAATAACGATCGGGGCGGAAACTTCGCCGGTGCGAACCAGCTCATTGAAGGCGGCTCCCGCCTTATCGCGCTCGCCGTACCCAAGCCAACAAATTCTCGCCGGTAGCCCTTGGAATTCAACTCGTTTTTGGGCGAGGTTTATCCAGCGGTGCAGGTGCTTGTTCTCTGGAAACAGCTCCAGCACTGCCTGGTCGGTCTTGTAGATATCTTTGGGGTCACCGGACAGTGCCACCCACCTAAAAGGACCCTTGCCCTCGCAGAACAGTGGCCTGATGTAGGCGGGGATAAAACCGGGGAACTTGAAGGCATCTGCAAAGCCACCCTGCCTGGCTTCGTCTCGAATTGAGTTTCCATAATCAAATACCTCGGCACCCTTGGCCATGAATCCGACCATTGCCTCGACGTGCTTGGCCATCGACTCCTTGGCTCGCTTGCTGAAATCTTCTGGGTTACTAAGCGCTAGTGCTCGCGCGTCTGAAAAGTCCACACCCTCTGGGATGTAATACATCGGGTCATGGGCACTGGTTTGGTCGGTGACGATGTCGATCGGAACATCCCGCTTCAACAGCTCCGGGAAAATCGTGGCAGCGTTGCCGACCAGGCCGACTGAAATTGCCTTGCGTTCATTCTTGTATCTGACAACACGCTCGATGGCGTCGTCTAGGTTGTCGGCGATCTCATCCAGGTAACGAGTTTCCAACCGCTTCCGCAGTCTGCTTTCATCAATGTCCACAATCAGGCAGGTGCCCTCGTTCATGGTCACCGCCAACGGTTGGGCTCCACCCATGCCTCCGCAACCACCGGTCAAAGTCAGGGTTCCGGCAAGTGTTCCAGAAAAACGCTTTTCGGCAACCGCTGCAAATGTTTCGTAGGTCCCCTGCAAGATTCCTTGGGTGCCGATGTAGATCCAGGAGCCTGCGGTCATCTGCCCATACATCGTCAGACCAAGCTTCTCGAGTCTTCTAAATTCTGGCCAAGTTGCCCAGTCTCCAACCAGATTGGAGTTTGCAAGGATCACTCGAGGTGCCCACTCGTGAGTCTGGAAAACTCCGACCGGCTTTCCCGACTGGACCAGCATGGTCTCGTCATTCTTGAGGTGGGTCAGGGTGTTGGCAAGAGCGTCAAAGCTCTCCCAATTTCTGGCAGCTTTTCCGTTGCCTCCATAAACAATCAGCTCCTCCGGATGTTCAGCCACGGAAGGGTCAAGGTTGTTATGCAGCATTCGAAGCGCTGCTTCTTGCTGCCAGCCCTGTGCCGTGAGGGTTGATCCGGTTGCTGCTCTGATCGTTCTAGGAGAAGAGTTCATAGGAAAAGTACACCGCTGCGAAAGGGGTAGAACAATGCATAAATAGGCAGTTGTGTCTGGTATTTCAGACATAATAAATTCATGAGCAAAATACCGGCTGCGGACAGAACCCTGCGGCTGCTCATGGCCATGGCTGAAATTGGTCAACCGGTAAGCGCCGGCAGGCTCGCTCAGAAACTTGGCATCCCGCGGTCCTCCTGCTACCAGCTGCTTGAAGTGCTTGCAGGCCAGGGGTTTGCCCTTCACTTTGAACAGGACAAGAAATGGGGGCTTGGGCTGGCCGCCTGGGAACTTGGCAGCGCCTATAAGCGCCACGACCGGCTGGAGCGGCTAGCAACACCGGTTCTGAATCAGCTGGTTGATGACCTTGGTCAAATTGCAAACCTTGTTGGGCACCTCGGGGTGCTTGATGGAACCGACGTGCTCTACCTGGTTGAAAAGAGACCGGTGCGGTCACTGAAGCTGGTGACCGATGTCGGGGTGCGACTACCCGCCCAGCTGACCGCTTCCGGCAGGGCAATGCTCAGCCACCTGGAGCCCAAGCAGTTGCAGGCCTCTTTTAGAGGCAGAGATCTGGCAACTAGAACCAAAATCGGACCCACAAACATCACTGAGCTGGAGCGAATTTTGGAAATGGAAAGACGTCAGGGCTACTCGCTCGAGGTTGATGAAGTAACCATGGGCTACGCCTCGGTTGGGGTGGCAATCGTTGATCACCTTGGTCATCCGATGGCCGGCCTTGCAGTCACTCTGCAATCTAGAGTGCTCGAAAAGCTAGAGTTGGCACTACTAACTGAAGTTTTGATTCAATCGGCGAAAGACCTGTCTAGAAAGTTTGGTCATCATGAGTGAAGATCAAAAGTGGCCCAGGGCTGCCGGGCTCATTAGCAGCCAAGTTTCAACAATTGGGCTGATTGATGTCCCTGCCCACAAGACTTCGCTGAGCGACACAAATGCCCACCTGACACCCAAGGCAATAAGGGCTGCCCTGACGAGGTTCTCGACTTTCAGCTATTCAACCGGCATCGACCTCTCAGCTGCCAGCATCGAGGACCTAGGTGAAATTTCTGATCCGGATGCAAATGAAGCTCTCACCAGATCCAGGATCGCTGAGGAAAGCAAGGATCTGGTTATTGCTCTTGGTGGCGATAACTCCGTAACCTACGCCGTGGCGCTCGGAGTATTCGGGGACCAGCTAGGACAGGCCGGCCTTATTACCCTAGATGCCCATCATGATCTTAGGGATGGCATCTCCAACGGTTCTCCGGTGCGCAGGCTGATTGAGGCGGGCCTTGATCCGACCCGAATCGTGCAAATTGGCATAAATGATTTCTCTAATTCGCCCGCCTATGCCAAGTTGGCATCCGATCTCGGCATCACGGTAATTACCAGATCCGAGATTGCGGAATCAGGGATCGCAACTGCTTGCCAGAGAGCGCTGGCGATAGCGGGATCAGCTGCTGGGCCAATCCATGTTGATCTTGACGTGGACGTTTGTGACCGGTCGGTTGTTCCAGCCTGCCCGGCCGCAGCACCGGGTGGTATTTCGGCTCACGAAATTCGCCATGCAACCAGGCTCTTGGCAGGACATGAACAGGTTCGAGGCTTTGACATCACTGAAATTGACGCGAGTAAGGACAGTGCGGACGGCCGAACTGTTCGGCTCGCCGCCCTGCTTATCCTGGAAGCTGTTTCAGGTCATCTGGCCAACTAAGCCAGTCGCCAACTCTGGCAAGCCGCGCTCCACTAAACTGAACACATCCGCGCAATGGAGCGAGCCCAAATAATCCATCCCGAAACTCGCTAGCGAGCAAACCGAAGGGGAAAAGTGCCAAAGATCATCGTCGAGATCATGCCCAAGCAGGACCTTCTAGACCCGCAGGGGAAGGCCGTTGCTAATGCCTTGCAGCGCAGTGGCAACAAAGAGATTTCAGCCGTTCGAATCGGCAAGCGAATCGAGCTTCACTTCGATCGACCAATCACGGACCAGGACATGGAAAACGCCTCAGCTCAGGCATCCAGCTTTCTGTCAAACGATGTGATTGAAGACGTAGTCGCAATCACCAAAGAGGACTAAGTCTGATGAAGATTGGCGTCATTACTTATCCGGGAACCCTCGATGACAGGGATGCCCAACGCGCAATCAGGCTTGCCGGAGGCACACCGGTGCCACTGTGGCATGCAGATGATGACCTGAAGAAGGTGGACGCTGTTGTTTTGCCGGGCGGGTTTTCCTATGGCGACTACCTGCGCTGCGGTGCAATCGCCGCCCAAGCTCCGGCAACCAAAGAAGTAATCAAGCTTGCAGCACAGGGACTACCGGTCTTGGGTATCTGCAACGGCTTCCAGATTTTGGTTGAATCACACCTGTTGCCCGGTGGCCTGATTCGAAATGAAAAGCAGCACTTTGTCTGCCGAGATCAGAAGCTACGCGTTGAAAATAACAACACCGCCTGGACCAGCTTGTTTGAAGAAAATGAAGAGATTTTGATTCCGCTGAAAAATGGCGAGGGCGGCTACATCGCAACTGATGAAACCTTGAAGATGCTTGAGGCAGAGAACCGCATTGCCTTTAGGTACCTAGACACAAACCCGAATGGTTCAATGAACGATATCGCCGGGCTCACCAACGAACGCGGCAACGTGGTCGGGCTAATGCCTCACCCTGAGCACGCGGTTGAGCCGGGCTTTGGGCCAGACACTGACATTGCGATGCGCTCCGGCATCGACGGCTTGAGGTTTTTCCAAAGTGTTTTGAAGATGGCGGTGAACTCCTAATGTTTAAAAACAAGAAGCTAGCCGCCAGTGGCGTTGACACCACCGAACACGCAGTCGCTGAGCCGGACAGAGACCAGCCCTGGAAAGAACTTGGCCTGAAACAGGACGAGTACCTTGAGATCAAGAACATTCTTGGCAGGCGCCCAACCTCCTCTGAGCTAGCAATGTATTCGGTGATGTGGTCTGAGCACTGCAGCTATAAGTCATCAAAGATCTACCTTCGTCAGTTCGGTGAAAAGGTCACCGATGACATGAAGGAACACCTAATGGTGGGCATGGGTGAGAACGCTGGTGTGGTTGACATTGGCGAGGGCCTCGCAGTTACCTTCAAGGTCGAGAGCCACAACCACCCCTCCTACATCGAACCATTCCAGGGAGCGGCAACCGGCGTCGGCGGAATCGTTCGTGACATTTTGTCGATGGGCGCAAGGCCGATTGCGGTTATGGACCAGCTGCGCTTTGGTGCTCCAGAGAACCCAGACACCGCAAGAGTGGTCCACGGAGTGGTCGATGGCATTAGCTTCTATGGAAACTGCCTAGGCCTTCCAAACATCGGTGGTGAAACAGTCTTCGACGCCGTTTACCAGGGCAACCCGCTTGTGAACGCGCTTTCAATTGGTGCCATGAAGCACGAGGACCTGCAGCTTGCCAAGGCCTCTAACCCGGGTGACCTAGTCATTTTGTTCGGTGCCAGGACCGGCGCCGATGGAATCGGCGGAGTGTCGGTATTGGCTTCCGAAACTTTCGAGTCAACAGGCCCCACCAAGCGACCTGCGGTTCAGGTTGGTGACCCGTTTGCCGAAAAGGTTCTGATCGAGTGCTGTCTTGAGCTCTTCCATGCCGGAGTGGTCGCTGGAATCCAGGACCTGGGTGGTGCTGGAATTTCTTGTGCGACATCGGAGCTTGCATCAAACGGCGGCAAGGGCATGAAAGTGCAGTTGCAAAATGTTTTGCTGCGCGATGAGTCCCTGACACCGGAAGAGATTCTGATGTCGGAGTCGCAGGAGCGGATGTGTGCGGTTGTCCCAAAGAAGCAACTGAAGGCCTTCGAGAAGATTGTTGAAAAGTGGGAAGTCGAGTACTCAGTACTTGGCGAGGTAATCGACGAGGACCGCCTCTACATCAACTGGGGCCACGAGGAAATCGTGAACGTTCCACCGAGAACTGTTGCCCATGATGGCCCGGTTTACGATCGTCCGGTTGCACTTCCTAAATACCAAAAGGCTCTCAACAAAGACTCAAGCAGTTCTCTGAAAAGAGCGGAAAATGCCACCGAGCTGGCAGCTCAATTGATGCAGTTGATTGCAACCCCGAACCAGGCCGACAAGAGCTGGATCACAGCGCAGTATGACAAGTACGTGATGGGAAACACCGCACTTTCAATGCCGGATGACTCCGGCATGGTCAGAGTTTCCGAGGAAACCGGCCTGGGTGTTGCATTGGCTACCGATGCCAACGGCAAATACGCCTACCTAAACCCTTACGAGGGAGCACGGCTCGCTCTTGCGGAGGCATATCGAAACGTGGCAGTAACCGGGGCGGTTCCACGGGCCGTCACCAACTGTTTAAACTTCGGTTCCCCTGAAAACCCAGAGGTGATGTGGCAATTCAAGGAAGCAACCGCGGGACTAGCCGACGCCTGTCTTGAGCTGGGCATTCCAGTCACCGGCGGAAACGTTAGCTTCTACAACCAGTCAGGCGACGTCGCAATCTATCCAACACCGGTAGTTGGTGTGCTGGGAGTGATTGATGACGTTGCCAGAAGAATTCCATCCGGGTGGCAGGATGATGGCAACAACATCTACCTACTGGGACAAACCTTCGACGAGCTCGATGGCTCTGCTTGGGCCAAGGATCTTCATGATCATCTGGGTGGCCAACCTCCAAAGGTTGACCTTGAAAAAGAGAAGGAACTTGCTCAGTTGCTTCACGGAGCAAGCATCCAAGGTCTAATCGAATCAGCTCATGACATCTCCGAGGGTGGGCTGGGAATTGCCGTTGTCGAAGCAGCACTTCGTTTCAATGTTGGAGCAAGAATCTGGCTTGGCGAAATGCTGGAGCGAGATGCAATCGACATGACCGCGGCTCTGTTCTCTGAATCTCAGTCACGGGTGATCGTTACCGTTGGCCGCGAAGACGATGTCAAATTCCAGGCACTGTGTGAGGCTCGCGGGGTTCCCTGCTTGAGAATCGGTGTCACCGATGCCACCTCGAGCATGGTTGAGATCAAGGACGTTGCAGACCTGAAACTAGACGACATCAGATCAGGTTGGACAAAGACCCTGCCTGAGTTGTTTGGCTAAATCAGAAACAATTAGTTCTGACACAACCAGTCGTCTTTACTAACCCTTGTTTCCGATGTGGTCGAAGGTAGATGTGTTGAAGTGTGACTGCGAGTCACGGGTCAGGTTGATTGGACCATCGACACCGTAGTAACGCTGACCAGCCACCAATAGCTCCTCAGCCGGGAACTTTGTGATGACCTCGCAACCGGTTTCGGTAACGACAACTTCTTCCTCGATGCGAGCCGCTCCCCAACCATCCTTAGAAGGCCAGTAGGTTTCAAGCGCAAAGACCATACCCGCCTCCAGAACCTCAGGGTTATCAAAGGAAACCAGGCGGCTAAAGATCGGCTTTTCCCAGATCGAGAGTCCGACTCCGTGTCCATATTGAAGAGCAAAGGCGGCTTCCTCATTAGCGAAACCAAACTCCTCGGCCTTTGGCCAGACCGCGACGATGTCGGCCGTTGTGGCACCAGGCTTGACCAGGGCGATTGCACGATCCATGTATTCGCGACAGATTCGATATGCGTCGCGTTGCGCCGGAGAGGCGCTACCAACTGCGAAGGTGCGGTAGTAGCAGGTCCGGTATCCCATGTAGCTGTGGAGGATGTCAAAGAATGCAGGGTCACCTGGACGAATTAGGCGATCGCTGAAGACGTGAGGATGCGGCGAGCAGCGCTCGCCAGAAATCGCGTTCACACCTTCAACGTGCTCGGATCCGAGATCGTAGAGCACCTTGGAAACAAGGCCAACTGCCTCATTCTCCTTGACTCCAGGCCTCAGAAACTCGTAAAGCTTCTCGTAGGCGGCATCCACCATCGACGCAGCCGAAGTCAGCAGTGTTAGCTCATCCTTGGTTTTAATTCGTCTGGCCTCAAGGAAAATCTGCTGTCCATCGACCACCTGCAAACCCTTTGCCTGAAGAGCAAACAGCACCGGAAGTTCGATGATGTCAACACCGATCGGCTCGTTTTGTAGGCCGTGGCTTGCGAGAACTTCGTAGACCTTGTCAGCAACGGCTTCGGCCTGCTTGGCGTCTGGGTGAATCGCGCCGCGAAGAGTCGAAATTCCAGCACGCGCGCCGACCCCGAGCTTTGATGCTCCATGGTGTGGTTCGTGTCCGTTCAAATCACCGTGAGTGTGCGACGCATGCGCATCGTCCAGCCATGGTGTCTGGAGTTGGTGATGCTTTGCAGCAGACCCAAAGTCCCAGAGCACAGCCTCACCGGTTCTAGGCAGAACCGCATATCGAATCATCTTGTCCATGGCCCAGGTGCCGATGTGGGTTCCGGTCATGTAGCGGATGTTATGGAAATCGAAGGTTAGCAAAGACCCCACTGAGGACTTCTCCAGCTCTGCCTTCAGGCGCCCTAGTCGCTCAGACCTCAGCCTTGAATGATCGACTCGGTTTTCCCAGTCGACTGAGTTGAATCCATAGGTTGGGATTCCCATAACGTTTCCTTGCTTTCAATTGGACTGTAAAGCTGTACTGCACAGTTTAGAGAAATTTGTCTTTTCTGTAAAGCAAGAGCAAACTTTCTGAAATTGAGACTATTTGGCGCTTGACTGCACGTGAACCTTGATCTGCGACTTGTCAGTCAGCACAGCGTCATAGGCGGCAGCCGCCTCCGAGATGTCGAACTGCTTCGTAACCAGTGGACTTAGGTCAATCCCAGTTCTAGCAAGGAACCGGATGGTTTCTGGCCACACTCCCGGTGAACCAATGATGCCCCTCACCTGCAGTTCCTTTGACTGAATGAGTCCGAGCTTGGCTGTAGCCGAACCTCCGACATCAATTCCGATGTTCACTAGGCGCGCACGGAATGCGGCGACCTCAAGTGTCATTGCCATAGCCTGTGGCTTTCCGCTGGCCTCAAAGACAACGGTTGCACCGATGCCATCGGTTAGCTTCATCGCCTGTTCGACAGCGTCAGCAGCACTCGGATCAAAAACCGCCTCGGCACCGAGCTTCTTGGCAACCTCGGCACGCTCCTTGGAAGGCTCGGCAATGATTACCCTTGCACCCTTGGCGTTGGCCGCAGCGACAACTCCGAGACCAATCGGCCCGGCACCAAAAACGATGACCGTGTCGGAGGCATCCAAATTATCCGCCTGCTGAGCGGCGTAGTAACCACAGCTGAACGGCTCTACCAGGGCGCCAGCAGTCCAAGATACTTCGGCAGGAATCTTATGCAGCCAGGTTTCCTTGGCGATAAAGAACTCGGCCATCGCACCCGAAATTGAGAAGCCAAAGTGCTCCATTCCAATCACACACTCACCTACGACACGATCGCCAGCCTTTAGGGTCGAGACCTTGGACCCAACCTCAATAACCTCAGCAGACCACTCATGGCCCGGGATGATTGGGTAGCTGAACGGAATGATGTAGCGACCTTCAAGGAGTTCAATGTCGCTGTGGCAGATGCCCACAGACCGGGCCGCAAGCAGCACCTCATCGGGTCCAATTTCAGGTTTTTCAATCTCGTTTACGGCCATCTTGTTTTCGGCCATGAATTGCAAAGCTTTCATAATTTCTCCTAAAGGAGCACCTTTCCACCATCGATCATTATTGTTTGTCCTGTCATGTAGTCAGAGTCGCCAGATGCAAGGAAAATTGCAGTTCCGACTAAGTCTTGTGCGAGTGCGGGTCGACCGATCAAAATGTCCGCCGAAAACTCGTCGATAGCCTGGCCCGGGTTTTTTGTTGCGCCCATCTCGATTAGGTCCTTGTCCAAAGTCACCCAAAGTGGAGTATCAACTACGCCTGGCGAGAACGAGTTGCAGGTAATACCGTACTCTGCCAAGCCTCGGGCAGCTGCCTGAGTAAGGGCATTCACTGCGAACTTGCTGGCGGAATAAGGCGCAAAATCTGGGTAACCCTGGCGCCCAGCAACAGACGAGGTGTTGATTATCTTGCCACCCGTTCCCTGAGAGATCATTACCTTGGCAGCCTCTTGAATTCCGATTAGAACACCTAGGCCATTGACTCGCATGATGGCGTTGAAGTTTTCTTCAGTCACTTCCAGGAGCGGCATGGGCTTATTGAAACCAGCGTTGTTAAAAATGACATCCAGGCCTGAGGCGAAGGCAACAAATTTTTGTATGGCGGCAGCAATCTGAGATCGATCTGCCACGTCAGCGGCAAGAGCGATGGCACTTCCGCCATCCGAGACAATTTGATCAGCAACTTTTTGTGCGGCTTCAAGATTTAGGTCGAGGATTCCGATAGTTGCACCCTCATTGGCCATTGCAGTAGCAAAACCAGCACCAATTCCGCTGCCTGCTCCTGTTATCAGAACGCGCTTTTGATCAAGCCGACCCATCTCGCCCTCCTTTGGACTAAAAATGCAGTAGCACTTCTCGTCAAGTGCCACTAAACATTATTCAATGAAAATACACGGATTTGGCCCTAAAGTCACAATTGTTATTATTTTTGTAAAGTTTGAGCAAACAGGAGGAACATTATGTTGAAGCACATCGTTTTGTTTAAGCGCCACGAGGGCGTGGAGAAAGCAGAGTTCGACAGCGTCATAAACAAGTTTGCAGATCTTCCAGCAAGCATCCCCGTAATTGCAGGGTGGTGGTTCCGGCTCCCGGAGGGTGCAGAGACAGGCTATGAGGCTGGATTCGTTTCCGAGTTTGCCAGCGACGAGGATTTGGCTGCGTACCAGGTTCACCCGGCTCACGAAGAATTAGCAAAGGCCGCCGGTGCGGTGGCCAGTGCAGCGGTATTTGACGCCTGGGACTAGTTCTTAGGGCGTCCCTGGGAGGATTCCAGGGTCTAGTCCGAAGGAAACTTCGGGTGCCAGAGCTTCACCGGAGCATCGGTTTCATACTGCTTCCCGTCCGGGAAACTCACCAACTCAAACTGCATACCCCAGGGGCTCAAGAAATAGACCCAGCGCTGGCCCAAAGAGGCATTTGCGCTTCTAGTTGGTTCACCCAAAATTTCAATTCCCTCTGACTTCAAGTATTCAACAGCCAGGTCAAGATCATCAACGTAGAAGGCAAGGTGGTAGCCGCCAATGTCGCTATTTCTTGGTTGAGGATTTTGTCCGTCAGCCGGCTCATACTGGAAGACCTCAAAGTTGGATCCATTCGCACACCTAAAGAACCTAAGTTCGCGCATTACGGTTCTCGGGTGGACATTCAGGTGCTGCTGCATCCAGTCATCGTTCTTCTCAAACGGCCCCAAGGAGTAGACGAGCTCACAGCCAATCACTCTCACAAAAAAATCAGTCGCCTGGTCCAGGTCGGGGACAGTAAAACCGATGTGATCTGTTCCGTGAAGGTTTGGTATTGCCACAGTTCTCCCTGCAAAAAATCTAGTTGAAGTAATTCAGGCTGTATTTATTGACCGTTTCGCTGATTCATCATGCGCAAGACATCAACTGCAGATGCGGCCGAGTGGTCAGCAGCCAGCCGCTCAGTTGGCTGATCATATTTTGCATCGTGGGTACTGATTACAAACCAGATTCCCTTGACTGTCTCGTTTGACTCGTTCCGGTAGAGGTGCGGGCGATTTGCATCGAAGGAGAAAGAGTCGCCGGCGTTAATTTCGATGGTTTCAAACTCTAGCTTTAGCAACAATTTTCCCTGCAGCAGATATCCGTACTCTGCAGCCCCGTGGCGCATCAACTTTCCTTCCAGGGAAGAGGAGCTTCCCGGAGGATAGGTGACAAGCAGCGGGTCAGCCATGGTTGAACTGCCATGGGCTAGCCGTTCCCAAGTAACGCCATTTTCCATGTCGATTCGAGGATTATCAGCTCCTCGCTGAACAACCGAGTTTGATGGGGAAGAGCTTGATGCTGTATCTGAGACAGCTCCTTGGCCTGACATGATGCCGTCAAGTGAAAGCCCTAGGTGACTAACCAGTGCGTAAAGGGTGCTCACTGAGGGCTGGGTTTTTCCGGTCTCCACTTGAGACAGCAGGCTCGCGGACACTCCAACAGCTGTGGCCACGCTTCTAAGGCTCAGCTTCTTTTCCAGCCGAACCCTTCGGAGCTCTGCTCCTACCTGTAGTTCCTTCATGTGCTTCCTCGATCTCCCCTCGGTCTCCGTCGACTCTTGAGCTCAACCTCAATCATCTCAGTGAAATTTCACCGCAGGTAAACAAAACGGCAAAAATATTTAAGAATCTGTCACACAGGTAGTCATTTGGCCCTGTTTCGAGTCACTGCACTGTTCAGCCCGACTGCACATAGACTATTAGAGATCGAAGGAGAACAAATGAAACTTTCAGGGACGCTCGGCCACCTCACCTACTCGACCCTTGTCCATGCAGGTGACAACTGGGACCAGATGCGCGCCAGCGTCGAAGAATTCGTTCCCAAGGTAAAAAGGAGGCTCGGCGTTGAGGGCAAGTTCGGAGTCTCGCTGAGGATTTCTGGTGACTCGCAAAAGACCCTGTCGGAGTCTGCTCAGGCGAGGTCCGACCTCAAGAAGTTTTTAGATGGTGAGGGCCTATACGTGTTCACGATCAACGCTTTCCCGTATGGACCATTCAAGGGTCAGCGGGTCATGGAAAGGGTCTATGAGCCAGACTGGACCACGAATCAGCGGGTCGAATACACCAAATCAATCGCGGACATTTTGGTCGACATCACCGATGCGGACACATCTCCATCAATTCAAACCGCTCCCTTGGCCTTCGCTCCAAACGTGAGCGATGAGAATTACATTGCGCGATTTACGACCAGCGTTTTCGAAGTGCTTGCTCACCTGTACCACCTGGAGGCCAGAACCGGCAGACGCGTGAAGCTCTCCATTGAGCCTGAGCCTGCTTGTTACCTTGAAACCACGGACGAGACGGTGGCCTTCTTCAAAGAGAGAATGCATGCACCGGCAGGGGTAGCAGAGCTAGCAAAGATTGCCCAGATACCGCTCAGTGAGGCAGAGGGTGCTATCAAGCGGTATTTGGGGATCGTGTTTGACATCGGACACCAGTCGGTGGGTTTTGAAGACATTCCGCAGTCCTTGGAGAAACTGGTGAACGCTGGAATCCCGATCTTTAAGCTGCAGGAAGCAGCAGCGCTTTGGGTGGAGAGTTTGAGCCTAGACATCATTCCTGAGCTCAGAAGGTTCACCGACACCATTTACCTGAGCCAGACCAGTCTCAAAACAGCTGAAGGCATCGTCAAGTATTTGAACCTGGGCGAAGCACTCGATGCATATGAAGCCAACCCGGTCCCCACTGAAATGCGAACCCACTTCCACGTGCCGGTATTTTTGGAGGAGATTGGTCCATTCAAGACCACGAGGTTTGCGGTCCAGCAAGCTCTGGCGATGCATCGCAAACAGCCACTGTCCGACCACTTGGAGATTGAAACCTACACCTGGGACGTGCTGCCGGCCGAGCTAAAGACCGGGGACATCGTGGACTATGTAAGCCGAGAACTTGAATTTGTTATGAAGGAGTTGCAGTCATGAGCCACACACAATCAAGCTTTATCGGGTTGGGCTCGATGGGAACTGCAATCGCTCAGAAACTGATTGATGAGGGCGTAAGCACCAAAGTCTTCAATCGGTCCAAAACAGCGGAGCAGCCATTCGTGGATCAAGGAGTTCAAACCGCAGAAACCCTAGTTGAGGCATTCGATTCGGATGTGGTGTTCTCGATGCTCAGCAACGATGCTGCGGTGCTAGAGGTGTTCAGTGATGAGCTGTTGGCCCAGGTGCCCAAGGGCACTGTGCACGTGAACCAGGCCACAATTTCAATAGCCGCAGCCAAAGAGCTAGAAGCCAGGCATGCCGCCGCTGGTGTGCGCTACCTTTCCGGACCAGTACTTGGAAGACCACATCTGGCCCCAGCCGCAAAGCTGGTGACCGTAGCCGGTGGTGACACCAGCACGCTCGCCGAAATTCAGCAATACCTAGACAAGTTCAGCGGTAAGACCTTCCACGTTGGCGAAGCGCCATGGGTCGCGTCGCTTGTGAAGATTGGCGTGAATTACAACCTTATTCACGCTCTGCAAGCTATGGCTGAGTCAATCAGCCTGGTTGAAAATGCTGAGGTCGACCCCAACTTGTTTGTGGAGATACTCACGTTTGCTGCTTTCTCGGGAACCGCCTACGCAGGCTATGGCCCGATGATCGCTAACAAGGCCTACCAGCCAGCCGGTTTTCTGATGGAAATGGGGCTCAAGGACCTCAGCCTGGTCGAGGGCGCTGCGCAGGACCTAAATCTGAAGATTCCATCAACCGCTCTGTTGCGCGGACTATTCGAGACCGCAATGAAGGACGAGACACTAGCCCAAAGCGACTGGTCGGCAGTGTCTGAGGTTACAAGGCGTCAGATTGACATGTAGCTGATTGAAGTTAAACAAAAACCGCCAGTCGACAATTGACTGGCGGTTTTTGTTTGGTTTATTTAGCCTGCTCTTGCGCTTCTGCGATTCCTCGCAACGCTGTAGGTGATGGCTGCAACCAGGATCAACAATCCCTGGAATATGTACTGCCACATTTGGTCTAGGCCCAAAAATACCGTCGAGTTCATAACCTGCACCAGCAGGATGGCACCGAACAGAGTTCCGACGAAAGTTCCGCGACCTCCCAGGAGGCTGGTTCCGCCCAACACCACAGCGGTGATGCTGGTGAGCGTGTAGCCGACACCCTGAGATGCATCGCCGATGCCTAGCTGCGCCATCAGGATGATTGCGCCCAAGAACGTGAATAGTCCAGATGTAACATAGGCCCCGAGTATCGTCCTGTTGATTTTCACGCCAACGCGTCTTGCCGCTTCCTCTTCAGATCCGGCCGCCCTAAGACGCCAGCCCCAAGGCCGCTTGCGAAGCACGTACTCCATGGCGATCACCACAATCACGAGCAGCGCAAACACTGCTGGCAAGGGGCCAAACTTAGTTGTAATCAGACTTGTGACATCGGTGTTGATGTAACCATCTGGTGCACTTCGCAGCAGGAAGCTAACACCACCTAGACCGATGTAAGTGGTGAGGGTCGCGGCTATTGCGGTGAACTTCAGATAACGAATCAAGGAGCCGTTTAACAGTCCGACCGCCACCGATACGGCCACCATCGCGAGCAACCCGAGCATCATCGAGGTCATCGATGACTCTTTCAGGAAGAAGAATGACGATACCACCACAAGCAACCCAGCCAGTGGTCCTGCCGCCAGGTCAATACCGCCGGTCATCATCGCCACCGTTTGCCCCAGAGCGATGAACCCAAGCGCTGTTGCGAGCAGCAGCACTGAGGAAACGTTGAAGTCGCTCAGGTACTTGTCATTTATCGACAAGATGTAGCTTCCAAGAAGGGCCATGACGCTCACCAGTAGCGCGGTTGGAGCATAGTCGCCCTCGAGGAAAGACTTGACGCGAGACAGGATGGATCGGTTTCCCGCCATAGCGACTTTTCTAACCTGACGTTCAATCCTGATTGCCTGCGTGGTGGAGGAGATTGCAGCGTCAACCATGCGCTCTTCTCGAATCGACGAGCCTTCAAGCACGTCAACAATCTGTCCTCGCGACATTACATAGACAATGTCACACAGACCCTCTAGCTCCTTGGAGTCTGAGGACGAAACGACTACAGGGATTCCCTCCGAAGAGATTTTGCGCAAAATCTGGTACAGCTCGGACCTGGCACCGACATCCACACCCTGGGTTGGCTCATCGGCCAAAACCATGATTGGCTCTGAAAGTAGGGCTCTGGACATCACGATTTTTTGCTGATTTCCACCTGACAGGGATGAGACCAGCGCCTCGACTCCAGGAGCCTTGACTGCAAGTGAATTCAGAGACTCCACTACCGCCGACTGTTCTTTTTTGCGACTCAGAAGTCCGCGCAGTCTGAACTTTTTTAGTGCGGCAATTGAGGCGTTTTCTCTTACGCTCATGCGCATCATTAGACCCTCATGCTGGCGATCAGCTGGCATCAGTGCCGCGGAGCCCAGGAGGGCACGCTTTGACAGGGACTGACCAGAAATCTTTACCTCGCCGTCGAAGTCATCTTGACCCGCCAGCGCCCTGAGCAACTGACTCTGCCCATTTCCGACAATTCCCGAAATTCCAATGATTTGGCCGCGGTAGCCGGTGATGTTGATTCCGTGGAAATGATCACTGCTTAGTTCCCGAACTTCGAAGTTCGGCTCGGCTTTATCGCCAGAAAACTTTGGAGGGAAGGTAGATCCGAGCTCACGCCCAATGATCAGCGCCAGAAGATCTGAGTCAGTGATGTCTGAAACTTTAGAGGTCGCTCGAGTTACGCCGTCTCTTAGAACAGTCACGGTTTGTGCGACCCGTCGCACTTCGGCCAGTCTGTGGGTGATGTAAATCACAGCTGTGCCTTCTGCAACAGCCTTCTCAACCAGTCCGAAGAGAAGCTCTACGGAGTCCTGCCCAAGAGGGGCAGTGGGTTCGTCTAGAACCAGAATTCTTGGATTTACCGCCAGGGCTTTGGCAATTTCAACCAGGTGCTTTTGAGCAACCGTAAGGTTTTCCATTCGCTGCGAGAGCAAAAGTGTAAGACCGACTCGGCTCAGAAGCTCGTCCACAACTGATGACGGCGAGCCCTTGCCCCGAAATACTGAGCGCGGAAGCGCTACCAAGAAGTTTTCAAGAACAGTGAGGTCTGGAAGCACCGCAGGGTGCTGGTGAACAATGGCGATTCCCAAAGAAGCCGCAAGCGACGGCGTGAGCTCTGAGTAGCTCTTTCCGTCGATGATTATCTGACCGGCAGTGGGAGCAACTGTTCCGGTTGCAACGTTCATAAGTGTGGATTTACCCGCACCGTTTTCCCCCAGAAGCGCATGAACCTCTCCAGAGCGAACCTCGAGCGACACATCCTTGAGCGCTGGTACACCTGAGTAGTTCTTGGATATGGAGGACATCTCCATGACTATTTGGTTCTGGGTCTTCAATTTTTTTCCTTTTTATCGGGTTTTGAGCCCCGAGCTCAATTACTCAGCTCGGGGCTCAAAACTCAACTAGTTACTTCAGTAGTTCTGCCTGGTCTTCGCCTGACATTTCAGCAGACAAGTACAAGCCACCTGGAAGATCGGTGCGGCAAGTTACTGGCTTTGCTGGGTCTGTCGAGTCCTCGAAGACTGGTCCGGACCATGCGGTCTCGGTTGGAATAACTCCACCAGTTGCGCGAGCAACTGCGTGCTGCACTGCTAGACGAACGTTGTCGTTACCAGTTGGCACGGTCATCAGCTTGAAGTCAGGGTTTGCATCCTTGTTGTCCTCCCAGAAACAAGCTAGTACGTTTCCGTCAGACGCGGTCATAGCAGGAATTGAACGACCTGCCTTCTGGAACTCTGGCAACGCACCAACAAGTGATGGGCCGAAGTCAGAAACGATTACGTCGATCTGTGGGTACTTAGCAATTGCTGCTGTTAGAACGGTCTGGCTCAGAGCTGGGTCCCAGTTTGTCACCTCGAAAGGCTGCTCACCGATCATCTCGTACTTTGCGTCGGTTAGAACTGACTCAAAGCCCTCACGCTCGGTTACACCCTGGCTGTTTCCAGCAGGACCGGAAAGGAACAGGATCTTTGCGCCGTCTGGGAAGTTAGCCTTGATCCAGTTACCCCATGAAACACCATCAGCGAAGAAGTCTGCCCCAACCCAAAGGTCGTAGTCCACTCCTGCTTCACCATCTGGGAACACGCGGTAAGGAACTGTCACAACGCCAGCCTCGTAAGCACTGCGAAGTGCTGGAAGCATTGCAGGACCAGCATCTGGGAATACAACTAGAGCGTCGATGCCCTTGGCAACCATTCCCTGAATATCAGAGATTGCCTTCTGGGTGTCGCCCTGACCATCTGCGTACTCGTAGCTGGTGATGCTTGGGCACTTTGCAACCTCGTCAGCACCGGCTGCGGTGGTAATTAGACGCCAGCTGTTTCCACCGAAGCCATCTAGGAGACCAAGAGATGCTTCGTTTGGTCCACACCAGGATGGAAGATCAGCGTTTGAAGTTGTCTCTTCTTCTGTGTTGCCACCGGCTGCGGTTTCTGTAGTTGCAGTCTCAGTGGTTGCTGAAGCACAACCTGCCAGCACCAAGGCGCTGACACCGACAGCAGCAAGTGCCATCGAGACTCTGCGGTGAGTCTTTAACATAGGTTCCTCTTTCATTTTTTTTGTTCACATTGCTGTGAGGGTTTCCTTTAAGCCGGGGGGCTCGAAGTGGTTTCATTGCCATCACTGGCACGAAGGGTGCTCAGTAATTCTTTTAATCGCATCCGCACGCTCGACCAGTTGATCGTGTAAGCAGCGACACCAATGCCGAGGGCTGCAGCCTGGACCAGTGTTCGGATTGCGAATGGGACTCCCAGGGCCAGAACGAACTGGTCCAGCTGGGTTAGGAAAAGTGCTGCGATTACAGTCGCAAGTGGAAGACCCCGACCACCCAGGAGCGAGGTTCCTCCAAGAACTACGACCGCAACAGACGGCAGTAGGTAGGAGTTTCCCTGGAAGGCAGTTGGTTGGTTGGTGACTCCGGCCAGCATAACTCCAGCAGTTGTGAACAAGAGCTGCGCCCACACATAAGCAAGGGAGTTGTGAGTCTTGACTCGAAGGCCAACGATTTTGGCTGCAGGACCAGATGATCCAACGCCCTCAAATCGCCGGCCCGCGGCGGTTTTTTTCAGAACCAGCGTCACGATGGCTGTAATGAAGACTACGAAGAAAACCTCGTTTGGAATTCCCCAGGTCAGCCCGTGCACAATGTTTTGAAGCAAAACAGTTGTAACCCTCGGCGTTCCGCCGGAAATGCCAAGCACTGCTCCAAATAGCAGCGCGTTGGTTCCCAGGGTCGCAATGATCGGGTTGAGTCTGAGAATTCCCACCAGGAATCCGTTTAGGAAACCAGCTACAAGGGAGAACGCGTAGGCCATTACAACAGCCATAAAGAGCTTGCTGTCATCACCATTTGGTTGGTGGCTCGCAATAACCACTGCCAGAGAAACGGCACCAGGAACAGATAGGTCGATTCCACCTTGCTGAACCACCAACATCTGCCCCAGGCCAACAATGGCCAAGACCGATGCGAATGCCAGCATGCTTAGCTGTGGCCCGGCCGTGATGCTAGTGGGGGCGAACACGGCACTTAAAATGTATAGACCCACGGTTGAGATCACAACCGTAAGCAAACCTTTTGAGACGGAAGCCCTAGACCCGAGCAATGGGCCGCGAGTAGCGGTTTCGGCCACGGTGCCTCCTTTGATACTTTCTGAACTGATGCTCACTTTAGTGTGCAGTGTCACTTTATTTTATTTAATGCCTCTACACAATTGAACTTAGTAACAATTGAGAAACGAAGTACTGGGAACGACAAGGAAAAACGATCCAAATCCCCGCATACTCCCGCCAAACATGGGGACTGACGGGATTTACCTCACAGAAGCTGATTGAAAAAAATCCAGACGTGGATTATTTCCCAAACTGAACATTTCCAACTATCGTTTATCTAAAGTGAACATTAGACAGAGAAAGGTCTTCTTTTGATGACTGCTAAGAGACGCGCCCTAATAGCTGGCGTAACAGGAATTGCAGGACAAACTGTCGCACGACAACTTGTTGCTCAGGGTTGGGATGTATACGGGTTGTCGCAGAGGAACAGAGCTGTTCCAGACGGAGTAACCCATGTGCAGGCCAACCTGCTAGATCCCGATAGCGTGAAGGCCGCTGTTGCCGGCATCAAGCCGGAGATCGTATTCATGACCGCTTGGATCCGAAAAGACACCGAAGTTGAAAACGTAGCGGTCAACAGCGCGACAATTCAAAACCTTCTTGATGCCCTTGCCGTCGACGGCGGCGTTCGTCACGTGGCTCTACTCACTGGCCTCAAGCACTACCTTGGACCATTCGATGACTACGCCACTGGCGTTATGGCCGAAACTCCGTTCCATGAGTCCGAGCCCAGGTTGGACAATCTGAACTTCTACTACGCGCAGGAGGACATTCTGTTTGAACAGGCCAAGAAGCAGGGCTTCACCTGGTCAGTCCACAGGTCCCACACCATTTTTGGTTACGCAGTTGACAACGCAATGAACATGGTTCTAACCCTCTCGGTCTACGCGACCATCTGCAAGGAACTAGGCCAGAAATTCATTTTCCCTGGCTCTGAGGCGCAGTGGAACTTCATCACAGACGTAACTGACTCTGACCTACTTGGGGAACAGCTAATTTGGGCTGCGACCAACCCAGCTGGAGAGAACGAAGCGTTCAACATCGTCAACGGTGACACCTTCAGGTGGCGCTGGCTCTGGCCAAAGATCGCCGAGCACTTTGGCGTGGAGTGGGACGGATTCCAGGGTGAAGAGCGCCCGCTTGAGGTCCAGATGAAGGATGCTGGGCCAGTTTGGGCAGAGATTGCCAAGAAATATGATCTGGCTGAAGCTGATGTTACGAAGCTCGCATCCTGGTGGCACTCGGACAGCGATCTCGGTCGTGGAATCGAGTGTGTGACCGACATGAACAAGAGTCGCGAGGCAGGATTCCTAAACTTCCGGCCAACCCCAGCAAGCTTCTTCGACAAAGTTCAGAGGTACCAGGCTGACCGCTTGATTCCGTAAATTCGGACAATAACAAACCCCCCTGGAGAGGCATCTAGGGGGGTTTGTTATTTTTCCTGAATTAGGACTTGATGAGAACCTTCACCTGATCGCCGGTCGGTGAGAGCAGGGTCTCAAAACCGTCGTTCACGATGTCCTCGATGTCGATGTCCTTGGTTACAACCTTCTCAACCGGCAAACCAACGCGACCAATTAGGTCAATGATTCTCGGCCAATCGGTGACTGGATAGCACCAGGTGCCGATCAGACTGATGTCGTGCTCGCTGAGAATCATTGGGTCGATTGCGGCTGGCTTGGTGTGAAGTCCGGTCTGGGAAATAGTTCCGTGCTTTCTGACCGCTGACAAAGCAGTCTGCAGTGCACGCTCATTGCCGGAGCACTCGATCACCTGATCCACACCGATTCCGCCCGTTGCAGCCTTGATCTCTTCAACCACGTCAGTCTTGGAAGGGTCAAGCAATGTTGCAATACCCAAGCTCTCGATCATTTTCTGGCGGTGCGGGTTAATCTCTGAAACGAATACCTGTGCACCTAAGTGCTCCGCGTAGATACTGGCAAGGGCACCAATCGGACCAGCTCCGGTGATCAAAACAGTGTCCCCGGGGCGAACTCCGGCACGGTCGACACCATAAGCGGCAACGGCAGTTGGCTCCACTAGGGCGCCGGCGCGCATTGACATGTTGTCATGCAGCTTGTTTACGTGCGTGGCTGGAACCACTGCCTGCTCGGCAATTCCACCCCACTGGAAACTGAGTCCGACACAAGCCATTGACTGGCACAGGTGGTTAAGTCCTCTCCGGCAGTAGTAGCAGTTGCCGCAGAAAAGAAGTGGCATGACCGATACGCGGTCACCGACCGCCAGATCCTTGACCTGTGATCCAACCTCCAAGATTTCAGCCGAGAATTCGTGACCGAGCACCTGAGGCAAAACTGAACCGTTTAGAGCATGAGGCTTGCTCGGGATAACAATCGGACCCATTGCATATTCATGAAGATCGGTGCCGCAAATGCCGCAGTAGTGTGGCTTCAATCGCACATCCCCAGGTCCTAGGTCCCCAGGCTCTGCTATTTGTTCAACGCGAATATCCTTCGCTCCGTGAAAAACTGCTGCCTTCAATTTGATTCCTTTCTTATGGACTACAAAGTTGGGTTGAAAAGTACTTTTCCTTGAATTTTTCCGGACCCAAGCTTTTCTAGCTGGTCGCCGATCTCCTCCATTGGGAAGACGCCCTCAAGCAGCTCGCGTCCCAGGTCAGTTGTGTTCAAGACCTCTAGAGCTGGTCCCAGGTCTTGAGAACAAACGTGAGCAAGAGTTGTGGTGATGTTTTTTTCAGACATCACAATCGGGTGAATATCGAGCTCCTGCTTGGTTGTCGGCAACCCAACCTGCAATAGATTTCCTCCGGGCTTTACGAGGTTCAGGGCCATCTGCATCTGGCCAGAGGCACCGCTGGCCTCAATGACCACGTCTGCGCCAGCTGGGAACAACTCCCGCAATCCACTCTCCGTTGCATCGGAAACTTGGAATACACTGTCAGCTCCCAAGCGAGTTGCGCGCTCAAGCCGTTCGCCGGCAAAATCCACCACCGTTACTTCGGCATCCACAAGATGCTTGAGCCCGGCAAGGACGAATGTTCCAATTGCTCCGGCACCAATCAAGATGACCCTGTCACCCGGCTGGACTAACGCGCGCCTAGCGGCATGTATGCCAACAGCTAGCGGCTGCGCCAAGCCCGCGACATCCAAATTCAATCCTTCAGGAATTAGCTCCAGAGTTGTGTCCTCAATGACTGCAAATTCAGCCATACCCCCATGTCGGTTGAGGCCGGATGTCACGTATTTTTCGCACAGGTTAGTTCTGCCGTCCTGGCACATGCGACAGTTGCCGCAGGAGTAGCCAGCGCCAGTTGCGACCAAGTCACCAACCGAGTACTTGTCAACTGAGGACCCGACAGCAACAATCTCACCAATGAATTCGTGACCAAGAATCATGGGTCCCTGGTGGCCACTGATTGGGTGCTTGTTCTGAGTGGCAAAGATTTTTGGACCAGACTTATATTCCGAGGCGTCGGTTCCGCACATGCCAGAACGAAGCACTTTCAGTAGAACCTGGTTTGGGCTTGGAGAGGGCGTGTCGACAGTTTCAATGCGCACGTCACCCGGGCCATGATAGACAGCAGCTTTCATTGTTGAAGAAATCACCAGTCCGACCATCCTCCTTGATAGATGCACACCAAAGTGTTCAGTGTGAATAAACTACTCCAACTTTCGCAACTACACAAATGGCTTTCCAGCAATCCTAGATTTCACTGTATGGTCAATAAGTAGGCGGGTTTTGCGACAGAAACCTGGTAATGGGCTGAATGAAGTCTTGACAGCGAGTGTTCAGTCTGGTTTATTCTCTTGGACAGCACTAACACAAAGGGGTGCAAAATGTCCTTCCAAGTTCAGGGCCTTCATCACATCGGCCTAACGGTTAGAGATATCAAAAAATCATTCGAGTGGTATTCCCACATGTTTGGCCTTCAACCTGGGCCTCTAAATCAAGCATCTGGTGAGGGCCTTTCCAAAGGTGTCCAGCTGCCAGACGTCAGTCTTACTTTTTCATTTCTTGACATTGGGACTACTCGGATTGAGTTTTTGCAGTACCACAGCCCTGAGGGTCGGGACTTCGTACTTCGCAACTGCGATGTTGGCGCCACGCACATCTGCCTCCAGGTCGACAACATGGAATCTGCATACAGCACTCTTGAACAACGAGGTGCGGTATTCAACGCGCCTCCGGTCACTCTTACCGAGGGAGACCTGGCCGGATCTCAATGGGCATATCTCAGAGATCCAGACGGCATTCAATTGGAGATTTGGGCATGGCCAGAAGGTCACCCGAACCACCTTGGCTGATTTTGTGTCGCCTTGACAGTGGTACAGACTGTTTTCAGATTTGTTTGACTGCACTATCGATTTGAAAGATGAGGCGCTCAGTATGGACCTAACAAAGCTGAAGGTTGCAGTGCTTGGAACCGGGGCTAATGGTGCCGGAATAGGTGCCGACTTGGTCCGCGCTGGCCTAGATGTCACCTTCATCGACCAGTGGCCCGACAACGTCCAAGCGATCAGGAACAACAAGCTGCAAGTGATACTGAAAGAGTCGGAGAAATTCGAAGTTTCAGTCAATACTCTCCACCTCTGTCAAGTTGCCGAGCTGACCGAAAAATTTGATGCGGTATTGCTGCTGGTCAAGGCCTATGACACGAAATGGGCCTGCCAACTGATCGAGCCCTACCTGGCTTCCGATGGCTTTGTCATAGGTGTCCAGAACGGGATGACCGGCGAGGACATTGCCCAGGTGGTGGGGCCAAGTCGAGCCCTAGCTGCCGTGATTGAGGTAACAAGTGCCATGTATGAACCGGGGGTTGTAGAACGCCACTCAGGGCATGAACGCTCCTGGTTTGCAGTGGGGGCTCCTGATCCAAGGGGTTCAAAAAACATCCCGGTCGCAGCAGCGCTCTTGGAATTAGCCGGCGTAGTCGAGCGAGTTGATGACATCAACTCGCCGAAGTGGATGAAGCTCATTCTCAATGCGGCAGAGCTGGTTCCGTCTGCGATTCTGGACCTCTCAATTGTGGAGACAACCAAATTCAAGGACATGAAAGCAGTCATGCTGGCCGCGGGCGACGAGGCCGTGGAGGCCGCCAAGCTCCTTGACTACAAGATTCGCCCGATTTTTGGTATGACCGGCCTCGACGCTGCAAGCCCGGAGACTTTTGTGAAAACAATTCTTGATGAACTTGCTGCCAACTACATTCTTCCGCACTCGAAATCTACGGTGCTCCAGGATTGGATGAAGGGACGCCACAGCGAAGTAAACGAGCTGAATGGGTTGGTTGTGAAGGCGCTCGAGGCACACGGCCAAAAGGCACCAACAAATCAGGCGGTAGTTGAGTTTGCGCTGGCGATAGAGCGCGGCGAAAAAACCAGAGGAATCCACAATTACGGCCCGCTCTTGGAGCGAATTGCTGAGCTAAAGTCCAGCTAGGCGAAGGCGGTTAGTCCTCGTCTGGTAGCAGCTCAAAAAAGTCCATTTTCGCGGTAATCCATTCGTCAACTTTTCCTGACTCAAGAATCGCCATCATGTCATCCATGGCCTGCATGTGTTCAGGATCGGCCGCGTCCTTCATTTGGGATCCATGAATTTGGCTCTGCTCCGCAACTTCTTCAAAGCTACGGCCCCTGAACACCATGTCGCAGGCTCCACCAAGTTCACGGCAGCTGATTGACTTCATGCACAGCAGTTTAGGTTCTAAGCCACCAAATCAGCAGGATGTATACAAAAAATGAATTTCTCTCGCAGTTGCAGGCTACATTTGCATGATTTGCAGCAGATTGTATACAATAAACAAATAACCCCAAAGGTTTAACCCTCCTCGCGAAACCCAGCTGCGAGCACACTCGACAAGCACAGTTGTGACACTCTGAAATCTGTCACAAAGGTGATGCAATAGACTTCTTATCAAGTAAGGCTAATTGAGAAACTTGTCACCAATGTTTTGGCAACTTGGGGTTGTTCACCCCATAAGACTCAAAGGAAGCTCTCATGTCACTGGCGACACTAAAGCGGTGGGTAACCTCGATTGCAGACCTCACTGATCCTGAAGAGATCATTTGGTGCGACGGTTCCGAGGCAGAAGCGCAGCGAATAAATAACCTGCTGGTAAAAAACGAGACTTTCACAAAGCTCAACCCAAAGATTCGTCCAAACAGCTACCTTGCCCGAACCGACCCAGCTGACGTCGCGCGGGTTGAGTCCAGAACTTTCATCTGCTCCGAGAACGAAGAGGATGCCGGCCCGACCAACAACTGGATGGACCCGGAATCAATGCGGGTAGAACTCAAAGAAAAATTTGCAGGCAGCATGCGCGGTCGCAAGATGTACGTAATTCCATTCTCAATGGGGCCGGTTGGCTCGCCATTGGCCCGGTACGGCGTTGAGATCTCCGACTCCCCCTACGTTGTTGCGTCGATGAAGGTAATGGCGAGGGTCAGCAAACAGGTCGTGCAGAAGATTGCCGATGGCGCGGACTGGGTGCCAGCTGTTCACTCGGTCGGTGTTCCACTAATCGATCAAGCAGGCAACCAGCTAGAAGACACCCCATGGCCCTGCAACCCTGAAAATGTTTACGTAGTTCAGTTCCCTGAAACCCGAGAGATTTGGTCCTACGGTTCCGGATACGGCGGAAACTCGCTACTGGGCAAGAAGGCAATGGCACTTCGAATTGGTTCAGTGCTTGCAAAACAAGAGGGATGGCTGGCTGAGCACATGCTGCTGATTCGAGTTACCACCGACCAGAACCAGAAGTACCACATGGCAGCAGCCTTCCCATCTGCCTGCGGCAAGACCAACCTGGCCATGCTGCAGTCTCAGATGCCAGGTTGGAAGGTTGAGACCTTGGGTGACGACATCGTTTGGATGTCCCCGAATGCCAAGGGCAAGATCCGGGCGATAAACCCAGAGAACGGCCTGTTTGGTGTTGCTCCGGGGACCGGACTGAGCACCAACCTGGCCGCAGTGAACTCGATGCGCGAGGGTGCAATTTTCACGAACGTCGCCTCCACGGCTGACGGTGATGTTTGGTGGGAGGGGCTTACCGACACCCCTCCAAAGAACCTGACCGACTGGCAAGGAAATGCCTTTGACCCGGAAAGTGGCCAGCTAGCCGCTCACCCAAACTCTAGGTTCTGCTTCCCAATTGATCAGGTTGAAACCCTCAGCGACAACTGGGCGGACCCGGAGGGCGTAGAACTAGACGCCATCATCTTCGGTGGCAGGCGAGCTACGAACGTGCCGCTTGTGATCAAGAGCTTCAGTTGGGATCACGGAGTCTTCCTAGGCGCCACAATTGCCAGCGAGCAGACGGCTGCCGCTGAAGGTCCGGTGGGCAAGCTTCGCCGCGACCCATTTGCGATGTTGCCATTCTGTGGCTACAACATGGCTGACTACTTCTCCCACTGGCTGTCCTTTGCCGACAAGTTGGACGCTAAGGACCTGCCTACTGTGTTCCAGGTGAACTGGTTCCGAAAAGACCAGAACGGCAAGTTCTTGTGGCCGGGCTTTGCTGAAAACATGCGAGTGATTCAGTGGATTGTCGGTCAACTAGAAGGCAAGGACACCGGATCAGTTAGTGCCATTGGAACGCTTCCCAAGTCGGACAGCCTGAACCTAGAGGGGCTTTCAACTACCGCTGAGCAAATGGAACAGCTGCTTGATGTAGACAGCGACTCGTGGGGCGTTGAGGCGGCCGACATAGAGGGCTTCTTTGAGGAATTTGGCGATAGGTTCCCGAAGCAGCTCGTGGATCAGCTGGGTGAGCTGAAGCAGCGACTTTCTGCCTAGAATCTCCTAGTTTCAGTATGTAACGATTGCCTAAATTTTGTTCTGTAGGGCCTTATTAGTGTGCTGTGAGGGTTTACACTAATGTCAAATTGACTTGTATGTCGAACACGAAAACCTGGCCAACCGATCAGGCTTCAACGAGGAAGGAACACCTATGGACAAGCAAAGACTAGCTGGCCGGAAAGCACTGATTACCGGTGCCGCTCAGGGCATGGGCGCAGCGATTGCCAAGTATTGGGCAGCACAGGGAGCAGAAGTTTGCCTGGGTGACCTGAACATCGAAGGCATCAAGAAGGTTGCTGACGAGATAATCGCCGATGGCGGTAAGGCAACATACGTAAAGCTTGATGTAACAAATGAAGAGGATGCTGCGGCTGCGGTTCAGCACACAGTTGACACCTTCGGCGAAATCAACCTGTTGCTAAACAACGCCGGTGTGAACAAGCCACTATTTTTCCCAGACATCACCAAGTCAAACTACGACTTCATCATGGGTGTGAACGCCTGGGGCAAGCTAAACGTCATGCAGAAGGCTGCAAACCAGATGATCAAGCAGGGCAAGAAGGACTACGTCTACAAGATCATCAACGTAGGTTCAATTCTTTCCCGCGAGGCTTTCGTCGACGTAACCGTCTACACCATGAGCAAGCACGCAGTGCTTGGTCTAATCAAGGCCGGCGCTAAGTCGCTAATGGAGCACAACATCACCGTGAACGGATACGCCCCAGGTGTAGTTCGCACCGAGATGTGGGAGCAGCTTGACCGCGATCTAGTTGAAATCGGAATGTTCGAAAAGCCAGGGCAGTCGATGGACTCAATTGCCGAGAACATGATTCTG
The DNA here is from genome assembly GCA_002333405.1 of Micrococcales bacterium UBA2037. GTDB lineage: Bacteria > Actinomycetota > Actinomycetes > Actinomycetales > Microbacteriaceae > Aquiluna. The sequence goes on along the minus strand of DDBH01000005.1, from coordinate 5,011 downwards.
ATGAAGCGCTACAGCTACCCAGAGGACGTAGTTGGAACCGCAGCATTCTTGGCAAGCGCAGAGTCTGACTACATGACCGGTCAGCTTCTAATGATTGATGGTGGAATGGTTATTCAGTAACCACAGACACCAAAAAAAATCCCCCCGAAAGGTAGCCGCCTTCGGGGGGATTTTTTATTTTTTGTTCGCTCTAGATAAGCATTGTTAGAGGATTCTCGATCCTCACCTTGAATGCAGCCAACCACTTAGCAGCCAAGGCGCCGTCAACGGCCCTGTGGTCTGCGGACAGGGTGACTGACATCACGTTTGCAATTGTCAACTCGCCATCAACCACGATTGGTCGCTGACTTGCGGCACCCACAGCCAGGATTCCTGACTGCGGTGGGTTGATGATCGCTGCAAAGCTGGTGGTTCCAAACATTCCAAGGTTGGTGATGGCGAAGCTGCCACCCTCAAGTTCTTCCTGACGAAGCTTGCCCGCCCTGGAGCGCTCTGCCAGATCCACAATTGTGGTTGCAATGTTGCTGAGTGACCGCTTCTCGACGCCTCGCAAAACCGGAGTCAACAGGCCGCCATCGGTGGAAACGGCAATTGAAACATCAACGGACTCATACTTGATCATTGCGTCTGGGGTCCAGACAACGTTTGCCTCTGGCACGTCCATGAAAGCTGCTGCTACAGCCCTAACCACCATGTCGTTTACAGAAATCTTGACCGGTGAACTCTCGTTAATCTTCTTTCGAAGTGCGAGCAGTTCATCAACTTGGCAGTCTGCGTTTAGGTAGAAGTGCGGAACAGTGCTCTTGCTCTCAGTGAGCCTTCTGGCAATTGCCTTGCGCATTGAGGTGTGAGGCAGTGTCGAGTAGGTCGAGGAGTATTCCTGGCTCGCCAGCTCCTTAGAGCTGCTGGTTGGTACCGGTGCGGCTGGGGCAGCAGGGGCCGCTGGAATACCTGCTGCAGCAGCTGCAAGAACATCACGCTTCACAATCCTGCCACCAGGACCAGTGCCAGTGATCTGGCTCAGATCCAGGTTGCTGTCTTTGGCTAGCTTCCTGGCAATTGGCGAAACCGACTGCCTTCCGCTAGCTGCAGCTGGTGCAGGAGCTTCGGCAACCGGTGCTGCAGGCGGAGTCGCAACTGGGGTCGCAATAGGAGCGGCAACTGGCGCTGCTGGAACCTCGGCCGCAGGAGCTTCTGGTTCAGCTGCTGGAACCTCAGCACTCTCACCAGGTGCTCCGACAACCGCAATTGTGCTTCCAACTTCCATTTCATCGCCGGGCTTGCCGATTAGCTGCAGTACGGTTCCGGCTTCTTCAGCCAACAACTCAACGACTGCCTTATCGGTTTCAATTTCCGCTAGCTGCTGACCAACAACAATGGTGTCTCCAACGTTTACAAGCCAGGAGGAAATCACCGCGTGGGTGGCTCCCGCTGCAACTTCAGGGAGTTTGATTTGGGTGGCCATTAGTTTCTACCGAAGCCTTCCTTGATTTTCTCAAGACCGGCAACAACCTCTTCGAGTCCCGCAATAGAAGCGCGCTCCAAGACCTTGGAGATGCTCGGCGAAGCTTCGCGGCCGTGAACTCGCTGAACTGGCTGATCTAGGTAGTCAAAGAATCGACGCTGGATCTCGTCCGAGAGCCATCCGCCGTAGCTGGTGCCCTGAACGCCCTGCTCAACAATTACAACGCTGTTGGTCTTCTTGATGCTGGCCTCAATTGCGGTCCAGTCAATGCTTGCTCTGTCCAACCAACGAAGGTCGATCAAGTCAGCATCAAGACCGGTTTGGTCAAGTGCTTCCTTGGCGATGTTCACCATGTTTAGGTAGCTGATGACGGTTGCGTC
>DDBH01000005.1:0-2824 GCA_002333405.1 Micrococcales bacterium UBA2037 | reverse complement strand
TCGCCGCGCTGGGTGTAAAGGTCAACATGCTCGATCATCAAAACTGGGTCATCAATTGCGAGCGCCGCATTCATCAAGCCGATGTAGTCAAACGGGTTGCTTGCAGCCACAATTCTCCAACCGGGAGCAGTAACAAAAATGCCGGCTGGATCCATTAGGTGCTGGGAGCCGTAGCCCGAGCCCATCGCGACCTTCGTTCGGAGCACCAGCGGAACCGGGTTCTGACCGCCAAACATGTGACGAGCTTTACCGATCTGGTTAAACACCTGGTCTGCAGCCACCCACAAGAAGTCTGGGTACATGAATTCAATAACCGGCCTGTACCTGCCGTCCATTGCCATTCCGCCACCAAGACCTGCAAAGGCGTTCTCGCTAATCGGGGTTCCAAGAACCCTGTCTGGGTACTTGTCTGATAGCCCCTTGGTGGCTCCATTTGTTCCACCCTTTAGGCGGTGAATATCTTCACCGAGAACGATTATTCTTTCGTCCCGCTCCATGCTCAAGTCCATAGTCTTCGCCACAGCATCAACGAACTTTATGTCCGTTGTGGCGCCTGTGTAGGAATCCTGCTCGAGGGTCTTTGCTCCCTGGATCTCAGATAGGTCTGACCTAAGTCCTACGTCAACGAATCCAACATCTGGCCACAATTCGGCCCTGATTTTCCTCGCGCCGGGCTTGCCTTCTAGGTCTGGTTCCAACAGCTCTCCAGCAACCTTTTCCATTGCTGAAACTGCCTGGGCGCGACAGGCGTCTACCTGCTCCTGAGTAATAAGGCCAAGCTCAATCATCTCGTTCGCAACGCGGACCAGTGGGTCGCGGGAGCGCCAGTGCTCTTCTTCTTCTTTTGAGCGGTAACCGAAGGCAGAACCTGGGAATGCACCGTTTTGGTGGAAGAAGCGATATACCTCCGCCTCAACAACTGCTGGTCCCTTACCCGCTCGAACGTGTGCTTCTACTTCCTGCATCACGTGCCAAACGGCAAGTGGGTCCATGCCGTCGACGCGCCAGCTCGGAATACCAAAGCCGACGCCTCGTCCTGAAAGCCTGTCTTCTTTAGTTGCCTCGGCAACAGTTGTGGAAACTGCATAGAGGTTGTTCTCGATGAAAAAGACCAGCGGGATGTCCCAGGCTGCGGTCAAGTTCATGCTCTCAAGCACGCTACCGATGTTCACGGCGCCATCACCGAAGTAGGTGGTGGTCATGTCGGTGGTGCCGGCGCGCTTTTGCGCCCAAGCATTTCCGGCACCCAGAGGCGCCCCACCTCCAACAATCGCGTTGGTTCCAAGAGCTCCAGCCTCGTGCCACTGCAGGTGCATTGAGCCACCGCGTCCGGCGCAGTAACCCTGCGCCAATCCAAGGATCTCAGCAGCTGTCTTCTGGAGCACTCCCTGGATCTGGTCCGTAACCAAATTTGTAACGTCTAGCTGAGGCGCTACGTAGGCGATTGCCTTTGCCAGGAACTGGTGGTGACCACGGTGTGAGCCGTTGATCCCGTCCGCTGGTCTCATTCCGACGATCGATCCGACCGCGCCACCCTCTTGGCCAACCGATGAGTGAGCAGGTCCGTGCACTAGGCCTTCTCCGGCCATCTCCAGGATGGCTTCCTCAAATGCTCGGATCAGGTGCAGCTGACCAAGCATTGTCTCGAGGAGTTTCGGATCGGCGTTTGCCCAATCTTCCTTGGTGGTTTTGACTTCCACCCAAGGCTCAAGCGGATCTAGTTGGATTCGTTCGGTCATCGTTGACTCCATAAATATGACGAGTTGGACATTAGAGATAGATTATCTATAGATTGTATACAATTCAACAAGATTTAACCAATAATCAATGTATTTAATGGATAAGAACCAGTATTTGTATCCAATCGACGACAAGTGAGGCGAGAATGACCATGGGAATCCCAGGCATCAGAGGAACCGACCACGTGGGATTCACGGTTCCAGACATTGAGGCCGCGACCAAGTTTTTCGTGGAGGTAATTGGCTGCGACTACATCTACAAACTGGGGCCCTTTGCATCCGATGGTGACTGGATGGCAAGACAGCTAAACGTTGACCCGAGAACCATCATTAGAGAAAACCGCCACTTCCGTTTGGGCCAGGGAGCCAACTTCGAGATCTTTCAGTATGAACCTGCCGACGGCGACCAGGGTGAGCAACCAAAGAACAGCGACCTCGGCGGTCACCACCTAGCCTTCTACGTGGACGATCTAGACATCGCCATCGAACACCTAAAGAAGAACAATGTGCGGGTGCTAGGCGAGCCAGTAGAGAGCAAGGCTTTTGCCAAGGGGCAGCGCTGGATTTACTTCCTATCGCCATGGGGAATGCAGATGGAACTGGTCAGCTACCCAAACGGCAAAGAATACGAAGCAACTGCCCCGGTCAAGCTGTGGTCTCCGAAAAACCCAGCGGAGTAAGTGTTTAGTCGACCGTCATTATTACTTGGCAAATCTTGAAGCCCGCAGGACCTGCAACCACCGAAGCGGCTCCGCCGCTAGCCAGAGTCATTGACATGTCTCTTACGAACTCAAAGGTTGAGCCATCGGGGATGGTTGCAACGAAGGAACCCTCAATCACAAACACCCCGTGCTCTTCGCCATCGGTTGTGAACTCGAAAGTTTCACCCGGAGCGGCGTCGACTACCTTGATCGCCTTCCAGGGTCCGGCCATGATCTCGGTGATGTTGGTGACGTCAGTCTCGTAGAGGTTTACGCGTGGGCTGTAGGTCATGACTAGTGCTCCGATTCTGCTGAGGGGCTGTATTCAGGTAGTGCATTCACAATCTCCGGTGGCAGCGCTTCAACCACAAAGAACTCCAGGGT
>DDBH01000020.1:21576-21797 GCA_002333405.1 Micrococcales bacterium UBA2037 | reverse complement strand
AGTGTGTTGAGGAAACCTTGAACAAGGGCGTCTCTGACCGGTTGCGACTGATCGAAGTCATTGCCGGGAATTGTGAAGCTTGCGGGGTTATCTAAAAATGTCAGGTCTGTTTGTATCTGGCTCTTTGAAATATTGACTTGATAGTTGTTGTATAGCCAGAAAATGAAGGCGAAGACAACAACTATCAAGTCAATATTTCAAAGAGCCAGATACAAACAGAC
>DDBH01000020.1:0-21490 GCA_002333405.1 Micrococcales bacterium UBA2037 | reverse complement strand
AGTGTGTTGAGGAAACCTTGAACAAGGGCGTCTCTGACCGGTTGCGACTGATCGAAGTCATTGCCGGGAATCGTAAAGCTTGCGGGGTTATCTAAAAATGTCAGGTCTGTTTGTATCTGGCTCTTTGAGATATTGACTTGGTAGTTGTTGTATAGCCAGTAAATGAAGGCGAAGACACCAGCTAAGACCAGCAGCTGGAATGCCCAACGAAGAACGCGGACGTCTCGCCAGAGTGGAACTCTAGAGAATGTGCTTGAAAGAGAGCCCATGTTTCAGAGCTCTCTTTCAAGTACACGCACTAGCTACTTACCTTTAGTTGAGTGTTTAGCGGTAAGGAGGAGCGTAGAGGATTCCACCGTCTGTCCAAAGCGCGTTCACTCCGCGCTCTAGGCCAAGAGGTGCAAGGTGACGGGCGAAGATCTCGCCGTAGTTACCGACCTGCTTTACAACCTGGTAGGCGAAGTCAGTTGGCAGACCAAGACTTGGGTCCAATACTGCAGATCCATCGCTTGATTCGATTTCCTGACCCAGGAAGCGCAAGATGCTTACATCGTCAGTGCTTGAAGCAATCTGATCCACGTTTGCACTTGTGATGCCGAACTCTTCAGCCTGAATAGTTGCAAGAATGGCCCAGTTCACTGCCTGTGCCCATGCTGTGTCGCCATCCAATACTGCTGGAGCTAGAGGCTCCTTCGAGAACACCTCAGGCAGGATTGCAAGTGCAGCAGCACCCTCTGGGTATGCAGAACGGAAACCAGTCAGCTGGCTGACATCTGAAGACCATCCGTCACACTGGCCGGCAATGAATGCCTCCAGGATCAAGTCAGTGTCGTCAAATGAGCGAACTTCCCAGTTCAGTCCCAAACGTGAGGACTCTAGAGCTGCGTTGCCCTCTGTTGTGGTTCCCTTGGAAACACAAATGATTGCGCCCTTCATCTGGCTCACGGATGAGTAGCCGCTGTTTGCAGCGACCATCATGCCCTGGCCATCGTAGAAGTTTGGCTGCAAGAAGGTTGCTGCCTCGCTACCATCGCGGGTTGCAGTCCAAGTTGTGTTTCTTACAAGTACATCGATCGAGCCGTTTTGCAGAGCCGTGAAGCGGTCGGCCGTCTCTAGGTCAACCATCTCAACAGCAGTGGCGTCGCCCAAGACTGCAGCGGCAATTGCCTTACAGAAGTCAGAGTCGAAACCGACGTGCTCTCCAGAGTCGTTAAGAACTGCAAAGCCAGGAAGTGCATCTCTGGTTCCACATCGGACTACGCCCGCGGCCTGAACGCTTTCTAGAAGCGAAACGCTGGCAGCGGTCTCTGTGCTGGTGTTGGTTGATTGAGTTGCGGCAGTAGTTGCCTCTTCGGTTGTGTCAGTGGCTGCACAGCCACTTAGGAATAGGGCAGAAGCTGCAACTGCAGCCAGTGCCATCATGGGTTTCTTCATTGAAACACCCTTTCAATTAAGCGAACTGCTATTGTCCTGAGGACCGTATTTGACTCTTCCCCACAACAATGCAATCTTAACTTACTCCTTGCACAAAAGTGAGTTCTGCCAACCCATTCATTGTTACCGAAGCGAGACATTTCCAAAATGCTGGACCAATATTCCGCTCCAGCGGCGCTCCACTCTCGGCACCAGAATTACTGCAGTTGGTCGAGTCCGAGTTTGACGCCTGCGAATTTTGTTTGACAAGCCAACCACGGCTGATTTAGCCTAAAAACACGATTCAGGACGTTGGGGAAGACGCAACTGGATCGGAGCGAGGTGTCAGACACTGACATGTGGGTGCTTTCAGCGCCCGAAGATGCGATTGCCAGCATCGAACTTTTGCTGGCCTCGTACCAACTCTGCGCGTCCTGGTATCCGCAACCAATAGTCCGAAACTCATTTCAAGCCCGCACCACTGCGAACCTTGCACAACGCGATGTTGAGGATCTCGTCAGTAAATTGGCCAAGCTTTGCATCGCGTTCGAGGTTTCTGTTTCAGGGCTGGAGCCCTGCTCGTTTCTCTATCACGATGGTCTTGGGCTCAGGCGCGTCTCACTCGATGCCAGCGGTGAGGGCGTAATTCGATTCGGTCAGCTGGAGCGTCTGATGGAGCTTTCTCAAGGAAGCAATGCGGAACTCAAGCGACTGCTGAGGCTTGCCTCAGCTACAGCTTGGTACGACTTGCTCCAGCCTTACATGACAGGAAATAGCACCGTTGAGCTGATGCCAAGAGCCGTCTAAACGGCCCGGAATGCTAGCACTGCGTTGTGGCCGCCAAATCCAAAACTGTTGCTAATTGCTACCGCGTCTGGACGACTAAGTGACATCGACGTGCGTGGCACGTTGAGCGGGATGTTTGGGTCTTGGTTATCTAAGTTGATAGTCGGGGGAACCAGTTGCTCCTTGATCGCCATGATTGTAAACACGGCCTCAATCGCACCAGCGCCACCTAGTAGGTGTCCGGTGGACGCCTTGGTTGCGGCAACTAGAAGATTGTCTGTGTGAGATCCAAACACCCGCTTGATTGCAGTGTATTCAGCAATGTCACCAACCGGAGTTGAGGTCGCATGAGCGTTCACGTGCTCGACGTCTTCAATTGATGCACCTGCCTGCTCGAGCGCCTGCAGCATCGCTCTGGCCGCCCCGGCACCCTCAGGGTCTGGAGCGGTGATGTGGTAGGAGTCACTAGTGACTGATCCACCAACGATTTCACAATAGATTTTTGCGCCTCGTGCGGTGGCTGAGTCAAGAGTCTCTAGCACCAGTGCTCCGGCACCTTCTCCCATGACAAAACCATCGCGGTCGGTGTCATATGGCCGCGATGCCTGTTCTGGAGAATCATTGCGCTTGCTCAGGGCATGCATAGCGGCAAATGCGGAGATTGGAAGTGGGTGAATGGCCGCTTCGGCGCCGCCAGCTACTACTACGTCCGCTTCACCGCGTTGAATTCTGTGGAATGCGTTGGCAATTGCCTCATTGCCCGAGGCACACGCGCTCACGGCAGTGTGAACACCGGCTCTAGCACCAAGTGCCATTCCGATGGCCGCGGCTGGGCCGTTGGGCATCAACATTGGGACAGTCATGGGCAGAACTCGCCTGGGACCGCGCTCCTTGAGGGTGTCAAAGGCGTCTAGCAGTGTCCAGACACCACCAATACCCGTCGCAAAATCTACTGCGAGCCGCTCTGGCTCGACTTCTGGTTCACCGGCATCGGCCCAGGCCTCGCGCGCCGAAATTAGCGCGAATTGGGAGGAGGGGTCGAGTCGCTTCGCCTCTTGAGGCGTAAGGATATCTAGGGCTGAAATCTTTGCCTGCCCTGCGAAAGTGACTGGAAGCTCGTATCGAGCCACCCAGTCCTGCTCAAGCGTTGAGATGCCGCTGTTGCCGGCTAATAGCGCCTGCCAGCTTGCGTTAGCGTCACCGGCTAGGGGCGTGGTCGCCCCTATGCCAGTAACAACTACGCGCTTCATGTTAGTCCTGGTTCTCGGTGATGAAGTTCACTGCATCTGCAACAGTGATCAGGTTCTTTACTTCCTCATCTGGAATCTTCACGCCGAACTTGTCCTCAGCGTTCACAACTATGGTCATCATTGAAATTGAATCGATGTCTAGATCGTCGGTGAAGGACTTGTCCATCTGTACAGCGTCTGCTGTGATGCCGGTCTCGTCGTTTACGAGTTCAGCTAGACCAGCTAGAACTTCTTGCTGTGAATGTGCCATGTGGGCTTCTCCTATTTTTTCGGGTAGTAACGGGTTTATTTTATGGGAGTTCTACAACTTGGGCTGCGAAGGCAAGCCCCGCGCCGAAACCAATTTGCAGCGCGTATCCTCCAGGCTGAACTTGATTTTCTTTCAGGAGCCTGTGCATAGCAAGAGGAATTGAGGCTGCAGAGGTATTGCCGGTATCGGCAATATCCCTTGCCACCACAACGCTTTCCGGAAGAGCAAGCTGTTTCACGAACTCATCGATGATGCGCATGTTTGCCTGATGGGTGACGAGGGCAGTTAAGTCGCTGGCCTCAATTCCGGCTGCCTCAAGTGCCTGCTTGGCGACTTTTGACATCTCCCAAACCGCCCAGCGGAACACCGGTTGCCCCTCCTGGACAAGGGTTGGCCACTCGACTTTGCCATCACGGAAATCCAGGATCGAGTCGGTCATTCCGACCTTGTCCCAGTTTGCGCCGTCTGCCCCCCAAACGGTCTTAGCGATTCCAGGGTGGTCACTTGGGCCCACGATTGCAGCCCCTGCACCGTCACCAAGCAGGAAGCTAATTGTGCGATCGGTAGGGGAGAGGAAGTCGGAGAGCTTCTCAGCACCAACTACAAGGACGTATTTTGCTAGCCCCGAACGCACCATAGCGTCGGCCTGCGCAATCCCGTAGCAATAGCCGGCGCATGCGGCCGATATGTCGTAGGCGGCGGCTGAGTGAGCCCCAACGAGTTCAGACAGTAGCGACGCTCCCGAGGGTGTCTGATATGGAAAAGAAATTGTGGCAAGGATTACGGCTCCAATTTCAGCTGGATCAATCCCCGAGGCTTCGATTGCCTCCTTCGACGCCTCCACTGCAAGGTCCATCAGTGACTGGTCCTGTGGTGCGCGCACCCGGGTGATTACTCCGGTGCGCTGCCTGATCCACTCATCAGAGGAATCGATTGGCCCCGCGATCTCATCGTTTGTGACAATGTTTGACCCTCTGGCCGCCCCCAGGACGTAGATGCGACTGTGCGCAACAGGAGCTGATTCTTTGAGTTGTTTCATGATGAGACCTTTTCAAAATCGCTTGGGGTCTTCAAGGCTATCGGGTTAGAACCCGGAATCCCTCGTTTTACCAATCCAGTGAGGGCTCCCGCGGGGGGCAATTCAACAAAGGCAGGGGCCATGTTTGCAAGAGATTCCATACACAGATCCCAGCGCACTGGTCTTGAAACCTGGTTTACCAGCGAGTCTAAGAAAGCTGCGCCAGAGCTGACCAAGGCGCCGTCAAAGTTTGACCAAAGCGCCAGTTTCGGGTCACTAGACTCCACCTGGTCCGCGGCCTCTTTAAGACGCAATCTTGCTGATTCCATGTAGCCGGTATGGAAGGCGCCAGCAACTTTTAGCTCGATCACTCTTGTTTTCTCTGGCGGATTTGCAACTAATTCGGAAATGGCATCCTTGCCTCCAGCTGCAACAACTTGCCCCGCACCGTTGTGGTTGGCGATCGAGATTCCTAGCGATTCAAGGTGACTGGCAATCAGCTCAATTTCGCCACCCAGCAAAGCCGCCATGCTTGTTGGCTGAAGCCCTGCCGCTTCAGCCATGGCGTCCGCACGAATTTTGACCAAACGCATTGCCGACTCGTCGCTCAGGACGCCGGAAATTGCAGCTGCTGCAAATTCCCCAACCGAATGGCCGACAACTCCAGATACATCAACGGCTTCAAACAGAGTTCGATAGCTAGCGATGGCGGCAGCGACGATCAGCGGTTGTGCGTTTGAAGTGTCCTTTATTACTTCTTCGGCTGCGCTGGTGCCAAGCTCAATCAAGTCAAGTTCGCAAAAGCCTGAAAGACGCTCGAGTTCGGCCCGAAAACCCGGGACCTCTGATATCCAGGATGAGAGAAAACCCTCTGATTGGGAACCTTGACCGGGGCACGCAACTACTAGCATCTATTACCTTCTTACTCCGGATTCATTGTCTGCAATCGCGCCGAGCGCGATGGCTATTTGTAATACAAACGCCGTTCTGGCTTCAGTGGGGTCCTGACCGATTGTCTCGTGAATTCTTTTTAGTCGATAGCGGACGGTGTTGGCATGTACATAAAGCTGCTTGGAGGTACCTTCTAGCGATCGTCCGCATTCCAAGTAAGCCCTGAGGGTTGGAAGTAAATCAGCCTGGGAGTCCGCCAGCGGGACATAGAAGCTATCGAACATTGTCTGCTTCGCAAGCGGGTCCCCGGCCAGGGCGCGTTCGGGTAGCAGGTCGTCGGCTGGAGTGGGGCGGACCATGTTTCCCACGGTGGCAGCTACGGTATGAGCCGCCAGCGCCGCCGTGGCAGATTTGGATGCGTCGGAAACGCTCAGTACGGTTGGGCCCAGCACCAGTGGTCCCGCACCGAAAAATTCCTGGAGCGCGCTAGCAGTGTCGTGAATTTTTTTGCCCACGTTGTCCTGCTGCTCGAGAAGGCCAATGACTGCAACCTGTCTGCGACCTTGAATGCCAATCAGGACATCCGAGCCAAGCTTTCTGGCTGCCTTACGGACGCCATCTGGGTCCTCACTTGGTGGAGTTGTTCCAAGTAGCACCGCCACCTGGCCATCTGCCAGCCATCCCAGTGCTGCGACTCTCGAACTGATTTCCTGGGAGCGCTCCCCGCTGATGATGGAATCAACAACGAGTGCCTCTAACCGGGCATCCCAAAGACCTCTGGCCTCAGCTGCCTTGGCGTAAACATTTGCGGCACTGAAGGCCATGTCGCGGGAGTATCTAAGAACAGCCTCGTGAAGATCAGGGGTTTGATTAACAACGGTTTCCTCAACCATTTCAACTACAACCTGAATTAGCTGCAGGGTCTCCTGGAGCGAGATTGAGCGCAGTAGCTCTCTTGGCGCATTTCCAAAAACATCTGCCGCAACCGAAGGCTGAGAGGTCGGGTCCTCATACCAGCGTATAAAGCTGGTGATGCCGGCCTGTGCAACGCTACCTACTGCCGCCCGTCTCGCCGGCGGCATCTGTCGATACCAGGGCAGCGTTTCGTCCAGCCTGATTAGGGTTGCGGTGGCGAGCTCTCCGGCTATCGAGTTCAACCACGCTAGATGCTTAGGCGTCGCCACCGGCCGTTCCACTGGTTCCGGCGGAAACGTCGTGCAAGCGGTACTTGTCGATTGCCTGCTGCGGCACTTCAGGCGACACCTTGCCCTCTGTAACTAGCTGCTCGAGCACCCTGACTGCAATGGAAGGTCCATCAATTTTGAAGAAGCGCCTAGCAGCAGCTCGGGTGTCAGAAAAGCCGAAGCCATCTGCTCCCAGGGTTGCAAACTCGCCTTGGACCCACGGACGAATCATGTCCGGAACAGAGTGCATGTAGTCGCTAACAGCCAAGGTTGGTCCCTGAGCATCGGCAAGCTTCTGCGTTAGGTATGGCATTGGCGCGTCTTCGTTTGGATACAGGAACTTCTTTTCGACCGCTGCCAGCCCATCACGACGCAACTCGGTCCAGCTTGTTACTGACCAGACGTCGGCTGAAATTCCCCACTCAAGCAGCAGCTGCTGGGCCTCAAGAGCCCAAGGCATAGCAACACCTGAAGCTAGAATCTGAGCCTTGTGGCCCTGAGCGGAATTGGCGCTAATCTGGTGAATTCCTCGAATGATCCCGTCGACATCGGCTGACTCCGGCTCGGCCGGCTGCAACATGGGCTCGTTGTAGACAGTCAAGTAGTACATCACGTTTGGATCTGGGTGCTCTCCGCCGTACATGCGCTCAATGCCGCTGCGAACAATGTGTGCCAGTTCATATCCATAGGCCGGGTCATAGCTGACCACCGCTGGGTTTGTGCTTGCCAGAACCGGAGAGTGACCGTCGGCGTGCTGCAAACCTTCACCGGTAAGAGTGGTCCTTCCAGCAGTTGCACCGATCATGAATCCGCGCACCATCTGGTCGCCAGCGAGCCAAATTGCATCGGCAGTTCTCTGGAATCCGAACATGGAGTAGAAAACGTAGAACGGAATTATTGGCTCGCCGTGGGTTGAGTAGCTCGAGCCAGCCGCGGTGAAGGCAGCAAGTGAGCCAGCTTCGTTGATTCCGGTGTGGAGGATCTGGCCATTGGTCGCCTCCTTGTAGCTAAGCAATAGCTCACGGTCGACTGACATGTAGTGCTGACCGCGAGGGTTGTAGATCTTCGCGGTTGGGAAGAACGCATCCATTCCGAAGGTGCGTGCCTCGTCCGGGATGATCATCGATATACGTTCTCCGGTGCCATCGGCCTTCAGTAGGTCCTTCAGCATTCGGACAAAGGCCATGGTTGTTGCAATCTCTTGATTGCCGGAGCCCTTTTTAGGAGATTCGTAAGCCTTTTCGGTTGGTAGTTCGAAGCTCACATACTTATTTCGGCGCTCGGGGAGATAACCTCCAAGTTCCCTGCGACGCTCGTGCATGTACTGAATCTCAGGGGCGTCTGCACCGGGGTGGTAATACGGAGGCTGGTATGGATCGGCCTCAAGTTGCGCATCTGTGATTGGCACGCGCATTTCATCGCGGAAGCCCTTCAGGTTATCCAGCGTTAGCTTCTTCATCTGGTGGGTCGCGTTGCGGCCCTCGAAGCTCTTGCCAAGGCCGTAGCCCTTCACGGTCTTAGTGATGATGACTGTTGGCTGACCCTTGTGGTTCATGGCCGCCTGGTATGCCGCGTAGATCTTCTTGTAGTCGTGGCCACCTCGCTTGAGGCCCCAAATCTGGTCATCGCTGAAGTCGGAGACCATGGCCGCGGTCCTTGGGTCCCTTGCAAAGAAGTTCTCCCTGACAAAGGTTCCGGATTCAGCCTTGAAGGTCTGGTAGTCACCATCTGGTGTGTTGTTCATCAGGTCGACTAGAGCGCCGTCGGTGTCTCGGTCTAGCAACACATCCCATTCGCGACCCCAAATTACCTTGATCACGTTCCATCCGGCACCGCGGAAGAAGCTCTCTAGCTCCTGAATGATTTTGCCGTTGCCTCTAACTGGACCGTCAAGTCGCTGCAGGTTTGCGTTGACCACGAAGGTTAGATTGTCTAGGCCATCGTTTGCCGCCAATTGCAGCGCTCCACGGCTCTCAACCTCGTCCAATTCGCCATCGCCAAGGAATGCCCAAACGTGTTGACCACTTGTGTCCTTGAAGTTCCTGCCCTGGAGGTAGCGGTTGAACTGCGCTTGATAAATCGCGTTGATCGGACCCAATCCCATTGAGACGGTTGGGAACTGCCAGAATTCCGGAAGCAAGCGCGGGTGCGGGTAGGAGGGCAGGCCACCATTCGGGCTTGATTTCTCTTGTCTAAAGCCATCCAACTGCGAGGCTGTAAGTCGATCTTCCAAATACGCTCTCGCGTATGCCCCTGGCGAGGCATGCCCCTGAATGAAGATTTGGTCAGCACCCTGTGGGTGGTCATGGCCCTTGAAAAAGTGGTTGAAGCCAACCTCGTAGAGCGAGGCGCTTGATGCAAAGGACGAGATGTGTCCACCGACTGCAATGCCAGGGCGCTGTGCTCTGTGAACCATGATTGCGGCGTTCCAGCGCATCCAGGCGCGATAGGTACGCTCGAGCTGCTCGTCACCCGGGAACTCAGGCTCATCTTCGGGGGAGATGGTGTTGATGTAGTCAGTTGTGGGAACCAGCGGAACGTTCAACTGCAAGTCGTGAGATCGCCTCAAGAGCGACTGCATTATTTCTCGGGCCCTGCCTCTGCCATGTGTTTTGGCTAGAGCATCAAGTGACTCAAGCCACTCAGCAGTTTCCTGAGGATCGCGATCCGGGATGGTTGGTCCGAATGCATCTTGGTTGTTATACGACACGTTAAAAAGCCTCTTTTCGTGGCCTGGTTTCCTTGTGCTCTTGTGTGAGCGTCTAAAGTCTACTCATCGAGAAGAAATGTTTCAGGCCAGTGACTGGTTTTGTAAAAAAAGGAGAGCAATGACCATCAATGTTGGAGATCTAGCACCAGATTTCAGTCTCACCAACCAACACGGTGAAACCGTAGCCCTGAGTGCTTTCAGGGGCAAAAAAGCAGTAACGCTTGTTTTTTACCCACTTTCGTTTTCGGGAACTTGCACCGGAGAGCTGTGCGAACTTCGTGACAACCTAGAGGTTTTCCAGTCAGCCGACGTTGAGCTGCTGGCAATCAGCGTTGATTCCAAGTTCATCCAAGCCAAGTTCGCCGAATCCGAGGGCTACAAGTTCCAGGTTCTGGCTGACTTCTGGCCTCATGGCGCGGTCACTCAGGCCTATGACGTATTTTTGGAGGATCGTGGACACGGCACCCGCGGCACCTTTGTAATCAACAAAGACGGTGTTGTGGTAGCCAAGTTCGTCACCTCGCCGGGTGAAGCCAGAGACCTAAATTCATATAGAAAAGCACTTGAACTTCTCTAATTGAGATTTTTAGTAGTAGGCTTTCGGAGGGCCTTTAGCTCAGTTGGTAGAGCGCCACGCTTACACCGTGGATGTCATCGGTTCGAGCCCGGTAGGGCCCACTCGAACGGCTTTAGTTGTCATTTTTGGCAACATTGGCAGCAATAATCTGATTGGCTGTAGTTATGGTGAAGCTATCTACGCTGGTTACTCAGTTCAATGAGCTGTGGCCCGAGTCAGGTACAGAGGACTGGGATCGACCCGGCCTAATGCTCGGGGATCTAAATCAAGACATTTCCAAGGTGCTGTTGAGCGTTGACATCACCGCCGGAGTTCTAGCAGAGGCAAGGTCTCAAGATGCTGGCCTGATCATCTCTCACCACCCAATGTTCCTGCGCGGTGTCCACAGCCTTTCTGGTGACAGCGCTAAGGGTGCAAACGTCGCCTTCGCGATTCAACACAGCCTTGCGGTTTTCTCGGCCCACACCAATGCAGACTTTCTGGAAGGTGGCGTTTCCGACACCCTAGGAGCATCACTTGGCCTCACCAAAACTGGCTTTTTGTTGGCCTCACCTCAACAGGGATTTATTGGAGAGCTAGCCAAGCCGCTAACTCTTATGGACTTCGCGAGACTTGCCGCCAAGGTGCTACCTCCGGTAGCTCAGGGCGTGATGGTCGCCGGTGATAAAGACAAGATGATTCAAAGGGTGGGCCTAGTTGCCGGAGCAGGGGATAGCTACCTAGGTGCGGCCCTTGCAGCTGACTTTGATCTTTTTATCACTTCCGATCTTCGGCACCACCCATCGCAGGACTTCCTCGAACAGTCTGCTTTGACAGGGGAGACTGCTCTCATGAACATCGCACACTTTGCCGCTGAGTGGCTTTGGCTTAGTCGTGCCGCAGCCCAACTCAGCGAGAAATTTCCCGACATTGAATTTGTCGTGAGTGACCTATCAACCGACCCCTGGAATTTCGTGGTGATGCAATGAAAATAGAAACAAGTCAACTTCCAAGCTTGCTCACGCTGCAAACACAGCTGGTGTCCCTAAAGAAACTCGAGTCACAAGCACGAGAGCTAATGGCACGTGCAAAGGCTGAGGCAATACGCGAGCAGCTTCTGGATCTAAGTGCCAAGGCAAGCCAAATGCTTACCGACCATGAAGAGCTACAGCGCGATCTAAAGCGGGCCGAGAGCGACCTGGACTTGGTCGTGAAGCGCATTGACCAGGATCAGCAGCGACTTACTCAGGCTACCGATGTCAAAGTAATTGCCGGTGTTCAGCACGAGTTAGAAACACTGGGCAAGCGACGCTCAGAGCTGGAAGATGCTCAACTTGAATTGATGGAGCGTGTTGAACTTTCAACCGATAGCCAGCAGCAGATTCAAGCTCAAAAGCAGCAGCTCCAATCAGACCTGGAGACTGAGCTTGAAATCGCCAAACAGGATCTAGCAGTGGTGAAGCAGGAGCATTCTGCAATTGCCGCCGAGGTCAATGCGGCCAAGGCTCAGATTGCAAATGACCTTCTAGAGCTGTTTGAACGTCTTGCCACCAGAGCGACCGCAGTTGGCGTTTTGCGAGGATCAACCTGTGGTGCCTGCAACATGAATCTAACTTCGACTGCCCTCGGGCAAATCAGAGCCGTGGCGGAGGATGAATTGGCAAGATGCCCTGAATGCAGCGCAATTTTGGTGCGCGAATGATTTTTGTTTACTGTGATGGCGCTTCTCGGGGGAACCCGGGGCCAGCGGCTTATGGTGTTCACATTGAGGACCAGGCAGGAAACACAATTGCTGACTTGGGTGAAAACCTGGGCCATCAGACAAACAATTACGCAGAGTACCAGGGCATCATTGCTGCCCTTCGCTACCTCACGGCTACTGACTACCGGACCGTCACAATCCGCCTAGATTCAAAGCTCGTTGTTGAGCAACTAAGCGGACGCTGGAAGGTGAAGAGCCCCGAGATTCGGGAACTGGTTTTTGAGGCCAGCGAACTACTTGGAGCATTCGATGTAAAGCTCGAGTGGATTCCACGTGAAAGTAACTCCATCGCCGACGCACTTGCCAACCGGGCCCTTGATGACGGTGATTTCCAGACTGTAGAGGCGTCTCTGGAGCTCTCGGCTGTTCAGCCCAGAAGCATAAGGGCTCCGCGACAAACCACAGAGCCGACCACGCTGGTTGTTGTCCGTCACGGAAGTACGGCGGCGACCGAGGCCAACCTGATTGCCGGCGGTGGCGGGGACGACCCACAATTGTCTGCCTTAGGGCTTTCAGAGGCGGAACGGGCTGCCGGTGCTATCGCTCCACTCTTGAACCGGTTTGGACTGCCAGAGGTTGCCATGGTTCACCATTCCCCGATGGCAAGAACCACGCAAACGGCCGAAGTTATTGCAAGGCATCTTGGCGCAGACCTGGTTGTCGACGAGCGTTTGCGCGAGATCGAGTTTGGACAGTGGGGCGGATTATCGATGACCACCCTAGAGTCAGATTCCAGTGCTGAATTAGCTAAATGGCGCTCCTCTGCTGAGGCGAAGCCACCCGGCGGCGAGTCGGTGGTAGATCTTGCCGAGCGCGTTGAACAGGCTGCCACCGAACTAATTTCTGGAAACCAGGGCAAAACAGTGGTCGTGGTCACCCACATGATGCCCTCTCGTGGCTTCGCCAGAATGGCGCAGCGGTCGGCAATGGACAGTTATTGGAACATAAATTTCGCCCCTACCGGCATCAGCGTTTATCGGTTCTACGGAACCGGCTTCGCCGAGACCTTCACGATCAATTCTTGCGAACACCTAATAGCCAGTTAGTCTTGATGTTGAGATGGGTCGGCTAGACGGTCGCGGCATTGCCGAGGAACGTCCGGGCTCCGCAGAGTACGGTGGTGGGTAACGCCCACCTGGGGTAACCCAAGAGACAGTGCAACAGAAAGTAAACCGCCTCGCAAGAGGTAAGGGTGAAACGGTGGTGTAAGAGACCACCAGCGAGTTAGGTGACTAATTCGGCTAGGTAAACCTCACCGGGAGCAAGACCAAGTAAGAAGGCGCTAAGAATTACTCGTTCGAGTCTTCGGGTAGGTTGCTAGAGCCACTGAGCAATTGGTGGCCGAGATAGATGACCGTCAGTGCCTAGGCACTACAGAACCCGGCGTATCGGCCGGCCCATCTCGCTATTTCAAAACCTTTGCTGCCATAGCAGCAGCTCCAATGATGCCAGCAGCGTTCCTAGTGGTTGCTGGGACGATCGGGGCATTCGTTGTGATCAGTGGCAGGAAGCTTTGGTGTGATTTGCTGATTCCGCCGCCAACAATAAATAGGTCTGGACTAAACAGCCTTTCCAGGTGCGCGTATAAGATTTCCAGACGCTCGGCCCACTGCTCAAAAGACAAGCCTTCGGCTTCCATTTGGGCAAATGACGCGTACTGTTCGAAGTCGCGAATCTCTCCGATGTCCAGGTGTCCTAGCTCAGTGTTTGGAACAAGCTTCTTGTTGAGGAATAGTGCCGAGCCGATACCCGTGCCAAGCGTGGTCATGATCGTCACACCCTTTGCCTTGCGTCCTGCACCGAATTTCATCTCGGCAACGCCCGCTGCGTCTGCATCGTTTAGGACGTGGGTCTTCCGACCAAGTGCCTTGGTGAAGAGCTTCTGGGCCTTCAGGCCGATCCAGGCGTCGCTGACGTTTGCTGCAGACCGGGTGATCCCATGTGTAACCACAGCAGGGAAACAAAGGCCGACGGTCAAGTTGGATGGCGCTGCTAGCTGTTCAATAAGCCCGTTGCAGGCCGCCGCAATATCGTTAGGCTCGCCTCCCGCAGGTGTTTCAACTCTGAGCCGTTCGGACAGTAGTTCTCCGGTTCTAATATCGACTATCGCGGCCTTTATCCCGGTTCCACCAACGTCGATTCCGATTGCATTGGACAGCATCTAGGCCTCCGTCAATATTTCAGCGCCGGATTCAGTGATCAAAACCGTGTGTTCAAACTGGGCTGTGAAGCTCTTGTCCTTGGTGGTCACTGTCCAGTCGTCATTCCACATGTCCCAATCCTGGCTTCCAAGAGTCAGCATCGGCTCGACCGTGAACACCATGCCTGGTTCTATGATGTCGCGATAGGCAGGTTCATCGTAGTGGGGAATGATTAGCCCGGAGTGAAAGCTGGTGCCGACTCCGTGTCCTGTGAAGTCCCGAACTACTCCGTAATTGAAGCGTTTGGCGTAGGTCTCAATTGCGCGGCCAATGATGTTAACCTCTCGGCCAGGTTTTGCGGCTCTAATGCCTCTCATCATCGCCTCTTTGGTGCGCTCGACAAGCAGCTCTACTTCGCTGTCAGCCTGCCCGACGATTACTGTCCCGTTGGTGTCACCGTGTACGCCATCGAGGTAAGCCGAGATGTCCACATTTACGATGTCACCGTCTTCCATGACTGTGTCATCTGGAATGCCATGACAAATAACCTCGTTTAGAGAGGTGCACAGCGACTTCGGGTATCCCCGGTAACCAAGTGTCGACGGATAGGCCCCGGAGTCGCAGAGAAACTCGTGACCGATTTGGTCAAGGAGGTCAGTTGTGACCCCCGGTTTTGCCTCAGACAAAACTAGCTCTAGCGCCTGGGCTGCCAATTTGCTGGCTGCGCGGATTCGGCCAATGGTCTCATCGTCGTATTTGTCGCCGCCAACATGCTGTGCAGGTGCTGGCCGGCCAACATACTCGGGTCTTGCTATGCTTCCAGGGACTGCTCTTTGTCTGGAGATTGTTCCGGGGACGAGTGTTCTATCGGCTGCTTTTGGCATGGTTAGAGTCTAATTTTTATTCCGACGAACTGGGGGGACATTGAACGACAAGCCTCAATATTGGTTGAACCTAAAAACCAATCAAGTTGAGATTGGGTTTCAGTCGCTATCCATTGATCGAATCGGCCCATTTGATTCTGCCGAGGACGCAGCTCGCGGCAAGGAAGTACTTGCGGCTAGAGCCAAGCAAATGCGT
This sequence comes from Micrococcales bacterium UBA2037, assembly GCA_002333405.1. Classification (GTDB taxonomy): domain Bacteria; phylum Actinomycetota; class Actinomycetes; order Actinomycetales; family Microbacteriaceae; genus Aquiluna. The sequence goes on along the minus strand of DDBH01000020.1, from coordinate 6,449 downwards.
GAAGAAGAACAGCGAGACTGGGAGTCCTAGAACTGCTGCTCCGGTGCTGGAAACTCTCCAGCTACAACCTCATTGCGAAAGGCTGTCGCCGCTGCGCTGAGGTCTTGACGGAGATTCAAATACTGCTTGGCAAACTTGGGAGACCTGGTGCCCAGCCCGGCAAAATCTTGCCAGACCAGTATTTGGCCGTCGCAGTCCGCTCCAGCTCCTATTCCAATAGTCGGGATGGCTAGTTTTTGCGAAATTTCTTGAGCAAGCTCGGCCGGAATCATCTCGAGCACCACCGCGAACGCACCTGCAGCCTCAATGTCTTTGCACTCCTGCAAAATCCGAGCGGCGTCTTGTTCGGTCCGGCCCTGGACTTTGTAGCCGGCCAACGTGTTTACGCTTTGTGGAGTGAATCCGACGTGGCCCATGACTGGGATCCCGCTTGAGGCAAGGGCCCGAATCTGAGAGAGCTTGGCGCCTTCTAGTTTTACAGCATCAGCTCCCGTTTCCTTCATTACTCGAATGGAATTGGTCAACGCCTGATCGTCACTTACTTCGTAGCTTCCGAAGGGTAGGTCGACTACCACCAGGGCGCTAACTGCGCTTGATACCACGGCTCTGCCGAACGGGATCATTTCACTGAGCTCGATTGGTGTGGTGCCGTTGTAACCGAGCACATTGTCACTGGCTGAATCCCCAACCAATAAGACTTCAATACCAGCCTGGTCAAAAATCGCAGCTGTGTGCATGTCATAGCTGGTCAGTGCTGCAAATTTCTGACCCTTGGCCTTCAATGCTGCAAGGGTGCTGGTTCTAATCTTCATAATTCGTAAACCTTGTCGTTAATGGCACTCTGCGGCCGGTGCCAAATGAGACCTCTGTAGTTTTTGTGCCAATGGCACCCTGTGATCGTTTCCACTCCGAGTTTCTAACCATAGCCTCGATGCGCACAACTTCAGAAACATCAAATCCGAGTGCTTCGGTCTCTGGGATTGTGGCGGATTTCTCAATCAGGAGTTTCAGGATCTCGTCAAGCAGTTGGTAGTCAGGCAACGAGTCGCTATCGAGCTGGTCCGGTCTGAGTTCGGCGCTCGGCGGTTTTTCGATTGAGCTAACTGGAATAACAGCCGACTCGTGGACTGAGTTGACCCACCTAGCAAGAGCCCAAACATCCGTCTTGAACACATCCTTGATTGGAGCAAATCCGCCAGCCGAGTCCCCGTACATAGTGGAGTAGCCAACCGCAATTTCAGACTTGTTGCCAGTGGTCAAGAGCAGGTGCCCCTCGCTATTTGAAATAGCCATCAGCGTAACCGCTCGAATTCTGGCCTGCAGGTTCTCGGAAGCCAATTGTGAAAGTTCAACCATGGTTTCAAAAGCTTGGTGTGCTCTATCGATTGGCACCTGGCGAATCTCGATATCCAAATTCTTTGCAAGCGCATAGGCGTCCTCAACGGAATGTTCCGAGGAGTACCTGGAGGGCAGTGCAATTCCAACCACATTTTTGTTCCCGAGTGCTTCACAGGCGATTGCTGCTGACAGAGCAGAATCGATTCCACCGCTGAGACCAAGCAAAGCTTTGGTCTGTCCCGTTTTTGCGCAGTAGTCTCGCAGGCCTATGACCAAAACCTGCCACAGGGTAGCCAGATCATTTGATTTCACTGGCTCGAGCTTCTCATTCTGTTCCCAGTACAACCCTGGTTCCATTCCCGCACGGAGCACTTCGGTGCCGGATGCATCAAGCAGGAAACTGCCGCCATCAAATACCAGCTCATCCTGGCCGCCTGCCAGGTTGGAATAGGCCAGAGCAAAGCCATTTTGGAAGTCGCGAGCCGCCTGACGCCGCTCGACCGCCTTATTTCTTGTGTAGGGAGAACCGTTTAGAACCAGCAGTAGCTCAACGCCATCATTGCTGAGGGCAACCGACCGAGAGCTATCCTCGGTCCAGATGTCCTGGCAAATGGCAACTGCGCACTTTGTTCCATTGATTTCGAAAATTAGTTCCGATTCACCCGGGACAAAGTTCCGCCAGTCATCAAAGACATCGAAATTTGGGAGAATCTGTTTGTGGTAGGTGCCGATTAGCTTTCCGCCCTTGATGACGCTGGCCGAGTTGTGGGCGATTGCAGCCGATGCCTGCATTGGGTGTTTCGGTCCCTGGGCTTTACTTACGTGACCGACCACGACATAAACACCGGATAATTCTGGTTCGCCAGTCATTAGGACCAATTCATTCAGGGCCCTTGCTGAGGCATCGATAACATCGCTGCGGTAGCTCAGATCACCCAGTGGGTAACCAGACAGGGCGAGCTCGCCAAACACGACCACGTCGGCATCACCAGATGCGGAGGCGATCGCTGATCGTATGTCGCTGAGATTTCCCCGGAGGTCTCCAACGACAGGGTTAGTCTGAGCAAAAGCTACTTTTATTGGCGTCACAACCGATAGCCTATTAGACAGGCAGGGAGGCTAAATGGACAAGCAGCAAGAGTTTGTTTTAAGAACAATCGAAGAGCGCGGCGTAAAGTTCGTAAGACTGTGGTTTACGGACGTCGCTGGATCACTTAAGTCGGTGGCTGTGGCCCCTGCTGAGATCGAAGGAGCCTTCGCAGAAGGCATCGGATTCGACGGTTCCTCAATCGAAGGTCTCGCCAGAAACTCAGAAGCTGACATGCTTGCCATTCCAGACCCTTCCACCTTCCAAATCCTTCCCTGGCGCGGAACTGTCGACCCTGCCGCAAGGATGTTTTGCGATATCGCCACTCCCGATGGACAGCCCGCAGCCGCAGACCCGAGAAACGTTTTGAGGCGGACCCTTGCCAAGGCAGCGTCGATGGGCTTCAGTTTTTACGTTCATCCGGAAATTGAGTTTTACCTTTTGAAATCAAGTTCGGTCGATGAAACCGGAGAACCTGTCCCAGTGGACAACGCCGGATATTTTGACAACGTTCCGGGTGGCACAGCGCACGACTTTAGGCGTCGCGCAGTGACAATGCTCGAGCAATTGGGGATTTCAGTCGAATTTTCCCACCATGAGGGCGGGCCGGGTCAGAACGAAATTGACTTGCGCTACTCCGATGCTCTTTCCATGGCCGACAACATCATGACTTTCAAAACAGTGATCAAGGAGGTGGCGATAGAGCAGGGCGTTTATGCAACATTTATGCCAAAGCCATTCACTGCACACCCGGGTTCCGGCATGCACACACACTTCTCCTTGTTCGAGGGGGACAAGAACGCATTCTTCGATGCTGCGGCCAAGTACCACCTCTCAAACACGGCCCGTCAGTTTATGGCCGGCGTTCTAAAGCATGCGCCCGAGATCACCCTGGTGACCAACCAGTTCGTAAACAGCTACAAGCGCCTCTGGGGCGGGGGAGAAGCCCCAAGCTACGTTAGCTGGGGTCACAACAACCGCAGTGCCTTGGTTCGAGTCCCATTGCACAAGCCCGAGAAGTCGCAGTCCACACGGATTGAGTATCGAGCTATGGATGCGGCTGCGAACCCATATTTGGCCTACTCACTTCTTTTGGCCGCTGGTCTAAAGGGAATCGAAGAGAATTACGAACTGCCTGACGAGACCGAGCAGGACGTCTGGGCGCTTTCGAGCATGGAGCGCAGGGCACTTGGCATTGAAGCCCTTCCTCAGTCTCTGGATCACGCCATTAAGAAGTTAGAGGAGTCTGAGCTTGTAGCTGAGGTATTGGGCGAGTCTGTGTTCAATTTTGTGCTTGCGAACAAGCGCAACGAGTGGGCTGACTATCGTGCTCAAGTCACGCCGTACGAGATCGAGCAAAACCTCAAAACTCTCTAAATGGCTGCTCCCGCATCCGGCTCACCTCGCGCCAATTCGCTGAGCGAAATTGCGAAGCTTGGCTTTGAGTCGCTTTCGGCTGCGAGAACTGACCTCGAAAGACTCACTGAGCTTGTTGGCAAGCACGCCGACACCTGCACCGAAGCGTTTGCTTTTTCCGCCTCACCAGACCGGGCACTTGCTCACCTGCTCAGGCTGCTAGAGGTAGCACCAAGTGAATCATTGAAGCTTGTTGCAGAGTCTGATTCCTGCGGAAGACTGATGCGCCTTCTGGGTGCTTCTGAGGGGGTTGCCGAAGCCTTCCTAAGGCAGCCAGAGACAATGGAGTTTCTGGGTCGAAAGCCAGCCTTACCAAACTCGCTCAACCTAGCCACTAGTAACCGTGTTGCGCTTAGGGTTTCCTATCGTCAGCAGCTGGCTCGGATTGCGGACTGGGATTTGTCGCAAGAGAGTCCGGAGGCAGCGGTCACGGCAGTAGTTGCGGCTCTGTCGGATCTGGCTGACGCGGCTTTAGAGGCCGGACTTGCCTTAGCAAAGTCTGAGCTTTTGAACGAAGGCCGAATTAGTCAGCAGGACTCAGAAGGCACCCAACTGGCGGTTATCTCAATGGGCAAGTGTGGGGCGCGAGAGCTGAACTACGTCAGTGACGTTGATGTGATCTATGTTGGCTCCGGAACCTCTGACAATTTCATTGATGTTGGCACCAAAATTGCCCAAAGACTGGCGTTGGTAATTAATGAGTCAGATCGAGAGCCAGGTCTGTGGGAGGTTGATCCAAACCTTCGACCTGAGGGCAAGGCTGGCGCACTCGTAAGAACCGTTGATGCGCACGTTGCCTACTATGAAAAGTGGGCAAAGAGCTGGGAATTTCAAGCACTGCTCAAGGCTCGTGTTTCTGCCGGTGATGCAGGGCTTGGTGCGGAGTATCTCGATAGGGTCTGTCCGCTAATTTGGACTAGGCACGGCGGATCAAACATTGTTCAGGACGCGCGAGCAATGCGTAAGCGCGTTATTGAGAACATCCCAGTTCAGGAACGCGATCAAAACCTAAAGCTTGGTCGCGGGGGATTGCGTGATGTCGAGTTCACAGTTCAACTACTGCAGTTGGTGCACGGTGTTTCCCATCCAAATCTTCGCTCTTCCGGCACATGCGAGGCTATCGCCGCTCTATCAGAGGCGGGACTGCTTTCACGGCAAGATGCCGCTGATCTGCAATTGCTATATCGCAGACTTCGGGCGATTGAACACCGGCTGCAGTTGGTGCGACTTAGAAGAACTCACCTGGTGCCAGTGGAAGAGTCGGAACTGAGAAGAATCGCGCGAGCGCTGCATCACAGTTTCAGCGCGGATGACTTGCAAGCCAGCTGGATCCAGGCGAAGGCTCAGGTTGCTAAACTCCACGACTCGGTGTTCTACCGACCCCTGTTGTCTGCTACCGCCGACCTTGACCCCGGTGAAGTTTTGCTTTCAGACCAGGACGTTGAAAGCCGGCTCAGGTCGCTTGGGTTCCTCGACCCAGAGGGCGCCAACCGGCACCTGAAGGCGCTCAGTCAAGGGGTATCAAGACGAGCCACCATTCAGCGCAGTTTGCTGCCGGTTTTGATCAGGTGGATGGCAGAGGGTGTTTACCCCGACCGGGCACTGCTTAGCTTCCGAAGGCTCTCAGAGCAGCTCGGAGATGCGCACTGGTTCTTGAAGATGCTTCGTGACTCATCCGGCGCTGCAGAACGGCTCATGAGAGTTCTAGCATCCTCAAACTTCATAGCCAGGCTGCTCGAATACACACCTGAATCCAGCTCATGGTTCGGCGAGGAAAGTCAGCTGGTACCAAGCTCTCGAGATGAACTCGAGGTGGAGGCATTGGCAATTCTGAAGCGCAGTCAAAACCCGGATAAGACTGCCGAAAGCCTAAGAGTTATTCGAAGGCGTGAGGTCCTGCGCATAGCAATCGGAGCAACCCTGGGTGTTACAAACTTGAAGCAAATCTCCAGTGCACTGAGTGATGTGAGCGAGGTTTACCTTTCCAGCATGATGCAGCTTGCGTTGCGGTCTGTTGACTCAGATCTCGATGTTGGGATAGTTGCAATGGGACGCTTGGGTGGCAAGGAGCAAGGCTTTGGATCCGATGCAGATGTGATTCTGGTCTATCGAAGCGATAGTGAGTTTGCTCAGCGGGATGCAGAGTCGGCTGTTGCCAAGCTCTTATCCCTTGTAAAAGACTCAATACTGGAGTTTGAAATCGATCTTGACCTTCGGCCGGAGGGTAAAAACGGTCCGAGAATCAAGTCGCTGGCAGCCTATGCCGGATACTACGAGAAATGGGCTGAGACTTGGGAGTTCCAGGCCCTGTTGCGTGCTCGGACCATATCTGGAACAAATCAGCTTCAGGAGGAATTTACCGAGCTCATCGACAAGTATCGGTATCCGACGGAACTAAGCAATAAGAAGTTGGTGGACATCCGCCTGATGAAGGCACGAGTCGAAAATGAGCGTCTTCCCCAAGGGGCTGACGCTGCCAGACACCTAAAGCTCGGCAAGGGTGCAGTCAGCGACATCGAGTGGCTGGTGCAGTTTCTGCAGCTTCGCTATGTCGGGCAATTTCCAGGCCTGAAGGGGCTGGGCGCAATTGAGAACCTTCACCAGCTGA
>DDBH01000007.1:12630-28470 GCA_002333405.1 Micrococcales bacterium UBA2037 | reverse complement strand
ATTTAGGAACTCAGCTCCGACGTTAAATCCGAACCAACCGAACCACAGTAACGCTGCACCAAGAAGAACTAGTGGCACGTTGTGAGGCTGCATGATGCCCTTGGCGAAGCCAAAGCGCTTCCCAAGAACGATGGCTAGAGCAAGAGCCGCGGCACCCGCGTTGATGTGAACCGCAGTACCACCGGCGTAGTCGATAACTTCAGGCATGCCTAGCCAGGTGCCGAGCTCCATGACCCAGCCACCACCCCAGACCCAAGCGGCCACTGGGAAGTACCCGAATGTTGCAAAGAGGCCGGCGAAGATCAACCAAGAACCAAACTTTGCGCGATCGGCGATAGCACCTGAAATCAGGGCGATTGTGATAATCGCGAATGTCGCACCGAAGGCGGCACCAATCAAGTCATCATTACCAAGACCCTCTAGTCCAAAACTAGCGAATGGGTTTCCTGAGAAGTCAGTCGGCGACTCAACAGCAGACATGCTGAAGCCGTAGAGAATCCAAAGGACTCCGACCAGAGCGATCGAGCCGAAGCTCATCATCATCATGCTGACAACGCTCTTGGCTTTCACTAGGCCTCCGTAGAAGAAGGCCAGACCAGGGGTCATCAATAGCACTAGCGCGGTTGCAGTTACCGCCCAGCTAAGCGAACCTGTATCTAACATCGAAATACCTCTCTAATAAGTTCAAGCAATCAGCAAATGTGATAGCTGATGATGATTTTGGGCTACGCAGGTTTCGATGAGTGTGCAGTTATGTTTCGGGTTTGTTACATTCCTGACCGGCAACGGAAGTATTTGCCACAAGGTATTCTTGAACAAATTCATTGGAGGAAAATGAAAAGCGACAGGTCAGCAGCACTGCTCTTGATGGGTGTGGCGATTTTGGGAATCGTCATCGCAAACAGCCCGATAGGGCCCGCTTTTCTTGACTTCAAGCACTCCTACATCGGGTTCGAGTCGATTGGGCTGAAACTCAGTGTTGAACACTGGGTGAGCGATCTGCTCCTGGCCACCTTCTTTCTAGTTGCTGGGCTGGAACTGAAGTACGAACTTTCCATCGGCGTCCTTTCTAAGCCAGCCAGTGCTCTCGTGCCGGTTCTGGCCGGAATAGGTGGTGTGGTTGTTCCAGCCTTGATTTATGTAGCCTTCAACTGGGGAACTGACTATCTAGGCGGCTGGCCAATTCCGACCGCAACTGACATTGCTTTCGCCTTGGGCATTTTGGCAATTTTTGGAAGAGGCCTCCCAAAATCAGCACGCGTGTTCCTGCTGGCACTCGCAATCTTCGATGACCTAGTTGCCATCTTGATCATTGCCATTTTCTTCACTTCTGATGTCCAGGCTCAGTGGCTAGCAGCAGCCTTGGTTATCGCTGCACTTCATGTCGTTGCCGAAAAATACAAAAAGCTTCCAATCAACTACGTCCGAGTAATTACGTTCTTGCTTCTTTGGTACACCGTTTACCAGTCAGGCGTGCACGCGACCATTGCAGGCGTCGTGCTTGGTTTGATAATCCCAGCCAAGAAGACCCACTCCCTGGTCGCCAAGATTCAACCGTGGACCAACACGGTCTCGCTTCCGGTCTTTGCCTTCTTTGCGGTGGCTATTGCGCTGCCAACCTTTGACGGTGCATTCTCGAGCGTATTCGTGGGAATTGCCGTGGCCCTTCCAGTTGGCAAGGTAATCGGCATCACCGCACTCGCTGTGCTCGCGAACAGGCTTGCCGCAAAGCCAGACCGACTGGATCTTGAGACGCTGGACTTCCTTGCCATCAGTGGCCTTGCCGGTGTCGGATTTACGGTCTCACTGCTTATGACAAACCTGGCCTTTGTTGACACACAATACATAGTTGCGGAGGCAACGCTTGCTGTGGTCCTGGGATCGATGCTGGCAATGGGTTTCGGCGCCTGGCTAAGTCAGCTACGTGGGCGCTACTACATGCGTAAGCATCGAGAAGAAAACGCCGCTAGCTAAGCAGGCACAGAGCAGACATTCGGGAAACAGCCCGCAGATACTTTTTCCGGTACGCGCCTTCCAGCATCACGGCGGGAAAGATGTCAGTTATTGGAAGTACACCGTTAGTTCTTAGCGGAATCTTCTGCTCGTAGAGTCGATCGATGAATGCCACCAGCCTTAGGGCGTCAACCTGATCGACAAGACCAGACACATTCCAGAGAGCTAGCGCATCAACGTCCGAAAGTAGCGCACGGAAGTGAGTTGGGTGCAGCTTCCCAAGATGCGCTAGAAGCTCCCAGAAATCATTTCCGAACCCTTTGCCGAACCCTGATAGCCAAGCCGCAAGTTCTTCCACGCTGAGATTCTGGGAGTGGCCATCAATTTCACGGTGTCGATAATCCTCGCCGTCAACCGAAATCATTTGAAACCTTGAGCCCAGCCCTTGAATCTCTCTCTGGAAGTCGGCAGCAGCAAACCGCCCCGCACCGAGTGCGTTGGGTGGCGTGTTACTGGTAGCAGCGAACCTGACTCCCTTGGCCTCCAGCTCCTTTAGAAGCCTGGACATGATCATGGTGTCACCGGGGTCATCAAGCTCGAATTCATCAATGCACACCAGCCCGAATTTTGACAACTCATCAACGGCTGCAGCAAAGCCAAGGTAACCAACCAAGCTTGTGTAATCCAGGAAGCTGCCGAAGACTTTCTTTCCCGGGAAGTCGTGCCAAATCGATGCTAACAGGTGCGTCTTTCCAACTCCGAAGCCTCCGTCTAGGTAGATGCCCGGCGCGGTGACCTTCTTGGAGAACAATTTGGGCTTCTCAGATCCCGCAAACGCCTTGACGAGTTTCACGGCCTCGGCCTGCGAGGGAAAACGTGGATCCGGAATGTAATTTGTTACTCGAGATTTAGCGAATTCTGGTGGAGGCTGGAGCTGTCTAATAAGCTCTGTCTTGGAAACCTCTGGTTTTCGGGTCAATAAGGAATTGGGCGTATCGCCTAGTTGTTGACCCAATCCTGTACCCTTCGTAGAAAAACAAGTGTAGGCAAAGAATTGGAGCGCCATGACAAGCCACGAGAAAATATCTGAATATGCCCACCCCGAGGTACTTGTAACGACTCAGTGGCTGACTGAAAATCTTGATTCGGTGACAGTGGTTGAGTCAAATGAGGATATTTTGCTCTATGACACAGGTCACATTCCTGGCGCGGTGAAGCTGGACTGGCACACCGAACTCAATCACCCGTTGCGACGTGATTACCTCGAGAGTGAGGCGTTCGGCAAGCTCATGGATCAAAAAGGAATTGGCCGAGACGACACCGTAGTTCTCTATGGTGACCGCTCCAATTGGTGGGCCACCTATGCATTTTGGGTATTCAAGCTATTCGGCCACGAAAATGTGTTGTTACTAGACGGTGGCCGAAACAAGTGGATTGCTGAGGGCGGCGCACTAACAAAGGACGTGCCGGTCCGCGATTCAAAGAGCTACCCGGTAGTTCTAAGGCAAGACCAGCAGATTCGCGCATTCCGAGACGAGGTTCTTTCTCACATCGGTAGCCCGCTGGTGGATGTTCGATCTCCAGAGGAATTCACAGGCGAGCGTCTCCACATGCCAGATTTCCCGAACGAGGGTGCCACTCGCGGTGGCCACATCCCAACTGCTGCCTCTATCCCCTGGTCTAAATCCATTCAAGCCGACGAGACCTTTAGGCCACTGGCCGAACTAGAGCAGCTGTATTTTGAGGCAACTGGCTTCGATAGAAGCTCAGACTTCATTGCTTACTGCCGCATTGGTGAGCGCTCTTCCCACACCTGGTTCGTCCTGAAGTATTTGCTGGGGGTCGAAAATGTTCGAAACTACGATGGCAGCTGGACGGAATGGGGCAACTTAGTCGGAGCGCCGATTGCTATCGGTGCTGAGCCTGGAGAGGCAGCTTGACCAGTTCAGCAGAGGAAATCGTTGCCGACTTTGGGTTCCTAGAGGGTCAGGACAAGCTGCAGTTACTGCTTGAGTTCAGCGAGTCTCTGCCCGACATTGATCACAGATTTCTGGACGACCCAGAGCTACTAGAGCGAGTCGAGGAGTGTCAATCGCCCGTGTTCATAGCGGTGGAGGGCCATGCTCAGAGAATTGACCTGCACTTCTCAGCACCTCGAGAAGCACCAACCACCAGAGGTTTTGCGGCGATTTTGTCGGCAGCTCTGAACCACCAAAGCGCAGAGACCATTCTTGCCTTCTCAGAAGATTTCCCTTCGCGCTTGGGCCTGGATTCGCTTATCTCTCCCCTGCGCGTAAGGGGAATGCGAGGAATGCTGGCAAGAATCAAGCGCAAAGTCGGCGAACTAACCGATTCAAATGCGTGAGCTTGAAGATCACTTCAACTTAGGGAACCTGACCGCTTCACTGGTTCTGGGTCAAGCTGGCAACCACGTAGACGTCAACGGCACCTCGAAACTCCTTGGAGGGCCAGCTGACCTCGAGCTCCTAAAATTTTTCAGGTCCAGAAGCAGCTGGGTGCTGACAACCGGAGCAACCGCGCGCGCAGAGCGCTACCGAATTCCCAGCAAGGCCAAGCTCGCCGTTTTGTCAAGACAAGGTGAACTGGCACTGCCGGAGACCCTTGGCGCGTCGGAGGTTACTTTATTGGGCAGTGACTTTCCTGTGTCTATAGCCTCAGCAATTGAGGACCTCGAAAACTTGAATCCGGGCGGCATCCACCTCGAATTCGGTCCCCAAACTCTGCTTGCGGCTCTTGCTGAGATAGACCGGTTGCAAATCATTCTGAGTAGTGAGTTTGAAACTGGTGCAAGCAATTTCGCAGAGGCTAACAACCTAGTACTTGGAAAGCCTCAAGTTGTAGATCAGCTCTTCATTACTCAGGTAACTGGGCGAGCCTGAAGGTATTTGGGGCGATTCACAGCTAGTTTTTCAGGTGTGGAACTAGACCTCAAAAACATCTCGGCGCCGTTCGCTGCAATGCTTGAACCCCTGAGAACCCTGGCTGGGCGAAAAGAGATTGATCTTACTCAAATACCGTCGCCGAAGGGAATCGCACCCGAGTCGGTCGCAATATCAGCTGAGATAGTCCACGAAACAGCTTCAGACCATGGTGTCTCCAGGCTTGTGTTCTGCCGCGACCCGGCAATTCCTGAGGGCTGGAACTCTGAATACAGAGTCATCGGTTACGCAAAGTCACCCATTGAACTTGAGATGGCAAAGGATGACTACACGGCTGCACTGCCATGGGAATGGCTCAAAGATTCACTTCGAAACGGCAAAGCGAGCTTTGCCAACGAAGCCGGCACCACAACCACGGTTATCTCAACCGGACACGGGTCGCTAATTGGCCAACCGCAGCACGCAGAGCTTGAAATTCGAGCCAGCTGGACTCCTACCAGCATGGATCTTGCTCCTCATGTGATTGCTTGGACTGAGTTATTGGCTCTTATTTCTGGGTTACCCCCAGCCGACACAAACGTTACGAGAATTAGTTGAAGCTTGAAGCCCCACGCCGCGAAGTAGAAATAGTCCAAGATCAAAACGGTCTTGATTTGATGCTCGGTGAGCTAGAGAAAAACACCGAGACTCTTGCCATCGACACCGAGCGAGCCAGCGGGTTTCGTTACTCCCAGCGGGCCTACCTGATTCAAGTCGGCCTTGCTGACGCGGGCATATTCTTGATCGACCCGATAGCTCTCAATGAAGTTGAGCCTGACTGGAACAGCAGGGTTGCCGCTGAACTAAACTCCAAGCCCTGGCTCCTACACGCTGCTACTCAGGACATGCCCTGCCTGCAGGAACTTGGTTTTAAAAGCACCCAAATCATTGACACCGAACTCGCCTCAAGACTGGCTGGCTTTCAGAGGGTCGGACTCGGTGCAATGGTTGAGGAATTGCTGAGCCTAGAGCTAGCAAAGGAACACTCTGCAGCTGACTGGTCACTGCGGCCATTTGGCAGCGAGATGCTCACCTATGCCGCCCTTGATGTAGACGTCCTCCACGACCTCTGGGCTTCTATCAGTCAGTCCTTGATTGAGCAGGGTAAAATGGAATGGGCCGAGCAGGAGTTCGCCGCGCTACAGAATTTCCAACCGAAGCCAACGCCGGAAGAGCCATGGCGGAATCTGCCCGGTTTATCGAGAGTTAAGGACATTGCCAAACTAAAGGCAGCGGCTGCCCTGTGGCTGGTGCGAGATGAGATCGCGAGGACTACAGACATCGCCCCTGGACGCCTGATTCCAGACAGGTCGATCATGGCCGCGATTGACAAGGTGCCAAGATCCAAACACGAACTCGCACAAAACAAGGCCTTCCAGGGCAGAGCATCTCGTTCAAAACTTGACACCTGGTGGCAGGCAATTGCGGATTCGAGTGGACTTGAAATAGCGGAGTCCGCACCCAACACTGGAGCAATCCCCCACCACAAAAACTGGGAGCGTCGCTTCCCGGAGGCGCATCTTCGACTGAAATTCACCAGAGAGCCACTCGTTGCTCACGCAGAAGAGCTGGCGCTGCCGGTTGAAAATCTACTGACTCCAGATTTCCTTCGGAGAGTCTGCTTTGAGCCAGCTGGCGATGTCAGATCGCAACTGGCAGAATTAGGGGCCAGGCCATGGCAGCTAGACCAAGTGGTCCCGCTTATAGAAGCGGGTCTTGCGTTAGCTGGTCCAGAGATTGAGAAGCTTCCATAGTTTTGGCATGCGGGACCTTTGATCCCAGCACCTGAGCAACAATGTCTCTGGAAATTGCCTTTGCGGTTAATCCAAGACGCTCCAGGATCTCGTTGCGCTCGGCATGCTCTAAGAACTCGGCCGGCACTCCAACTTCACTCAGCGCGGTATCAACCTCGTGGGCACGTAGCTCCTGACGAACTCGGGAACCAAACCCTCCGGTCTTTAGCCCATCCTCAATGGTCACAACCAACCTGTGGTCACGAGCCATTGCTATCAGGTCTACGTTAACCGGCAAAATCCAGCGCGGATCAACTACCGTCGCTCCAATGCCTTGGCTTGCCAATAACTCAGCCACCTCGATGGCCGTGGCGGCAAAAGATCCAACTCCAATAATCAGCACATCCTTGCTTGGCGACTGCTTCAGGATGTCCGCGCCGTTATCGGTTGTAGCAAGGGCCTCGATAGCAGCGGCCACCTTGCCCTTGGGGAAGCGAATCACACTTGGAGCATCATCAATCTCAATCGATTCCCTGAGAAGCGCCTCGAGAGTTTTCTGATCCCTGGGAGCAGAGATGTGAATGCCTGGAACCATCTGCAGTAGCGGTAGGTCCCAGACGCCGTGGTGAGAAGCACCGTCCGGTCCGGTAATGCCAGACCTGTCCAACACGAATGTCACTCCAGCCTTATGCAAGGCAACGTCCATTAGCACCTGGTCAAAGGCTCTAGAGATAAACGTGGAGTAGATGGCAACTACTGGATGCAGACCACCAAAGGCCATGCCAGCTGCTGCAGCGACAGCGTGTTGCTCGGCAATACCCACATCAAAAACCCGATCTGGGAAGGCGTCTGCGAACTTATCCAGTCCAACCGGAATCTTCATCGCCCCGGTTATGCCAACGACATTGGTGTTTGCTCTCGCGATTCGAACAATTTCATCCGAAAATACGTCGGTCCAACTTGTTCCAGCTGAACCGGGAACAGGAAGGCCGGACTCGGGGTCGATCTTCCCGACCGCGTGGAATTGGTCCGCCTGGTCCTGTAGAGCTGGAGTGTAACCACGACCTTTTTGGGTAATTGCGTGGACTACGGAAGGGCCATCGTATTCCTTGGCTCTCATTAGAGCGGTTTCCAATGCCTCAAGGTCATGGCCGTCGACTGGGCCAAAATACTTTATGTCCAGGTTTGGGAAGATGCCGCCAAACTCCCTGTGCCTAAAAAGTGTTCGCAGCCCCGCATGAACTGAATCAAAAACTGCCTTTCCAAAAGTGCCGAACTTATAGAAAATCTTTCGGGACACCAGGTAACCGGTCTTGTAGGCAGATTTCGACCGAATCGCCTCGAACCTTCTGGCCATTCCACCCATAGTTGGTGCGTACGACCTACCGTTGTCATTTACAACAATCACCAAATTGCGGTCATTATCGTCGGTGATGTTGTTCAGGGCCTCCCATGACATGCCACCGGTGAGTGCACCATCGCCAATCACGGCTACAACGTGCCTATCAAGCTGCCCAGTGGCCTTGTAGGCTCGTGAAATGCCATCTGCCCAACTAAGCGATGAAGACGCGTGTGAAGACTCCACAATGTCATGAACCGACTCGGACCGCTGTGGGTAGCCGGCTATGCCGTCCTTCTGGCGAAGAGTTGACAGGTCCTTGCGCCCCGTCAATAGCTTGTGCACGTAGCTTTGGTGACCGGTGTCAAAAATGATCGAATCATTTGGAGAGTCGAATACTCGATGCAACGCAACGGTGATCTCAACCACACCCAGGTTCGGCCCCAAGTGTCCGCCGGTCTTCGATACCGAAGTAACCAGATGATCCCTGATCTCTTGGCACAGTCCATTCAGCTGGTCTGTATCAAGAGCTTGCAGGTCTTCCGGTGACTGAATCTTTCCCAGTTCGCTCATTGCATACCCAACAGCTAAACCAGTCCACTATTCCTAGGCGACCAGTGAGCGCAGCACGTACTGCAAAATGCCGCCGTTGCGATAGTAGTCAGCCTCACCAGGTGTGTCGATTCGCACAACCGCGTCGAACTCAATCGGACTCTTGTCAGCCGCGCTGTGAGCCGAGGCGGTTGCTACAACCCTCACAGTTGATGGGATCGCTCCATCATTCAGCGCTTCAATCCCGGTGACGTCAAACACCTCAGTGCCATCCAAGCCCAGCGATTCAGCTGTCACACCTGCAGGATATTGAAGCGGCAACACGCCCATTCCAATCAGGTTGCTTCGGTGAATACGCTCGAAGCTTTCAGCGATAACAACTCGAATGCCTAGCAGGCTAGTTCCCTTTGCGGCCCAGTCTCTGGATGAACCAGAACCGTACTCTTTACCGGCAAGCGCCACCAGTGGTGTGCCCTCGGCCTGGTAAGCCTCAGATGCATCAAAAATGAAGCTTTGCTCGCCCGCGCTGGTAGTGAAGTTGCGGGTGTAGCTTCCCTCAACGTCTGTCAGTAACTGATTCCTGAGTCTGATGTTTGCGAACGTTCCGCGAATCATGATCTCGTGGTTTCCGCGCCTAGAACCATAGGAGTTAAAGTCGACTCGACTAACACCCTTTGCACTCAGGTAAGCGCCGGCTGGAGAATCAGCCTTGATGGCACCGGCCGGAGAAATGTGGTCGGTGGTCACCGAGTCACCCAGCTTCACTAGAACCCTTGCGCCGTGAACATCCTTCACAGGGTCCGGTGTCATGGTCATTCCCTCGAAATAAGGCGGCTTCTTCACGTAGGTAGAGGCATCATCCCATTCGAACAAGGCGCCCTTAGGAGTTGGAAGCGACTTCCAGCGCTCATCTCCATCGAAAACAGAAGCGTACTGAGAGGTAAACATCTCGGAATTGATCGAAGAATCAATCGTGCTCTGAACTTCAGCCGGTGTTGGCCAAATGTCCCTAAGAAAAACGTCCTGACCCTGCTGGTCCTGTCCAAGCGGCTCGGTCTCGAAGTCGAAGTCCATGGTTCCGGCAAGAGCATATGCAATAACCAGCGGAGGCGAAGCCAGGTAGTTCATCTTCACATCAGGGTTAATTCGACCCTCGAAGTTTCGGTTTCCACTAAGAACGGCAGTCACGGCAAGGTCACCCTCATTAACTGCCGCGGAGATCTCCTCGGCAAGTGGCCCGGAGTTTCCAATACAAGTGGTGCAACCGTAGCCAACAAGGTCAAAACCTAAATCGTTCAGAGACTCGGTGAGCCCGGCCTTCTTGTAATACTCAGTTACAACCTTGGAGCCCGGAGCTAGCGAGGTCTTTACCCATGGCTTTGAGTGCAGACCCTTTTCGACAGCATTCCTGGCAAGCAGTCCAGCTGCAAGCATCACCGACGGGTTTGAGGTGTTGGTACAAGAGGTTATAGATGCAATCGTCACCGCACCGTGGTCGATCTGATAGTCCTTACCCTTCACTGGTACTGGAGCGCTTAGGCTCGGCGCGTAGTTCTTGAGGTCCTGCTCAAAAGTTGCCTTGCTGGCGCTGAGCTCGACGCGGTCTTGAGGTCGCTTTGGCCCTGCGATCGAGGGCACAACGGTAGAAAGATCAAGCTCGAGATACTCGCTGTAATTAGGTTCGATGCTGGCATCGTGCCACAGGCCCTGAGCCTTGCAGTATGCCTCCACCAAATCAATCTGCTCTTGGCTTCTGCCAGTAACTCGCAGGTAGTCAAGAGTGATCTCGTCAATTGGGAAGATCGCCACGGTTGAACCAAACTCCGGCGACATGTTTCCGATTGTCGCTCTGTTGGCAAGGGGAACCCTGGAGACACCGTCGCCATAGAACTCAACGAACTTGCCGACAACGCCGTGCTTACGAAGCTGCTCGGTGATTGTCAGAACAACATCGGTAGCAGTAGCACCCGTAGGAATCTCGCCAGTGAGCTTGAATCCGACAACCTTAGGGATCAACATGGAAACCGGCTGACCAAGCATTGCAGCCTCGGCCTCGATGCCACCGACACCCCAACCAAGAACGCCCAGTCCATTGACCATCGTTGTGTGGGAGTCTGTACCGACGCAGCTGTCCGGATATGCCAGCAGTTCGCCGTCTACCTCTTTGGCCATGATTGTCCTGGCCAGGTACTCAATGTTCACCTGGTGCACGATTCCAGTTCCTGGAGGAACTACACGGAAGTTGTCAAAAGCGGTTTGGCCCCACCTTAGGAATTGATAGCGTTCGCCGTTTCTCTGGTATTCAAACTCAACGTTTCTTTCAGCGGCGTCTGGAGAACCAGAGACATCAATCACAACGCTGTGGTCAATCACCATTTCGGCCGGGGCCAGAGGATTAATCTTTTGAGGGTCTCCCCCAAGCTCCTCAACTGCCTCGCGCATAGTGGCAAGATCCACGATGCAGGGAACACCGGTGAAGTCCTGCATGATTACACGTGCCGGGCTGAACTGAATCTCAGTGTCTGGCTCCGCCTTTGGGTCCCAGTTGACTAGTGCGTCAACATGGGCTTGAGTCACATTCTGGTCATCGCGAGTTCGAAGCATGTTTTCGAGCAGAATCTTCAGGCTGTAGGGAAGCTTGTCGACGTTGAGATTCGCCATCGAAAAGTACTTATAGGTCTTGGACCCGGCGGTGAGATTGCTTGCAGATGTGAGGCTTTGTGACATGTAGGTGAACTCCTTGAAGATTTACCTGTCTAATCTACCCTCTATCGGGTCAGCAATTCGCCTTAGCAAGATCCAAGTCAGTGCTAAAAGCGCAGCGTACGCAGGAGCGCCCATCACTACCCTCGAAAACGCAAGCAATTCCACCTGGTCAGAGAAATACAGTGGCAGCTGCAGTGCCAGTCTTAGGCTGAAGAATCCGACCCACAGCAGAGTCACGGTTCTTACTCGCGAGAACACAGTCTTGCGCCCGCGCCAATCGGTAACGCCAAACAGAAGCTGAACCAAATAGCCCATAACGGGACGGCCAATCAGAACAGAAACCAACATCACAAATCCGTAGACCGCGTTGGTGATAAACCCTGGCACGAAATAGTCGGCTGCTTGGCCACCGTCACGAAGCGCAAGAAATGCAGCAAAAGCAATAGCGGCCGCGCCAACACCGGCCTGCGTTACTGACTTTCGTTGCCCCAACCTCAAGGCGATAAAGAAGGCCGAACTGGTCGCTGCCACCGCTACGGCAGCAATAGGCTCCTTGGTGATTCCAAAAATGATCGAGAACAACGTTGCAGGAAGTATCGCCTCGGCAATTCCTAGCGGTCCGCCGATTCCTGCAATCAGTGACTTGCGACTTAAATCGTATCCGTCCTCGCCCTTTTCAAGGCCGAGACGACGTGCTACGTCCTCCGGGTTACTCAAGCCTCTTGCCCACTCACAGGAAGGCGAAGTGGCAGCAGCTCACCCGGAGGCATTGCGATGTCACCGCGGTTCACGGCAGTTGCACGGAATACCGACACAAGTTTTAGGTAAACCTCTTCATCAATTGAGGCCGCTGAAACGACACCGCGCAGAAACCACCTGGGGCCATCTACTCCAAGAAACCTTGTTGGACGAATGACCTTGTTGTCACCAGAAACGGCGGGAACAGCGCCACGAAGTTCGATACCGACTGGACCGGCGACTTGCTCAACTTTTCCGCCCTGATCTGCGACGGACTTTTCTAGAGACTCCATGGTAGGTTGCCAAAGGCCATCGGTCTTGGTAGCGGCAAAGGCCTGCAGCTGCAATCTATGCCCCTGAATCTCAACTGTGAGGGCCATCACTCGCTTGCTGGCCTCGTCGATGTCGGCGCGGATCTGCATTTCCTGGCGCGGAGCCAGACGGATCGAGCCAAAGTCCAAATACGGCGTCAGGACGCCAACTTCACTGATGTCGAAGGGCCCGCCGGTGATACGGTCCTCTGGTCCTAGCTTTTCCAACTAATTCCTTCCGCTCGAACCAAAACCAGTTTCGCCGCGACTTGACTCGGGCAGAGTCGTCACCTGGATAAACCTCGCACGTTCAACGCGCTGAAACAGAATCTGGGCAATACGGTCGCCCACCACAACCCGAAATGGCTCAGAAGATGTATTCAGCAGGGTGACCATGATTTCTCCGCGGTAGCCTGCGTCCACGGTTCCTGGGGCATTCAGAACGGTAATGCCGTGCTTGGCTGCTAGACCACTCCTGGGGTGAACCAAGCCCACTACGCCATCGGGCATAGCGATGGAAACGCCGGTCTTTACAAGGGCCCTGCCACCGGGCTCAATTTCAAGTGCTTCGGTCGAGCGCAGATCAGCCCCTGCGTCACCCGGCTTGGCATAAACCGGGGCGAAGCCTTCTCCGGCAATCACTAATACTTCTAAATCCACTCCTAGAGCGTAATCTATTCTGATGTCCACTTCGTCATATTTTGAACGGTTGCACCCATCCGTTGGTTTTTTGATCGCCCTAGGCCTGTCAGCCCCGCTGGTGCTGCTGTCAGTGCTCCCCGTTTCAGAGACCTACGCAATTGCGCTGGCGGGAGTTGTTCCCTTGGCCCTTATTGCGCTGTCTGTATTTAGCGCACCAACAATCAAAGTTGATGAGATCCTGTCAGCGGGCAGGATTCGCATTCCAATATCTGCCCTCGGCAACATCGAAGTGATCTCTGGCGATGCACTAAAGCATGAACGGGGTCCAGGACTTAGTCCGGCATCTCAGTTTCTAATCCGTGGGGATATCAAGACCATGGTCAAGATTCAAGTAGTTGATCCGGCTGACCCAACTTCGTACTTGCTGATCAGCACCAGAAATCCAGAAGCGTTAGCTAGCGCACTCGATGCAAACAGGTCCTGACCTGGTCTTTGAAGCAAGTTGTGCCTGAGGCTTCACCAAAAAGCAATTAATGCAGGTGAACTCGTTATCCTGCACTGGAACAACCACTACCTCTAGCTCTTCGTTGACTACGTCTGGGATCGTAAAGCTGTCTACGTTGTCGACATCGTCGTCGCCGGTGCTCGGCTGTGACGGAATTCTTTCCTTGATGGCGTCAAGAGACTCGGTGTCATCATCGGTTTTGCGTGTTGCATCGTAATCCGTTGCCATAGCCAAGCCTCTCTGTGCGCCTCGGCGTGAACTATGCCCTAGGAAAACAAAAATTGCAAGCTAGGCTCGCCAAATTTCCAGATTGCCATAGCTAACTCACCGATGGAAATAACTCCACAACCAAGACAAGCTGACACACTTTATGCAAGGAGGCGACAATGGAGCTCAGGTTTGTTGCACGTGATGGCGAGAACTTAGTCTTGGAGTCTGACGACGGGCAGCGCTATCACCTTGCCATTGACTCGGCACTCAAGGATGGCATCCGAGCCAATCCACGCGTCACCGAGGCGAACTTCAGCCCCAGGGAGATTCAGAACCTTATTCGAAGTGGCCTATCGGTTGACCAGGTCGCCCATCAACTAGAGCAGCCCGCTTCTGCAATCGAACCTTTTGCGGCACCAATCCTGGATGAACTCAGATTTGTGCTCGAAGCTGCTCTTGGCACACAGGTAGCAGCCGGGGCAGTAATGAAACGCTTTGACGAACTGGTTGCCGACACTGCTCCCGAATCAACTTTTAGTGCCGCAAAGATCGACGGGGATTGGATTATCACCGCGGTTGGGTCGGAGACTCTGACCTGGCGCTTTGACCCCAAGGCACGGTCCCTGGAGCCAACCAACCCAGAGGCTAGCAACTTCAGCCGAGCGCACTCTTCTCGCGACATAATCAGTTCGCCAGCTGCGCCGGCGAAGACGATTGAAACCAGTGAACCTACTGATGCTTTTTTTGAAGAGACCGAGAACGCTTCGGTCCATTCACTAGTGGATGAGCTCCGCAATAGACGCAAACAAGAGGGAGTGAAGCCTGCAACTGCAAAGGGACGAGCATCTCTGCCTAGCTGGGATGAGATAGTGCTTGGGGCTACTAACTCAGAAACCGATTTGGATTAGCGGCACTCTAATTTCTGCGCTGGTCAGCGAGCCGTGATGCGCGATCATCTCGAAGCTTCTCGGCTTGAAATACTTTGAGTGATACAGCGTGTAGTTGGACTTTGCCAGCAGCATGATCTCTGGCAGTCGATTTCGGGCCGCCTGTGAAACATCACCGAACCAGTTGGCCTCGATGGCATCACTTGTAACTACAGCGTCGAATGCGTAACTTACCGGCTGCAGATCCTGGATAACACGATCAATTGAGGTCTCGTTGTCTAGGTAGACGTAATTCACGCGCGTATCTCCCCCAACAAAACGCACCAACCCACTGCTTTCGTAGTAGTCATCAAGTACAAGTTGCCTTGATTTTTCAGTCTCGACCATTCCGTGATCAGCGGTGATGATTACCCCGGTGTCCTTTGGAAGATTGGAACAGAAGCTCCTGAGGAGCGCATCCAGCTCCTCAAGCATTGCCGCCCAACCAGGCGAAGTCCAGCCGTTTCTGTGACCGTATTTATCCATTTCTGGGATGTACAAATAGTTCAGGGACCTCTTGGGGCGAGCAATGATTTTCCTTGCTGACTCAAACTTCTCATCCCAGGAGTCGGCCGAAACAAAGTTGGCACCCCTCATGGTTGCAATTGTGTAGGGCGTGTTCTTGTATTCGGTTGCAGCAATCACGTTGCAATCCACCCCGAGCGAAACAGCCTTTTCGGCAATCGTCTGAACCGGCTGCCACAGCTTCGGGTCAGTTCGCTCATTCCACCCAATTAGCAAGTTAATTTGCTCGCCAGCTACTCGGTCCCAAACTTTATGGCCAACCAGACCATGCTCACCAACCGTTGCCCCGGTTGCGAAGGAGGCGATGTTAGCGCTGGTGGTGGCGGGAAAAGCACAGTTGGTAATGGTTGATTTATTCAAATGACTGTTGAGCCAAGGTGCGTGACCACTTCGTTGCATGATCTGTTCGGCGCCAAGCCCGTCAATCAGAATGACTACGACCTTGGTCTTTCCGGACAGGCGAAGTGGATTTGGATACCCGAGCACGGACTCGAGCCCTGATGAAAACACGTTACGAATGTTCCCTAAAGCTTTGGGGACTACGGGTAAAGTCGGACTCACCGCACAAGTTTTGCACAGCTAGGACCCATGACTGAAACATCCGAACGAATTGTTGACATAGATGTCTCTGCAGAGATGCAGGAGAGCTTCCTCGAATACTCCTACTCGGTCATATATTCAAGAGCCCTACCCGATGCTAGAGACGGACTAAAACCCGTTCAGCGACGCATCGTCTACCAAATGGGACAAATGGGCCTAAA
>DDBH01000007.1:9771-12281 GCA_002333405.1 Micrococcales bacterium UBA2037 | reverse complement strand
CACCCTCACGGCGATGGTGCAATCTACGATGCGCTAGTGCGAATGTCCCAAGACTTTTCGCTCCGGCTGCCCCTTATCGACGGCCACGGAAACTTTGGGAGCTTGGATGACGGACCGGCTGCCGCTCGATATACCGAGGCAAGACTTGCCCCGGCCGCAGAACTGCTCAATGAGAGTCTCGACGAAGCCGTCGTTGACTTCGTAGCAAACTACGACGCTCAGCTCACCGAACCTTCGGTGCTACCGGCTGCCTTTCCAAACCTGCTGGTCAATGGTGCTAGCGGCATTGCAGTCGGCATGGCCACGAACATGCCCCCTCACAACCTGCGCGAGGTAGTCGCTGCAATCCAGCTTCTGATTACCAACCCGCAGTCAGACTTAGCCGAAATCATGCAGGTGCTGCCTGGTCCAGACCTTCCTTCCGGAGCGGTGGCTTTGGTTGGCGACAACCTCACCGAGGCATATGCAACCGGCCGCGGCAGCTTCCGAACCAGAGCAAAAATTTCAATCGAAATGGTGGGCCCGCGCCGAACTGGTCTGGTGGTAACTGAACTTCCTTACCTTGTTGGACCAGAGCGTGTAATCGACAAGATTCGCGATGCTGTCACCGCAAAGAAGCTAGAGGGTATTCACAACGTGGTTGACCTGACCGACCGCGAAAATGGCCTCAGGCTGATCATTGAGCTGAAGACAGGATTCAGTCCGGAGTCCGTGATTGAGGCTCTCTACCGGCTCACACCGCTAGAGGAAAGCTTTGGAGTGAACAATGTGGCACTGGTTGAAGGACGACCACAACAACTGCCACTGAAAGCACTACTTGAGGTTTATCTCGAACACCGGATAACGGTGACAAAGCGACGAAGCAAAAACAGGCTTGATAAAAGAAAGGCAAGGCTTCACCTACTAGATGGACTTGCCATTGCAGTTGTAAACATCGACGAGGTAATCGAGGTAATCAGGCGGTCTGACACTGCTGAGCTAGCCAGAGCAAGCCTAAAGACCGTCTTTGACCTTTCCGATTTACAGGCCGACTACATTCTTGAGCTAAGACTTAGAAGGCTGACCCGATTTAGCCTCATCGAGCTAGAACAAGAAGCGGACACTCTGCGCCGGGAGATCGAGGAGCTTGAAAAGATCCTTGGCAGTGAGGGGCTGGTTCGCTCACTGGTATCCGAAGAACTTGAGACCATCGCCGAGGTTTATGGAGACCCTCGCCGCACGCAACTTATCGACGCCGAGGGAATTACTGTTTCCAGGAAGCCTGTGCAAGTTGC
Organism: Micrococcales bacterium UBA2037; assembly: GCA_002333405.1. Lineage (GTDB taxonomy): Bacteria > Actinomycetota > Actinomycetes > Actinomycetales > Microbacteriaceae > Aquiluna. Next base: position 11,007 of record DDBH01000007.1, on the reverse strand, counting down.
GCAGCTGGAGGACTCCCCCACAACTGTCATCTTCGACTCTCTTGGCAACTTATACCGAACCGATCAAGTTGGGCATCAGATGGGCGGCACGGTCATAACAACTTCGCTCCGAAGCGACCTGGCCGTTGTCATTAGCGACGGTAGGGCCGTGCGGGTGCACGTGTCCGACTTGCCGTCACTTACACACGGCGTTAGCACCAGCGCCTCCGGGGCAGATCAATTCCTTGGTCTTACCAGAGACAGAGTTGTAGGGGTTGCCGACTGGAAGTCAGATAACGTCTTCGCCCTTGGCACCAAACAAGGAATAGTGAAGCGCTTCGCAGGGCCATTCCCGGATAGGGACGAAACCACAGTTGTTTCGCTCAAGGACCATGACTCAGTTGTCGGTTTCGCCGAAGCCACGGACTCTGGTGAGCTTTGCTTTGTAACCAGCACTGCAAACCTACTTGTAATCCCGGCCTCATCCGTCAGGCCACAGGGCTTGGCAGCCGGTGGCATGCAAGGCATCGCTGCCGGAGACTCGAGCGTTATCGCCTTTGGGCCAATCTCCGAAGATGCACACCTGATAACAGGCGCAAATGATTCACAGGCTCTTGGAGCCACAGACCCTGGGTCCTTGAAAATCACGCCGTTGTCCGCTTATCCAAGAAAAGGAAGGGCGACCCAGGGAGTTAGATGTCACCGTTTCCTGAAAGGTGAAGATCAGCTCTACTTCGCTGGGTGGGCTGGAACAAGCCCCACAATCATTGATTCAGAAGGTGTGCAGATAGCGACGCCCGAAGTTGATCAGCGAAGAGACTCGAGCGGTACAGATATCAGCCAGTATGTGGCGGCGGCCTACTAGGCGTCGATCTTTTCACGGTCAAAGTTGTCCGCGGATTCAACAATAAAATCGCGGCGGGGCGCAACTTCGTTACCCATCAGTAGTTCAAATGTGCGCTCGCCGGCCTCTGCGTCTGCTGCGGTAATCCTTCGAAGCATGCGATTGGCAGGCTGCATCGTGGTCTCTGCAAGCTGGTCCGCGTCCATTTCACCCAAGCCCTTATAGCGCTGGATCGGCTGCTTATAGCTCTTGCCCTGCTGTTCAAGCTTTTTCAAAAGCTCCACAAGTTCTTGCTGAGAGTAGGTGTATATCACCTGTTTGTTCTTCCCGCTGGTTTCAACGCGATGCAGCGGTGGAACAGCAGCGTAGACCCGACCGGCTTCAACCAGCGGCCTCATGTATCTGAAGAACAA
>DDBH01000007.1:7170-9424 GCA_002333405.1 Micrococcales bacterium UBA2037 | reverse complement strand
CGAACCTGCTCGATGTCGAAGGTGCGGCCAGAACCAGCCCCAAGAACCTGAATAATGGCAGCACACTCTGCGTTTGAGAGCATGTCAGACAAGGATGCCTTCTGGACGTTCAGGATCTTCCCTCGGATAGGAAGCAATGCTTGGAAAGCTGAGTCACGGGCAAGCTTCGCAGTTCCCAGCGCGCTGTCTCCCTCAACGATAAACAGCTCACTGCCCTGTGTGGCACTGCCCCGGCAGTCAACCAGCTTGCTCGGCAGTGAGGAGGATTCCAGCGCGTTCTTTCTGCGCTGAGTGTCCTTGAGGCTCCTTGCACTAATTCGTGTTTTGGCTTCGCTGACAACCTTGTCCAGCAGCGCGTCAACCTGCGCCTTAGTTCCACGAACCTTGCCGGTCAGCAGCTCATCGGTCCATTTGCTAACGGCAGCCGCAACGATGGACTTTATGGCAGGGGTTCCCAATGTTTCTTTGGTCTGGCCTTCGAACTGAGGTTCCGGGAAGCTGACTGATACCACCGCAGTGAGACCCGCAAAAACATCGTCACGCTCGATCTTGACCGAGCTCGCTTTGAGTCTTCTGGCGTTTTGTTCAATGGCGCCTCGGAATGACTTAAGTAGCGCCTGCTCAAAACCAGCAACGTGAGAGCCGCCCTTTGGGGTGGCAATGATGTTCACGAAGCTCTTGAGGGTTGTGTCAAAGCCGCCTCCCCACCGTAGGGCGATGTCAACCTTGCACTCGCGCTTGACTTCCTTGCTTGCCATCGCACCACTGGCCTCATCGAGCACCGGGACGGTTTCACTAAAGTGTGCAGTCTCTTGGATTCGCCTGGTTTCCATAACCGCACTGTCGCTACTTAGGTGCTCAACATATTCCGCGATCCCGCCTTCAAACGCGAACCGCTGGGTCTGTCCCGCTTCCTCATCGAGTACCTCTAAGTTCAGGCCCGGCACCAAGAACGCGGTCTGGCGAAGTCTTGACTCAAGATCCTGCATTGAGAACTTAGCGCTGGGCTCAAAAATCTGTCGGTCTGGCCAGTAGCGAACTCGAGTTCCGGTTTTACCCTTAGCGACCTTGCCCACTTTGCGAAGTTCGCTCTTGTCGACGAAGGCGGTAAAGCTTGAGTCTGGCTCTGGACCTGCAAAAATCCCGGGCTCTCCCCTGTGAAAAGACATGGCCCAGGTGACACCATCGCGGTCAACTTCAACATCCAGGCGCTCACTGAGTGCGTTGACTACCGATGCACCAACACCATGCAATCCACCAGATGCCCCATAAGAACCGCCGCCGAATTTGCCACCAGCGTGAAGCTTGGTGAAAACAACCTCAACACCGCTGAGACCAGTCCTAGGTTCGATGTCTACCGGAACACCTCGACCGTTGTCTGACACTGCGATCGACCCATCGCTGTGGATAACAACATTTATAGAACTACCGTGCCCGGCAAGCGCCTCGTCAACAGAGTTGTCGATGATCTCCCAGAGACAGTGCATCAGACCGCGGTCATCAGTGGAGCCAATGTACATACCCGGGCGTTTGCGAACGGCCTCGAGGCCCTCTAGGACCGACAGGTGTCTTGCTGAGTAATCTTCCACTCCGAAACCATAACTGGGAATCGCACATCTTTAGTCATGCCACTTCGCCTTTAGCGAAACATGGTCCACTGGCCGAATAAAAACAGGGCGGCGTGGTTGAATAGTGCGTGATGGAAAATACAACTGAAGTAACAAAGCTACTGGTTAGCGATCGCTGCGACGTATGTGGTGCTCAGGCATACATGAGGGTTGAGCTAGCTGGTGGGGAACTTCTATTCTGCGCGCATCACGGCAACGCGAACAAGGAAAAACTGGAGCCGCTAACCATTCAGTGGCACGACCAAAGCGCCGACCTCAATCAGAGCTAATCTCTGACCTAATTTTTGTAACAAACTCCAACATATCTTTGGGCCATTTCGCCTTTTCTGCGCCAAAACGCAGCAGCACCAAATCAAGCAGTTCTGGGTTCTTGGCAAGTATCGGACCATAGAGGGTCGTTGCGATGAATCCCCCAAACAGCTGAACATCACCGCTCGCGAGCTCACTATTGCGATAGCCCATGACAGTTAGCTCCGCCGTGAGCGCAACTGATCTGAACTCACTGACGCGTGTGGTCCTTGCGTGAGTGCCAAGCTCTGCAATCTTCCCGAGGAAAAACTCATAGCTAGAGCCCACCAATAGCGTTGGCAACCCCTTTGCAATCCTGGAGCTAAGAACAGGAATTA
>DDBH01000007.1:0-6792 GCA_002333405.1 Micrococcales bacterium UBA2037 | reverse complement strand
CTTGAGCTTCAAGAAAGAACCGAAGAACATCAAGGTTGCCCTGATCTCCGTTGTTGTTGAAGTGCTCAGGCTTGAAGGAGAAAAGTGTTGTCACTTGGCCAACCCCCAGTGTCTTCTGACCCGCCTCATGGCGTCGGCACTAAACAGCACTGTTGGACGCGCACCGCTAAGGCGCAAGAATACGTCCCCGGCTTCGGTGGCTTCGGTGATGACCTGACCGACCTCAACCCCCTGAAACCTAAGCCGCAATGCCAAATCTGAGGCATTGAACCCGCCAACAATCTCGACCAGATTCAACTTTGAGAAATCCACTGTCCACAACCAACTTGGATCATGAATATCACTGCCCGCCATCAGCATCAACGGCAATTCATCCCCGACTAGTTCATCCAAGTTTTTCTGAAAACTAGTTGGGTTCTGAACAAGTCGCAGGTCAATCTGGCGATCCGCTACGACGACCGGTTCATTTCTTGCGAACACGGGTTTTAGCTCGAGCAGCCTTGACTGGACAATCTCCGGGCCCACTTCAACTAGGAGCTCGAGAGCAGCGACGGCCGCAGCTAAGTTCATTGCCTGATGCCTTGGTAGCGCCAATGTTTCGTAGACAGATTCCCTTCCCAGACCATGAACGGTGACGCTGGAAGCACCTGCGGTTACGAAATGTGAAAGTGCTGGGTGAGGACCGAAATTTAGAGCGTAGCTAAGTTCATCTGGTGGAAGCTGCTTCCGGTCGGCTCCAAAAGCTAGCGGGGATTTGCCGAAATCTAACTGGCAGAGGTTTTTGTCCTCGGCATTTATAAGGACTGACTCCGCTTCTGAACCAATGGTCTTGAGCATCTCAATGACCACTTCCGGATCAACGAATCGGTCAAGTTGATCAGAGAGCACGTTGGTTAGCACGGCGAGCTTTATCGGTAGCTCTTTGGCCAAGACGGCCCCATGCCCCTCGTCCCACTCCAGCACGGCTATGTCAAAATCAATTCGGCCGCGGAGATCTGACTGAGCCAAGATTGCGGCAACGAGCCCCTGACGGATGTTTGCGGTGCTGGTGTTAGTAAAGACCCTCACTCCATGCGACTGAAGCAGCGAAACCAGATAGCTGGTGGTCGATGATTTCCCCGCGGAACCAGAAATTACTACCAACCCGCCTGGAATGCTCTTAATCGCGTTGGCAAGCAGCTTGGGTTGAATTTTGTTGGCAATTACTCCTGGAAGTGCGGAACCTCCGCCGGGTCGAACTAATCGGATTAGCAACCTGGCGAGCTTCCCGAACATCACAGCCAGGAAGGTACGCATTTATCCGTCCAGGTAATCTCTGAGTAGTTGTGACCTGGACGGATGACGAAGCTTTGACATGGTTTTAGATTCGATCTGGCGAATACGTTCGCGAGTCACACCGAACTTCTCACCAATTTGATCCAGAGTCATCTGGACACCATCTCCCAAACCGAAGCGGGACCTAATTACCCCAGCCTCTCTTGGGTGAAGGCTATCGAGAACTCTCTCAAGCTCCTGCTGGAGCATGGTGAAGCCGACTGCATCCGCTGGGACAACCGCCTCGGTGTCCTCAATTAGGTCACCGAACTCGCTGTCGCCATCTTCTCCAAGCGGAGTGGAAAGGGAAATTGGCTCGCGACCATATTTCTGGACCTCAACCACCTTCTCAGGTGTCATATCCAATTCTGCAGCCAACTCCTCTGGAGTTGGTTCGCGGCCAAGGTCCTGAAGCAGCTGGCGCTGAACACGGGCCAACTTGTTGATGACCTCAACCATGTGGACCGGAATACGAATGGTTCTGGCCTGGTCTGCCATGGCTCGCGTAATCGCCTGACGAATCCACCAGGTTGCGTAAGTTGAAAACTTGAAGCCCTTTGTGTAGTCAAACTTCTCTACGGCACGAATTAGACCGAGGTTACCCTCTTGAATCAGATCCAAAAACTGCATTCCGCGACCGGTGTAGCGCTTGGCCAGTGAAACAACCAGACGAAGGTTAGCCTCGAGCAAGTGCGACTTGGAGCGCTTGCCGTCCTTTACAACCCAGTTCAGGTCACGGCGATCAGCCGGAGCAAGGTTTTTGTCGGTGGCAAGCTTCTCTTCTGCAAACAGACCAGCCTCGATGCGCTTTGCCAGCTCGACCTCAAGCTCAGCATTTAGCAGCGCTACCTTACCGATTTGCTTCAGGTAATCCTTGACCGGGTCAGCGGTCGCGCCAGTAATGGTCAGGTTCTGAACCGGGATGTCATCTTCGTCATCCTTGATTACAAGTGCGTCGTTTGGAAGCTCAATTACTCCAGTTGCTGGTTCAGCGTCGTCAGCTGTTAGGTCCACCGCAGCGGTGGCCTCAGAAACAATGTCCTCGACCGAGTCGGTGACCTTTGATTTCGCAGCCTTTGTAGTGGCCTTGGCTGGTGCCTTTTTTGCCGGTGCGGCCTTGGCCGCTTTGGCGGCCGCAGGCTTCTTGTCCGATGCTGCCCTCTTAGGTGCTGCCGCCTTCTTTGGAGCAGCCTTCACTGCGCCTGTGGTGGCGGGCTCTTTGGCTTTCGCCTTGGACGCTGTAGCGATGATATTCCTCTATCTCGGGCAGACTTTAAACCCTTGTCAAGTCGAAGGACCTGAAAGGGTTTCCCCTATTATGTCACTAAATACGCGGCAATACAGTTAAAACATGAAATTAGCGACGATTTATTCCTGATCATCCGTGTTGTTTCGCATGGTTGTCAGGTACTTCTCAAGCTCATCGGCCAATTCGTCCACGGTGGGAGGCTCTCCGGAAGGCTTTCCAATCGGAGCCCGAGACGGACCCTGGGACCCGGATGAGTACCCCTGTTCAAGAGTTTTCACCAGTTTCGCTAGCTCCGCGTTGTCAGCGATCTGCGCCTCTACCTTTGCGGCAAATTCGGTCGCAGCATCGCGAAGGTCATCGGATGGGAAGACCAAGCCGGTCGCGGCACTGATTAGCTCAAGTCCACTTAGGGCCGCGTTTGGAACCTCGTTCTCCGCCAAATAATGTGGCACAAGCAGAACAAACCCGGCCGTCGCAACGCCACTGGCACTGAGGCGATACTCCAAAAGGTGTGTGACATTCCCAGGGACTTGGGTTTGAGGCTTCCACTCAGAGAACCTCTGAATCATGTCAACGCGATTACCAGAGACGGTAACGCCAGCGGCTCTTGTGTGAGGAATCGGGAACGGAATCGAGTGCACCCAGGTGAAGTTCTTGACCTGATATTTTTTTATTAGCTCAAGAATTGAGCTTGCAAATCGCTCCCACCTGAGATCTGGCTCGTAACCCTCCAGCAGCAAGAATGGCTGCTGAGCCTCATCGAAGACCAGGTGGACAGCCAGTGACGGAGGTTCGTAGGACTCGATGTGGTCTTTCTCAAAATAGAGCGAAGGTCTCCGTGATCGGTAGTCAAGGAATTCGTCGTTGTCAAAACGGACTATCTCTTCTGAATCCAGCTGACCAAAAAGGTGGGTTGATAGTTGAGACACCGTTTGTCCTGCGTCACTAAAGCCATTTATAAGCGCCACCATTGGGAGCCCGCTAGGGACTTCTGGCTGCCCAATAATCTTGTATGACGCTTCCACGAAACAATAGTAACCGACCTAAACTTGTGGCCATGCACACTATCTCGCTCAGCACAATATCTACGCCCGCCAGCCATGTCGCAGCTGCACTCACAGACACCGGACCACAGGGTCTGGCCGCAAACATCACCAAGGACACCCTTGAGCACTTCGGAGCTCTGAGCAAGTCTGAGCAGGTGACCCGAATTCCCGGAGAATCTTCCGCATTTCTTATGGTTGGTTGCGGTGCTGATATCAACTATCGCAATTTTGCAGCGGCGGCGGTGCGCTCTGCAAAGGACCTAGCCGAATTAGTGATTGACCTGACTCTGGCAAGCGAGAGTGAGATTCTGGAAGCGGCTGAAGGGGCTGCGCTAGGGGCTGAAACACCGAACAGTTACAAAGTGAGCAAAACCAAGCTGCAGAAACTGACCCTGCTGGTCAAGCCAGAATTTGAATCGCTAGAGATCGAACGGGTGATCCAGATCGCCACCCAGGTGGTCATTGCGCGTGAACTGATAAACACGCCGGCCAATGATCTCTGGCCACAAAAACTTGCCGAAATAGCTGCCAACCACGCAAAGCACCTACCAATCGAAGTTGAGATTTGGGACGACGAGCGTCTGGTAGAAGAAAAATGCGGCGGCATACTTGGCGTTGGGCGCGGCTCAGTGAGGCCACCAAGGCTAGTGAAAATGACCTACCGCGGCGGTTCCAAGCACCTTGGCCTGGTCGGGAAGGGAATCACCTTCGACACCGGTGGGCTTTCCCTCAAGCCAGCAGAATCAATGGTCGGCATGAAATACGACATGGCCGGTGCGGCCACCGTAATGGCGGCCATTCTCGCCATTGCCCAGCAGCAGATTCCGGTTACGGTAACAGCCATTATGTGCTTGGCCGAGAACATGCCATCCGGCCAGGCAACAAGGCCTGGCGATGTCCTCAAAATGAGAAACGGCAAGACAGTCGAGGTATTAAACACGGACGCAGAGGGTCGACTGGTCCTAGGAGATGGTCTTACTGTTCTAGCCGAACTGAACCCCGATCACATAGTAGATGTGGCAACGCTGACCGGAGCGGCAACGATTGCTCTGGGTAACCGATACGCCGGACTGATGGGACGTGGCTCCGCAATAGAGCTTGTGAAGGAAGCCGGTGCGCAGGTGGGAGAGCTGATTTGGGAGATGCCGCTTCCGGAGGAGCTGCGCCCACTACTTGATTCTGACTTGGCAGATATCGCAAATGTGAAAATCGGGAATCGAGCCGGCGGAATGCTCATAGCCGGATGGTTCTTAAGCGAATTTGTTGCCGACGATGCGTCCTGGGCTCACCTTGACATTGCCGGCCCGGCCAATAATGACAACGCTCCCTACGGGGTTGTGCCAAAGGGCGCCTCGGGAGTTGCGATTCGCACGCTTGTGCAGCTCGCGCAAAACCTTGCTGATAACTAGGTAGTAGACTTCTGCGGGTAATAGGCCGCGTTTTTTGGAGCTAAATTGGCAGAGAATACTTTTGACCTTGTAATCCTTGGCAGCGGAAGTGGTGGCTATGCCGCCGCTTTGCGCGGAGCCCAACTTGGATTATCCGTTGCGCTAATCGAAAAGGACAAGCTCGGCGGCACCTGCCTACACCGCGGCTGTATCCCGACTAAAGCGTTGTTGCACTCAGCTGAGGTAGCCGACACCACAAAAGAGGCTGCGCACTACGGCGTAACCGCTGCCTTCCAGGGCATCGACATGATCCAGGTAAATAAGTACCGCGACTCCATCGTTGACAAGCTTTATAAGGGACTAACCGGACTGGTTGGTTCGAAGAACATCACTTCGATTCAAGGCGAGGGTCGCCTGACCGGACCCAGGACCGTCACTGTCGGCAGCGAGACTTACACCGGCAAGAACGTTCTCTTGGCCACTGGATCTGTCACCAAGACCCTCGGAATCGAAATTGGTGGCCGAGTAATCACCAGCGACCAGGCACTTCAGATGGACTGGGTTCCTCAGAAGGTTGCCATTCTTGGCGGCGGAGTTATCGGAGTTGAGTTTGCATCAATCTGGCGCTCTTTCGGCGCAGAGGTCACCATCATCGAAGGTCTTGACCGACTCGTGCCAAATGAAGATCCGGCAATGAGCAAAGGTCTGGAGCGTGCCTACAAGAAGCGCGGCATCGATTTCAAGCTAGGAAACAAGTTCAAGCAGGTCACCCAGAATGAAGCTGGCGTCACTGTAGAGCTTGAGTCAGGCGATTCGGTGCAGGCAGACATTCTGCTGGTAGCCGTGGGACGTGGACCAAACGCCACCGGCTTTGGCTTCGAAGAGCAGGGCATCGCCATGGAGCGCGGCTGGGTGCTGACCAACGACCGCCTAGAAACCAATGTTCCTGGGGTTTATGCAGCGGGAGACATCGTCCCGGGTTTGCAGTTGGCCCACAGGGGCTTCATGCAGGGAATTTTTGTGGCTGAGGAAATTGCCGGCCTCAATCCAATAGTTGTGGACGAGATGGGTATCCCACGCGTCACATACTGCGAGCCAGAAATTGCATCAGTGGGACTCACAGAAGCTCAGGCCAAGGAGAAGTTTGGCGCGGACAAGGTTTCGATCTACGAATACAACCTTGCCGGAAACGGTAAGAGCAACATCCTGGGTACTGCTGGAGTAATCAAGCTAATCCGTGAGGTGAATGGACCGGTAATCGGTTTCCACATGATCGGATCCCGAGCCGGAGAACAGGTTGGCGAAGCGCAACTAATCGTGAACTGGGAGGCATATCCAGAGGATGTGGCACCGCTGATTCACGCCCACCCGACCATGAATGAAGCTATCGGAGAGGCCCACCTGGCGCTTGCCGGTAAGCCGCTTCACGCACACGCTTAATAAGACAAGGACAGTTAGGTAAGAACGATGAGTGAAGTAACACTTCCTGCACTGGGTGAATCAGTCACCGAGGGAACAGTGACCCGCTGGCTTAAGAATGTTGGCGACACCGTGGCTGTTGATGAGCCGCTGGTTGAAGTATCCACGGACAAGGTTGACACGGAGATTCCATCCCCGTTCGCTGGAACTCTTCAGCAAATCATGGTTCAAGAAGATGAGACTGTAGGCGTCGGCGCTGTGCTGGCGGTAATCGGTGAGGGCGCCGCTCCTGCCGCCGCAGCCGTAGAGCCTGCTGCTCCTGTGGCTGAGGCACATGTTGCCGCTCCTGCTGCTCCTGCTCCTGTTGCAGCTTCTG
>DDBH01000004.1 GCA_002333405.1 Micrococcales bacterium UBA2037 | reverse complement strand
TTTGGGGGAAACGGTTTGTGAAATTCCGGCCTCAGACATCATCGGCTTTTCAAAGCCAGCGGTGCAAGGTCACGTTGGTTCGCTGCGTTCAGTGCGCCTCTCAAATGGCAAGCATGCGCTAGTTATCGGTGCCAGGACACACTTTTACGAGAACCATGGTGTGCGGGCCGTCGTCCACTCGGTTAGAACCGCAGCCAAGACTGGCGCTGAGGTAATGGTGCTCACCAATGGAGCAGGCGGAATCCAACCCCAGTGGGCGGGCGGCGCAGCCGTTCTGATCTCAGACCACATCAACCTGACCGCCTCCAGCCCGCTGGAAGGTGCAAACTTTGTGGACCTCACCGACCTGTACTCTCCTCGACTGCGCTCGATTGCCAAAGAGGTTGACGCAAGCCTGGAGGAGGGTGTTTACGTTCAGTTCCGCGGCCCTCACTACGAGACTCCAGCAGAGGTTCAAATGGCAAAGACCATCGGCGGTGACATTGTCGGAATGTCGACAGCCCTTGAGGCAATTGCGGCCAGGGAATCAGGAATGGAAATTCTTGGGATGTCGCTGATCACAAACCTCGCCGCTGGCATCCAAAAGACTCCCCTCAGTCACGCCGAGGTGATCGAGGCAGGGCAAAAAGCAGAGGCTAGGATCTCCAAACTGCTGGCCGAGATAGTGGTTCGTTTCTAATGGATTATTTGGAATCAGCCAGATCCTGGCTAGCCCAGGACCCCGACCCGGTCACCCGTGCTGAGCTAACTGAATTGATGGAAACCGAGAGCGTCGCCGAAATAACTTCTCGCTTCTCCCAGCGCCTTGAATTTGGAACGGCCGGACTCAGGGGCGAACTGGGCGCGGGCCCAAATCGAATGAACAGAATTGTTGTTGCCCAAACCGCAAAAGGCCTCGCCGAATTTCTGAATCAAAACCACGACACCTACCAAGACCGCGCTGGCAAACTGAGCGTTGTTATTGGCTATGACGGCCGAGTGAACTCAGATATCTTTGCTCGCGATAGCGCAGAGATTTTGCAGGCGAGCGGAATTCAAACCTTCCTGTTTGACCGGGCCGTGCCAACACCGGTAGCAGCCTTCACCGGTCGACGAATGTCCTCAAGCGCCACGATTGTGGTGACAGCCAGCCACAACCCACCAAGAGACAATGGCTACAAGGTTTATCTGGGTGGTCCAACTGGCCAAAGTCAGCTCACTCCCCCGCAGGATGCCCAAATCGCTAGCTTGATCGACAACATTGCGGAACACGCGACCTTCGATGGCATCGAAAAATCTGGCGACTACAGCCTCATCGGTCAGAGAGAAATCGACGCCTATTTGGAGCGAGCAATGGAGCTGATTCCTGGTGCGGAGTCAGAATTTGCAAGGCGTCGGAACATTTCCATCACTCACACCGCCCTGCACGGGGTCGGCTGGTTTGTGGTGAATCAGCTGATGACTAGAGCAGGTTTTAATTGTTCGCCGGTAGCAGCTCAAGCTGAACCAGATGGCTTGTTTCCAACAGTTAGTTTTCCTAACCCCGAGGAACAAGGCGCCATGGATTTGAGTTTTGACACCGCCAAAAAGCTGCACAGCGATCTGATTCTTGCCAACGACCCCGATGCCGACCGGTTGGCAGTTGGTGTGCTGCAGGACGGTCACTACCGAATGCTGACAGGTGATGAGGTTGGAATCTTGCTTGCCGATCACTTGGCCCCAACCTCAAAGGTGATCGCCAATTCAATTGTTTCAGCTGACCTTGGTGCGCTAGCCGAATTTCACGGCGTTGACTATCAGCATACGTTGACTGGATTTAAGTGGATTTCAAAAGTGCGAGACCTTGGATACGGCTACGAAGAGGCTCTTGGTTACTGTGTGGATCCGGACTATACGCCTGACAAAGATGGCATCACCGCCGCCCTGGTGATTGCCGAGATGGCGTCCAAGCTGGCCCTCAAGAACTTGAGCCTGGTAGACGAGCTTGACAGGATTGCCGACCAGTTTGGGCACGTTGCAACCGGTCAAGTCTCGATTCGGGTAACCAGCACCGAGACAATCGCAAAGATCATGAGTGGACTCCGGGAAGCACCCCCTGCCCTTGTGGCCGGCGACGCTGTGACCTTCGAGGATTACCTGGCAAGGCCTGACGCAATGAAGACCGATGCCTTGATTTTCAAGGGAGCTCAGGTAAAGGTCATCGTGAGGCCTTCTGGTACCGAGCCAAAACTAAAGTGCTACCTTCAGGCAACCGGTGAGACCAAGGACCAGGCTCATCACCTTCTGAAAGCCCTCAGAGAGTTTGCAAGCGCTACCTTGAACGCTTTGCAATAAAGTCGCGCACGCTCTGCGGGACTGGCAATCCAGCTGATTCCTCGTCTGCTGGGACGGCTGGTTGAGCAACCGACGCTAGCGGGATTATTCCCGCCCAAAAGCCACGATTCATGTCCTCTTCTGGATCATCAACCTCGTTCGTTGCGATCTTTACCGAGGTCTCATTCAGGTCGACGCTAACGATTATGGTTGCGGCTGCTTCCTTCTTGGTCATCGGCCTAGCCTCTGCCACTCGACCCGGAATCAAGGCATCACTAACAATGTCCAGCGCTTGCATTTTCTGATCCTCGGCAACCAGCTCAGCTTTTCCAAAAATTACGACAGAGCGATAGTGCATGCCGCTGTTGAAAGTGCTCCTCGAGACCTTCAGGGCATTCAGTTCGGTGATCGAGATGCAAACCTGCGGCTGGCTATCCAGGTGCCTCATCAGCCTTGAGCCACTTGAGCCGTGAAGATAAATCTTGTCACCGGATCGACCGTATGCCATCGGGATAACCATTGGTGCTCCATCAATCACAAACCCAACGTGAGCAACCATGTTCAGGTCGAGAATGTCGTAGAGGTCGCTCGTACTGCCTGATGCTTTGTAGCTGAGGCGCTTGAGGGTTGTCTTGTCTGAGGACCCTGGCGGCTTTGGAGTGGACATCTAGCCAATACTAGCTAAGGGTTGCCTGCAGCTTCTCGCCAAGCTCTGCCAGGTCAAAAATGTTGTTTATGGAGATAACTTCGGAGGGTATTCCACCTAGTTTTTCCACCAATTCCGGAGTTGCCAGAATTACCTGCGCCATCTGGTTAGTACCCCGAGCATCCTCTAGCGAAACCGCTTTGACTTCAGCCTCGATGCCAAGCATCGACAGGGCGCGCTCAGCGTTGGCCTTGAGAAGGACACTGGTTCCAATTCCGGCACCACACACCGCATAAATGAGCATGGTGTGATTAAAGCTGATTTTCGAACAAAATTGCGCTTATAACGCTTTCAGCGGAAGCATTTAACAAACTGTTCATAACCTGGCTGTCACTCAATTTCTCTGCGAATGAAGCCAGCAAATCCAGATGGCTTTCTGAGTCTGGTGAGCAGAGCGCGAATACCAACGCAACCGGGTCATTGGCGCTGCCGGATTCGCAAGGGACGGCCAACTTCAAAAGGGCCATGCCGGGCTTGATAGTGGCCGCTGAAGGTGGAGCGTGGGCTATAGCAACGCCAGGAGCAACTACAAAATACGGACCCAGTGCCTCAAGATTCGCCAGGACCTCACCGATGTATTCGGGTTTAGCTTGACCGGCACTGACCAGCAGGCCGGTGGCTTCTGCTACCGCTTCTGAGAAACTGAGTTCTTGAGCGGCTACCCGAATCGAGTGCTTATCAAAGTAACTAGAGAGCACCCGAGGCCCTAGCAAAGCCCTGCTCAACCAAATCAATCAGTTCTTCGCGTTCGGTGAGCCCCTGGAAGGATGCCTCGGCCGCGTTTAGCTGGAACTGCTCAAGATCTCCAAGCTGATAGCCGAAGGTGTCGACCAGGATCTCAAGCTCTCGGGTCAGATTCGTCCCCGACATCAAACGGTTGTCGGTATTCACCGTCACGGTGAAGCCAAGATCGTAGAGGATGTCGATGGGGTGATCGGCCATCTTGTCGCCAAGCATTGCAAAGGCTCCAGTCTGGAGGTTAGAGCTTGGAGAAATCTCCAGTGCGATGTGGCGGTCGTAGACCCACTGCGCTAGATCGCCCAACACCACAAGATCGGTGTCGCCGTCGGTCCTGGAGAACATGATGTCCTCAACCAACCTCACTCCGTGACCAAGCCTCAGGGCCCGGCCAGAAACTATGGCGTCCTTTATCGAATCCACGCCACCGGCTTCACCGGCGTGGACCGTAACTGGAAATAGCTGTTCTGCCAGGTAATCAAA
>DDBH01000006.1 GCA_002333405.1 Micrococcales bacterium UBA2037 | reverse complement strand
CTGCTGCTCCCGTCGCACCTGCTGCACCAGTAGCCGTTCCTAATAGTGACTCGAGCTACGTAACGCCGATCGTTCGCAAGTTGGCGGCCGAAAAGGGAATTGACCTAGCGTCCGTAAAGGGCACCGGGGTCGGAGGAAGAATCCGTAAGGAAGACCTCACCGCGACTCAGGGGTCTTCACAAGCTAGCTACAGCCCAGAGCCTGCTTCGCCGTTGCGCGGCACAACCGTACCGATGTCAAGACTTCGAAAAGTCTTGGCGGAACGAGCTGTTGCTTCCATGCAGCAAAGTGCTCAGCTAACTTCGGTGGTCGAGGTTGACGTCACTAAGGTCGCGAATCTGCGAACCAGAATCCAAGCTGAGTTCACCCAGAAGGCCGGCACCAAGCTTTCGTTCATGCCATTCTTTACACTTGCCGCAGCCGAGGCTTTGGCCGCTAACCCAGTTATTAACAGCACCGTTGAAGACACCAACATCGTCTACCACGGACAGGACAACCTGTCCTTTGCCGTCGAGACTGAGCGTGGGCTTCTGACACCAGTGATCAAGAACGCTTCGTCTTTGACAATCGCACAGCTAGCGCAGTCAATTGCCGACATGGCCGAGCGGACCCGAAACAACCAGCTGACACCCGATGAGCTGTCGGGTGGAACATTCACGCTGACCAACACTGGCAGTCGTGGTGCTTTGTTCGACACCCCGGTTGTGTTCCTGCCGCAGTCTGCCATTCTCGGCACCGGAATCGTCACGAAGCGTGCGGCCGTTGTCAAGGACCAGGACGGCAATGATGCGATTGCGATTCGTTCGATGGTTTACCTAGCACTGAGCTATGACCACCGCATCATTGATGGTGCAGATGCCTCACGTTACCTAATGGCTGTCAAGTCAAGGCTGGAAGACGGTCAGTTCGAATCAGTACTGGGAATCTAGTAGCCCCATTGCCAAGAGATAGAAGCTATGCCTGAATTTCAAAGGATTAGCTTCGCCCCGGAGTTTCTCGACTATCAATCTGGCATGGACCTCCAGCAACGTGTCCACGCTGAAGTGGTAGGCAATAAGACGCCGAATACCGTCTTACTTTTGGAGCACTCCCCTGTTTACACGGCCGGAAAAAGAACCGAGGAACACGAGCTCCCTGACGACGGTTCCGCGTTTTACGAAACCAACCGTGGCGGGAAAATTACCTGGCATGGCCCCGGCCAACTCGTCGGCTATCCAATCATGCACTTGCCGCAGCCAATTGATGTGGTTGCCTACGTTCGATGGCTGGAGGAAGTGCTAATTCAGGTGATAGCAAACTTCGGTGTTGTCGGGCAAAGAGTTGAGAAGCGAACTGGTGTTTGGGTTGAAACCGACTCTGGTTTAGAAAAAGTTGCGGCCATTGGCATTCGAATAAGCGAGAAGGTCACGATGCATGGCTTCGCCTTGAACTGCAACAACAGCCTTGAGCCCTACGAGCACATTGTTGCCTGCGGAATTGATGATGCCAGGACCACCACACTTTCACGTTTGACCGGAACTGAAATAACTCCGCTTCAAGCAGCTACGCTTGTAGAGCAGTTGATGGGAGAAATACCGAATGCCAGAGCATAATCCAGACAGAAAACTCCTCCGCTTAGAGGTTAGAAACAGCAGTGTGCCCATCGAGCGCAAACCTGAATGGATCCGCACCACGGCAAAAATGGGACCTGAATACCAGAAACTCCAGGGCCTAGTTAAGGAAAAGGAACTCCACACTGTCTGCCAGGAGGCAGGCTGTCCAAACATTTTCGAATGCTGGGAAGACAAGGAAGCCACCTTCCTAATCGGTGGTAGCCAGTGCACAAGGCGCTGTGATTTCTGCCAGATCGACACCGGAAAACCAGCTGCTTTCGATCCGGATGAGCCCAGAAGAGTTGGCAAGTCGGTCAAGGAAATGGACCTTCGCTACGCGACGGTAACCGGAGTTGCCCGCGACGACCTTCCTGACGAAGGAGCCTGGCTCTATGCCGAGACAATTCGTCAAATCCACAAGAAGTCGCCTGGAACCGGCGTCGAGATCCTAATTCCAGACTTTTCGGGACGGCCGGAGCTGCTGCAAAAGGTATTCGATGCCAAACCCCAGGTTTTTGCTCACAACGTTGAGACGGTTCCAAGAATCTTCAAACGCATTCGTCCGGCCTTTACCTACGAACGCTCGCTTGACGTTCTAACTCAAGGTCGTAATGCTGGCATGGTTACCAAGTCAAACCTAATCCTGGGCATGGGTGAAGAAATTCCAGAGGTGCTACAGGCTCTGCAGGACCTTCACGATGCCGGGACTGACATTATCACAATTACTCAGTACCTTCGCCCCTCCCCCAGGCACCATCCAGTAGAACGTTGGGTGAAGCCGCAGGAGTTCGTGGAGCTTTCAAAAGCAGCTGAAGAAATCGGCTACCTGGGTGTTCTTGCCGGTCCACTTGTTCGTTCCAGCTATCGCGCCGGAAGACTATGGGCAAAATCCATGATTTCTAAGGGACGCGAGATTCCAGAAGAACTAAAGCACTTGGCAGACAAGGTCGAGTTCGCACAAGCAAGCGCCGTCGCCTGACTAAACTAGTCCTGTGGCTAAAGACAAGAAACCTCCCGGGCGCTTCAGACAGTTATGGCGCGTATATAAAGTAACTGCGAAATCGGACCCGTCGTCAGCTTGGCTTGCCGTGCTGGTTCTACTGCTTGGAATTGCAGTTGGACTCGGCGTTGGCTTCATAACAAGTGACGGCAGCGTATTCACGACAGTGCTGTGGGGGCTGTCTGGCCTCATTACAGGCGTGCTGGTTGCCATGATTGTCATGAGCAACAAGGCCGAGAAAAATGCCTACATGCAAATTGAGGGTCAGTCGGGTGCCGTCGGCGCAGTCCTGGATTCTCAAATCCGTAGAGGTTGGCGAACCAGTCCAATGCCGGTTGCCATCAACGGGCGGAACCGGGAAGCGGTCTATCGCATGATCGGCAGACCAGGCGTCGTTCTCATTTCTGAAGGATCCTCCGCAAAACTTCACCAGATGGTTGACGATGAGGCCAGAAAGGTGCAGCGCGCTGCTACCGGAGCAACCGTTCACAAGGTACACGTCGCTACAGATGGCTCAGGCGTAAGGTTGCACAAGTTGCTCAAGCACGTCTACAAACTCCCGAAGACGCTGAGCCGTTCGGAAGTAGCTGCGGTTTCAAACCGACTAGACGCCCTTGGCTCACACGCTTCGGTTCCAATCCCAAAGGGAATTGACCCAAATAAGGTTCGGGCACCAAAGCGCAAGGTTTAACATTCCCGAAACATTGCAGCAGTAAATTTTCAATATTCATATCGTCACTCGTGACAAAGGAGATGGAGCACCATGTTCAAGACCGCCTCAGAAGTACTTCAGTACATCAAGGACAATGACATCAAGTTTGTTGATGTTAGATTCACAGATCTTCCTGGAGTGCAGCAGCACTTCAACCTTCCAGTGTCTCAGATTGACGAAGAGTTCTTCGCAAACGGACAGCTGTTCGATGCATCTTCGATTCGCGGCTTCGCCTCGATTCACGAGAGTGACATGCAGCTGATTCCAGACGTGACAACTGCCTGGGAAGACCCATTCAGGGTTGAGAAGACTCTGATCATGAACTTTGACATCTACAACCCTCGCAATGGCGAGTTGTATCACCGCGATCCAAGACAGGTGGCTCACAAGGCTGAGCGTTACCTTCAGTCAACTGGCATTGCTGACACCGCCTTCTTCGCACCTGAGGCTGAATTCTTCATCTTCGATGACGTTCGCTACGAAGTGAAGTCAAACACCGCATTCCACATCGTCGACTCGATCGAGGGTGCCTGGAACACAGCCCGCCAAGAAGACGGCGGCAACCTAGGAAACAAGACTCCTTATAAGGGAGGCTACTTCCCGGTTTCGCCAGTTGACCATCTAGCTGATATTCGTGACGCTATTGTGCTTGAGCTTGAGGCAGCTGGCCTGAGCGTTGAGCGAAGCCACCACGAGGTTGGAACAGCTGGGCAGTGTGAGATCAACTACCGCTTTGACACCCTAGTCAAGAGCGCCGATGACCTACTCAAGTTCAAGTACATCGTGAAGAACGTTGCTCACCAGTACGGCAAGAGCGCAACCTTCATGCCGAAGCCTCTGTTCAACGACAACGGTTCCGGCATGCACGTTCACCAATCACTATGGAAAGACGGCAAGCCATTGTTCTACGATGAGGCTGGCTACGGCTCACTATCCGACCTAGCTCGTTGGTACATCGGTGGAATCCTGAAGCATGCAGCAAGCCTGCTGGCATTCACAAACCCATCAATTAACTCATACCACCGACTAGTCCCAGGCTTCGAAGCTCCAGTGAACCTTGTTTACTCTGCTGGTAACCGTTCGGCTGCAATTCGCATCCCAATGACCGGATCAAACCCGAAGGCAAAGCGCATCGAGTTCCGTGCACCGGACAGTGCTGGAAACCCATACCTTGCTTTCGCGGCAATGATGATGGCGGGCATCGACGGAATCAAGAACCGTATTGAGCCACACGAGCCAGTCGACAAGGACCTATACGAGCTTCCTCCAGAGGAAGCAAAGGCAATTCCACAGGTTCCAGGTGACCTAGAGTCCGTTCTAAAGGCGCTAGAGGCTGACCACGAGTACCTGATGGAAGGCAATGTCTTCACTAAGGACCTGATTGAGAACTGGATCGACTACAAGCGTGAGAAGGAGCTGAAGCCAATGGCGCAGCGCCCTCACCCTTACGAGTTCGAGCTTTACTACAGCGTCTAGAACTTAAGAGATTGAAGGCCAGGCGGAGAAATCTGCCTGGCCTTTTTTCGATTCTTCGCTACTGGGCGAATAGCCTCTCAAAGACAATGCGTGCTTTTCTGGTTGTCGCCAAATACAGCTCCTCCAGCTCGGTAGCTGAGCCGGGAGCAAACTCCAAGATTCGGGCCATGGCTTCAAGCTGAGATCGGTCTATGGGGAGCTGGTCGTTGGACCGGTCGCCTGCCAACACCTGGGCGCTTCGCAACCTGCTGGCCAGTGTCCAAGCAGCCTCGAGTATTGCGGCGTCAGCAGAATCGATTTTTCCAACTTCGGTCAGCTGGTGAAGGTTCTCAATTG
>DDBH01000001.1:3882-4851 GCA_002333405.1 Micrococcales bacterium UBA2037 | reverse complement strand
TTCAACCACAAAGAACTCCAGGGTTTCGTCGCCAATTGTCTCGATGGCATGCTTGCCGTGAAGCGGGGTCATGATCAAATCCCCCGGCCCAACTTCAAATTGTTCGCCGTTGTACTTCATCATGCCGCGTCCGCGAATGATGAAGTAAATCTCTTCGGTTCTTGAGTGCACGTGCTCGCCGACAGCGGCTCCCGGCTCTAATCGGTTGTGTTCGAAGGAGTCCCAAGCCGCGTGCATCATCAGGCCGGTGACAAAGCGCTTCCAACGAAGCACTCCTCTTCCACCGTGCACTCCATGGATTTCACTTGGGGCATCAGTGTTGGCAACAATTATCGGCGTGGTAGCCATCTAGCTCCTCACAATCTTTTGCTAGTGCGCCTAGTCAAAGATCAGGCGCCGCGGTGCGTCTCTTGTAAAGATTTTAGTGAATGTATCCGAAATGGTCTGTTTTTAACAAAAGATGTGGATTTTTAGGGCCAAAAAATAGCCAATTGGCTACATTTAGTCGAAAATTTCAGGGTGCGCAACAAGTGAGTTGCGAGTTCTTCTGATGTGAGCGGCCAGGTTTCGCTCCAGGTCATCCAGGTCACCACGAATAATTGAATCAAGAATCAGTCGGTGTTCAAGATGAGTGACGCTGCCGGTTGCGACACCGCTGAGCTTGGCAAAAGCTCTGCGGTAATGCTGAGTGGTGTTCCAGAGTCGCTCAATCAAATCCCTGATCATTCCATCAGGTGCGTGCGAGTAGGCAAGCAGATGGAAATCTTGGTCGAGCCTCAGGAAGGTTTCTACATCTACCGATGCTTCCATCTTGTCGGCCAGCTGGGTGAGTTTTTCTATCGTCTCATCAGTGATGCCGGCTGCACTCTGGCGCATTAGCAGCGGCTCTAGCCGCTCGCGAATTTGATAGGCGTCTTCACACTCAGCCTTGGTGAGCTTTGAGACCCAAGCACCGGTGTTGGCAACAAT
>DDBH01000001.1:0-3524 GCA_002333405.1 Micrococcales bacterium UBA2037 | reverse complement strand
TCGGCTAGCTGCTCCTGCAGAATTCGTGATCCCGGCACCAACTTGCCAGCCAAGATTTGGGAGCGAAGCTCACTAGCGATTTTCTCGCTCGAGCTGCGGTCGGTCTCTTGCACTGGTGCCTCCTTGGGATGATAAAGAGCTTAGTGTCTGTCTGAAGGCTATTGCCTCAGCTAGAGAGCTGTGTGCCCGCCATCGATAATCAGTTCGGTACCGGTGACGTAGCTGGATTCGTCGCTAGCTAAGTAGAGCGCTCCGTAGGCAATCTCTCTAGCCGTTCCAAGTCTTCCGATCGGCGTCTTGTCGACAATCTCTTGAGTCATGGACTTGTCCTGAGCCAAAACAAGTGGGGTCTCGATGATTCCCGGGTGAATTGAATTGGAGCGGATCCCGTCCTTGGCATATGTCAGTGCAACGTTCTTGCTAAGTGACCTAACCGCTCCCTTGGAGGCAGTGTAAGCGGCAACTCCAATGGCCCCAACCACTCCCCACATCGATGAGGTGTGAACAATTGCCCCTTTGCCCGCAGCTCGCATCACTGGCAGAACTGTTCTGGTTCCAAGGAAAACACCGTTTAGGTTGATGTCGAGAATTCTGTGCCAGTCGTCCATCTCAATGGTTTCGATTCCCTCATAGGAGCCGACGATTCCAGCGTTGTTGAAAAGAATGTCGATGGTTCCGGCCTCGGACACAATTTGCTCGACCACATTCTTCCAGGCCGCCTCATCGGTCACGTCATGAGCAATGAAGTGAATCTTGTCGCTCTCGAACTGGTCATCCAGGCTGATATCCAAAACGTAGACAATCGCACCCTCCTCGGCAAACAGGTCTGCTGTAGCCCGACCGATGCCCCTGGATCCTCCAGTGATGATTGCCACCTTGTTTGCTAACCGCACCTTCAATACCGCCTTCGCTATCTGCTCAATCCCAAAACCGCGAAAGTTCTCGGATTGAATCCAATCTTCGTGCTATTTGCATAAATTTAGTCGAAAAATGGGTTGTTTTGGGGTAAAATGTATCCAATCGTCTAGTTTTACTAACCCTGCAACTGCTAGTAAGTTGGGACTAGGCAACGCATCGAAAACCGCAGAATCTTGACTCAGAACGAGGCCCTAAATGGCAATGGCAACTATCAACCCAGCTACCGGCGAAACAGAGTTTGAAGCTGAGCTTCACACCCCTGCAGAAGTTGAGGCAAGACTTGCGAAGGCGCAGGAAGCGCACGAGAAACTTCGCACAATGACCTACGCCGAGCGCGCCAAGCTAATGCTGGTTGCTGCAGACCTAATTGAGTCAGAGGTTGAGAAGACCGCCGTGATGCTGACCCGCGAAATGGGCAAGCCAATTGCGCAGTCTCGCGGTGAAGTTTTGAAGTGCGCAAAGAACATGCGTTTCTATGCAGAAAAGTCAGAAGAATTCCTAGCCCCACAGGTGCTAGCAGACCCTTCCTTGGTTGGCGCTAGCCAGGCAATGGCAATCTGGCAGCCACTTGGTGTGGTGCTAGCGGTCATGCCTTGGAACTACCCGCTATGGCAGGTAATCAGATTCGCCGCCCCTGCGCTGATGGCTGGAAACTCAGGCGTGCTCAAGCACGCTTCAAATGTTCCGCAGTCAGCTCTTTACCTAGATGACCTTTTCACTCGAGCTGGCTTCCCAGAGGGTTCGTTCTCGACCTTGATGATCTCAGCATCACAGGTTGCACCGGTTATTGATGACTGGCGAGTTAGGGCTGTGACCCTGACCGGCTCCGAGCCAGCAGGACGAGCAGTTGCAGCTCAAGCCGGAAGCCAGATTAAACCTTCGGTTATGGAGCTTGGTGGATCAGACGCTTTCGTTGTCACACCAAACGCAGACATCGAGCAGGCAGCAACGGTTGCGGTCACAGCAAGAATCAACAACAACGGCCAGTCCTGCATCGCAGGCAAGCGCTTCCTGGTGTTCGATGAGGTTTACGACCAGTTCGTTGACAGCTTTGTTGCGAAGATGGCCGCCCTGAAGATGGGTGACCCAATGGACGAGAACGTCCAGGTTGGACCACTGGCAACTGCCGGTGGCAAGCGCGACATCGTTGAATTGGTTGAGGATGCCAAGGCCAAGGGTGCTCGTGTTCTCTGCGGTGGTGAAACACCTGAGGGCCCTGGCTACTACTACCCAGCAACAGTGATTGACCAGCTAACCGACGACATGCGATTGGTGATGGAGGAGGCCTTCGGCCCAGTTGCCACCATCTACCGCGTGAAGGACCGCGAAGAGGCAATCAAGGTTGCCAACCAGACCACCTTTGGCCTGAGCTCTGCAATTTGGAGCCAGGACAAGGCTGAGCAAGACTACTTCATTGAGCACCTGCAAGCAGGTGCTGTGTTCGTCAACGGCATGACCATTTCATACCCTGAGCTAGCTTTTGGTGGCATCAAGGATTCCGGTTTCGGGCGTGAGCTATCAGACGCCGGAATCAAGGAGTTCTGCAACCTAAAGACTGTTTGGAAGGCGTAGGTTCAAGATATCTAAAACAGGGCCCCGAGTAATCTCGGGGCCCTGTTTTAGTTTCCAGGTCTTAGTAAGGGTTCGCGACAAACAGTTCTTGAGCTGGGAACTTAGTTAGAACCTGCGCACCGTTGTTGGTGATCACAACCTCTTCTTCAATTCTGGCAGCTGAGATTCCGTCGGAGGCTGGGCAATAGGTTTCAAGAGCGAAGACCATGCCGGCCTTGATTTCAACCGGGTTAGTCAAGCTGTTTAGTCTCGATATGATCGGACGCTCGTGAAGACCTAGACCTAGACCGTGACCAAACTGCAGTCCGAAGGCATCCATTTCGTTGGCGAAACCAAGATCTGTTGCTTTGGGCCAGAGGCTGGCAACCTCATCGGTTCCAACGCCATCGCGAACCTTGTCGATTGCGATGTCCATCCATTCCCTGGCCTTGGTATAGGCATCGTGCTGGGCTGGGGTTGAACTACCAACCGAGAAGGTGCGGTAGTAGCAGGTGCGGTAGCCCTGGTAAGAGTGAATGATGTCGAAGAACGCCTGGTCGCCCGGGCGAATGATCCTGTCAGTGAAGTTGTGTGGGTGTGGATTACACCTCTCACCAGAAACTGCGTTGATTGCCTCAACCTGGTCAGAACCAAGTTCGTAAAGCTTCTTTGATGCAAGCGCAACAATCTGGTTTTCCTTGATGCCTGGGCGAAGCGCATCAGTGATGTCCTGGTAGACGCCATCAACCATTGCTGCTGCCTGTGACAACAGCATTATCTCGTCAACGTTCTTGATTGCTCTGGCATCGAGCATGTCCTGCTGGACGTCAACAACAGTGAGTCCTTGACGCTGCATCTCGAATAGGAACGCTGGCTCTACGATGTCAACACCGATTGGCATGTTTGCCACGCCTGCATCGATCAGCATCCCCTTGATGGTCTTGACGGCCTCAACCATCAATCCGACCTCTGGGTGGATAGCTCCTCTTAGTCCCAGCATGCCAGCGTGGGAGTGTCCCTCTTCGAGCCACGGTGCAAATAGTTGGTGGTGCTTT
>DDBH01000009.1 GCA_002333405.1 Micrococcales bacterium UBA2037 | reverse complement strand
CAAATCCCACTGATTGACGGCAAGCTGATGGCATCCGGGAAACTTGGTGCCGATATCGATGCCGAGCGAGGCGCACAAATCGCAGAACGCTGTGCCCTGAATGCCCTGGCTGCTATCAAGTCGGTGCTTGGCGACCTGGACCGAGTGAAGCAGGTTGTTAAAGTTGTTGGCTTCGTGGCCTCAGTGCCTGAGTTCACAGCCCAGCCAAGTGTCATCAATGGCGCCTCTGAGTTTTTGCAGCAGGTCTTCGGTGATGCCGGCAAGCACGCTAGAAGTGCTGTTGGAGTTCCGGTATTGCCGCTGGATGCTCCAGTCGAGGTTGAACTAATCGTTGAGTTTGAGTAGCTAGAGGGCTTTTCTCATCCAGACCGAGTCTTCTATTTCGAAGCCTAGGTTTTGATAGAGCTTTCTTGATTCTGGGTTTGATTGTTCGGTTTCTAAAAACACTGTCTTGGCATCCAGCTCTTTGGCTCTAGTTAGCGCGGCCTCAACTAGCTGGGTTCCAAGTCCTTGATTGCGATGAGCATGGCTCACGAAAACTTCGTCGATGAGAGCTTCTCTGCCGCCTGATTCAATTCCCCAACCCCAGCCGATTACCAGGTAGCCAATCAGCTGTTGTTCGTGCTCCAGAACCCAGATTTCTCCAAGCTCACTTCCTTGCAAAATTGGAGTGACCGCCGCTGCTAGGTGCTCAGTGGTAAGCGGAGCTAGGGCCTCTTCAGCAAAATCTCCGAGCAGCCCAATCAGGGCAGGCCGATCTGCCTGATTGGCCAGTCTGATCATTTAGTCGTTGGCTCCAGAATCAATCTTGGTGCTGATTGTGTCCATCACTGAGGTGTCGGCAAGGGTTGTGACATCACCAATTGGTCGATCCTCAGCTACGTCCTTCAAGAGCCTTCTCATGATCTTTCCGGAGCGCGTCTTTGGCAGTTCTGGAACCACAAAGATGGTGCGTGGTTTGGCGATTGGGCCAATCTCCTTGGCAACATGCTCACGCAAAGTCTTGGAGGTGTCGGCTTCGCTGCCTGAGTGGTCGAGCTGATTCTTGCGCAGGATTACGAATGCCACCACGGCTTGTCCGGTGGTCTCATCACTGGCACCAACCACTGCCGCCTCTGCAACTAGCGGGTGCGAAACAAGCGCCGATTCGATTTCAGTTGTGCTGAGGCGATGGCCTGAAATGTTCATGACATCATCGACCCGCCCGAGCAACCAGAGGTCACCATCGGCATCAAGCTTGGCGCCGTCCCCAGCAAAGTAACGGCCTGGGAACCTGGACCAGTAGGTTTCCTTGAATCTCTCCGGATCGCCCCAAATGCCCCTGAGCATCGAGGGCCAAGGCTCAGTGATTGCCAGATAGCCTCCGTGGCCAGGGCCAACTTCATTGCCCTGGTCATCGATCACCGCCATTTCAATGCCAGGAATTGGAACCTGCGCACTGCCCGGCTTGGTTGCCGTGATTCCTGGAAGTGGTGAAACCATGATGGCTCCAGTTTCGGTTTGCCACCAGGTGTCAACAATTGGAGCCTTATTGGAGCCGATTACCTCGCGGTACCACATCCAGGCCTCTGGGTTAATTGGCTCTCCAACGGAACCAAGCACTCTGATTGAGCTCAGGTCGTAGTGGCTGACAACGGTACTTCCGAGCTTCATGAAAGACCTGATGGCGGTCGGTGCGGTGTAGAAGATGCTGACGTGGTACTTCTGAACTATGTCCCACCATCTGCCCCAGTCGGGGGTGTCTGGTGTTCCCTCGTAAATAACCTGAGTCGCCCCGTTGGCCAGTGGACCGTAGGCAACATAGGAGTGACCGGTGATCCAGCCAACATCTGCGGTGCACCAGTAGACATCTTGACCCTCGTGCAGATCAAAGACGTTCTTGTGGGTGTAGCTAGCCTGCGTTAGATAGCCACC
This sequence comes from Micrococcales bacterium UBA2037, assembly GCA_002333405.1. GTDB lineage: Bacteria > Actinomycetota > Actinomycetes > Actinomycetales > Microbacteriaceae > Aquiluna. Next base: position 1,399 of record DDBH01000009.1, on the reverse strand, counting down.
GGTTGTGTGCAGGATGCCCTTCGGCTTGCCGGTGGTTCCAGAGGTGTAAAGGATAAAGAGCGGGTGCTCAGCGTTGAAGCCAACCGCAACATGCTCTGCATCCACGCTCTGCATCTGCTCTTCCCACCAAACATCAACCGAGTCATCCCAGTCGACATCTTGCCCAGTGTGGTTCACCACCAAAACGTGCTCAACTGTTGGGCACTTGTGGTCAGCCAGCGCCTGGTCAACCGCAGGCTTCAGCGCTGTTGCCTTGCCCTTGCGGAAGCCGCCATCCGCGGTGATTACAACCTTGGCCTCAGCATCTTGAATTCTTGTTGCAAGTGAGTCGGCACTAAAGCCACCGAAGACCACTGAGTGCACGGCACCGATTCTGGCAACCGCCTGCATCGCGATGATTGCCTCCGGAATCATTGGCATGTAAATGGCAACGCGGTCACCCGGCTCAACACCCATGCGAATCAGAACGTTCGCCGCACGTTTGACTTGCTGCAATAGGTCTAGATAGGTGTAAACCTTGGTGTCGCCCGGCTCACCCTCAAAAAATAGTGCAACCCGCTTGCCGCAACCGGCCTCAACGTGGCGATCCAGGCAGTTGTAGCTGACGTTTAGTTCACCATCTGCAAACCATTTGGCGAATGGGGCATTGCTGAAATCTAGAGTTTGCGTAAAAGGCTTGTGCCAATGAAGCTGCCTGGCCTGCTCGGCCCAAAACTCAAGGCGGTCCGCCTTCGCTCTGTCGTAGATCTCCGGCTTGGCAATTGAATTTGCGGCGAATTCTGAGCTTGGTTGAAACGAACGGGTTTCGGTCAGCAGGTTTTCAATCTCGTGCTGTTCAGACAACTTTGTCCTCCACTTACTTAGAGCTTCTTGGTCCTATCAACTTACAGGATTTACAGATTGCCGAGACACTCGCGCACTGTCGCCATGAGGGGCGGACCTAATGTCTCGAGAACCAAAATTCAGATAAATCGTGGATGTTTTGAAATTTCCCCGTTTGGGGGACAAATTTGGCAAATACATCGTAGGATTAAGTTACTGATTTAGATCAGTTGTGATGTCAGCTCCCCCCATTGCTGGCATCACCGGCGGCAGGTTTCCCCCAAACCTGCCGCCATCCCCTTTTTACACAGTTTCATTTTTTGCACTGAACTCTGTTTTCGCATGGCCAACCATGTGCTTGTGCGAATTGAAACCAATGCCCTCTGGCAAATAATTCAGACCCTCGGCATCACCGACTTGGTGATTGACGGTTCGGATCTGACCAGAGCCGACTTCGGGTCTGGCTTTCAGGTCTTGGCACCAATTTATAAATCTGATCAAGAAATGGTTGCCGCAATTGTTGAGCTAGCGCTCGAGGCGGGCTCCCGAACTGACATCGCAAAGCCAGTTGCCGACT
>DDBH01000003.1:57850-65304 GCA_002333405.1 Micrococcales bacterium UBA2037 | reverse complement strand
TGTAAAAACCCTCCCCGAAGGGAGGGTGTCGTGGAGACTAGGGGGGTCGACCCCCTGACCCCCTGCTTGCAAAGCAGGTGCTCTACCAACTGAGCTAAGTCCCCAAAGCGAGCCTTCCCTTGTGGAAAGTGCTCACCGTGGGCCTAGGAGGACTTGAACCTCCGACCTCTTCATTATCAGTGAAGCGCTCTAACCACCTGAGCTATAGGCCCGTTGAGCAAGTTGATGCTACTAGAAAAAACCAACCGCCACAAACTCTAATTTCTTAGTTATTGGTAAAGGTGAGCGAAAGCCCGCCAACCAGCTTAGAAATTAGGTTGAAAATAACCGCCCAGACTGCCCAAAGTGCTGTGGTTAGCACAACGTTTAGCAGGGCCAGGGTGGTGGCAGTTGTCATAACATTCGTGAAAGAAAAGTCTTCCTCGAGGTTAATGTTGCTGCCATCTCCAAGGATGGAGCCCAGCAGGCTGCCAATCGAGGAGAAGATTCCTGAGTTTGCAAGTACCGACCAAATAAGCCAGGCGCCAACGATCAGGGCTATTGATGAAGCAATAGAAATAAGGAAGCCAACCTTCACCGCGGACCAGACATCTACGGAACGTAGTTTTAGTCGGATCTGCTTCTTAGGCTCTTTTGGTTGCTTATTCCGGTTGAACAGCTGTGTCACTGGCCGCTCCTTCGGTTTCGGTTTCGATCTCGTCGTTTGTCTCTAGGTTGCGCTCTGAGTTCCGAGCTATCGAAAGCACCGAGTCGTTGTCGTCAAATCTAGCAAAGACTACGCCCATGGTGTCGCGGCCCTTAGCAGGAACCTCGGTTGCAGCCGATCGGATCACCTTTCCAGAGGAAAGTACTGCCAGCACCTCATCGGTTTCATCAACCATCAGTGCGCCAACTAGATCGCCGCGCTTTTCATCAAGCTTGGCTACCTTGATTCCGATGCCTCCACGCTTTTGAACGCGGTATTGGTCGGCTGCGGTTCGCTTGGCATAACCCCCCTCAGTTACAACAAAGACGAATCCAGATTCACCGATCACCGAGGCCGATAGCAGCTCGTCACCCTTACGGAACGCCATGCCAATCACGCCTGAGGTGTCGCGACCCATCGGGCGCATCGAATCATTAGCGGCAGAGAACCTGATGGACATGCCCTTGCGGCTGACCAGCAGAACATCGTTTTCTTCGCTTACCAGCATGGCGTTGACAAGCTCATCGTCCTCGCGCAGCTTGATTGCAATGATGCCGCCGGTGCGGGCGGTGTCATAAAGCTCAAGTGAGGTCTTTTTGACAAGACCGTTTCTGGTCGCCATCACCAGATATGGCTGCTCCTGGTAGTCCTTTAGATCTAGAACCTTGACCACGCGTTCCTCAGGCTGCAGTGCCAAAAGGTTAGCAACATGCTGACCCTTGGCGTCTCTGCCCGATTCTTGAATCTCGTAGACCTTGGAACGGTAAACGCGACCGGTGTTTGTAAAGAACATCAACCAGTGGTGAGTGGTGGAAACGATGAAGTTCTGAACCACATCATCGGCTCGAAGGCTCGCACCTCTAACACCGCGGCCACCGCGGTGTTGAATGCGGTAGTTATCGCTTCTGGTGCGCTTGATGTAACCACCCTGAGTCAGGGTGACAACCATTTCTTCCTGAGGAATCAGGTCCTCAACGCTCACATCACCGTCGTAGCCGAGCATGATCTCAGAGCGACGATCGTCACCGTACTTGTTGGTGATTTCAGCTAGTTCCTCGGCAACAATCTCGCGCTGCGCGTTTTCGTCGGCAATGATGCGCTGGAACTCAACGATTTGCTTTTCAAGTTCGGCTGCCTCATCGATGATCTTCTGGCGCTCAAGAGCCGCAAGCTGTCTTAGCTGCATGTTCAAAATTGCACGGGCCTGGAGCTCATCGATCTTGAGAAGCTTGATCAGGCCATCACGGGCATCTTCAACCGTTGGGCTCTTGCGGATAAGCGCGATTACCTCGTCCAGAGAATCCAGGGCCTTTAGGTAACCGCGAAGGATGTGGGCACGCTCTTCGGCCTTGCGCAAGCGGAACTGGGTTCTGCGCACAATGATGTCGATCTGGTGAGTTACCCAGTTGGTGATAAAGCCATCGATGGACAGCGTCCTTGGAACACCATCGACCAATGCCAGCATGTTGGCACCGAAGTTGTCCTGGAGCTGGGTGTACTTGAACAAATTGTTTAGAACAACCCTGGCAACAGCGTCCTTCTTGAGAACAATCACAAGGCGCTGACCGGTTCGACCAGAGGTCTCGTCGCGAATGTCCGCAATTCCAGTTAGCTTGCCCTCTTTTGTTAGCTCGGCAATCTTCAGGGCCAGGTTGTCCGGGTTCACCTGATACGGAAGCTCGGTTACCACTAGGCAGGTGCGGTTGTGGATTTCCTCAACATTCACAACAGCGCGCATGGTGATTGAACCGCGACCGGTTCGGTAGGCATCTTCGATGCCGCGGCGACCAAGGATTTGGGCTCCGGTTGGGAAATCTGGACCCTTCACAATCTTGATTAGCTCGTCGATTAGCTCATCACCCAAAATGGTTGGGTTCTTGAGCACGAATTGGGCTGCCTCAGCTACCTCACGGAGGTTGTGAGGCGGGATGTTTGTCGCCATACCAACGGCAATACCGATTGAACCGTTGACCAGTAGGTTTGGGAACCTGGCTGGCAGAATTGTTGGCTCTTGGGTGCGACCGTCATAGTTGTCCTGAAAATCAACGGTTTCTTCGTCGATGTCCCGGACCATTTCCATTGCCAAAGGTGCCATCTTGCACTCGGTGTAACGAGGAGCAGCAGCCGGGTCATTACCTGGGGATCCGAAGTTTCCCTGGCCCCAAACAAGCGGGTAGCGCAGGTTCCAGTCCTGAACCAAACGAACCAGGGTGTCATAGATAGCAGTGTCACCGTGAGGGTGGAACTGACCCATAACATCACCGACGACACGGGAGCACTTGGAGAACTGCTTGTCTGGACGATATCCGCCGTCATACATCGCATAGAGAACCCTGCGGTGCACTGGCTTTAGTCCGTCTCTGACGTCCGGCAGCGCTCGGCCCACGATAACGCTCATTGCGTAGTCGAGGTAGCTTCGCTGCATTTCGACCTGGAGGTCGATTTGTTCTATCTTGTCGATCTGATTTTCTGACATTTGTCTCTCCTGCCTAGATGTCCAAGAAGCGGACGTCTTTGGCGTTTCGCTGGATAAAGTTTCTGCGGCTTTCAACGTCTTCACCCATCAGGGTTGAGAAGACCTCGTCTGCTAGGGCGGCATCGTCCAGGGTTACCTGAAGCAGGGTTCTGGTTGCTGGGTTCATGGTTGTTTCCCAGAGCTCGTCGTAATCCATCTCACCCAGACCCTTGTAGCGCTGGATCGAGTTCTCTTTAGGTATCTTGCGTCCGGCTGCCTGGCCTTCGGCCAGCGCGCGGTCGCGTTCCTCATCGGTAAACACGTATTGGTGCGGTGCGTTTGACCATTTGATCTTGAATAGCGGTGGCTGCGCCATGTAAACGTAGCCGTGCTCAATCAATGGCCTCATGTACCTGAACAGCAGGGTCAAGAGCAGGGTCCTGATGTGCTGGCCGTCAACATCGGCGTCAGCCATCAGGATGCACTTGTGATATCTGATCTTTTCAACGTCAAACTCTTCGCCGATGCCGGTACCAAACGCGGTAATCAGTGCCTGAACCTCTGTGTTAGCCAGCGCCCTATCGAGTCTGGCCTTCTCGACGTTCAAAATCTTTCCGCGAAGCGGCAGGATGGCTTGGGTCTCTGGGTCGCGACCACGAACCGCGGAACCACCGGCCGAGTCACCCTCAACGATGTAGATTTCAGAAATAACGGGGTCTCTAGATGAGCAGTCGCGAAGCTTTCCAGGCATTCCGCCTGATTCCAGAAGCCCTTTGCGCCTGGTGGCCTCGCGGGCTTTTCTGGCTGCCATTCTTGCGCTGGCAGCCTGAATAGCTTTGCGAACAACCTCTTTAGCCTGGTTTGGGTTTCGCTCTAGCCAGTCACCTAGCTGATCGTTCACTACCTTCTGCACAAAAGCCTTGGCCTCGGTGTTTCCAAGCTTGGTTTTGGTCTGGCCTTCGAACTGTGGCTCGGTTAGCTTCACTGAAACAACCGCCGTTAGGCCTTCACGGACATCGTCACCGGTTAGGTTGTCGTCCTTTTCCTTCAGTAGGCCCTTGTCTCTGGCGTATTTGTTCAGGAGCGAAGTTAAAGCGGCACGGAAGCCCTCTTCGTGAGTTCCACCCTCGTGGGTGTTAATTGTGTTTGCGTAGGTGTGGACACCCTCGTTGTAGCCGGTTGTCCACTGCATCGCGATTTCGACCGAGAGGCTCTTTTCCTTGTTCTCGGTTTCGATAGAAATGATCTCGTCGTGTACGGTCTCTACCTTTTTGGCTGAGTTTAGGTACTCAACGTAGTCAGCAAGACCTCGCTCATAGTGATAGGTGTCGTTGCGACCGTCGCGCTCATCAAGCAGGTTGATCTTGAGTCCCTTGTTTAGGAAACACATCTGCTGGAAGCGAGCGCGCAGAGTTTCGTAGTCGAACTCGACGGTTTCAAAGATTTCAGAACTCGGGGTGAACCGAATTGTGGTTCCGGTGCGATCGGTCTTCTCGCCCTTTTCAAGAGGAGCGTCCGGCACACCGATCGAGTAGTTCTGTCTCCAAATGTGGCCTTCGCGGTGAACCTCTACAGAAAGGGTGGTGGAAAGTGCGTTTACAACCGACGCTCCAACACCGTGCAGACCACCGGAAACCGCGTAACCGCCGCCTCCGAATTTTCCACCTGCGTGGAGAACCGTTAGAACAACCTCAACCGCTGGCTTTTTCTCGACTGGGTGCATGTCAACGGGAATGCCTCGACCGTTGTCGCTGACTCTAATGTCTCCGGCTTTAGTGATGACGACATCGATGTTGTCGCAGTGGCCAGCAAGGGCTTCATCAACGGAGTTGTCGACTATCTCATAAACCAAATGGTGCAGACCCCTGGGGCCCGTTGATCCGATGTACATACCCGGTCTTTTACGAACCGCCTCGAGTCCTTCAAGGACCTGAATGTTGCCTGCATCGTAATTATTATTTGGTTCTGACATATTCAATTACTTCCCGTTTGGGTTAGCTCCACGTAAATGCGGTCCAGGACCGACTGAGATTCGGGTTTGCTAACCCCTACATTCTACCCTAGAGCCGAGAAAAACTCCGGGATATGGTTATTAGCCATAAGTGTCGCGTGGGCCGCGTCCTGGAACCGATCGGGCGCCTTTTTTCCAACTTGGGGCCGTTGGGCCCAAAAACATCACCTGATCAATAATCAGGTTGGGGTGTTCGAGCTTTAGCTTTTCGAGAATCTGCGGTTCCAATAGGCGCAGCTGGGTGGCCCAAGCGGTTGATCGACACCTGACCACCAATTGCGCCCCCTTGAGCTCTTCCGGGAACGATGCCTCGGCGCTTTCTTTGCCGACAACTTTGTACCAGTCGGAGAACAGAGCTGCCTTCTCGAGCTGACCTCCCCAGTTGAACTCGCCAAAAAGATGCTCCAGGCCCTGCTCAGCTGTGATGAGGTCGCGGCCCTTGTCGAATGGTTTCGATCCGCGCTTTTGGTAGCGGTCACGCCTCTTCTCATCACGGGACTTTATGCCGTGTGAGTTTGCTAGAAAGCTCTTGAAGAAGCCGTCGGCCACATGGAAGTCCAGCTCACGCACCTAGAACCCCCTTTGAAACCGACAGTTCGGCCGCCCAATCCAACTGCGGGGCCATCGCCTGATCCGCGGCGGTAATAAAGACCTGCTCGTAGTCGGTTACGAATTCCAGCAGTCGTTGGCGCCTGCCCTTGTCCAAGACTGCAAACACATCGTCGAGCAACAATATTGGGTCGCCAAGGTCCGAGTTTTTCCTAGACACCGAGCCGAGGGCAAGCTTTAGGCCGAGGGCAAGAGACCAGGCTTCACCCTGGGACGCGTGGGATTTGGCGAGTAGGCCGCCTTTTTCAATTACCAATTCGTCCCGGTGTGGGCCAGCAAGGGTGATTCCCCGCTCGATTTCTCTGTCCCTGAGTGTTTCGAGACGCTGGTAGAAATCGTTGGAATATGCCTTGGCATCGGATTCGATGTCTGCAAAATTCTCACCCTCTTCTGCTCCAACGGCCGAAACCAGTCTCAGTCTCACCTCTTCCTTGGAGGCGCTGAGTTTGGCGTAGAAATCCTTGATGAGTGGTTCTAGTTGGGCCACAAGGTTTAGACGTTCGATTGTTAGCTCGGTTCCGAGTGCCACAAGCTGGTCATTCCAAATATCAAGGGTTCCGAGGTCGGGGTTCTTCACGGATCGAGCAGACTTAAGCAATGCGTTGCGCTGCTTCAAAACCCGGTCATAGTCTGATTTCACACCGGCAAGCCGAGGTTTTAGCTGCATCAGGGACGAGTCCATGAAAGCCCTCCGGTCACTAGGATCACGTCTGATCAGGTCCAGGTCTTCCGGGGCAAAGGTGACGGTTCGAATTAGTCCGAGAATTTCCGAGGTCTTTTTTCGTTGGGATCCATTTAGGAAAAACCTATTCGGGCTGTCTTTGTTTAGTTCTATCCCCACCATGAGGTCTCGACCCTGGTGGCTTACCTTTGCAGACAGCTGAGACGAGACCTGGTGTTTTTGGATAAGGGCCTGGTAACCGGATACCCGGTGAGATTCAAGGGTGGAAAGATAACCGATCGCCTCGACAAGGTTGGTTTTTCCCTCGCCATTTTCACCGATTATTAAAACTGGGCCAGCCGGGAACTCGGCACTTAACTGCTCATAGTTTCGATAACCAGTCAGCTGTAAAGATCTAAGCCACAAGCCGTGCCTGCTTCGATTATGAAACTAGAAGATTTGGCTGGAGCAGGTAACGGAAGTCTTTGTCGCCGTCTTTGGGATCAACGGGGCTGATAAGTACCGGTCCTGGTTTGTTCGGGTTGTTCGGGTTTACCGTGAAACCAATCTTGACGTTTTCCGCGTCTAGCCCCGCTAGGGCATCAGATAGGAACTGTGGTCTGAGGGAAACCAGTGTTTCCCCACCCTTTAGAGAGCATGCGATCTGTTCGGAAGCATCCGCTACGTCTGAGCCAATTGACTCGAGCGAAAGTTCACCCTCTGAGAACTTGTAGCGTAGCGGTTTTTCGCGATCAACAACCAAAGCCACTCGTCTGGTGGCATCTAATAGTTCCTGGTTATTCAAAACAGCGAAGTTTTCGGTGTCCTCGGGGAAAAGTTGCAGTACGGCCGGGTATTTACCCTTGATGGTTGCCGTAGAAACCGTCTTGTTGCCACTAGAAAAGCCGATCATTTCCTTTTCGGTTTCACCAAATGCCAGTTCCAAATCGCCTTCGTGGCTGAAAGTCTTAGCAATCTCGTTTAGAACTCGCGCGGGTATCAATACATCTCGGTCAATTGCCTTGCCGGTCCA
>DDBH01000003.1:30147-57512 GCA_002333405.1 Micrococcales bacterium UBA2037 | reverse complement strand
TCGCGTCAGCCTGGATCATGACCGCTGTAAGTACTGGAGTAACTTCTTCGCGTGAAGCGGCTGATGCAACCTTCGCGACTGAATTTGTAAATTCCGAAGCGGATACTTTGCCGGTTGCCGCTGGAAATTCAGGTGTGTCTGGATAATCAGTTGTTGCCATAGAAGACAGAGAAAATTTGCTCGAGCCCGAGGTGACTTGCAGCCTTGTCTCGTCAATTACCAACGAAACAGACGATGCCGGTAGTTTGCTTACGATCTCAGATAGCAATCGTGCTTGAACCAAAACCTTGCCTGGTGCTTCGACTGCAGCCGCAATTTTTACCCTTGCCGCTACTTCATAATCAAAGATAGATAGGACTACTTCGTCTTTTGTTGCTTCGATCATCACACCGGATAGCTGAGGAAGCTGTGGTCTTGGAGACAAAAGACGTACTAGAAAAGAAACAGCATCACTTAGAACTTCGCGATCGGCCTGAAATTTCATTACAACTTCCTAGCTTGATGGGGTTTTATCTTGTCACAAAGCACCCACAGTTACACATTCGAGTATTTGGTGGTTCAAAATAAAAGTTTAAATATCTTTAATAATCACTAATAACCTGCTGTGGAAATGTGAATAACTAACTACTGCCCTTTTGTACCTTGAGAACTACACGGTTGTAAGTTGTTCACAGTCATGGGGATAAGTCTGTGGATAACTACAAGTGCTGTTGATAAATAAATTGAAATACACAATTTGGAACAGGTTATTGGGTGTTTGAGTGATGGTTATATACAGAAATTTGTGTGGTTATCCACAGGTAGTTTGAAAACTATTTGTGATTGTCCTTGATTTTCACAATGATTTCTGACACTTGGTTATAGATGTAGCGCTTTTCTCTCATCTGAGTACTGATCTTTTTTGTGGCATACATGACAGTCGTGTGGTCCCGGTTTCCAAAATGGGTCCCAATTTTAGGAAGAGATAAGTCTGTAAGCTCCCGGCAGATGTGCATCGCTATCTGTCTTGCGAGTGCGATTGCAGCCTGTCTACCAGAGCCAGTGATTTGTTCCTGGGTGATTTTGTAATAGGACGCAGTGGCAGCGATGATCTCCTGTGGGCTAATTCTGGTGTCCTCTGAGATTGAGAAGCTGTCTTTCAGAACAGTCTGAATAAGCTCCATGTCAATCGGCTGTCGGTTTAGGTTCGCAAATGCGGTGACCCTAATTAGGGTTCCCTCCAGCTCTCTAATATTCGAGGAAATTCTGGAGGCCATGAATTCGATGACCTCGTCAGGTATTTCGATTCTTTCAACTGCGGCTTTTTTCCTAAGAATGGCAACACGGGTCTCGAACTCGGGCGCCTGAATGTCTGTGATCAAACCCCACTCGAAGCGCGAAAGCATTCGCTCCTCAAACCCCTCTAGCTGCTTGGGTCTTAGGTCTGAGGTGATCACAACCTGTTTGTTGTGGTCGTGCAAATTGTTAAAGGTGTGAAAAAACGCTTCTTGGGTTTGGTCTTTACCTTGCAGGAACTGAATGTCATCTACAAGCAGGATGTCCACGTCCCGGTACTGAGCTTGGAAGTCAGCTGTCTTGTTGTTCTGGATCGCGTTGATGAAGTCGTTTGTGAACTCTTCGCTGGATACGTAGCGAACTTTGGTTCTCGGCTTTAGGTGCATTGCGTAGTGACCAATTGCGTGCAGCAGGTGGGTCTTACCCAAACCACTGGATCCATATATGAATAGAGGGTTGTATGCCTCGGCAGGTGCCTCAGCAACAGCGAACGCCGCCGCGTGTGCGAACCGGTTTGACCCTCCCGTCACAAAGTTCTCAAAACTATATTTTGGGTTTAGATGTGACTCACCAGTGATCGGCACTGGTCCAGTCGCAGGGTCTCGCTCTATTACCGGCGGCTCTGGCTCCTGTACGAACTCAATTCGAGTCGGCGTTTGAAGGTCCTCGTTGGTGATTACTAGGAATGAAGTGGGTCCACCAAATTCGGCGATCTCGCCTAGGGCGTCGAGCAGCAATTCCCGCAGGCGCTGCTGAAGCATTGACCTGGTGGTTTCGTTCGGAACCTCTAGGTAAAGGGTCTCGTCCAAGACACCTTTTGGAACTGCAAGGTCTAGGTGGCCTCTTAGGTGTGGGGTGACGCGCGGATCCGCTGAAATCTTGGTTACGAGGTTGCTCCACATCGTTGTGAGAGCGACGTCGGCCATAGTTCAATCCTTACGAATAGAGAAGTTATCCACAGATTTTCGCACACATTAGGCACCCTGTGGAAAAACCATGAAGTGCTGTGGAAAACTTGAAGGCTATTCCCCGTGCACTTCGATTGCAACATTCAAGTGGAAAGCGATGGGGAATATCAAATTTTGTCGGCGTGTCGCTCCCTATTTTTGTATTTTTTTGTGAGAAGCGGGCCCCTGGGAACTTATTTGTAGTCAGTGCCTTGACTATCTAGCGGATACAGCGTAGATTACTGAAGTTGTTTTGGGACTTAATGCCCAACAGATCCAGGGAGTCTTCAGTGAGCAAGCGCACATTTCAGCCGAACAATCGTCGTCGTGCAAAAAAGCACGGTTTCCGTCTTCGCATGCGCACCCGTGCCGGTCGTGCCATCTTGGCAGCTCGCCGTCGTAAGGGTCGCACCGAACTAAGCGCCTAGAGGGCAGTTGCTAGCTCGCGAGCATCGACTTACTTCAAGCGGGGACATTCGCACTGTAATTAGGTCGGGCAAACGAAGCAGCAATAAGTTCGTCACTCTTCACTATCTCCCCGCAGATACCCATCAATTTGCAATCGTTACTTCGCGCGCCGTCGGCAACGCCGTCGTGCGCAATAAGCTCCGCAGGCGCACCAAAGCAATATTGCGCGCCCTGCTAGACACAACCCCCGAGGTAAAGGGTGTCTTTAGATACCGACCCGAAGCAAACCACCTATCCTTTGATGAACTCACAGCGTCGGTAACCGAGCTGCTACAGCGGACTAAAAAATGAGGGGCCTCTATTTCTTGGTCTTGTTGCCAAGGAACATCTTGATTGCTCCGGTTCTAATTTGGCGGAAGGCCATCTCGCCGCTTTACGGTGATGTCTGTCGCTACTACCCATCCTGCTCCAGTTACGGTCTCCAGTCGCTTCAGCGACTTGGAGCAATCCGGGCAATACCCTTAACCGCTTGGCGCGTGCTGAGGTGTAATCCTTGGTCATCCGGTGGAGTTGACGAGGTTAGGGATGCCCCCGCCTGGATATCAATAAGCCAGCTAGGATTTGTAAGTCCAGTTAATTCAGGGAAAAAGAGGTAACAGTGGATCTGCTATGGCCAATTAAATGGCTCATCGAGCTAATTCTCGTGGGTTTCCACACGCTTTTTAGTTCTATCGGTTTCTCGTTCAACTCGGGCGCTTCATGGGTTCTAGCGATTATCGGCCTGGTGTTGGTGGTTCGAGCAGCCCTGATCCCTGTCTTTGTAAAGCAAATCAAGAGCCAGCGAAACATGATGCTGGTTCAGCCAGAGCTGGCAAAGCTTCAGAAGAAGTACAAGGGTAAAACCGACCGCGAGTCACGCGAGCGTTTTGCCAAAGAGCAAATGGACCTTTATAAGAGGACCGGCTCCAACCCGCTGAGCTCCTGCCTGCCGTTGCTGTTGCAGATGCCGATCTTCTTCGGATTGTTCTCAGTTTTGAATGGCGCTCAGCGCAACGTGGCCGGTGTTGGTCTTTTGAATGCAGACTTGGCCCAGTCGTTTTCCCAAGCACAGCTGTTTGGCGCAAAGCTGTCCGACACCTTCTTTGGTTCTGACGACATAAACGTCAAGATCATCGCCGCAGTAATGATCGTGTTGATGTCCTCATCTCAGTTCATCACTCAGAAGCAGATCATGGCTAAGAACCAGAACCCTGAGACTCAGAACAGCCAGTTCATGCAGACCCAGAAGATCATGCTTTACGCACTTCCTGCGGTCTTCCTGTTCTCAGGTCTAACCTTCCCGCTTGGCGTAATGACCTACTGGTTGGTTTCAAACTTCTGGACCATGGGCCAGCAGTTCATTGTTATTAGAAACATGCCAACACCTGGATCACCGGCCTTCAAGGCCCGCCAGGAGCGCCTAGAGCGCAAGGGCAAGCTGCCCAAATCAGAGACCACCCCCGCTATCGAAGAAGAGGCGCCGCAGCCAGAAACAAAGCAGCGCCAGCAACCGATCAGCAAAAACCGAGCCAAGAAAAAGAAAAAGTAAATGAGCGACGAAAAAGAACTAGAGCAGCAAGGCGAAATCGCAGCGGACTTCATTGAGGAGTTTTTGGATGTTGCGGACCTAGATGGAGATCTTGACATTGAGTTCAAGAAGGAGCGCGTCTACATCAGCGTTCAGAGCGAAGGCGACTCCAACCTAAGCAAGATTTCTGATCCAGACACCGTAGAGGCCCTGCAGGAGCTAGCTCGTTTGGCTATTCAGGCAAAGACCGGTGAGATGAGTCGACTAATCCTTGACATCGCCGGCTCACGCCAGGTGAAGATGGACAAGCTAAAGGCGCTGGTTGAGCGCACCATTGAAAAGCTTGAGGACACCGACGAAGCGCAGCACCTAAAGCCAATGACCTCTTATGACCGCAAGCAGGTCCACGACATGGTTTCTGAGGCCGGCTTTGTTTCTGAGTCTGAAGGTCAGGGCCGAGACCGACACATAGTCGTTCGCAAAGCCTAAATGTTTCACGTGAAACGGTAGTTTCGTGGAAGATCAGCAAAACATTGAATTAGAGCCCGAGTACAGCCAAGTCGTCTTTGGTCGGGGCATCGATAAAGCTCGTGCCTACGCAGCCATATTGGCGCGCGATTCCGACACCTTCGGGCTACTGGGCCCCAGGGAGCTTCCTAAGCTGTGGAGTCGACATGTCCTAAACAGCGGGTTACTCAGCGAACTAATTCAGCCCGGCGACAAGGTTGTAGACGTGGGCAGCGGAGCGGGCCTTCCGGGCATCCCAATGGCAATCTCAGTTCCAGAGGCACACTTCACGCTCGTTGAGCCAATGGAGCGAAGGTCAAACTGGCTAGTTTCTGTGGTTCAGGAGCTGGGCCTGGAAAACGTAGAAGTTATTAGATCGCGTGCCGAGGACCTAGAACGGACCGATTTCACGGTGGCCACTGCCAGAGCGGTTGCGGCACTGGACAAGCTGCTTCGACTGCTAACTCCTTTGATTAGAGGAAGCAAATCCGGGACGGTGCTTGCAATGAAGGGCTCCAAGGCGCCTGAGGAGATTCAGCTTGCCGCAAAGCGCATGGAGCGACTGGGGTTTGAAGCTCCTGAGATTTTGACTCTCGGTGAGGGCAAAGCTCCGGAGACAGCGACGGTTGTTCGGATTAGGCTAAAGGCTTGAGGCAACTATGAATGATCATCCAGCAGAAGAAACTGCAGAAACCAAGGCTTCGGTTTATCCGGGCCTTGGCTACCCAAACCATCGCGATGAGAGCCCAATTGAGCCAATTGGTTGGCACGGCCTCGGCGAAGCGGAAATAGACAATGTTTCACGTGAAACCATCGACAACGAAAGCGATGGCTAACACCATGGATAACAAGGCGCCGATCATGCGCGAGATGACCCTCAACAGCGAGCGGTCTAAGAGAATCGCCGCCACGGTCTTGCAAGCGCCAGCAAACCCAAGAGTGATCACCATCTCCAACCAAAAAGGCGGGGTGGGTAAGACCACAACTGCTGTTAATCTTGCCGCCGCCCTTGCAAATAAGGGCTTGCGGGTTTTGGTTGTTGACCTGGATCCTCAGGGGAATGCGTCTACGGCTCTGGGTGTAGAGCACCACAATGGGGTTCCGGGTAGTTACGAAGTGCTGGTTGATGGCGCCCCGATTGCTGATGTCGTGAAACAGAGTCCTGAGAGCGAAAACCTATTTTGCCTACCGGCCAGCATTAATCTTGCCGGGGCCGAAATCGACATGGTGAGCGTTCCAAACAGGGAACAGGTCTTGTCTTCAGCCCTGAAAACATTTCTGGCTTCAGAATCTCCAAGGTACGACTTTGTCTTCATTGATTCTCCGCCTAGCCTCGGCTTGCTCACGGTAAATGCACTGGTGGCGGCAAACGAGGTTTTGGTGCCCATTCAGTGCGAGTACTACGCCCTGGAGGGTGTTACTCAACTGATATCGAACATAGAACGAGTCAAAAAGGCCCTGAATCCAGCTCTGGATGTGAGCGCTATCTTGCTAACGATGTTCGATAACCGAACCAACCTGAGCTCGGATGTGGCAAACGAGGTCCGCAAGTTCTTCCCTAAGCAGACCCTAGGCGCCACAATTCCTAGGTCAGTTCGACTCTCAGAGGCACCAAGCTTTGGGCAAACAGCCATTACATTCGACCCTAAGAACTCGGGCACCCTTGCATACCAGGAGGCTGCCATTGAGCTTGCGCAGCGAGGAGACCACAAATGACCACAAACAAGCGCCCAGAACGCCGAGGCGGACTCGGTCGAGGCATTGGCTCCTTGATCCCAACCGGTGATCGCGATGCAGTGGATGTTTTCTTTAACTCCGAAGATCAGAAGCCGGCAGCGGTTGAAATAGCGCCTGGGGCGCTATTTGCACAACTGGACCCAAGTGAGATTACCCCCAACCCGCAGCAGCCGCGTTCTGTGTTTGAAGCAGAGGCCTTTGCAGAGCTGGTTCACTCCATCAAGGAATTCGGTGTCCTGCAACCCATCGTGGTTAGACCGCTTGGCAAGGGTTTTGAGCTCATCATGGGTGAAAGACGACTACGAGCTTCAATTGAGGCTGGTCTATTGACCGTGCCGGCTGTAATCCGAGAAACTGCCGACGAAAACATGCTTCGGGACGCGCTGCTTGAGAACATTCACCGCGCAAACCTAAACCCACTGGAAGAAGCATCCGCGTATAAGCAGATGCTGGAAGACTTTGGCACCACTCAGGAGGAGTTGGCCGACAAACTTGGTCGCTCTAGGCCACAGATCACCAACACCCTTCGACTATTGCGCCTTCCGCTGCAGGTCCAGGACAAAGTAGCTTCCGGTGTTCTGTCCGCTGGTCATGCTCGCGCGCTGCTTGGTGCGCCGGATGAGGCAACGATTCTCGAATTGGCGAACCGCGTAATTCGCGAGGGAATCTCCGTGCGCGGTCTTGAGGAGCTGGTTTCTGGCGTCAAGCTAAAGCCAGGCAAGGCAAAAATAACCGCTGGTGGCAGGCAGGACATGCTCAAAGAGCTCTCCGATGACTTGGCCGAGCACCTAAATACAGTTGTAAAGATTAACTTGGGCCGAAAGAAGGGCCAGTTGGTTATTGAATTCGGGAATGTTGCAGATTTGCGCCGGATAATTCAGGACATCAAGGGTCAGAACTAGGCCTTAGCAACACTTCTAGCAAGGGCTGCATAGGTTTCAGACAGCTCATTTCCACTTGCAATTACTGCCTGTGGCAACAATGAGGTTTCGGTCATACCAGGCGTTACGTTGGCCTCAAGGAACCAGATTTTTCCAGATTCGTCGACAATCAGGTCAACCCGGCTCAGGTGTCTAAGGCCCAGAGCCTTATGGGCCACCAGTGCAATCTCTGCTGCTTGATCTAAAACCTGATGTGGTAAGCGTGCCGGCACGTAGTAATCGGTCTGACCGGGCGTGTAGCGCTCGCTGTAGCCAAATTGGCCGGACTCCGGAACGATTTCAACTGCTGGCAGGGCCTCAGGCCCGTTGCCGGTGTCAATAACGCTTATCGCCAGCTCTGTGCCGGCGATGAAGCTCTCCACCAAAACCTGGTCGCCGTAGGCGAAGGCATCAACCATCGCTTTTGCGAATGCCTTAGGTTCGCTAACTTTGGTCAACCCCTGAGCAGAGCCGCTCTTGGCCGGCTTCACGATAATCGGGAAGGTCAGCTGAGTACCAACCATGGCTAGTACCGACTCGGCGTTCATTTCTTTGAAGCTTGACCTGGGAAGGGTGATGGAAGCTGGAGTCGCCAGTCCGTTTCTGGAGACCAAAACCTTGGCAACCGGCTTACTCCAGGCAAGCCTTGCTCCGGCCGAGTCTGATCCAACAAAAGGGGTCCCGGAAAGCTGTAATAGGTCCTGAATTGACCCGTCCTCGCCAACAGCTCCGTGCAGGGTGGACCAAACTAGGTCCGGACGAGTTGCCATCAGGTGACCAATGAAATCCCCATCCGGCTCTCTTATTTCAGCGGAGATGCCAGCATCGGTGAGTGCATCAGCAACTCGCCTTCCGGATTTCAACGAAACGTCTCGTTCGTGAGAAATGCCGCCGGCGAGAACTAGAACCCTAAGGTCTGCCATTAGTCGACTTTCCCAAAGGTTTCAATCAGCTCAATCTGCTGGTTCACAACTCTAGAGAGGCGCTCGATGCCAACTTTCACGTTGTCGGCAGTTGGGTGCGAGAAGCACACCCGAATGTTTTCTTGACCTCGGCCGTCGCCGTAGAAGGCGGTTCCCGGTGTGTAGGCAACAAGCTCGGTGACCGCCAGGGGAAGCATTTCCTTGCTGTTTAGGCCCTCAGGCAGGGTAAGCCAGAGGAAAAAACCGCCAGCTGGCCTAGTTGTTGCCACTTTTGGCAAATACTGTTCAACCGCCTGCATCGCCGCATCCCGCTTGGCTTTATAAAGCTGTCGGAAGCTCTCGATCTGCTGCTGCCAGTCGGCAACACTCAGATACTCGCTAACCAGCATCTGGGCGAAGCTGGCCGGAGATAAAATCGCGGATTCGTTGGCAAGCACCAGCTTCTCGCGGATTGCTGGTGGAGCAAGCACGTAGCCAACCCTCAGTCCCGGAGACAAGATCTTTGAAAAGCTGCCCAGATAGACGATGTTTTCCTCGTCCAGTGAGCGCATCGCTTTCGGGGGCTTCTGGTCGAAATAAAGCTGGCCGTAGGGATTGTCTTCAACAATCAGGATGCCGTAGCGCTTACAGATTTCCAGGACTTGAATTCTTCGCTCTGCCGTCAGGGTCACTCCGCTTGGGTTGGCAAAGTTTGGAACCAGGTACAAAATCTTGATTCTTTTGCCCTCGGACAAAAGTCGCTCTGCTGTTTCCTCGAGCGCTTCCGGAGAAATTCCGTCGTGGTCAGTGAAAACATGCTCGATCTGGGCCTCTTTGTGGCGGAAGATGCCAACCGCACCGACGTAACTGGGGGCTTCAACCAGCACAACGTCACCCTGGTCTAGGAAAAGGTCTGAAATCAGCTCTAGGGCGTGCTGAGAGCCCGTTGTGACCGTTATGTCGTCCACCGAGCCGTGAATACCCTCAAGTGCCATGATTTCCTGAATTTGCTCACGCAATCTCAGGTCACCCTGTCCACCTCCGTATTGCAGTGCATAGTTGCGGCGGTTGGCCATGAGTGAGGCGTAGGCCTTGTCAATCAGGTTTACATCCAGCGCAGCAACATCTGGCATGCCGCCGGCAAGAGAGACAACCTCGGGTCTTGAGACCACTGAGAACAATGCCCTGACTTCAGAGACGGCTAGGTTTTCCGCGCGCGCGGCATAGGCATGCTTCCAAGCATCAAAGTTGGTTACACCGCCAGCACGCGTCTTAGTCATAAAAACTCCAGGTCGTTGGCCTCAAAGTTTACTGGCTTGATTCCAGTTCGGAAAGGGCTAGCTGGCCGGAAGAAGGTCTGCAATCTCAGCCATGATGGCTGCTTTGGGCCTGGCACCAACCAATTGCTTTACTAGTTCGCCGTTCTTGAATACGCCCAGCAGCGGAATCGATGTCACGTTGTAGTTCATCGCGAGCTGACCCTCGTTGTCCACGTTCACCTTGACAACCTTCAGCGAAGAAGCGTTTTCGGTTGCTATTTCATCCAAAACTGGCGCGACCATTCGGCACGGACCACACCACTCGGCCCAAAAGTCAACGATCACGAGCTTGTCGGACTTCAAGACCTCTTGGTCAAATGAATCCTGGGTTGCGTCGATTGCTGCCATTTTTGTCTCCTATTTTGAGCTCAGGTAGTGTTCTGCGTCGAGTGCAGCCACACAGCCGGAACCGGCTGCCGTGATTGCTTGGCGGTAGGTCGGGTCAATCACATCACCAGCTGCAAATACACCCGGCAAAGATGTTTTCGAAGATCTTCCATCGACTTTGATAAATCGCTCGTCGGAAATCTCAACCTGATTTTCAACTAGATCAACGCGTGGATCATTTCCAATGGCGATGAACAGTCCATCTAGAGCAAGGTCTTTCTTCTCACCGGTTTCGGTGTTCTCCAAAACTACGCCCTCAAGCTTTGCCTCGCCCTTTAGCTCGGCAATCGCGCTGTTCCAGATAAATTCAATCTTCTCGTTGTCAAAGGCACGCTGCTGCATGATCTTCGATGCCTTGAGGCTGTCGCGGCGGTGAATTACGTAGACCTTTGACGCAAATTTTGTGAGGAAGTTGGCCTCCTCCATTGCCGAGTCGCCACCACCAACAACGGCGATGGTCTTCTCTCTGAAGAAGAAACCGTCGCAGGTTGCACACCAGGAGACTCCGTGGCCGCTGAGCTCTTTCTCCTTTGGAAGGCCAAGTTCGCGATAGGCAGCTCCAGTGGAGATGATTACGGTCTTTGCCTCTAGGGTTTGACCACCACCGGTCTTCACAATTTTGACATCGCCGGTCAGGTCAACCTCAACCACGTCATCGAACATGATCTCGGTGCCGAAGCGTTCGGCCTGTGCCTGGAAGTTTGCCATCAGGTCTGGGCCCATAAGCCCCTCGGGGAAACCGGGGTAGTTCTCAACCTCGGTGGTTTTCATTAGCTCACCACCGGGCTCAACACTTGAGGCAATCATGAGGGGGTTCAGTTGCGCCCTTGCGGCGTAGATCGCAGCTGTGTATCCAGCTGGACCGGACCCGATGATGATTACTTCGCGCATTGTGCTCTTTCCTTAGGTTGCTTTTTGAAACATAGATGATCATCTATTTATTCCAAATATTACAGCTGGCTACTTAGATTTCCTACCAAATCTAGCGCGCAATTGCTTGGTGACCTCGCGCAGCTCGGGTGCCTTGAAAAGCCAAAGCAAACCAAGGTAGATCAGCAGCATCGCAAGACCCACCAAAATACCGCTGGCAACAGCTGTGACAACTCGATCCAGCGGGTAGCTTCCCTCGGTAATGCCCCCGAGCTGATCGAGCACAACAACACCGATGAATGCGGCCGGAAGCATTGCAAGGATGAACAGCATCAGCGATCTGCCGACACCGAAACCTTCGAGCCCACCGATTCTCCGCTTCAAAAGTAGGTAGGCAATGATTCCCTGAATCGTCACCGAAAACGCAGTTAGCAGCGCGATGGAAACCACCAACCACTGCTTTTCAACTGTTGCGCCAAGAATCAAAGAGCCGGTGATGTGGATTGCAATCTGAATGCTGGTGAAAACAAACGGAGTTCTGGTGTCCTCCAGTGCAAAAAATGCGCGCTGCATCATGTAAACAAAGCTGAATGGCACAAGACCGATCATGAAGGCGGCAACCACGTTTCCAAGAGCCACCGTTGCTGGGTATTCGCCTGCAAACACTCGCGCAATTGGGTAACTCAGAATGATCAGGACTGCAGTTGAGATAACGCTGACCAGCGCAATCACCCTGAGGCCAGTGGTCAGGTCCGTTTTGAATTTCGCCATGTCCTTTGCCGCTGCGTGCTGCGACATCCGCGTGAAATAGGCGGTGGCAATCGAAACCGTGACAACCGAGTGCGGCAGCATGAAAATCAGCCAAGCAATTGCAGCGGCTGCAACCGAGGCGACCGCCTCGGTGCTGGTTCTAGCGCTCGCAGCTGTTGAGGCAACTGCGGTTTGAACCAGACCACCAATTTGAGTAACCAGCACCATCGCGAGCGACCAGCTGGCTGCCTTCATGGCGGGTCCCAACCCAAACCCTCGGAATTTGAAATTCAGTCGTAGCTTTAGCCCAATCCGTCGCCAACTCCAGAGCAATATGGCGGCTTGTGCGGCAACACCCAGGGTTGCGGTGCCAGCCAGAACGGCGATTTGATCGGTGCCCCAGTTTGCTACCGATCTCACGCCGGTTGGATCGGCACCAAAGATGAGAATGAACGCTCCCAGGCCGCCCAGAGAAACAACATTGTTTAGTACCGGTGCCCACATGTAGGGGCCAAAAGCACTTCTGGAATTCAGCACCTCTCCGAAAACCGAGTAGAGACCGTAGAAAAACAGCTGAGGCAGGCACCAGTAGGCAAAAGCAGTCGCAAGGGCCAGCTGCTGCTCGGTCCAGTCCGCCGTGTAGAGGCGCACGAGCAACGGAGCGGCGATTGTGAAAATCAGCCCAACAACAAAAAACACCGTTATCGCCAGTGTTACAAACCGGTCGATGTAACCCTTGCCGCCGTCCGACATGGAACGGGCCCGAACCAACTGCGGAACCAAAACCGCATTCAGCACGCCGCCAACGATGATGGCGTAAACGTTGTTGGGGAGCTGGTTGGCAACGCCAAAAGCGTCCGCCGCATCGGTAGTGACGCCAATTGCCGAGGCAAGCAGCACCGCTCTAGCAAAGCCCAACAGCCGCGAAACAATCGTTCCGCTGGCCATAATTAGCGAGCTTCTGGTCACCGAAGGGTTGAGGTCACTCACTGGAACGCCTTCTTAGTTTGGACGCGGTTCGCAAGACACCGACCACGATCAGCGCAAACAGTGCCATGCCGAAGGTGACCAGCAAGAAAAGCTCAATGTCGTAGTTCACGTTTACCTGAACCAAGACCGGCTCACCGATTGCCTCACCGTTCATGGTCAGCGAAACGGCAATTTCAACCGGACCGTTCGCGATTGCCTTGATTGGCAACTCGGCAACTTCACTGGAACCGGCTGGAACAATCAGCGTTGCTGATTCCAAAACCTCTAATCGGAAGCTATTGCTAGCGGCTCTGACAACTACCTCAAGATCTTGATCAGTGGGGTTTGTGACCGTTACTGGGATTCGGGCATCTCTGGCTACCACGTTGATGTTGCTTCCCGGCACAATGCTTGGCTCGGCTGCTTGGCTGACACCTGGAATAAGCAATAGCCCGAGCAACAGGGCCGCTAGCCGCTTCAAGACAGCAGCTTTCTTGCTCGCTCAGCGATTCCCTTTTCATTCGCATGGGCCAGCACTTCGGATACTTCCGTCAGCGAAAACCATTGAACCTCTAGGACTTCGCCGGTTGGGTCGCCCTCGCTGGTGAGGTCGCCTCCGGTTTGGCGAAGCAGAAAGTGATGCACGGTCTTGTTCACGCGCGTCTTGCCGACGGTGAATCGGTAATTTACTTCGCCAAGCTTCGAGACCACTTCGCCGGCAATGCCGGTCTCTTCAGCAACCTCGCGCAGCGCGGTTTGCTCAAGATCCTCACCGACTTCGACGTGGCCCTTAGGGATTACCCAGTTCCTACCGCCGCCGCGATTGCGGTGGCTAATTAGAGCAACTTGGTTTGGATTATCGGCACTAACAACCAGGCCGCCAGCAGACACCTCAGTGACAGTTATCGGCTGCTTGACGTTCATAACCCAACTCTACTTGGCGACTGTGGCAAGCTATTGCCCATGCAAGCTGTTGCCGACGCTCTGAAGAATCTTTCGGACAATACAAACAATCCATTGTTTGATGTCCTGGGAGATGCCTTTGACGCAGCCGGCGAGGAGTTGTCGCTTGTCGGTGGGCCAGTCCGAGACGCGATTTTGGGTCGGGTGGCGCTGGATTTAGACTTCACCACAAGTGCTGATCCCGACAAGATCTTGAAAATTGTGAAGCCGTTGGCATCAGCTACCTGGGACGTCGGGCGTGAGTTCGGCACGATTGCCGCCCAGATCGGTGACCACAAGATCGAGATCACCAGCTATCGAGCAGACAGCTACGACAAAGACTCCCGCAAACCAACGGTCGAGTTTGGTGACAACCTGGAGGACGACCTAAAACGTCGAGACTTCACCGTCAATGCGATGGCGCTTCGGCTGCCGTCAAAGATCTTTGTCGATCCACACCAGGGGCTTCGCGACCTGATGCTAGAAACCCTGAGAACCCCGGCCGCCCCAGAAATCTCATTCTCGGATGATCCGCTTCGAATGATGCGTGCGGCTAGGTTTACCTCCCAGCTTGGATTTGAGTTGGACCCGGCAGCATTCGCTGCAATGCGTGACATGGCAAGTCGAATCGAAATCATTTCAGCCGAGCGGGTCAGGGACGAGCTGAGCAAACTATTTATTTCTAAAAACCCGCAACCTGGCTTGGAGTTGCTGGTTGAGAGTGGGATTGCCGAACTGGTTTTGCCCGAGCTGCCTGCACTGCGCCTGGAGGTTGACGAGCACCACCACCACAAGGATGTTTACCAGCACAGCCTGACCGTAGTTGCGCAGGCGATTTCTCTTGAGCCCCAGTATGGCTTTGATCGCGATCTGACCTTGAGGTTGGCAGCGCTGCTGCACGACATCGGAAAGCCGGCAACTAGAAAACTTGAGCAGGGCGGGTCAGTCACCTTCCACCACCACGATGTCGTGGGGGCAAAGCTTGCCAAAAAGCGCTTGACTGCGCTTCGCTTCGACAATGACACCATCAAGGCGGTCTGTCGTTTGATCGAACTTCACCTGCGATTCTTTGGATATTCGGACCAGCAGTGGAGCGATAGCGCGGTGAGGCGCTATGTCAGAGATGCCGACGATCAACTAAAGCGACTACACATTCTCACCCGGGCCGACGTTACAACCAGGAACCAGCGCAAAGCTGATCGCTTGGCCCATGCCTATGACGACCTAGAGGCCCGAATCAAAGTCTTGGCCGAACAAGAGCAACTTGATGCGATGCGCCCGGACCTCGATGGCGAAGAGATCATGCAGCTATTGGGCATCAAGCCCGGTCGCGAAGTAGGTCAGGCCTACAACTTCCTGCTCGAACTAAGGCTTGACGAAGGCGCTGTTGGCAAGGATGAAGCCAAAAAACGCTTGCTTGAGTGGTGGCCGAACCGCTAGTGTTGTCAGGTTGCCTAGGCAATAACAATGCAAAACCCTCCTGTCACGGAGAGACCGTGACCGATTTAGACCGAAGGAGGTGGGTTAGCTATGCATAACTACGAGCTGATGGTCATTATGGACCCCTCAGAAGATGAGCGCACAGTAGCCCCAACACTCGACAAGTTCCTAAAGGTAATCACCACAGCTGGTGGCACCGTGGACAAGATCGACATTTGGGGTCGCCGTCGCATGACATACGAAATCAAGAAGCACTCAGAAGGGCTATACGCAGTCATCAACATGACCTGCAGCTCCGAGGCTGTTATTGAGCTTGACCGTCAGCTAAGGCTGAACGAGTCATTCCTTAGAACCAAGGTTCTAAGGCTGGAAGATGCAGTATTCAGCATCAACCCAATGGAATTTGTCCCAGAAGAGAAGCCAGCACGTGCCGGCCGCGGTGGACCCCGTGGTGGAGCACGCGGCAAGCGTCCAGCAGGCGCAAAGGCTGACTAATGGCAGGCGAGGTTAGCGTAACCATCGTTGGCAACTTGGCCGACGATCCGGAACTCCGCTACACCCAGGGTGGTGTCGCCGTGGCTTCTGTCCGCGTTGGCTCAACCCCAAGAACCTTTAACCGTTCCACCAACGAGTGGGTAGACGGCGAGACCGTATGGGTTCGTTGCACCGCATGGCGCGAGGTTGCAGAAAACGTAGCTCAGTCACTGACCAAGGGAACCCGTGTTGTGGTTACCGGTCGACTGAAGCCACCTTCTGCCTACCAGAGCGCTCAGGGTGAAGCGAGAGCATCGCTTGAGCTGGAAATCGATGAAATTGGACCATCACTGCGCTACGCAACAGCGAGCGTAACAAGGCGTGCCCGCGAGGGTTCTGCTCAGGTTGAGTCACCTTGGGGTGGCCAGCAGGCAGAAACAAAGCAGTCCTCCTCTGGAGCTGAAGCATGGGCAAACCCTGCTACAGCACCGAGTGACGAAGCACCTTTTTAGAAAGACCTAGGAGACAAATAACATGGCAGGAAAGTCAGCTGACCGCCGCAAGAAGATGAACTCTAAGTTCGACAAACTTGCGCCGGCAAAGACGATCAAAATCGAGGTAATCGATTACAAGGACGTCGCAACACTTCGCAAATTCGTAACCGACCGCGGCAAGATCCGTGCTCGTCGTATCACCGGTGCAACGGTGCAGGACCAGCGCAAGATTGCTACGGCCATCAAGAACGCACGAGAAATGGCGATCATGCCATACTCCGGTTCTGGACGCTAGGAGATAAGCACATGTCAAAACTAATTCTGACCAACGAGGTCTCGGGCCTTGGCTCTGCAGGCGATGTCGTTGAGGTCAAGGATGGTTACGCACGTAACTTCCTAGTACCAAACGGCCTAGCTGTTGTCTGGAGCCGCGGTGGCGAGAAGCAGGTCACCCAGATTCGCGACGCACGCGACGCACGCGCCATTGCCTCTGAAGAGATCGCAATGGAGATCAAGTCAAAGCTGGAGGGAACCATCCTTCGCATCACTGCAAAGGCTGGCGCCAATGGCCGTCTGTTTGGCGCAGTGAAGACCTCCGACATCGCAGATGCCGTCAAGGCCCTGGGATTCGGTGAGGTTGACAAGCGCAAGATCGAATTTGCATCATCGATCCGCACAACCGGTGACTACGAGGCAAGTGTTCGTTTGAACTCTGACCTAGTTGCCCAGGTAAAGCTTCAGGTGGTAGCTGCTAAGTAGTGGCTTACCATAGGAACAACCCGTCGGAAACGGCGGGTTGTTCTGTTTTAAGGGGATGTTTTCCACAACCTTGAGGTTGAGCTTTAGAGTTTTCAACAATATATTTTTCCACAGCTAGATGCCAGTAAACTAAAGGGATAGCGAAAGTTATTAGTTTTTTATCCACAGGTTATCCACAGTTACTAACAGGTTTCATCGGCGTGTTTCCACAGAGTTATCCACAGTTATCCGCAGACTGATTTGTATGCAAAGTGTCGGTGCCCCAAGCTATACATGGTTTATCGAAAATCCGGAGGGAATATATGTCGATGTTGGCGCCTTCAACGGCAGCAGATCCACGCGTACCCCCGCACAACCTTGAAGCGGAGCAGTCCACTCTAGGTGGCATGCTGCTGAGCCAAGAGGCAGTGGCAGAAGTTGTTGAGGAAGTCAGCAGCTTTGACTTCTACGCCGGCAAGCATGAATTGATTTATAACGCAATCGTGAATCTTTTTGGAAAAGGCGAACCGACAGACGTCATTGCAGTTACTGATGAACTAAATAAGCAGGGAAATCTTCTAAAAGCCGGCGGTAGCGACTACCTGCACTCCCTTGCAAGCTATGTTCCGACCGCAGCTGCCGCTGGTTACTACGCGAGCATCGTTGCCGAAAAGGCAATTCTTAGAAGGTTGATCGAGGCCGGGACCAGGATTGCCCAGTCTGGCTATGAGAGCCAGGGCGAGGTTGTGGATCTTGTGAACCAAGCCCAGGCTGACCTTTATAAGGTGGCCAGCCAGTCCTCCAAGGAAGACTATGTTGGCCTGAGCGAATCGCTTGAGGCAGCCATTCACGAAATTGAGGTTGCTCAGAATCGTGGCGGCGAACTCACTGGAACCCCTACCGGTTTCACGGATCTAGACGCATATACCCATGGATTGCACCCTGGACAGCTGGTTATTGTTGCGGCCAGGCCCGCAGTTGGTAAGTCGACATTTGCTCTGGATATCGCCAGAAACGCGTCGGTTAAGCACAACCAAGCGACGATCTTCTTCTCGCTCGAAATGGGTCGGGCCGAAATCGCAATGCGAATGCTTAGCGCCGAAAGCTCGATTTACCTGCAGAGCATGCGTAAAGGAACAATTTCTGACGGCGACTGGACCAGGCTCGCAGCGGTGAGAGGTCGCATCAACGATGCACCGCTCTACATCGACGACTCTCCAAACATGTCTCTGGTTGAAATTAGAGCCAAGTGCCGTCGCCTCGCTCAGCAGGTTGACCTGAAGTTGGTAGTCATCGACTACATCCAGCTGATGTCCAGCGGTAAGAAGGTCGAGTCGCGTCAGCAAGAGGTTTCTGAGTTCTCAAGGGCGCTGAAGCTGCTCGCCAAAGAGCTGGGAGTCCCGGTTGTTGCGCTGTCACAGCTAAACCGTCAGGCAGAACAGTCCAAGGACAAGCGGCCAGAGCTTTCTCACCTGCGTGAATCTGGATCTCTGGAGCAAGACGCCGACGTTGTCGTGCTGCTTCACCGAGAAGGTATTTATGAGCGGGATCATCCGCGTGCAGGCGAGGCAGATCTCATTCTTGCCAAGCAGCGAAATGGACCAACTGGAACGGTCACAGTTGCCTTCCATGGTCAGTATTCGCGCTTCGTAAATATGCCAAGCTAGGCATGTGCAAATACTTTTTGGCCTTAGGGCCGCCCTCTCTTTCGGTCTTGGCGTTCTAATCACCTTCACGCAGGCCCACACCTATGGTGTTGGGTCGGCCGTGCTCGCTGGCTTTGGAATTCTGTTGGGCTTGAGTTCCTTGGGTTATGTCTTGGGGGTCAAGAAGTTTCAGTGGCTTATGCCGCTGCTGATCATCGCCACACTGGTTGGCGTTTTGGCTCTTGTCACGTTCATAAATCAGACGCTCCAAGAGGTTCTGTTCTTGCCGCTGGTTGCGCTGTTTGGTCTTTCATTTGCAGCCTTCGAGGGCTATCTGGCCAGAAGGCATCGCGGCTCGTCACCACTGGGCAGAGATTTTGCCATCAGCGCTGTTTTGAGCCTTGCCCTGGGCCTCGTATTTTTGCTTGCACCGCTTGATGAGGTGAGTGCTGTTGGTTTTCTTGGCGCCTATCTGGCAATTAGCGGTGTTTTTTGGGGTATCACGGCCGCTAGCCCGCAACCGAAGTAGGCTTGAGCCGTGAAACGATTTGTAAACCTAAAGAGCTACATGGTCATGTCCACTGTCGCCGCATTGTTTGTCGGACTCATTGTCCTCTACGGCACCAGATTTGTTGAGCAGGCCATCATTTGGGCGCTGGCAACTTTCATAATCTCTTTAGTGGTTGTTGCAACTCTGGATCTGAGCTTTAAGCCAGATGACCAGGACCCAAACAAGCCAAGGCTGCGCTAGTCAGCTAGGTATTCAACCAGCTCAGCTGATAGGCCAAGGTATGTGCTTGGCTTGAGCACCAAAAGCCTTGCCTTGGTTGCGTCTGAAACGTCCAGCTCATTTACGAAAGCCAGTAGTTCCTCTTCGCCAACCCGCTTGCCTCTGGTTAGTTCTTTCAGCATCGCGTAGGGGTCAGAAATCTTTGACTCGCCTCTTGCCACGTCAGCCCTGATCGCAGTTTGGATTGCCTCCCCGAGAACCTCCCAGTTCTCCAGCAGGTCAGCCATCAAAACGCCCTCGCTGATTGCAATTTCATCCAGCCCGCGATTTACGTTGTCTAGGGCAAGCAGGGAGTGGCCAAAACCGACACCAATGTTGCGCTGCGCGCTGGAGTCAGTGAGGTCTCGCTGCATTCTCGAGGTAACAAGAGTCTGAGACAACGAATCCAGAATCGCGCAGGACAGCTCCAGGTTCGCCTCGGCGTTCTCAAATCGAATCGGGTTGATCTTGTGAGGCATTGTCGAGGAGCCAGTTGCGCCAGCAACCGGAATCTGCTTGAAGAAACCCAGTGAAATGTAGGTCCAGACATCCGTCGCGAGGTTATGCATGATGCGGTTGAAGTGTGAAATTGAGCTGTAGAGCTCGGCCTGCCAATCGTGAGACTCGATTTGGGTTGTGAGCGGGTTCCACTGGAAACCCAGGTGCTCGACGAAGGCCTTTGATTGTGCGGGCCAATCAACCTCGGGGGCAGCTGCCAGGTGCGCGGCAAAGGTGCCGGTTGCACCCGAGAACTTACCTAGAATTTCCTGATTCTCAATTCGGTGTAATTGTCGATGAAGTCGGTGAGCGAAAACCGCAAATTCCTTGCCCATGGTGGTTGGAGTAGCGGGCTGCCCATGAGTCCGAGAAAGCATCGGCACGTTCTTCATCTCGCCCGCCATGCGGGTGATCTTTTTCAGCGCATCCTTGGCCTTCGGGAGCCAGGCTCGCTCCAGGGCGTCATGGATGGTGATCGCATAGCTGAGGTTATTGATGTCCTCTGAGGTGCAGGCGAAGTGAACCAGCTCGTGCAGGTCTTCGCGCTTCATTGCCGTCAGCGCATCTCGAACAAAATACTCAACCGCCTTCACGTCGTGACGGGTGGTGGCCTCGATCTTGCCGAGCTTTTCAACTGACTCGTCGGAGAATTCACTAACGAGCTCGCGCAACTTGGCGGCTTCTTTCTCGCTGAGGGTCTTGTTGACCTGAAGCAAGTCCTTTTCAACCAGCCAAATCAGCCACTCAACCTCAACCTGGACGCGGGCTCTGTTGAGGCCGGCCTCGCTGAGATGCTCGCCGAGCTCCCTAACCTGAGCAAGATAGCGGCCGTCTAGTGGGCTGAGGGGTTGCGAAGAAAGAGTCACAACACCATTTTGCCCTATTTATTCGCTATTGACTAAGCGGCTCGGCCGACACCGAGCAATGGCTAGCGAATCTTGAGAACTTTCAGCACGGCTCTGGTGAAGAAGCTGGCAATGCTCATGACTATCGCAGCCAGGATTGCCCAACCCAGAGAAGCGATTTCGAGGCCCTCTGAGGTGAAGCCATCGATGCTAAAGACATCAGCACCCAGCTGGGTGCTGAGCCAGGCTACGAAAATCAGCAGCGCGCCATTGATCACGAATGAAATAAGCCCAAAGGTGATGATGTAGAGCGGGAAGGCCAGAATTTTTATGACCGGGGCGATGATTGCATTTACCAAACCAAAGACCGCTCCGACTACCAAAAATGAGCCGGCGATGTTCCAAAAACCCTCGCCACCATAGGGGGTGAGCTGAACCTGAGGGATGATTGAAGTGGCGACCCAGAGGCCCACCGCATTGACAATCGTGCTAACTAGAAATCGCAACATCAGGCAATTCTTTCAGTATCGGGCTAAATTAGTGGGCGTGACCCCCGAAAAGCAGCCACCAATGTTGCAATTACTTGCACCTGACGGAACCTATGGTGTTCCGAAGGGCTACGAAAAGTATGGGAAGCTCATCGAGGATCTTGATGAGGACACTCTAAAAACCTTCTATCGGGACATGGCGCGCATCCGTCGCTTTGACATTGAAGCCATTGCGCTGCAGCGTCAGGGTCAGCTTGGTCTGTGGGTTCCAGCCATTGGCCAGGAGGGCGCTCAAATTGGTTCTGGATATGCGGTTGGTAAAAACGACCACATGTTTCCAAGCTATCGGGAGCACGGCGTTGCACTGACTCACGGCGTTGAGCTGATGTCGATTCTAAAAATGATGCGTGGTGTGAACCACGGGGGTTGGAATCCTGAGGAAACCAGGTTCCACCTTTACGCAATTGTTCTGGCAACCCAGGTCCTCCACGCGGTTGGGTACGCCATGGGTGTGAAGCTAGATGGCAAGGTTGGAACCGGCAACCCAGAAGAAGACCTCGCTGTGATTTCCTACATGGGTGATGGCGCCACCGCCGAGGGCGATGTGTCCGAATCACTGTTGTTTGCAGCAGTGAATGAATCGCCAATTGTTTTCTTTATTCAAAACAATCAGTGGGCAATCTCAGCTCACATTGACAGCCAAACCAAGGCTCCCCTCTACACAAGGGGCGAGGGCTTTGGTGTTCCCGGCATGAGGATCGACGGCAACGACGTGCTTGCCTGCTATGCAGCTACCAAACTCCACATGGATCAGGCCCGGGCTGGCCAGGGTCCGTTCTTGCTCGAGGCGTTGACCTATCGAATCGGTGCTCACACCACCTCGGATGACCCGAGCAAATATCGCGAAGACGCGGAAGTTGAAAAGTGGAAGGCGAAGGATCCAATCGTTCGCTTCGAAACCTTCCTGAGGCGGCAAGGTGTTGGCGATGACTTCTTTGATGAGGTCACCGAGGCTGGCGATCAGCTTGCCAAGGACATCAGAGAGCAGACCTTCGCCCTCCAGAACCCGCCTATGGAGAACATCTTCAACCACGTTTATTCAGACCAGCACCCAGAGATCGACAAGCAGCGCGCTTGGCTAGAAGCCTATGAAGCCCAGATGGGCGACCATGAGTAACTACAAAGAGATGCCAATTGCCAAGGCCCTAAACGCTGGACTTAGCCAAGCGATGAGCGCCAACGACAAGGTTTTGATGTTTGGCGAAGATGTTGCAGAACTCGGCGGTGTCTTCCGCGTGACCGAGGGGCTGTTGGATGAATTTGGTGACAAGCGAATCTTTAACACTCCAATTGCAGAGTCTGGAATCGTAGGAACAGCAATTGGTCTAGCCATGCGCGGCTACCGTCCGGTCGTTGAAATTCAATTTGATGGCTTTGTGTTCCCTGCCTTCAACCAGATAACCACTCAGCTGGCGAGGCTCACCTACCGCTCCGAGGGTTTTCTGGAGATGCCGGTGGTAATCAGAATTCCTTACGGTGGTGGCATTGGTGCCGTTGAGCACCACTCCGAATCTCCCGAGGCTTACTTCGCTCACACCCCGGGCTTGAGGATTGTGACACCCTCGAACCCAAACGATGCCTATTGGATGATGCAGCAGGCGATTGAATGCCCTGATCCCGTGATCATGCTTGAGCCAAAGCGTCGCTATTGGCAAAAGGGTCCGGTAAACCTGGACACCCCGCCACTGCCACTGCATAGCGCCAGGTTGATGCGGGAGGGAACCCAAGTGACTCTGATTGCCTACGGGCCAATGGTCACCGCCGCCCTGCAGGCTGCTGAGATCGGTGCCGAAGAGGGCGTCAGCATTGAAGTGATTGACATCAGGTCGCTGTCTCCGATTGATTACCCAACGATCATGGCCTCCGTGAAGAAAACCTCTAGAGCGGTGATCGTGCATGAGGCTCCAACCAACGTTTCAATTTCCAGCGAGATCGCAGCCAGAATTTCAAACGAGGCCTTTTACAACCTTGAAGCGCCGGTAATTAGGGTTGGTGGATTTGACACCCCCTACCCACCTGCAAAGCTTGAAGAGATTTATCTTCCGGATGCAGACCGTATTCTGGAAGCAATTGACAGATCTTTGGCGTACTAGGAAAGACACATGAGCATTTCAAAGTTCCCACTGCCAGACGTTGGCGAAGGTCTAACTGAGGCCGAGATCGTGAGCTGGTTGGTTGCTCCAGGAGATATGGTCAAGGTCAATCAGACAATCTGTGAAATAGAGACCGCCAAGTCGGTAGTTGAGCTGCCATGTCCCTTTGAGGGCGAAGTTCAGGAATTGCTAGTTCAAGTTGGCGACACAGTTGAGGTTGGCACCCCGATTATTTCGGTCAGCACTCAGGGTGCCTCGCCGATTCCAGTTGTTGAAGACAAGGCTCCACCCGCAGCCGCTCAAGAGGCAGACACCGGCGCTGAATACAAGATTCCAACCCTGGTTGGCTACGGTGATGCCGGTGACGTCAAGTCAAGAAGGTCAAGGGCAGTAAAGGCCGCACCAACCTCAACCGCGGTTCCGGTTGCGATGGTTGCCGCAGCAGCAGGTGCAGCCGATTCGATTATTGCCAAGCCACCGATTCGAAAGATGGCAAAAGAGCTGGGCGTGAATCTGGCAAACCTTGCCGGCACCGGAACTCGCGGCGAGATTACTCGGGAAGACGTCATTGGTGCAGCCAGCCAGGCAAGTGTCTTCAAGAACCTCACCACCCCTGATGTTCCAAGCGAGCGCGAAGAGCGGATTCCGGTCAAGGGCATGCGCAAGGCAATCGCCACAGCCATGGTTTCCAGCGCCTTCACCGCCCCACACGTCAGCATCTTTGTCGACGTCGATGCAACCAGAACCATGGAATACGTAAAGCGCCTAAAGGCATCGGTTGATTTTGCTGGCGTGAAGGTGACGCCGCTTTTGATCATGGCTAAGGCAATCATTTGGGCTGCCAGAAGAAACCGAATGGTGAACTCAACCTGGACCGATACTGAGATCATCGTTCACAACTTCGTGAACCTAGGAATTGCAGCGGCAACCCCGAGGGGTTTGATCGTCCCGAACATTAAAGACGCCGACGCTATGAACATGATTGAGCTGGCAACAGCAATTGAGAAGCTGGCAGCAGTTGCTAGAGATGGCAAGACCGCTCCGGAAGAAATGAAAGACGGAACCATCACCATCACCAACATCGGTGTCTTCGGTGTTGACACCGGAACTCCGATTTTGAACCCCGGTGAAGTTGGGATTGTTGCTCTTGGCTCAATTCGCAAGAAGCCTTGGGTCGTTGACGATGAGATCGTGGTGCGGCAGGTGACCACAATTGGTGCAACCTTCGACCACCGAGTTGTTGACGGTGACGTAGCATCCCGTTTTGTTCAGGACGTGGCAAGCGTGATTGAGGAACCAGCCCTACTGCTTGACTAATTGGTATTGACAATCGTTTTCAATAAGGCGTATTGTTGAGCCATGAATCCGCTATTGAAGAAACTCCTCATGGCCGGCGCCGCCGCGGTTGCAGCCCTAGCTCTTGTCATTACGGCCCTCACCTTCTTTTCCAACGGTCAAGACACCGATCCTGACTCAACCCCCAGCGCATCGCCTAGTTTGACCAGGTCTGGTATGACCGGAACGATCCAGGTCGTAACCAGCACAAATGTGTGGGCAAGTGTTGTAGAGATCATTGGCGGTGACTGGGTCGAGGTCACCGCGATTATCGACAATTCCTCCCAGGACCCACACTCCTACGAGGCAACCGCCAGGGATCAGCTGGCCGTGCAGGACGCCGAACTTGTGATTGCAAACGGAGGCGGATATGACGAGTTCATGGAGCAGTTGGTCGCCGCAACAACAGGCGAAAAGATGTTTATTGAGTTAGTTGAGGGTGGCCACGACCACACCGTCGATGGCGAATCCGAGACTGATGCAGAAACCGTCATGGACCAGGCCCATGCCAATGAACACATTTGGTATGACCTGCACCAGGTCTCTGAAGTAGCCGACCAGATCGCCTCTGCAATCAATGAGCTAAGGCCAGAGGCGTTTGATGACGTGAATGCAAACTACGATTTCTTTGCCTCGGAGCTTGAAAACCTAGAGCTTCGGGTCGAAGCACTTCGGGATCGCGCCCTTGGCCTAGGCGTAATCGCGGTGGAGGGTGTTGGAAACCTAATGCTGGAAGATGCTGGCTTTGACATTTTGACCCCGCAGGATTTGGCGGATGCCATTGAGGAAGAGCGCGATGTTCCATTGACCGCGCTGGAAGAAGCAAAGTCACTGCTCAAAAACAAATTGGCAATTCTGTTGGTGACCAACACCCAAGTCGATGATGCCGTCTCCGGTGAACTTGTGAAAATTGCAGAAGCTGTTGGCACCCCAGTGGTTGCCTTGAGCGAACTGATTCCAAGCGACGACCTGGATTACCTGGACTGGATGGCCTCGGTTGTCGACGAGTTGCAAGAGGCGATCTACTAATTGAACTCAATTCTTCAGGTAAACAACGCGTCCTTACAGTTTGACGAACGCGTAATTTGGCAGAACCTCGACTTTGAGGTTCAACCGGGAGAGTTCATTGCCCTGATTGGCGCCAATGGCTCTGGAAAGTCGATGTTTCTAAAGTCCGTCCTTGCTCAGCAGAAGCTGACCGCGGGGTCCATCAATTTTCTAGGTTCCAAAGTTCGACGCGGCAGCACCGACATCGGGTACATCCCGCAGCATCGCTCACTCGATGCGCAGTTGCCGCTGACGGTCTTCGATGCTGTGCGTCTGGGCCTTGATGGCCACAGGTTTGGTTTACCGCTGACAGGTGCTAAGACCAAAGCCTTGGTTACCGAGGCATTGATTCAAGTTGAAGCCGACCAGCTTGCCCTAAAGCCACTGGGTGAACTCTCCGGCGGCGAAATGCAGCGAGTCCGCGTTGCTCAAGCGCTTATTTCCAAGCCGAAACTCATCTTGGCGGACGAGCCGCTGAGCGCTCTGGATCTCAACCACCAGCAGGTGGTGAGCGAACTGATTGCAAATCAAGCCAAAAAACAGGGCGCTGCGGTGATTTTTGTCACCCACGACCTGAACCCAGTTTCTGACTACGTCGACCGGGTGCTGTATTTGGCCAAAGGTCGCTACTCGATCGGCACCACCGAAGAGGTCATGCGGTCAGAAGTGCTGTCAGATCTTTACGGCACCGAGATAGATGTCGTCAGAAACCAGGGCCGAATCGTAGTTTTGGGTGCTCATGATCACGACCACCATGATGATGAGGAGTGGGCCTGATGGACTTCTCAGATGTTTTCAACTTCTCTGACTACGATCGGCTGATTCCGCTGGTTGCAAACTCACTTTGGGCAGGTGTATTGCTGGCACTTGTTGGTGGCCTGATCGGTGTTTTTGTAATGAACCGCGAGCTGTCCTTCGCGGTCCATGGAATTTCTGAGCTTTCGTTTGCAGGGGCAGCGATCTTCCTGCTGTTTGGTCTCGATGTTGTCTTCGGCTCTGTGGTTGGCTCACTGACCGCAGCCTTGATAATCGCCGTCCTTGGTGACAGATCGAAGGACCGGAATTCGATAGTCGCGGTTTTGATGCCGTTCGGGTTGGGTATCGGGATTCTGGCCCTTGCCCTATATCCGGGCAGAGCTGCAAACAAGTTCGGCTTGCTGACCGGGCAAATAGTCGCGGTCGACGACCCAAAGCTTGCCTCGCTTGCTGTTATTAGCGCAATTGTTTTGGTTTCGATGGTTGTGATTTGGAGGCCGCTGCTGTTTGCAACCCTAGATAGTGAAGTTGCCGCCGCCAGAGGAGTAAACACCCGGGTGCTGGGAATTGTGTTTGTGATGCTGCTTGGGCTAGCTGTTGCCGCAGCCGTTCAAGTGGTTGGAGCGCTACTGGTGCTGGCGCTCTTGGTAACGCCGGCTGCCTCGGCGCTAAGGCTCAGCAAGAGCCAGCTCTGGGTTCCGGTGTTGAGCGTGGCGTTTGCCTTCGTCGCAATGATTGGCGGAATTCTGTTGGCGCTCGGTGGTGGGCTACCAATTAGCCCCTATGTCACAACCATTTCGTTCTTGATTTACCTAATTGCTCGAGGAATTAGCTTTATTCGAGGAAAGCTTGAGGTTTCCAAATGACACAGAAGCGAGCCACCTGGCAGAAAACGGCAGTTTTTGATGCGCTAAACCAGGACCCTATTTTTGTTTCGGCCCAAGAGCTCCACCAGAAGCTGATTGGCACCGAGAAAAAGCTTGGCCTGACGACCGTCTACCGAGCGCTAACCGATTTGGTCGAGGCGGGCCAGGCAGATGCACTAGCCGGTGAAGACGGCGAAATGCGTTATCGCATCTGCAGCGACGAGCACCACCACCACCTAATTTGCCGCGAATGCGGCACTGCCGAGGAGTTTGATCTTGAGGGTTTTGAGGATGAAGTGAGCCAATTGGCGGCGAA
>DDBH01000003.1:29406-30068 GCA_002333405.1 Micrococcales bacterium UBA2037 | reverse complement strand
CGTCTACCGAGCGCTAACCGATTTAGTTGAGGCAGGACAGGCAGATGCACTGGCCGGTGAAGACGGCGAAATGCGCTATCGCATCTGCAGCGACGAGCACCACCACCACCTAATTTGCCGCGAATGCGGCACTGCAGAGGAGTTTGATCTTGATGGTTTTGAGGCTGAAGTGAGCCAATTGGCGGCGAAATTCGGCTTCAGTAAGGTCTCTCACAGCATTGAACTTTTCGGCATTTGCAAAAAATGTGGCATGTCGGCTTGATTTTCTTTGGCTAAGACTTGCTTTTGGAGGGCAATGCCTCCTAAACTTGCATGGTTGCACGGGCTTAGCCCTGCACAAACCCACGTAATTAGCTTCGGGTAAACGCGCCCCTAGGAGGACAAATGGCAGCCTACTGCCAGGTGACGCAGACAGGACCGCAGTTCGGTCACAAGGTTTCGCACGCTCAGAACAAGACCAAGCGTCGTTTTGACCCAAACATTCAAAAGAAGACTTACTTCGTTCCTTCACTGGGCCGCAAGGTCACCCTGCAGCTTTCAGCAAGGGGCATCAAGGTTATTGATGCGCGTGGCATTGACTCTGTAATCACTGAGCTTGTCGCTCGTGGCGAGAAGATCTAGGGAGTACACAGATGGCCAAGGATAAGGACGTACGTCCAATC
>DDBH01000003.1:12294-29341 GCA_002333405.1 Micrococcales bacterium UBA2037 | reverse complement strand
TCGCACGCTCAGAACAAGACCAAGCGTCGTTTTGACCCAAACATTCAAAAGAAGACTTACTTCGTTCCTTCACTGGGCCGCAAGGTTACCCTGCAGCTTTCAGCAAAGGGCATCAAGGTTATTGATGCACGTGGCATTGACTCTGTAATCACTGAGCTTGTCGCTCGTGGCGAGAAGATCTAGGGAGTACACAGATGGCCAAGGATAAGGACGTACGTCCAATCATCAAGATGAAGTCAACCGCAGGTACCGGCTTCACCTACGTGACCAAAAAGAATCGTCGTAACGACCCAGACCGTATCACTCTGAAGAAGTACGACCCAGTAGTGCGCAAGCACGTTGAATTCCGCGAGGAGCGCTAAACACATGGCAAAAAAGTCAAAGATTGCTCGTAACGAGCAGCGCAAGGTAATCGTTGAGCGCTACGCAGAAAAGCGCCTAGAGCTCAAGAAGGCCTTGGTTGACCCAACCTCTACTGCTGCGCAGAAGGAAGAGGCACGTCTAGGACTGCAGAAGCTTCCTCGCAACGCAAGCCCGGTTCGAGTCCGCAGCCGCGACCTAATTGATGGTCGACCACGTGGTGTGCTTTCGAAGTTCGGCGTTAGCCGTGTTCGTTTCCGCGACATGGCTCACAAGGGTGAGCTTCCTGGAATCACCAAGTCCAGCTGGTAAATAGTTTTTAACTAAGTCCCGCCATCAAAGGCCAATTGCCTTTGGTAGGCGGGATTAGTGTTTCTGCGCCAACCCAATTCATGGCAAGCTCCAACTCTTGCTTCAGCCGCGGGGTAATTTCTGTTAGCTCTGCTGCCGTTAGGTTCTCGTGCCAAAGCGATTGAACCAAGAGCTTTCTTCCCTTGCGCTCGTGCTTTAGGTCAACTCGGCCAATCAGTCGGTCACCATAAAGCAGCCCCAGTGTGTAGTAGCCATACTTGCGCTTAGCTTCCGGTGTGTAGATCTCGATCAGGTAGTCAAAGTCGAACAGCCGCTTGGTTCGCTCCCGGTTCCACATAATCGGGTCAAATGGGTTCACCAATTTCAAGGGTCGCTGGTCACGAACATCGGCCTTAGGTTTCGATAGCAGCCCCGGTGCTATGAAAGCAGGGTCCTTCCACGAGTCAACCTCGACTATTTCAAGTGCACCCTGCTCCACCAGTTGTTTTAGCTGTGGCCTGGCGGCGGGTCGAGTCAGCCGATAGTAGTCAGCTAGATCCGCTTCGGTGGCAACGCCGAGCGATGTTGCTGCCTGGACCAGCAGTGCCTGGATTTGCTGATCTTTGGTTAGTCCGCTTGTTTCGCCGAAGGACGGGTTCAGTGAGTATTTGCGCTGGAAGTTGTGGCGTCCGGCTGAAACAACTACACCTGCGAACACCAGCCGCTCCAGAATTACCTTCACCTCAGACCAGCCCCACCAGCTGCCGCCACGCTTATTGAGATCGTGCTCGAACTCACTGATGGTCATGGCGCCGTTCTGTCGAAGCTCACCGAAGACCCACTGCGCTGTCTTATTGCCCGGCTTCAAAATTTCCTGAATGCTCTGCTTGTTCAGGTACTCGTTTCTTCGAAACTCAAACAGCTTCCAGTCACGCTCAGGGATCAATGCCGCGCAGTGAGCCCAGTACTCAAGGTAGGTGGGTTTTGCTCCCGCCCCAAAGGCAAGCCGCTCAAATTCGGCTAGGTCGTAATTACCAAGCCGCGTGAACACTGGCATCAGGTGGGCTCTGGCAAAAACATTCACTGAGTCAATCTGGATCAGGTTCAGGGTTTCAATAACCTGATCAATGGTCTTTAGCCCCCGATTCACACCGAGACTGGCAAGGCTGAGCTGGCGCGCTTCTTGATTGCTCAGAGTCTGCATCCAACCCCTCCAGTTCGCTTGTTGTGGGCTAATTTAACAGTCTTTTGACGCCGAATTGACGTCAACTAACCAGTTTGAAAATCGACAAATTCTGCCAGAAATAATTCGCTGCAGTTTTTTCAGCCAAACTTCATCCAAAAAAGCGGGCCCAATGGCCCTATATCCCCTAAAAATAAGGGATATAGCAAGGCGCAACACGCCGAGAGAAGAGTTATCCCAAGCAGGTTCTACCTATACATTGATTGAGACATCAATGTCCACAAGTAGTCCAGGAGGACCATTATGAACAAGAGTGAGCTAGTAGCTGCAGTGGCAGCACACACTGGAGAGTCCCAGGCAGCAGTAGGCCGTGTAATCGACGCAATGTTTGACACAATCGGCGCATCAATCGCGAAGGGTGACAAGGTCACCATTCCTGGTTACCTATCTGTTGACAAGGGACACCGCGCAGCACGTGCGGGCCGTAACCCACAGACTGGCGCAACCATCCAGATTGCTGCAGCTAACACCGTAAAGGTTTCAGCTGGAAGCAAGCTAAAGGCTGCAGTCAAGTAACTCAGAAGCTAAATAAAAAGCGGTGTCTTGTTTGAGACACCGCTTTTTGCTTGTCTGGAATAGGGTTGTCTCATGAACAACAAATCCCGCTCCTACTCACTGGTCCTGTTGCAGTTTGTTCTGATCATTCTGCTGGTGCTTACCCCTAGACAGGAAAACGCCTACGGCGCTGCCAGTGAAGTTGTTGGCATGGTCGGCCTGGCATTCATTGCAATCGGCTCTATCGTGCTGCTGGTTAGCTTCTTGGGGTTGGGAAATGCCCTGACTGCACTGGCCATTCCTAAGGACAACGGAACCCTGGTGACCACCGGCATCTACTCTCGGGTTCGACACCCAATTTATTTTGCGCTGTTGTTGATGAGCTTCGGCATCCTGCTTGATGCTGGTTACTGGCCACAGATCATTGTTGTGATGCTGCTCTACGCATTACTGAGCAACAAGGCGGATTTTGAAGAGTCATTACTTCGCGAGCGTTACCCGCAATACAAGCAGTACGCGGAGAGGACTCCTAGGTTCTTCCCGAGGCTTGGTAGGTGAATCAACAGACGCCTAGTCGCCACCTTGTCGCTATTGCCCTGGTTGTTGTTGCGGGGCTAGTAAGCGTTATTGCGGGATTGGAAGTTGGCGGCGGTGCTGACCCGCTGCAATTTTCAGACCCAGGCCCGGTTGTTCGATTCGGAGCACCGTTTGCCAAACTAATCATGAATTTCTCGATGGCAACTGCTGTCGGATCGCTGGTGCTGTCTGCCTACGCGGCGGACTCGAAGGAGCGATTGAAGTTAGCGCCAGTGGCGGCCTGGTCAGCAGCTATTTGGGCGCTTGCTGCCTCAGTGAACTTTGTGATGACCTACCTGTCTGTTTCTGGTTCAGAGATCTCCTACGGTCAAACCTTCAGTGACAGCCTCTGGTTGTTTGCAACAGACATCGAGCTCGGGGTTCTCCTGGTGTGGAACCTCGGGATTGCCTTTGTGCTTTCGCTAACAACCCTTGCCTTTGTCGGGAGGCGGATGACCGCCATCAATGCCGCAATCGCAATCGCTGGACTTTATCCCTTGGCGGCCTCAGGGCACGCCTCCTCAGACGCCGGTCACGCACTTGCGGTGAACTCACTTCTGATGCACCTGGTTGGCATCAGCATTTGGGTGGGCGGGCTGATTGCGCTCTATGTCGTATTCAGGGGCCAGTCAGAGCGATCTGCTGTTTTGGTCTCGCGCTACAGCTCGCTGGCGCTGGTTGCATTCATCATGGTTGCCATTTCCGGTGTGACCTCCGGGGTTATCAGGCTTTACGAACCAGCCGACCTCTTTTCAAGCTATGGCCTACTGCTGATCGGCAAGGCGTCGCTGCTGGTTGCGCTCGGTCTGATTGCGGCAAGGCACCGGCTCTCGCTCGTGAGGCAATTTAGCCAGAGGGCATTTAGCTTCTGGCGGCTGGCTCTAGTTGAGATCGGGATCATGGGACTCGCGATTGGGCTTGGAACGGCGCTCGCCAAAACTCAAACTCCGCTGGACCAGGCTGAGTTTGTTCCGCTCACGCCGGCAGAAATCCTCACCGGCGATAAGTTGCCACCAGAGCTAACCGATGCGTCTTGGCTCACCGTTTGGGACATCGATGTGCTTTGGATCAGCGTTTGCCTGGGTGCGATTGTTTTCTACCTCTATGGGGTTTGGGTTCTAAGAAGGCGTGGCGACCGCTGGCCAATTGCAAGGACTCTGTCCTGGATTGGCGGGATGCTCACGCTGCTGTATGTCACCAACGGTGCCCTCAATGCTTACCAGGAGTATCTATTTAGCATGCACATGATCGGCCACATGGTGCTTTCCATGATGGTTCCGGTGTTGCTGGTGCCTGGGGCGCCTGTCACGCTGCTGGTGCGCGCACAGCCTGCTCGCAAGGATGACTCCTGGGGGCTTAGGGAGTGGGTGCTCTGGGCTGTTCACACACCCTTTGCCTGGTTTATCTCGCACCCGCTGTTTGCCGGTTTGAACTTCGCTCTGTCGCTGGTGATGTTCTACTACACGCCATTGTTTAGGTGGGCAACCGAGGATCACCTGGGCCACCAGTGGATGCTGATTCACTTTTTGATCACCGGCTACCTGTTTGTGCAGTCGCTGATGGGAGTTGACCCGCAGCCACACACGACCGGCTACCCGGTCAAGCTAATGCTGTTGATTGGCACCATGGCCTTCCACGCATTCTTTGGCCTTGGGCTGATGAATGAGAAGAGCCTGTTGCTTGCAAACTGGTTTGGAGCGATGGGCCGAACCTGGGGCGATGATCCACTGACTGATCAGGCCGTTGGCGGCGCTTTTGCCTGGGGTGTTGGTGAAATCCCCACTATCGTCATAGCTCTGATAGTTGTCACCCAATGGTCCAGATCCGATGATCGAGAGCGCAAGCGCTTGGACAGAGCATCAGACAGAACCGGTAACAAGGACCTCGAGGACTACAACCAAATGCTGCAGCAACTAAGCGACACAAAGGATCAGCGCCGTTGATTATTGAACTTTCCAGCGAGCAGCAGGCGCTGTTTGAATATATTGAGCAGTCACAAAGCAATGTCTTTGTGACAGGTCGTGCCGGCACCGGCAAGTCCACGCTGCTTTCTCACCTGACTGCAAACACCGAGAAGTCTTTCGCCGTTTGTGCTCCGACTGGCGTTGCTGCTCTAAATGTTGGCGGAGTAACTATCCACTCCCTCTTCACCTTCCCACTTGGGCTGCTGGGTGAAGTTGAGATCGCCAGGCACCTGTCACGCCGAACCAGAGAGGTGCTAAGGGCGCTGGACATGCTGGTTATCGACGAGGTGTCGATGGTTTCGGCAGATTTGATGGACGCAATCGACAGAGCCCTTCGAATTGCCAGGGGCCGAAAGAACGAGCCTTTTGGTGGGGCGCAGATTGTGATGTTTGGTGACCCCTATCAGCTGGCGCCGGTGCCACCGCGCGATCCAGCTGAGCGCACCTACATTGCCGAGAACTACCAGTCACTCTGGTTCTTCGACGCTCATGTTTGGCGCAACACCGACCTGGAGCGGTTTGAGCTTTCAGAAATCTTCAGGCAGTCAGACGCTGACTTCAAGGAAATTCTGAATGCCATCCGAGACGGATCGGTCACGCAGGAAATGCTGGATGCGCTCAACACGGCTGGCAATCGCTACCCACCTCATTCGGACGTGATTCGCCTGGCGACCATCAATGAAACCGTGAACTCGGTGAACCACCAGCGCATGGGTCTTATCGAAACCGACCCAAAGGTATTTAGAGCCGTCTACTCCGAAGGCGCCGAGAAGGCATTCGGCAGGGCACTGCCTGCCGAAACTGACCTGGCCCTAAAGGTTGGCGCGCAGGTGATGTTTATCAAGAACGATGATGCCTCCAGCACCAAGGGCACCAATGGTGCGATGGTTAGGCGCTGGGTGAACGGAACCATCGGCCGGGTCGTTGCCCTGCCTAAGTCGGGCCTGGTGGTGGTCGACGTTGATGGCGAAGAGCTTGAGGTCGGGCCGGCTACCTGGGAAAAGGTTCGCTATGAAGTTGAAGAGGACTTTGATGAGGCAACCGGCAAAACCAAAGAGGTTTTGGTTCCGGTAACCCTGGCCGAGTTCAAGCAGATTCCGCTCCGGCTTGCCTGGGCAGTCACCATCCACAAGTCACAGGGGCAAACCTATGACGAGGTTCAGATCGACATGGGCAGGGGTGCTTTTTCACCCGGCCAAACCTATGTTGCGCTCAGCCGAGTCAGGGCACTGACCGGTCTTTACCTAACCCGTGCGATTCTGATTCGAGACGTGATGGTCGATAAGGATGTGGTGAGGTTCATGTCCGGTGCC
This sequence comes from Micrococcales bacterium UBA2037, assembly GCA_002333405.1. Taxonomy (GTDB): domain Bacteria; phylum Actinomycetota; class Actinomycetes; order Actinomycetales; family Microbacteriaceae; genus Aquiluna. Next base: position 23,099 of record DDBH01000003.1, on the reverse strand, counting down.
AGCACTACCCCTGATCTCGATCAGGAGCCCTTAGCCACCAGTTCAGAGCATCTGCCACCCTTCTAGCCCAGTAGCTTTCGTGGTGCCCGGTGTTTGGGTAGGTGGCGGCAACAAGCGAATCTGGCTCTGAGTAACCCCTAGCTTGAATCTTCTCAACCGCAGCCTTGTGGAACGGTGCGTAGTACTGATCAAGTTCAATGGTGCCGGTGTCGGTCCAAATTCTGTGACTCGCGGCATCTGGCAATAGTTCGGTGAGCTCATTCACCATGTCATTGCCACCAAATGGCCAGTGGGTTGAAAAGGCTATTGCCGTTCCAAAAACCTCCGGTCGTTGTCCAAGTGCATAAAGTGACATCAACCCGCCCATTGATGAGCCCATGACCGCGGTTCGGTCGGGGTTCAGCTCCAGGCCATGTTTGTCAGCAACGAATGGCAAGATCGCATCTGCCATCAGTGACACATAGGCATCGCCCATAGATTCGCCGGGGGCATCGGCATAGTCAGCAGGCATGCCATCCCAAATTTCCTGGTGGTTATCCAAGATCTTTTGTGGGGCAAGCTCACGCAGTCGGGTTAGGTCACTGAAGCCCCAAAGTGCAATGACAACAGGCTTGGGACCCCGAACCTCGTCACGGATAGCAGGCAAAACCTCCCAGGTCTTACCGGTGTAGGAGTCTTTTTCGTCAAAAATATTGCGGCCATCGTGCATTACCAGCACCGGAGTTTCTGGGTTTAGGTCTGCTGGCAGCCAAACGTCAACGATGTGGTTGTCGAATTCGTAGCGCTCGATGCTGCCTCCAGCAAGCCGCAGCTGCAACAGCTTTCGCTCTCTAAAAGCCATGAATAGCGGGAAGGTGAATGCCATGGCAGTGAAACCAGAGAGCAGGAAGTAGATCCAAACTCGCTTCATGCCAAGCCGCTTAGCCTCCACCAACATGAAGGTGATGACACCGGCCCCAACAATCAACAGATCTAAAGAGAGGACCCAGTCCACATATGAGCCAAACCAAGCCCTGAGGTAGTCTGCTTCCTGGAAGACGGCCATGGCATTGAACCACCATGCCGTGATCAATCCCAAAGCTGCGATTGTGAAATAAATTCTGGATCGAATCCTGTGTTTTTTGAACATAGGGAAATCCTGCCACGAAGTTTTTGGTTGGCAACACAGGTGGGGAGTTTAGGAAAAAAATGTTAGCTCTTGGACATTTCATAGTCAGGCATGCCAAATGGGTGCTGTTTGGCTTCATTGGCCTGATTGCACTCAGCAGCGTCTGGGGGTTTCAGGTCTTTGGAAACCTAAAGGGCGGCGGTTACGACAACCCAAACTCTGATTCGGCAACTGTTACTCAGTTGCTTGGTTCTGAGTTTGCAGTTGATCCAGCCGAGGTAATTGTGCTGGCAGATCTTCCCGGTCAGGCAAACGACCTAAATGCCGATGGAATGCCAAAGTATTTTGAGCTTGTCACCGCCCTGTCTGATGATTTGAGTCAGGTTGAGGGCGTGAAGTCTGTGCTTAACTACTACACGCTCGGCTCTCCGGCATCACTGGTTTCTGCCGACGGCAAGCTGATTTATCTACTGGTTGATTTAGAAAACGGGATCAGTCAAACCGAGGCCGTGGCAACAATTGTGGATGAGTTCACCGGTGACTACCAGGGTGCCAAGGTTCACATAGCTGGCTTCGGTGCGGTCACCAAGGCCATCAATGAAACCATTGAGTCAGATTTGATTCGAGCCGAAACCATCGCGATTCCAATTGTTTTGATTCTGCTTATTTTCGTATTTGGTTCGTTGGTTGCAGCAGGGTTGCCGCTGTTTGTGGGTGGCCTTGCAATCGTCGGCTCATTCTTTGTGGTGTGGGGCGTTAGCAACTTCACAGACGTTTCAATCTTTGCGCTGAACCTGATTACTGGCCTTGGTCTTGGTCTCGGCATTGACTACAGCCTGCTGGTTGTGAACCGGTTTCGAGAGGAACGGGCTGCCGGCAAGAGTGTTGAAGAGGCAACCGCAATCACGGTCGCGACCGCCGGAAAGACCGTCGTGTTCTCTGGTCTAACGGTTGCGCTAGTGATGCTGTCGATGTGGTTTTTCCCGCAGTACTTCCTGCAATCCTTCGCACTGGCCGGCTTCACAGTGGTGACCATCGCGGTTGTTGGTGCTGCGATTGCTGTTCCAGCTCAGCTCAGCCTGATTGGAGACAAGGTCAACTCAATCAGGGTCTTCAGGCGTGACCTAACGCCTAAGGACAAGGGAATTTGGGAAAAGATCGCTCGCTTCACGATGCGCCGGCCCCTGCCAATTTTGTTTGTGACAGTCCTTGGTCTCTCCGGAATGTTCTCACTTTCAACCGATGCCGTGTTTGGTCAGGTTGACGATCGAGTGCTGCCGAAGGAAAGCCCCGCATTGGTGGCATCAAACCTGTTGCGAGAGCGCTTTGATGGCAGAGAGTCGTCACCCATCGAAATCCTGGTTCAGGGCAGCGACAGCGCAGTGAATGAGTACCTGGACCAGCTCCAGGACCAGCCAGATATTGTTCGGGTCGGGATTGTGCCAACTGATCAGGACACATCCTGGGTCAGGATCAATGCGATTACTGATTTGGAACCAAGAAGCCCCGAGGGGTTGGAGCAAACAGTTTCGTTGCGAGGGCTGGAAAGTAACCTGGATCAGGTTCTGATTGGCGGTGGTGGTGCTTACTACACCGACTCTCAGCAGGGAATCGAGCAGGCACTGCCGCTGGCAGCGCTCTGGATTTTTGTCTCGACCTTCATTCTGCTGTTCCTCTTCACCGGTAGCGTGCTGCTGCCACTGAAGGCAATCTTGCTGAATGTGCTTTCGCTCGGAGCAATCCTCGGCGTTTTGAGCTTCGTCTTCCAAAACGGCCACCTCCAGTGGTTGCTTGGTGAATACTCGGTCACCGGAACCATCGACACCTCTTCCCTGGTGATGGTCGCGGTTGTGGCATTCGGGTTGTCTATGGACTACGAGTTGTTCCTGCTCTCAAGAATCAAGGAGCAGCATGATGCCGGCATGAACACCTTGAACTCAGTTGCCATCGGTCTGCAGCGCTCCGGACGAATCATTACTGCCGCGGCCTTTATCCTGGCGGTCACCTTCGGCTCGTTTGCCTCATCTGGGGTTTCGATCATGAAGATGCTTGGGTTTGGAATTGCGTTTGCGATCCTGATTGATGCCACCATCGTTCGTGCACTTCTGGTGCCGGCGCTGATGCGACTGTTCGGTGCTGCCAACTGGTGGGCACCGAAGTGGCTGACCCGAATCTATAAAAAGGTGAACCTCACCCACTAGTTTGCCTGGGTTTGCCAAGAAACCTGGTTCGAATAGGTAACCTTGAGACCATGCTGCTTTCAGACAGAGACATCAGAGCCCAGATTGACGCGGGCCGGATTGGCCTAGACCCACTTGACCTAGGTTTGATGCAGCCAAGCAGCATTGACGTCAGGCTGGATCGCTTCTTCAGGCTGTTTGATAACCACAAGTACCCATTCATTGATCCGCGTGAGCAGCAGGATGACCTAACCCGATTCGTCGAGGTTGAAAGCAATGAGGCTTTTATTTTGCACCCGGGTGAATTTGTGCTCGGTTCAACTTTTGAATACGTGAAATTGCCAGATGACATCGCAGCAAGGCTAGAGGGCAAGAGCTCGCTGGGAAGACTGGGTCTATTGACCCACTCGACCGCAGGCTTTGTGGACCCGGGCTTTGAGGGACATGTCACCCTGGAGCTATCGAACGTGGCGACGCTGCCAATTAAGCTCTGGCCAGGCATGAAGATTGGTCAGCTGTGTTTCTTCCAGCTTTCAAGTGCAAGTGAGAACCCCTATGGCAGCTCCGCCTATGGTTCTAGATATCAGGGACAGCGTGGTCCAACCGCCTCCAGAAGCCACCTGAACTTCCACATCACCGACACCGGTAACGAGCCACTAGCCAAATAGCCTTCTGGCCTCATTCAGGTCTTTTGAATAGACGCGTTTCAGCGCATAGTTGTCAGCGCTTAGTTCACAGAGCCGGTCAATTTCATAAACCAATGCCCTAGATGCCGCCACCCAAGGCAGCAGCTGATAAATCAAGTAGGCAAACTTCTTTAGGTTCTGGTGCCCGAGTTTGATGTGGCCATATTCATGCCTCAAGATCGCCTCAAGCTGCTTGGCTGGCAACTCAAAGACGCTCTTTGACAGGTAGATGGTTCTATCCCTAGTCAGCGCGAAATAACCCGGAATTTCCAGCTCAACTATTTTTGCCCTTCGGTATTCCATGATTTCCCGGGCCAAGAGGTTTGCAATGGGATCCACCCTCTGACCAAGCGCGAACAGCGGAGCTAGTCGCTGATTGGCAAGCGCCAACAAAATGCCGGCAACCCCTAGTAATACCCAGGGCGCAACACTGAAGGCAACCGTGAACAACAGGTTTTGATCGCTGGAGAGGTTTTGCCAGGTTATAAAAATTGAAATGGTGGCAATCGCAACGGCGACAGCCGTTGCCAAGATTGCCGAGAGCAAGCTAATGAACCAAAGCCAGATTCCAAGGCCTGGGTGTTTATTGAAGCGGCCAGCAAAAAACATCGGTGCCGCGACCGTCACCAGCATCACCCACTCGATCAGGACAATCAGCAGGTAGAGAAATCTCTCCATCTTCGAAGACTACTGGTCTAGCGAGGCTTTTAGTTTTTGAAGTTGGTCAGCTGAAAGTGAGCTGGCAAAGTGCGAGAAAACAAGAGCCGGGTTATTCGATTGCTGAACTGCATCCAGTAGCAGCGAGGCAGTGTGGGCCTCTCTGGTTTTGGTGGCAACAAACAACAGCTTCCTGCCGCTGTCTTGTTCCTTTGTAACCAGTCCCTTGTCGCTCAGCCTGGAAAGAACAGTCAATACGGTTGTAATCGCTAGCTCGTCATCACCCAGAAGCGCCAAAATCTGCTGCGAGCTAAGACCTGCTGGTCGATCCCAGAGACAGCCCATGATTGCTGACTCGAGCTCTCCCTGCTTGCGTTTTGACATGAACCCTATTCTACAAGCTGTAGAGCAGAACTACATAGCCGCCTTTGGTGCGGCGGAAGCCTGAACCGAAATCAAAAGCAGCAGTCCAACCACCAAAATCAACATCAAACCAAGGATGCCGTAGATGGGAGAGAACAAACCAACAAAGATCGCCCAGGCAGCTGGAGCCAAGAAGCTCACGGCCCTTCCGGTTGTCGCATAAAGCCCAAAGGCCTCACCCTGCTTATCATCGGCTGAAAGCCTGGACATCATGGTTCTAGAGGCTGCCTGAGCAGGGCCGACAAAGGTGCAGAGGAACAATCCGAAGCCAAAGAAGGCAATGGTTCCAGCGCTCTCAAAAGCAAACACCCCAGCGCCACCCAGAATCACGCCAACCAGCGAGATGAAAATGATCTTCCTGGAACCAACCCGGTCCTCAAACGCTGAACCAACAAAGGCTCCAATTCCCGCCACCACGTTCGCCGCAATACCAAACAGGATGATCTCTGTAAGGTCTAGGCCGAAGGCAATTCCACCGAGCACCGCGCCATAGGCAAAGACTCCGTTTAGGCCGTCGCGGTAGACGGCCGAGGCAATTAGGAACTTCAGCAGGTTCGGGTTTTCTTTCCGCATGGTGACCAGGGACCTGACCAGCTTTTTATAAGCCAGCAGCACTCCCTCATTCTCGGTTCCCGGAATCGGCTTCGCTTCTGGCACCTTCAGCATCAACGGGATCGAGAAGATAATGACCCAGAACATGCTGATCACCATTACAGCGCGAACAGAGAGCGCATCAGTATCTGGAATGCCCAATAGCTCAGCGCCACCGAACTGAATGATCCAAAGCGCCATCACCAACAGGATGATGCCGCCGATGTAACCAAGACCCCAGCCGAACTGGCTAATCTTGCCGCGCTCGTGTGGCCTAGCCACCTCATTCAGCATTGAGTTGTAGTTCACGGTTGCGAACTCAAAGAAAATGCCTCCGGCTGCAAGCAGCACCAGGCCAAACACAAAGAAGTCACTTGAAGGCGCAACAAAGAACATCAAACCGATGGTTGCCGCAAACAAGTAGGTGTTGACCATCAGCCAGAACTTCTTGCGGCCTGAGCTGTCGGCCCGTCGCCCAACAATCGGGGCAATCAGAGCGATCAGCACTCCGGCGATGACGCCGGAGATACCAAGCCAGAAGGCCGTGTATTGGCCGGCTTCTTCGATGGAGTAACCAGCGGGAGCAAAGAACTCACTGGTTATGTATCTTCCGAAGATGAATGAGGTGACAACTGTCGGGAAGGCTTGTGATGCCCAGTCCCAGAGTGCCCAAGAGAATGTGCCTTTCGGCTTAGCTGCTGCAACGTCGTTGTTGGTCATGTCAACAGGTTAGCGACTAAATGGGAATCGGTGAATAACTGCAAGTAAACAAAACGTGGCTTCAAAACAGTCACTAGCCAAACTTGAGTCACTCTCACTCAACTTTCAGGAACAGATTCTTGACAACTCGGTTTCACCTAACAAGACTTGAGTGCATGTGACTCAACTTAAGTCACAAGAAGCGCCGCAAGGCCTAAAGATTTCAATAGAAGAAGGAGAAACAAATGGGTAGAGCAGTAGGTATTGACCTTGGAACCACCAACAGCGCTGTAACAGTGCTGGAGGCCGGAGAGCCAAAGGTTATTTCAAACGCAGAAGGATTCAGGACAACCCCATCGGTTGTTGCCTTCACCAAGGACGACAACGTTCTAGTTGGTGAAACCGCGAAGCGCCAGGCAGTTACCAACGTGGACCGCACCGTTTCATCGGTCAAGCGCCACATGGGAACCGACTGGAAGTTCAAGGTTGAGGACAAGCAATACACCCCTCAGGAAATTTCAGCGCGTATTTTGATGAAGCTAAAGCGCGATGCAGAAACCTACTTGGGTGAAAGCGTCAGCGACGCGGTAATCACAGTTCCCGCTTACTTCAACGACGCTGAGCGTCAAGCAACCAAGGAAGCCGGCGAGATCGCCGGCCTAAACGTACTTCGTATTATCAACGAACCGACCGCGGCAGCACTTGCCTACGGCCTCGACAAGGGTAAAGAGGACGAACTTATCTTGGTGTTTGACCTAGGTGGTGGAACATTCGATGTTTCATTGCTTGAGGTTGGAAAAGACGATGAGTTCTCAACAATTCAGGTTCGTTCAACCTCCGGTGATAACCGCCTGGGTGGAGACGACTGGGACCAGCGAGTAGTCGACCATCTGGTTACCAAGTTCAAGGAAACCACCGGTGTTGACGTCTCAAAGGACAAGATTGCACTGCAGCGACTAAAGGAAGCTGCTGAGCAGGCAAAGAAGGAACTGAGCCAGTCGACCTCGACTTCGATTCAGCTTCCATACCTGTCGCTAACTGACGCGGGTCCTGCAAACCTAGACGAGACCCTAACCAGGGCTCAGTTCGAGTCACTGACTTCAGACCTACTAGAGCGCACTCGCAAGCCATTCGAAGATGTCATCAAGGAAGCCGGAGTGAAGGTGGGCGACATCGCACACGTCGTAATGGTTGGTGGATCAACTCGTATGCCAGCGGTAACCGAATTGGTAACCAAGTTGCTGGGCGGAAAAGAGCCAAACAAGGGCGTAAACCCGGATGAGGTTGTTTCTGTTGGTGCTGCTCTGCAGGCAGGTGTCATCAGGGGCGAGCGTAAGGACGTGCTGCTTATTGACGTGACCCCGCTTGCTCTAGGTATCGAAACCAAGGGTGGAATCATGACCAAGCTGATTGATCGCAACACTGCGATTCCAACCAAGCGCAGCGAGACCTTCACCACAGCTGACGACAATCAGCCAAGTGTTTCAATTCAGGTCTTCCAGGGTGAGCGCGAGTTCACTCGTGACAACAAGTCACTTGGAAACTTCGAGCTGACCGGAATTGCTCCAGCTCCACGAGGTATCCCACAGGTTGAGGTTACCTTCGACATTGATGCCAACGGAATCGTTCACGTGTCAGCTAAGGACAAGGGAACCGGTAAGGAACAGTCGATGACTATCACCGGCGGATCCTCACTGTCTGAAGAGGACATCGAGCGCATGGTTAAGGATGCCGAAGAGCACGCAGCAGAAGACAAGCTGCGTCGTGAAGAGGCTGAAACCCGCAACCAGGCAGAGCAACTTGCCTACTCAACTGAGAAGTTGATCAAGGACAACCAAGACAAGCTTCCTGAGGACGTAAAGACTGAGGTTCAGGCCGATGTCGACGAACTAAAGGCGGCGCTCGCAGGTGAAGACGCTGAAGCAGTCAAGGCTGCTCAGGAGAAGCTTTCAACTTCCAGCCAGAAGCTAGGCGAGGCAATTTACGCCAACCAGAGCGCGGAGGGTGAAGAAGCTGCCGAGCAAGCTCCTGAAGAGGATGTAGTTGACGCTGAAGTTGTTGAAGACGACGAGGCAGACGACACCAAGGACGAGAAGTAATGCCTGAGGACAACATCCACCACGATGACCCTCAGCATCACGAGGGCAATCAGACTGAAGAGATGAAGGAGGAGGGCTCACCGGTTGAGCTTTCTCCGGAAATCTCCGAGGACGAAAAGGATGCAGTCGATCGCGAACTGGAGATTTTCCAAGACCTACAGCGACTGCAGGCCGACTTCGTAAACTACCGAGCTCGCGTTGAGCGAGATCGGGGTGCGGAGCGCCAGGCAGCGATCGCAGAGGCGATCAGAGCATTCTTGCCAGCTCTCGATGACCTAACTCGTGCCGAGGCTCATGGCGACATGCAGGAGGGAACTCCGATGGCCGCAGTGGCTCAGAAGCTAAAGGCAGCCGGCGAAAAGTTTGGCCTAGTTTCATTTGGCGAAAAGGGTGAGGATTTCGATCCAGAAATCCACGATGCACTCGTGCAGAACCCGAACCCAGAGGTTACTAAGCCACAGGTCGCAGACGTGATCGAACCCGGCTACAAGATTCAAGATCGACTGCTGAGACCGGCAAAGGTCGCAGTGTTTTTACCAGCCGAATAGGAGGTGAGCAAAGATGGCGTCACAAGATTGGGTAGAAAAGGATTTCTACAAGATTCTTGGAGTAACAAAGGGCGTCGCCGACGCTGACCTCAAGAAGGCATACCGAAAGCTAGCCAAGGACAACCACCCTGATCTTCACCCAGGAGACCAGGCGGCTGAGTCCAGGTTCAAGGATATTTCCGAGGCCTACGATGTTCTGTCCGACCCGGCGCAGCGTCAAGAATATGATGCGGTTCGGGCAATGGGAGGTGGAGCAAGGTTCCAAGCTGGCGGCCGCGGCGGCCAGGGCGGATTCGAAGACGTGTTCTCGAACCTGTTCGGCGGCGGAGGCTTCCAAGGCGGCGGTTTCCCCGGTGGTGGAGGATTTGGTGGCTTTGGACCGCAGCGCGGTTCGGACCTGACCACAACCTCCAGCATTGACTTCATTGATTCGATCCACGGAACCAACATCAAGCTCAACGTCGCTGGCAATTCAGTGACCCTAAAGGTTCCAGCAGGAATCCAGGATGGGCAGAAGCTCAAGCTGAAGGGCAAGGGTCAAGCCTCTCCAAATGGTGGTCAGGCAGGAGATCTGGTTGTCACCATCAAGGTGCGCTCGCACCCTGTTTTCACCAGAGACGGTGACAACGTTCGGGTTGTGGTTCCAGTGACCTTCACTGAGGCGGTGCTTGGAGCAACAATCCAGGTTCCAGTACTCGGTGGTGAGCCGGTGAAGCTAAAGGTTTCCCCAGGAACACCAAACGGCCGAACTCTTCGAGTCAAGGGCAAGGGTGTTCAGGGCGACGGCAGACAGGGCGACCTGCTGGCAACCGTCGAGATTCTGGTTCCAAACAGAATCAATAAGAAAGCCGAAGAAGCCCTAAAGGCTTTCGACGCCGAGATCCCAGAAGAGGATCCAAGAGCAGAACTCATCAGCAAGGCAGGACTTCTGTAAGGAGGGGTTGTGGAAATAAGTGAAGACACACCATTATTTGTGATTTCAGTTGCCGCAGAACTAGCTGGCATGCATCCACAAACCCTGCGTCAGTATGACCGGCTTGGGCTGGTCTCACCAACTAGAACCTCAGGCAAATCACGCCGCTACACAATGCAGGACGTGGTCAAACTTCGAGAAGTAGCAAAGCTGAGCGCCGAGGGCGTTTCGCTCGAGGGGATCAAGCGGGTGCTTGATCTTGTGACTGAAAATACCGATTTGAAGGCAAGGGTTCGAGATCTGGAGCGAGAGCTCGCGAACCAAGTAATGAGTCAGCCAGGAAACCGTGTGTTTGCCGCTGGTGATCAAGGAGTAATAAGACTAAATCCCGGTCAGCGCCCAGAGCGCTCCGGGTCAGTGGTCTTGTGGAGGAAAAGATAAGTGAATCAACACCCACAACAAGAAGAGCAAAAAAGTGCACTCGAGCAGTTCGGCATTGACCTAACTGCTGTTGCAAGGTCAGGAAAACTTGACCCGGTTATCGGCAGGGATGCTGAAATCCGCAGAGTTAGCCAGGTGCTGTCACGCAGAACCAAGAACAACCCGGTGCTAATTGGTGAACCAGGTGTTGGTAAGACTGCGGTGGTTGAAGGCCTAGCCCAAAGAATTGTTGCAGGAGACGTGCCTGAGAGCCTAAAGGGTAAGACGCTAATCAGCCTTGACCTCTCAGCGATGGTTGCCGGCAGCAAGTTTCGCGGAGAATTTGAGGAACGTCTCAAGGCTGTTCTAAAAGAGATTCAAGATTCTGACGGACAGGTCATAACTTTTGTGGACGAACTCCACACTCTGGTTGGTGCCGGAGCTGCCGAGGGTTCTATGGATGCGTCCAACATGCTCAAGC
>DDBH01000003.1:470-12073 GCA_002333405.1 Micrococcales bacterium UBA2037 | reverse complement strand
TGCTGCAGCCTCGCTTTCCAACCGGTACATCACCGGCCGCCAGTTGCCAGATAAGGCAATTGACCTAGTTGATGAGGCAGCTTCCAGGCTTCGCATGGAGATCGACTCAGCTCCGGTTGAAATCGACGAATTGAGGCGATCGGTCGAGCGCCTAAAACTTGAGGAACTGGCCCTAAAGAAGGAAAAGGACGACGCCTCAAAGCAGCGCCTTGAGAAAGCTTCAAGAAGACCTTGCTGAGAAGCAAGCAAAGCTCAACGATCTAAACGCCCGCTGGGAAAAAGAGCGCAGCGAACTCAACAAAATTGGTGACCTAAAGACCAAACTCGATTCACTCCGCATTCAAGCAGAGCGAGCACAACGCGAGGGAAACCTGGAGGCAGCATCCAAGTTGCTCTACGGCGAGATTCCAGCGCTTGAAAAAGAGCTGAATGAAGCAGAGCGTGCGGAAAACGAAACCCAATCTGCCGACCGGATGGTTGGCGACCAGGTTTCCGAGGATGAAATCGCAGCTGTTGTTTCGGCCTGGACCGGCATCCCAACCGGAAGGTTGCTTGCCGGCGAATCCAAAAAGCTGCTGAACCTTGAGCATGAACTGGGTAAGAGGCTGATTGGTCAATCAAAGGCGGTAAAGGCGGTTAGTGATGCGGTTCGCAGAACTAAAGCTGGAATCTCTGACCCAGACCGGCCAACCGGCTCGTTCTTGTTCTTAGGTCCAACTGGCGTTGGTAAGACGGAGCTTGCTAAGTCGCTCGCGCACTTCCTGTTTGACGATGAGCGCTCAATGGTTCGAATCGACATGAGCGAGTATGGCGAGAAACACAGCGTCAGCCGGCTAATCGGAGCCCCTCCAGGTTATGTGGGTTATGGTGAGGGTGGTCAGCTGACCGAAGCGGTTAGGCGCAGGCCCTATTCTGTGGTGCTTTTCGATGAAATCGAAAAGGCCCACCCCGAGGTCTTCGACGTCTTGCTTCAGGTTCTTGACGATGGTCGCCTAACCGATGGTCAAGGAAGAACCGTTGATTTTAGAAACGTGATTATGATCATGACCTCGAACCTTGGCTCCCAGTACTTGATCGATCCAGAGCTATCTGAAGACCAAAAGTCTCAAGCGGTGATGGAAACGGTTCGAAGTGCGTTCAAGCCAGAGTTCCTAAACAGGCTCGATGACATCGTGCTGTTTGATGCTTTGAGCGTTGAAGAGCTTGGTTTCATTGTCGATCTAAACATTGAGAAGCTAACTGCAAGGCTTGAAGACAAGCGACTAACCCTCGGTGTTACCCCAGCTGCGAGATTGTGGTTGGCAGAGCACGGTTACGACCCTGTTTATGGAGCAAGGTCATTGCGCAGGCTCATGCAGCGAGAGATTGATGACAAGCTTGCGAACCTGCTGCTTGACGGCGATGCCTCGGAAGGCTCACAAGTTGTGGTTGAAGTGAACCCTGATAAATCGGGACTGTCGGTAACCGGATCAACTAGCTAAGCGTTAGGACCACTGGAACGTGGTCGCTCGGGAGCTCTCCCTTGCGCTCATCCCGCTCAATTGAGGCCGCGGTGATGCGCTCGGTGAGGGCTTCTGAGGTTAATAGGAAGTCGATCCGCATGCCGTTGTTCTTGGGGAAACACAGATCTTTGTAGTCCCAGTAGGTGTACATCTCAGGAACTAGTTCCCGCACCTTGTCGCTAAGGCCAATTTGCTCGAATGCTTCAAAGGCGTCCCGCTCTGGTTCTGAGACGTGGGTTTCGAAAAGACTTAGGTCATAGACATCGCTATCAAGCGGAGCAACGTTGAAGTCACCAACCAGGGCGATTTCGAGCTCCGGGTTCATTTCCAGCTGCTCTGCTGTTGTCGCAGCCAAACGATCTAGGAAATCCAGCTTGTATTGCATGTGGGGGTCATCTAGTCCCCTTCCGTGAGGAACATAGAGCGACCATATGCGAACCCCGTCAAAGGTTGCACCAAGTGCTCTGGCCTCGAGTGTGTCTTTGAACTCTGGTTGCCCTGAGAAGGAGTGCTCGATGTCCTCTGGCTCCAGGTGATCCTTGTAGGCAAAGGCAACGCCGTTCCACTGGTTTAGGCCGTGGGCAATAACTTTGTAGCCAATGGCTTCAAAGGCGGCGTAGGGAAACTGCTCCGGTTTGCACTTGATCTCCTGCATCGCCAAAACGTCAACTTGGGTGCGCGTGAGGAACTGGGTGATGCGCTCGGCTCTTGCTCTTGCGGAGTTTACGTTCCAGGTGGCGATTTGCATCTCTAAACTCTAACTATGAGCTTCGAATCAAATAACAAGCCACGTCTAGTTGAGCTAATAAAAGAACTTGCCATTGTTCACGGCAAGGTGACCCTGTCTTCAGGGCTTGAAGCTGACTACTACGTTGATCTTCGCCGCGCCACCCTGCACCACGAGGCGTCGCCTTTGATTGGCAAGGTGATGCTGGAACTTCTAGAGGCAAATGGCCTTGGCAGCGTTGATGCGGTTGGTGGTCTAACCATGGGCGCTGACCCGGTTGCAACCGCAATACTGCACCAGAGTGCTGCCCAGTTAAAGACCATTGACGCGTTCGTTGTCAGAAAGCAAGCCAAGGCCCATGGCATGGCAAGGCAGGTCGAGGGACCAAGCGTTTCCGGCAAAAAGGTGGTTGTTCTGGAGGACACTTCAACCACCGGTGGGTCGCCTTTGACTGCAGCAGAGGCACTTGTTGCAGCTGGAGCTGAGGTGGTGGCGGTGGCAACGGTTGTTGACCGCGACACCGGCGCACGCCAGGCAATCGAGGCGGCAGGCTATCCTTATCTAACGGCGATCACGCTAGGTGATCTCGGTCTTTAGAAGAGGTGAAAGTGCAGCGTAGAGTTGCGCCTTTTGTCCTAACCCAGCTTGCATCGCTCACAAGCATTACTTCGGGTTCAATGGTGTTTATCGCCATTCCATGGATAGCGCTTGAAATCAGCGGCTCTGCCGCATCTGCAGGTTTAGTTGTCGCCCTAACGGCAATCCCCGGTCTGATTGTGATTCCAGTAATTGGTTCAGTGATCGACAAGTTTGGCCGCAGAAGAGTAGCAATCTGGGGTGAGTGGATAACTGCAACCTTGACGCTGCTGTTGCCACTGGTTGCAAACCTATGGGGGTTGAGCCTGATCGGGCTGATCATTCTTGCGACGCTGAAAAACGTTGTTTCCCCTTCTGGTTCCACGGCTAGAAAGTCGTTGGTTCCAGATGTTGCCAAGCCAGCTGGCATGACTTTGGATCGAGCAAACTCAATCCATGAGGCGGTGTTTGCAACAGGCTTCGCTTTGGGGCCGGCGCTCGCGACTTTCTGCATCGCCCTAATTGGTTCAGCGAACACATTTTTTGTGGTGGCGTTCTTCGGGGCACTAAGTGGACTGTTTGCAATCTTGATTCGGGTTACCGAGCAGCATGAGGAAAACGACCAGACCGAAAAGGAGCCCTTCATTCGCTATGCGATGCAGGGCTTCAAGATCTTGTTTGCAACTCCATCGGTGTTGGTGATGATGTCGGCGATTGTGATTCTCGCAGTTGTTTACCTGCCAACCGAGATGGTTGTCTTGCCGGCCTACTACAACTCACTTGCAGACCCAGAGGGACTAGGGCTGTTGATTTCAGCCATGGCCGCTGCCTCAATCTTGGGCGCGCTGTTTTTTGAGCAGATCCACAAGTACGTGAGCTACTCAACGATTCTGAGAATCGGCATCCTCGGTGTTCCACTTGCCATGTTGCCAATGAGCCAACTGCCTCCACAGTGGGCAATGCTTACAGGCGCACTGGTTTTGGGCCTGGCCTGGGGCCCGCTGCTGCCGCTTCTAAACACGGTGATTCAAAAGAAAATCCCTGCAAATAAACGCGGGCGCGTATTCGCCCTGGAAATGACAATTTGGAATGCCGGGCCACTTATCTCAATGGTGGCCGTTGGCACTGCCGTTGACGGCATTGGCATTAGGCCCACCTACACGATCTTGGCCACAACAGTAATGATCGCTGGCGTGATCGTGTCGTTCAACCGACACATCAAGAAACTGGATGCCTAGTTAGAGAAGGCTTGCAACCGAGTCCATGATCTCGGTTGGCCTAAATGGATACTTTGCGATTTCCGCATCATCCGAGATTCCGGTTCGAACCAGGATGGTGTGAAGGCCGGCTTCGATTCCTGCAACTACGTCGGTGTCCATTCGGTCACCAATCATGGCGGTGGTTTCAGAGTGAGCACCAATCTTGCGCATCGCAGAACGGAACATCATCGGGTTTGGCTTGCCAACTATGTAGGGGTCCTTGCCGGTGGCCTTGGTTAGAAGAGCGGCCACTGAACCAGTTGCCAGCATCACGCCGTCCTTGCTTGGGCCGGTCGGGTCTGGGTTGGTGGCAATGAACTTTGCACCGTTGTTGATAAATCTCGCCGCCTTGGTGAGGCTGTCAAAGCTTAAGTTTCTGGTTTCACCCAGCACCACATACTCCGGGTTTGATTCAGTGAGCACATACCCGATGTCGTGCATCGCGGAGATCAGACCATTTTCACCAATCACATAGGCGGTGCTTTTTGGAGATTGGTGGGCCAAGAAGTCAGCAGTTGCCAACGCTGAGGTGTAAATGAGTTCCTTGGGAACATTCAGGCCGCCGGCCTGAAGCCTGATTGAAAGATCGTGCTGGGTGTAGATCGAGTTGTTGGTTAGAACCAGGAACTTGGTGTCTTGATCTGTCCACTTTTGAATGAGCTCTGGAGCGCCCGCAATGGCTTTGCCCTCGTGCCAAAGCACGCCATCCATGTCCGTTAGCCAACTGATTATTTCTGAACGATCTCTCATAACAATCAAGCCTAGCTTTAGGCTGTTACAAGTGAGTGAAGAAAATTTGACAGGTACCCATGAGCAACCGACTTGGGGTGTTGGACCATGGCCCGGGCAGCTTCCCGACTCATCGCACCCAGACTTTGAAAAGTTCGATTTAGACCTGCTGCAATCAGGCGACACCAGAAATGTGGTGGACAAATATCGATACTGGTCAATGGCTGCAATCGTTGCAGATCTAGACACCCAGCGTCACGAGTATCACGTGGCAATTGAGAACTGGCAGCATGACCTCAATATCGGTTCGATCGTTAGAACGGCCAATGCCTTCCTGGCAAAGGAAGTCCACATCGTTGGAAATAAGCGCTGGAACCGCAGGGGCGCAATGGTCACCGACCGCTACCAGCACGTTAGCCACCAAGAAACCATCGATGAATTTGTTTCCTGGGCAAAAACAGCCGGTTCAAATGGCCAAAAGCTTCCGATCATTGCAATCGACAATGTTCCCGGCTGCAAGCAGCTGGAGAAAACAGCGCTACCAAAAGAGTGCATTTTCTTATTTGGACAAGAGGGCCCAGGCCTTAGCCAGGCAGCTCTGGATGCCGCCGATATGGTTCTGGAAATTACCCAGTTTGGGTCAACCAGATCAATCAATGCCTCCGCCGCAGCTGCAATAACAATGCACACCTGGGTGATGCAGCACGTTTTTGGGTAGACTGGGAAATAGTTCCCAAGAAATCCCTTAGCTTTTTAGAAAGGGGCTTGTCATGCCCGCAGTTGTCCTCGTCGGAGCCCAGTGGGGCGACGAAGGAAAAGGCAAAGCCACCGACCTGCTCGGAGACCGCGTTGATTATGTGGTTCGCTACCAGGGTGGAAACAACGCCGGCCACACAGTGGTCATCGGCGACAAGAAGTTTGCACTGCACCTGCTTCCCTCAGGAATCTTGACCCCAGAGTGCACGCCAGTGATTGGCAACGGCGTCGTGGTTGACCTAGAGGTGCTGTTCAAGGAAATTGATGGCCTAAACGAAAAGGGTGTCGACACCTCAAAACTTTTGATTTCAGCAAATGCTCACATCATCACCCCCTACCACGTGACCGTGGACAAGGTTTCGGAGCGCTTTCTAGGAAAGCGCGCCATCGGCACCACCGGTCGCGGCATTGGCCCGACCTACGGTGACAAGATGGGCCGACTTGGCATCAGAATTCAAGACCTGTTTGACCCAAGCATCCTGCTGCAAAAGGTCGAGGCAGCACTGAACCAGAAGAACGAACTTTTGGTCAAGGTTTTCAACCGCGCATCCGTCAACGCGGAAGAAGTTGTTGAGCACCTGTTGTCATTTTCAGAGCGAGTTCGACCGATGGTTGCCGACACCTCACTGATCTTGAACCAGGCAATTGACCAGGGCAAGACCGTGTTGCTTGAGGGCGGCCAGGGAACCCTGCTTGATGTTGACCACGGAACCTACCCGTTTGTCACCTCTTCAAACCCAACAGCCGGAGGGGCCACCACCGGCAGCGGAATTGGACCAACCAAGATCTCAGGCGTGATTGGAATCTTGAAGGCTTACACCACCCGCGTTGGTGCTGGACCATTCCCAACCGAACTGTTTGACGACATGGGTGAATACCTTAGGACTCAAGGTGGTGAGGTCGGCGTCACCACCGGTCGTGATCGCCGTTGTGGTTGGTTTGACGCTCCTATTGCTCGCTATGCTACCAGGGTCAATGGTTTGACCGACATCTTCCTAACCAAGCTTGATGTCCTGACCGGCATCAAGGAAATCCCGGTTTGTGTTGCCTACGATGTTGACGGCCAGCGCGTGGAAGAGGTTCCTGTTTCACAGACTGACTTCCACCACGCAAAGCCAATTTATGAAATGTTCCCGGGCTGGGAAGAGGACATTTCAAAGGTCACCAGCTTTGAAGATCTTCCAAAAAATGCCAAGGACTACGTCCTGGCACTTGAGAAGATGAGCGGCACCAGAATCAGCGCCATCGGTGTTGGGCCAGATCGCAACGCGACTTTGGTTCGCCACGACATGCTTGGCTAACGCGAGTTTTCAAATAACAAGCCACTAATTTGCAAAACTCAACGACAATATTCAGATGAGTGAACCAACTCCAGAGGAACTGGCAAAAATCCCTTACCCGGATGAAGCCTTCAACACCTGGGGCGCTGCGGCGGTCGGTGTCGATCCGCTGCTAGCAAGCTTCACTTCAAAGCCATATCAATCGGTTCGGCCTCACGTTCCCTTCTATAGGTTCCTTTCATACCCAGATATCTTGGACATGCGAAAAGCCGGTTACGAGATGGAACGATTCGTGCCGATCTTTGATCGGCTAGAAGATGTTCGCTATCGCGAAGCGCTGCAGCTCAGCGACATGCTCCACTACCCAAACCCGATGACTCCTTGGAACCCAAGAAGAGCTAGGGAGCTGGAGGCAGATGTCAGGGCGCAGTTATATGAGCACGGCCTTGGAGACATGCCCGCTGTTATCAAGAGATGCCTGGCCAAGGCTTTCCCCGGTGACACCATCAGTTACCTGAGCGTGGACTTACTAACAATTTTTTACTGGGCCACAATGGCCGAATTGGCTGACGACTTGGCCTGGAGGTCAGAGGCACTTAGGTGGAAGGCCGCGTACCTTAGGTTTCCAATCTTGTCACTGGGCTAACCTACGGTTATCTAAAGAAGGCGAGGCTAATAATGAGCAATTGGACACTGAAGCTGCCAGGCAGTGAGCACAAACTAAGCACCGAAGAACTCAAAACATGGGCAAGAGCCGGAAAAATAGCTGGCGATTCGATCGTCGTCGATGCAAATGGGGAGCAATGGAATGCCAAGCAGATCCCGGGAGTCTTTTCTAACAGAGACTGGCTAGTTGCTCTTGTGTTGTCTGTGATAGTCGGAACGCTCGGGGTTGATCGTTTTTATCTCGGCAAAATCGGCACTGGAATCTTGAAGCTAATCACGTTTGGTGCTCTGGGTGTCTGGACAATCATTGACATCATTTTGATTGCGGTCAAGAAGCTAGATGACAAAGACGGGTATCGGCTGGCCTAGCAAAAAGGAATCAGCAGCTTCTTTATTGCCGGCAGGTCAGGCTCGGCCCAGTCCAATTTGGAAAGCTCAGATTCTTTGACCCAGGCAAGCTCACTGTGGTCGGTGGAATTGGTCGGTTTTTCGCCAATCAGCTCGCAGCTGTAGCAGGCCAGGTCAATTTCACTCTCCCCAACAACCGTGACGCTTCTGTCAAAGAGCCGCAGCACCTTGATTTCAACACCAAGCTCTTCTTTGATTTCGCGAACCAGCGCAGTTTCTGCGCTCTCACCGGGATTAAGTTTCCCGCCCGGAAACTCCCACTTGCCTGCAGCATCCTTCCAAGAGCCCCGCCTGGCGCATAGGAATGCGCCAGTGGGATCTTGAATGATTGCTGCAACTACCTCAATGGCCATGAGCCAAGGTTAGCTTGGAAGGTTTGCCTCAATGGCGCTGATGATCTCTTCTGCATCTGGCTTGGTGGTTGGACGGAAGCGCATGATTTCCCCGGTTGGGGTAATCAAAAACTTTTCAAAGTTCCACATCACAGGTCCCGCCAGACCCTTGGAGTCCTTTGCCTTCACCAGCTCTTTGTAGAGCGGGTGACGCTTTCGGCCATTCACCTCTGCCTTCTGAAGCATTGGGAAGCTGATTCCCCAGGTGGTTGAGCAGTACTCGGCGATTTGGTCATCGTCTTTGAGTTCCTGCTTGAAAGAACCAGATGGTACACCAATGACGGTGAAGCCACGGTCCTGGTATTTCTTCTGAAGCTCTTCGAGGGCTTCGTACTGGGGAGTTAGTCCGCATCTAGATGCAACGTTCACCACCATAAGCAGTTTGCCTTGGAAGTCCCCGAGGTCTTTTGTGGAACCATCGAGCATTGTCAGTGTTTGATTTGTAAGCATAGAAAGTTACAACACCACATCACCCGAACTAATTTCACTAGAGTGAAATCTATGCACCCGAGTGTTGATCCGGATTTCGCATCACAGCTGCTGATGCCGGCATCTACTGCGGACAATAAATACACTCGCGGCACCGTTGGTTTTGTCACGGGCAGTCAGAAATACCCGGGAGCGGCACTGCTCGGAATCGAAGCCGCATTCGAATTTGGCATTGGAATGGTTCGCTATTTGGGTCCAAAAGTTGTTTCAGACCTGGTGCTCAGCAATCGACCAGAGGTTGTTTTGGGCTTGGACCGCGCCAGCGTGCTGGTGATTGGTTCCGGGATCGCTGAATCCGAAGCTGGCGAGCAAATTCAGAACATTCAAACAGCTCTGGAGCTAAAGGTTCCCATGGTTATCGATGCCGGTGCTCTTTCGTTGGTTGATTTCAAGGACGTTCAGTCAATTGCTGTGTTGACTCCGCATGCAATTGAGGCAGCAAAGCTCTACTCACGGCTGGTTGAGCCAATTAGCGTGGACGAACTAGAGCTAGACCCGAATGCGGTGGCAATAAAGCTTGCCAAAGTCACCGGAGCCGTCGTGATGCTAAAAAACAACCTTTCTAGGATTGCGATGCCTGGTTTTGAGCCGGTTGAATCCGGGCCAGGCAGCACCCATCTGGCAACCGCCGGAACCGGGGATGTCCTTGCCGGCATGATCGGCGCACTTGGGGCAAAAGCGGTTTCGCTTGGTTACGAACTAACTCAGGGTCGCTTTGCGGAGATCGCCATAATTGCAAATCAGCTTCACTCGGAAGCTGCTGAAATTGCAGCTGCTAGGGGTGAGTTTGGGGCAACCAGCGTCTGCCGGGCAATTTCCGAGGCGGTGAATGCTTGAAGCTCCAGGCATTGAGAGGGTTTAACCCCTGGGTGCTGATTTTCGTTGGCATGTCACTGTTCCACCTCTGGCGTGGATCGCTCGAGGACATCCTGATCTTCGGCATCGCTGCGATTGTGATTTTGACTCAGGTCTTTGGTCTCACGACCGTTGGATTTAAGCAGCAACCGAAATTCGGGGTCATCCCAATTTGGTCGGTGGTGATCATCAGCGGCCTGGTTATGTTCTTCGCCGAGCGCCACGGGGCCTGGAACTGGTTCGTAATGCTGATGTTCATTCCAATTGGCATTGCCCTTATCTTTTACCGGGACGCCCCAACTCAGGAGGTTCCAAAGTTCCAGGTGCTGCGGTCTAGGTGGGTTTGGGCTATCTGGGCACTTGGTTTTGGGCTTACCGAGATGGTCGCCTACCTGGGCAGCAAGATCTACGACGACCTAGAAACCTTCCCAACCATCTCATCGCTGATGGACCCAGTCATTGACACACCAATTGGCAGGGCTGCCTTTGTTATTTTCTGGTTGGCCAGTGGTGCTTACCTGTTTGGGTTGAGAAGAAGATGAACTGGCCACTGGCAATTGTCGGAAGCTACCTGCTGTTTATGGTGGCGGGTATTGCGCTGGCAGCGGTTGGGCGACTGCGCCCAGACAAGCTAGCGCCGTTTGGCGAGTTGGTTGAATCGATCATGCAGCACCGAATCACCAGAATCGGAACCTTCATGGCCTGGTGGTGGCTCGGCTGGCACTTTATGGTCGGTGCAACTATTCGCTAGAGTTCCCCAGCACCTTCGTGACCGCCAGCCTGAGACCCAGAACAATAAAGCCAAGTGCGATGAACGCACCTGCTATCACCAGGATGTAGGTGAGCATGCCGATCACACCACCTTCACTGCCCGGGTTGATAAACCAGTAGGGCCACCAGCCATCGGCAAGACCCCGAACTAGCGAGAAGCCAAGCCAGGCAAGTGGATAAACCACGACCCAGAGCGCTTTGCGCCACTTGGGTCGTGGGCCCTTGATTGAAAGCAGGTAATCTGCCACGACCAGAATCGGTGCGTAGGTGTGAATAACAAGGTTTGGAATCCTGGGCCAGTCATAACCAATGTCCCTTGGGTCAACAGCGGAGTCCCCCAGCAGTGCGTGATAAACGACGCCAACAATGATCATTGATACGGCTGCAACAAGCCGAAATAGGTTCAGTCGTTCAGACTCACTCTTGCCCTGCAGCAACACCAGCCCGCTGCCCAAAACAACCAAGCCAGAAAAGATTGCCGAAGTAATCGAAAAGTAAGCAAAGTATTCGGTTGGTCGAAACAGGTCCACGCGAACCCTGTCGGCAACCTGCCAGATAACGCTTCCAACCAGCGCGAGCCCGATTAGGGTCCGAAGAGTTCCAAATACGCCTTTGTATAACATGAGAAAAACCTATCGCTATTTGGCCAGGAACCTGATTACTGCTTCGACAAACTCCAGCGGTTTCTCTTCGTTGGGAAGGTGTCCAGATTCAACGATGATTTCGATTGTTGAATCTGGAAGCTCCCCATTGAGCCTGACCGAATCAGCGGTTGCAACAATCTCATCGGTGTCACCGGTGATAATCAAGGTGTCAACGCTCAGTTGGTCAAGTCGCTCCACCAGGTTCAGTGAACGCGGCGCCTTGTTGAACTCCCAGAATGCTCGCTCCCAGCCGATTACATCCAGCGGAGCGGTGTAGTTGGCAACAACCTGATCGGTCACCAAATCCTTGTTGTAGTAGCTGCTGTCAAGAATCTGCAGACCACTAGAAGCAATTGACGAAACAGCCAGCGGCCCCAAGTGATCAAGCTGTGGGATGTCAAAAACCCAGTTCAACCAACTTGGAGCACCACCTGTGCCATAAACAGCCGGGGCCTCCAAGATCAGCTTTTGAACTTTTTCAGGGTGATCAAGCGCGTAACCGAGCGCAAGAGCGCCTCCGGCGCTGTGCCCAAGAATTACAACTTCCTT
>DDBH01000003.1:0-133 GCA_002333405.1 Micrococcales bacterium UBA2037 | reverse complement strand
AATAGTCGTCGGTCTTTCAGTAAAGCCAAAGGCAGCTCTGTCGTAGGCAACGACAAAGCCACTTGAGCTAAGCGGCTCCAAGACCTCTTTCCATGTCAAACTGCTGGCACCAAACCCGTGCAGCAAAACAATC
>DDBH01000002.1:87362-90475 GCA_002333405.1 Micrococcales bacterium UBA2037 | reverse complement strand
CCCACCTGGGCACATTTCGCTGATATTCGCCTGTGTTCGTGAGTGTTCGCACCCTGAAAAACACTAGAAAAACGAACACCAGCGAACAGCTACGAACAACCCGCACTTAACTGGGGGACAAGGGGTCGTGGGTTCAAATCCCGCCAGCCCGACGTTTGTTGATTACCTCAGTGGCTTTAGCATTCCAAGTAGGTAATCTCTGATGACAAATTATGCTGACGCGAAGTCACGGCATTCTCTGCAGGAATGGGTGGCAAAGTGCCTGGCTTGAGCACAAGACTTCGGTTAGGTCCCGGCAACAAAAATGGACTCGAGCGTAATGCCTTCGCTTGGCATGACTTGTGCGCCGTCGACAACATCCACTTCAACCCAAGGCTCCGGTGAAGGCGTTGAAGGGTACTTTTCAAGAGTTGCATAAAAATCATTTACGGTAACTCCAAAGACGTTGGCAAAAGCAAGGCGCCAATCACTTTCGATATTCATCTCAGCCAAAATGTCGAACAACGCCATTTCGAGCGCTCGCTCCTCCGAGGCGCCCTGAGTTTCCTGAAGGAAGTCCGCTAGAGCAAGAACAAGAAACGCTGAGCTGTTGTAGTTCACATCGAGCGAGTAATCACGGTCGTAGGTTTCTAGAATCTCTGGACTACTGTTGACAGCGAAAGAAATCGGAAAAAGACTTCTGTCCAGTTCGCTTTTTCCAAAGTGCTGCTGAAGATACAGCTCCTCAAAAACCTTTGCACCACCTTCGACTAACCACATAGCCAATCCACCGTTGGCCATTTTGTTGGATGAAACTGAGATCTGGTACAGGTGGAAATATTCATGCGCAATCACTGAATAGCGGTGCAGGCTATCGTATTCGAACTCTTCCGCGGTGATCTCAAGAGCCATCCACGTATCTACGCCATCGCCGCAAATGCATGCTCCGCTCAGATCTTGCGGAAACTCTGGCCATGGATTTGGGACAGCGCTGCTCCAAGCGAAGACAGGAAACGGTGTCTGAATGCCGCTGACTGTTGAGATGCAATGTGAAACTCGCGTCACAGTCTGCAAAACGTTGAAAATCGTGTCGAATTCATTTTTCCACTCGTCTGGAAGACTAGTGTCAACGTTGACTTCGTATTCGAAGTCGATGCTTGCCGAGCGATCAGAGGGGTCGCATGGGGTGAGTGCGTCACCTGCCTCCATCGATTCAGACGAGTCCGCCTGAATGCTTGTGTCTTGGGCCTCTTGAGGCTCAGGAGCGTCAGTGTCTTGAATCTCTGGAGATGCCGAGCACCCAATCAAGAGCAGAGAGACACCTATTGCAAGAATCAGTGCTATTCTGGCCACAAGTCCTCCACTGTGTCACGGATGCAGCAATGGCGAGCCTTGCACCGATTGGCGATTCATGCAACTTACATCATGCTCCAGACTCGCTGAGTGTCAGCGCAAGAGGCGATCCCCTTTCTCAAAATGCGATCTGCGCCGAGGTTCGTGTGTATTCTCTGGTCAGGACTCTAGGCATTAGGGCTGCAGTCGCTCAATGCTCCAAGTGTCAGGCGCACCGTGCTCATCCAGTGAGCGCGTGAAAGCTATTCGATCGTGCATTCGGTTGGAGCGGCCCTTCCAAAACTCAATTCTTGTCGGAACAATGCGATAGCCACCCCAGTAGTCAGGCCTTGGAACTTCGTTTGCTTTGAACTTGGCTAGCGCAGCATTAAACTGAGCATCTAGAGCGTCGCGGCTTTCAATTGGCCGTGACTGGTAGCTGGACCAAGCGGCTACTTGTGACTCGTGAGGTCGGGAGTGGAAGTAGTCGTCCGCGTCTTGGCCAGGCACTGACCTAGCTACCCCCTCAATTAGCACC
The DNA here is from genome assembly GCA_002333405.1 of Micrococcales bacterium UBA2037. Taxonomy (GTDB): domain Bacteria; phylum Actinomycetota; class Actinomycetes; order Actinomycetales; family Microbacteriaceae; genus Aquiluna. The sequence continues at coordinate 88,626 of DDBH01000002.1, read as the reverse complement.
TGACGATACATCGGATACCATCCAAAGACTGCACTTACTGCCGGATTGCCGGCGATGGCATCTCCTTTGCGCGAACCGAAGTTCGTGAAGAAGTGGAATCCGTGCTCGTCGACTCCCTTGAGTAGAACGGTTCTTGAACTTGGGGTGTTTTGGTCAGTGATGGTGCCTAGCACGAATGCATTTGGCTCAAAGATGTTCTCTGCTTCCGCCTCGCGCAACCAAATCTTGAATTGCTCAACCGGGTCTGCCAGTAAGTGCGTCTCGTGTAGCGCTTCCGTGCCGTAGTCTTCGTGACGATTGAGAGAATCCATATAACAAGGATAAGCCGCAGTGACGGGCTTGTTTCGTCAGTTTATATATCCGGCTCGAGCATAGACTTACGGCACCTGAATCTAAGGAGCGTGCCCGAGTTGAAGCAATTCAACATCCTCGAGGACCCCGAAAAGCTTCTGGCAGAGGTGTTCAGCGGGCTTCACTCTGGTGGCGGCCGTAGTTCAATTCGAGGCGGTCAAACCGCCGCAAACGAGGCTCTGGCCAACTTGAGCATCAAGGGCTACGCAAAGAACCGCTCGGAAGTGCTTCCTGTTTCTGACAGGGGGGCAACGGTGATGTCTCCATACGTTCGCCACAACATCATCTCGCTGCAAGCCTTGTGGGGCTGGGCTGCATCCGCTGCTCAGTGGGACAGGGAAAAGTATCGAGATGAGCTGTTGTGGCAGGAGTACGCGCGTCACCTCTACGCACGGGTCGGAACCAGGCTTTTTAGCAATCTTCGGTTTGAGCAAAATTGGGAAACCCCCGGCGATGGCTGGGAAAAGGGATTGGCCTGTGTCGATTTTGCGGTCGATGAGCTCAATCAAGATGGCTGGCTGGTAAACCAAACCCGAATGTGGCTGGCATCGCATTGGACCATTCGAAGCGGCAAGGGTTGGCTTCACGGTCAGGAGCGAATGCATCGCGAGCTGCTTGATGGCTCGCGTGCCGCCAACCTGCTCGGCTGGCAATGGACCGTTGGCTCGGGAACTGGAAAGCCATACGGATTTGCTAGGTGGCAGGTTGAAAAGCGCGCTCCAGAGCTGTGTCGAGCTTGCCCGCTTCAAAAAGCTTGCCCGATAGAAAGTTTTCCGGAAGATCAGACCCTAAAAGCCACAGAGCCAGATGTCTTGCTGACCACTGATCCGACACCGGAGTCAACAACGGGCCCACTGGCTCCGGTCAGAACTGAAAAGCCAGAAAGAGTGCTTCTGACAATCGAATCGCTGGG
>DDBH01000002.1:82713-87076 GCA_002333405.1 Micrococcales bacterium UBA2037 | reverse complement strand
GATGCCGATCCAGCGCTGGTGGCAAATCCTGAATTACCCGTGGCATTTGTGTTCAACGAACAGGCCCTAGCAAAACTGCAGCTTTCCTCGAAGCGACTCTATTTCTATCTCGAAACACTTCAGGATCTGGCCAGCAGACGCGATCTGTCTGTTTACCTTGGGAACCCTTTCGAGTTTGCAGAATCAAACAGAGTGGCAATCACCCATGCCCCGGTTCCAAGCTTTTTGAAATTCCAGAACCTGGCGGAGGTTCATCCTTACCCATGGCTTAGGCTGCCTCATGCTGGGTCAGTCAGGTCTTTTAGTGCCTGGCGCGGAAAGCTCCGCTGAGCTTGGGTTCACAACCCTTTGTCATCTCCGAAACGTGGAATTAATGCAGGTTATGCATCAGATCCAAACTCGGTCATGTGTTGCGGAAGTCTTTCGTCTTGACCGAACATAAAGTGCTTGCTCATGTCCGGTGAGTAGCTGGAAAGAGCTGTTTTTCTTCCCAGCGCTTCGGCCAGGGCACGGTGATGGATAACACTCGCGCCACAACAAAGTCCAATTACTTTTGCGCCCATCGAGTGAGCAAATTGACCAAACTCTGCCGTTTCATATCTGTTGGAGTTTTGAGCCTCTAGGGCATCTGGGAAGGTCCTGCCGGTTGGAAGAACTGCGGTGTTGCCAGGGTCCGGCAAGTTAAACAGCGACGTGTGCTCACTGGTGGTTCGGTAAGTTGCCGGCATTGCAGACATCGGGTGATCGCCTATCTTGGAGCGAATCTCTTCAACGACCTGTCTGATGGTGTTCGGACCCTGGAAGCAGTTGGTGCCAACAACATCTGCTCCAGCCTCGGCAAGGGCCCTGCAGGCCCCTCCGGGGCTATAGCCGTCGCGGAGCGTGCCAGTGTCAAACACTGCAACATTCAGAATCGAGGGCAATCCGGCTCGCTGAATTTCCTCCAGTGCAATCTTTGCCTCGCCAAGGTAATACATGGTCTCGGCAACAACTAGATCGGCGCCCTCTTCTTTGGCCCAGCCAATCATCTCGCGATACATCGCCCGCACCTGCTGATGTGTTTCTGGGTTATCCGGGTCATAGATGTTGGAGTTCGATATGTTTCCGGCCACAAAAATCTCGCGGTCTTGCTCCTTGGATTGCTCTTCAGCAATACGTTTTGCGATTCGCATTGCCTCGCGGTTCAGTGGTTCTAGCAAATGCTCCTGTCCAATGATCCGCATCTTTTCGCGGTGCCCGTTGTATGTGAAGGCAAGTGCGATATCGCTGCCAGAGCGCAAGAAGTCTCTAGTTACTTGTTCCAGCACCTCGGGGTGCTCAAGGGCGACCTTTGGCACGAACTCTCCGGCAGTCAGGTAGCCACGTAGCTCAACCTCAAACAGATAGCCGCCAGCCATGATTATCGGTGAGTATTGGGCAAGGCGTTCTCTAAAGTTATTGGCGGTCACTGCGGCTCCTTTGTCGCCCGCAGGCTATCAGCAGCCACAGCGATTGACGAATCCGTTGCGACTCATTTGACTCTTAGAATTGGGAGCGTGACCAACTCCAGTGTGCGACTGCTATTTGCAGATCAGCTTGGCCCTCACTTTGACGACGGGGGACAGATTTTGATTCCGGAGGTGCTCAGTCCGCTTCGTGCCAGAAGATATCATCGCCAGAAAGCGCACCTGATTTTGTCTGCCCTAAGGCATCGAGCACAGGAGCTTGGCGGTCGCGCAGAACTAGTGCGAGGAGATTCCTACCACGAGGTATTAGCAGGCCGCGGGCTATCCGTGGTGAACCCAACTTCCAGGGGCCTTCGGTCACTAGTTGCAGATTTAGGTAAAACCGCGGACGTGGAGGTGCTTGCGGCAAGAGGCTTTGCTGCAACCGAAGCGGAGTTCGCTGACTGGAGCAAAACTCAGGGCAGCAAGCGGCTGCTAATGGAGAATTTTTATCGGGACCGGAGAGTGAAAACCGGTGTCCTCATGAATACAACGACCACTGGAGAGCTGGATCCCGAGGGCGGAAAGTTCAATTTTGATCACGAAAATCGTCAGCCGCCGCCAAAAGGGCAGCTGACCCTGGGAGTTGCCAGCGCCTGGTTTCCAGTTGAGGATGAAATTGACCAGGAAGTAAGGCTCTACTTGGATCAGCTTGAAGCTGATGGGACAGTGTCCTTCATTGGCAACGATGGCCCGAGGCTATTTCCTGCAACCAGGCAAGAGGCGCTGTTGGCGCTGGATAACTTTGTGTCTAACCGGCTGGCAACATTTGGAGCACATGAAGATGCCGCGATGAAACAGGATTGGGCGATGTCGCATTCGCTCTTGAGTCCGGCGATGAACCTGGGGTTATTAGACCCAATGGAGGTGGTTCAGGCTGCCGAGCGCGCATACCGCGCTGGCGGAATTGAGCTTGCAAGCGCAGAGGGTTTCATTCGCCAGGTGATGGGATGGCGGGATTGGGTTTGGCACCTTTACTGGCATTTGGGTGACAGGTTTGACACCGCAAATTACTTCCAGCACGAAAAGCCGCTGCCTGAGGCTTTTCAAGAATTGGATCCAGAGCTTCTAAAGTCCAGCTGCCTGCAGCAAGTCATAGGTGAAATTCGGGACCGTGGCTGGACCCACCACATCAATCGGTTGATGGTGCTCGGGAGTTTTGGGGTGCAGCGAGAACTTAGTCCGCAAGCCCTGAATGATTGGTTCATCGATGCGTTCGTGGACGGCACCCCGTGGGTTATGCCAGCCAATGTGATTGGCATGTCCCAGTATGCAGACGGGGGACTGACCGCAACCAAGCCATATACTTCTGGCGGCGCCTACGTGAATAAGATGACCGACTACTGCAAAGGGTGTCAGTTTTCACCAACGGTTCGGGTCGGTGAAAGGGCCTGCCACTTCAGCGCAGGTTACTGGAATTTCTTAGACAAAAACAAAGACGCCCTCAAAGCGAATTACCGAATGGCCCAGCCACTTGCTGGCCTGGGGCGACTTGGCGACTTAGCGGAGATTCGCAGCCAAGAGGTTGACCGAAACCAGTTCTAGGAAAGCGCAATCAGCTCTGCGTAGCCTTCGTTCCAGTGGTCCTCGTCACCATCAGGCAGAATCAAGACGCGCTCCGGGTTTAGTGCTTCAACCGCACCTACGTCGTGAGAAACCAGCACCACGGCTCCCTTGAAGCTCGCCAGCGCACTCAGGATCTCTTCACGGCTAGCCGGGTCCAAGTTGTTTGTTGGCTCATCGAGCAGCAGCACGTTGGCAGAAGACACCACCAATGAGGCAAGTGCCAATCTGGTTTTCTCGCCACCGGATAGAACTCCTGCTGGCTTCGAAACGTCATCACCAGAGAACAGGAATGAACCAAGAACTTTTCGGGCATCGGTGTCGGCAAGGTTTGGTGCAGCAGCCTGCATGTTTTGCAGAACCGTCTTGTTCACATCCAGCGTCTCGTGCTCCTGGGCGAAGTAGCCAACCTTCAGGCCGTGACCGGGAATCAACTCACCGGTGTCGGGTTTGTCCACCCCAGCAAGAATTCGCAGCAGCGTAGTTTTACCGGCACCGTTCAGGCCAATGATGACAACCTTGGAACCCCGGTCGATCGCAAGGTCAACTGCAGTAAAGATCTCCAGAGAGCCATAGCTCTTACTCAGGTTCTCCGCCATCAGCGGGGTCTTGCCGCAGGCGGCAGGATCAGGGAACTTGATCTTGGCAACCTTCTCGACCTCGCGGACGTCGTCCAGCGACGAAAGCAGCGACTCGGCCCGGCGAACCATTTGCTTGGCAGCGACTGCCTTGCTTGCCTTTGCGCCAAACTTTGCTGCCTGCAACTGCAGCGTGCTCGCCTTTTTCTGGGCAATAGCGCGCTCTTTTTTGCGACGTTCCTCATCGGTCTCGCGAGCCTTTTTGTATTGATTCCAGCCCATGTTGTAGATGTCGATGACAGTTCTGTTGGCATCCAGGTAGAAAACTCGATTCACGGTTTCTTCAACCAAGTCCACGTCGTGACTGATCACGATTAGGCCACCCTTATAGGACTTTAGAAATTCGCGCAGCCAGACCACGGAGTCGGCATCCAAGTGGTTTGTCGGTTCGTCCAGAATCATGGTTTCGGCGCTGCTGAACAGAATCCTTGCAAGTTCAATCCTTCTGCGCTGTCCTCCGGAGAGTGTCTTTAGGGGTTGATCTAAAACCTGACCTTTGAGTCCCAGGTTGCCGGCGATCGCTGCAGCTTCGGCTTCAGCGGCGTAGCCGCCAGCGGCCTGGAAACGCTCTTCAAATTTTGCGTAGGCGGTCATCGCCGCGGCAGCAACTTTGGGGTCGTCGCTACCCATTTCGAAGCTTGCTTTAGTCATGGACTCGAGCGTGTCGCCGAGATTTCT
>DDBH01000002.1:29434-82392 GCA_002333405.1 Micrococcales bacterium UBA2037 | reverse complement strand
TCCTGTGGCAGATATCCGATCTCGCCATGTCGATCAACAAATCCATGGGAGGGCTGACCGTCGCCGGCAAGAATCTTGGTGAGCGTTGTTTTTCCGGCACCATTGCGGCCAACCAAGCCAACTTTATCGCCCTTATCGACGCGGAAGTTGACCTCGTGCATCAAGACCCTTGGGCCGATGCGAATCTCGAGGTCGCGCACGCCAATCATCTGAGTTTCTCCAAAGGGTTTTGTCGCAAATCGGATGCGACCAACGAGGACACCAGTCTACCAAGGATGCAGCACTGCTGACAGTGCTATTTCCTAAGCACTAAGACAGGCGTGGCAAGACACCTTGTTTCACCCCGGCGCTAGAATCTGGCTATGAGCATGCTGCAAGAACTCAAGAGTGTTCCAAACATGCTCAGCGCACTCCGGCTGTTGATGGTGCCGGTGTTTCTGGTGTTGCTGCTAAATGGCGAATTTGTTTGGAGCCTGATCATCCTGGCTTTTGCAAGCGCGACCGACTGGCTTGACGGCCAGATTGCCAGAAGGTTCAATCAAATAACCCGGCTCGGGCAGATGCTGGACCCGGCTGCGGATCGCCTGTTTATTTTTGCAACCCTGATTGGGCTGACCATCAACGGCAACATCCCGCTCTGGCTCGCGGTAATCGTGGTTTCTAGGGACCTCATGCTGCTGGCGGTCTACCCGGTTTTGGCAAATCATGGATATGGCCCGTTGCCGGTTCACTTTTTGGGTAAGGCCGGCACCTTCGCACTGCTCTACGCGCTCCCACTGCTGTTGATGGCTGATGTTTGGCCGGAATCAGACTTTATTGTTTTGCCGCTGGCCTGGGGCTTTGCCTACTGGGGAATAGTGCTTTACTGGCTCTCCGGAGGGTTTTATGTGGCCCATGTAATAAAACTGGTGTTTTACGACAGGGAAAAATCCTCTAAAGTGGAGTAATTAGGGGAGGCGTAAATTGTCCAAGGAATCTTTCAGAAGCGACGAGACAGCTCGTTTTTCTGATGACCTTATCGCCAACCAAGCGCCAGTTCTAACCGAAGAGGAAGCCTCAGCGGTTGCAGCCCTACCCGAGAATTCAGCGCTTTTGATCTCTCACCGCGGTGCCGGGGCTGGGTCTAGGTTTCTTCTTGACCAGGATCTGACAGTTGCCGGGCGTCACCCAGAAGCAGATATCTTCCTGGATGATGTGACAGTTTCTAGAAGGCATGTTCAGTTTGACCGAAAGCAAAGAAGCTTTACGCTTACTGATCTGGGTTCTATGAATGGCACCTACGTGGATGGTGCCAGGGTTGATTCAGCTCAACTAACCACAGGAACAGAAATTTTGATTGGTAAGTTTCGACTTACCTTTTACTCATCACAAAAGGATTCGTAAGTCATGGAGAGTGCACTATCTAGACTCCAAGACCATCGTCGGCTCTACACGATTGGTCAGGTGTTAGCTGTTCTAAAGCCTGAGTTCGGAGACCTCAGCCCATCGAAACTAAGGTTTCTAGAAGACCAGGGACTGGTTACACCAGAACGAACCGAGTCTGGCTACCGGAAATTCTCAGATTCCCAGATTGAGCGACTGCGCATTATTTTGACACTGCAGCGCGACCAGTATCTACCGCTGAAAGTCATTCGAGACCACTTGGACGAGCTTGACGCAGGCCGTCAGCCACTTTTGCCAACTGCCACACCGGCGTCACTGCGCAAGGGTCAGCGTTTTTCAACCGCTCAGTTGAAACTGGAAACAGGATTGAGCGATGCAAGTTTCAGAGAGGGCGCAGAACTGGGCCTGTTTGGAGCCCAGCCACACTCTTCTCATGAGGTGGAGATCGCCTTTGCCTTGGTCGGGCTAGAAGAGTTCGGCATTCAGCCAAGACACCTAAGAGGCCTGAAGTCTGCAGCTGAGCGTGAAATTGGAATCATTACCGGAGTGACAGAGCCAGTGCTTCGCAAGAAGGCGCCCGACAGCGCTGCCAAGGCCGGCCACATCTCGCGCGAGATCGCCGAACGCTTTGGTGCAATTCGCTCGCACCTGATTGCAGAAGTAATCGAAGAGATCGAAAGCTAATGCGACACGCCGAAGCTGGAAGTGTAACCCTAAACCTGAACTTGAAGGCAGACTTAGAAGTCTGTGAAATTTAGGAGTAACGGTGGAATCAGAAACAAGCATGCTATTCACCGACGGATTGCCGAATAAAGACATCGGTTACCGCGGAGCATCCGCCGCTGCCGCGGCGGGCATCACCTACCGTCAGCTTGACTACTGGGACCGCACTGGCCTTACCGTGCCGTCGATTCAGGGGGCAACCGGATCCGGTTCGCAGCGGCTTTACTCTTTCCGCGACATCCTGGTCCTAAAGCTCGTGAAGCGACTATTGGACACCGGAGTATCGCTCCAGCAGATCAGGGTTGCCGTTGAGCAGCTTGCGCTTGCAGGAATTTCAGACCTAACCAACACCACCCTGATGTCCGATGGCGCCAGGGTTTACCTCTGCACCTCGCAGGATGAGGTAATCGATTTGCTAGGTCAAGGCCAGGGCGTCTTTGGAATCGCAATTGGTCGGGTGCTGCGCGAGGTTGAGGCCACCCTGGTCGACTTCGCTGCTGAAGAGGCACTTGTTCACGATGAACTTGCCGCTAGACGCGCTAGAAAAATTTCCTAGCGTCTAAACCAGCGCTTCTTTTTGCGTTCCCGCCTGGTCGTGGGTTCAACAATCGGAATCGACGCAGTTTCAATAATTTCTGCCATCGGGCTTTGCTGGCCGCGCAAGGTGCGCCCAACGACATTTACTCGTTCGCGCTTGGCTTCCACTCTTTCAAAATCAGCAATAATGCCGGCAAGTAGCCAGTCGAAGCCCTTGGCAACCTCAGCGGCACCCTCGGCGGGCCAAGAGTGAATTGGTCGGGCAGCTCCGGTTGCCTGCTGCACGGCGGCGCGCTCTTCGAAATACGGCTGCAGTAGCAGGTCGCCGAACATTTCCCGCAATTCCTTGAGTCGGTATTCATGCTCATGAGACTGTGGCCTCAGTCGGTTCACCACAAAGCCGTAGAGCGAAAGTCTTGGGCTTAGCTTGGCGCTAATTTCTGCTATCGCTCGTTTGGCTCGGTCTGCCGCAATCACCGAGTAAAGAGAAGGTTCAGTGACCAAAATCACACGGTCGCTGGCCACCCATGCAGTCCTGGTTAGCGCATTGATCGACGGGGGAGTGTCGATGATCACAAGTTCATATTCATTTTCAATTAGTGCCAGAATTTCCTCGAGTTTCCAAACATCAGAAACTGTCGGGGCTGGGTTGTCTAACAAAAGTGAACGAGGAGAGCCAACCAGAACGTCCATTTTTGAATCACGGCTCCATGGAGAGGCGACTATGGCCCGTCGCAGAATTGGAAGCTTCGCGCCCTGCAGCACCTCGGCAACCGAGGCGTTCAGGTCGGCTGGAGCGGCCAGTCCGCTTGTTGCATCGCACTGCGGGTCAAGGTCGATCACGAGTGTGTTGATTCCCTTGTTCAGGGCAGCAGATGCCAAACCCAAGGCAACGGTGGTTTTTCCCACGCCACCCTTTAGTGAACTCACGCTTAGTACATGCACTGCATTAGGCTACCTGTCATATAGGCGTTATCCGGCAACGCCACATCGGTTCAGCGAGGTTTGATGTTTAAAAAGATTTTGGTAGCCAACAGAGGTGAAATTGCGGTCCGTGCTTTCCGTGCGGCCTATGAAATCGGTGCGAAAACGGTAGCCGTTTATCCTTACGAGGACAGGAACTCCGTTCACCGCCTGAAGGCAGATGAGGCCTACGAAATCAAGGCCGAGGGGTCGCCAGTGCGCGCTTACCTCTCAGTCGAGGAAATGATTCGTGTTGCGAAGCTGTCTGGCGCGGATGCTATTTATCCGGGATATGGCTTCCTCAGTGAGAATCCAGAATTGGCCGAACAGGCCAAGGCCAATGGAATTGCGTTCGTCGGTCCGGCCCCAACGGTTCTAGAACTTGCCGGCGACAAGGTAAACGCCAAGGCGGCAGCGATCAGAGCCAGTGTTCCAGTTCTCGCCTCCTCAGCGGCTTCCGAGGACGTCAATGGACTTTTGTCAGAGGCGAAGAAGATTGGGTTCCCACTGTTTGTCAAGGCAGTGGCCGGTGGTGGCGGTCGCGGAATGCGCAAGGTTGACACTGAGCCTGAGCTGGCCGAGGCGCTGGAGCAGGCAATGCGCGAGGCCGACAGCGCTTTTGGCGATGCCAGGGTGTTTTTAGAGCAGGCTGTTATCAGGCCTCGTCACATCGAGGTCCAAATTCTTGCGGACAATCACGGAAACGTAGTGCATCTGCATGAGCGCGACTGCTCAATTCAAAGGCGCAACCAGAAGGTAATTGAGATCGCACCGGCGCCGCTGCTCGACGATCAGTTGCGACAGCAGCTGTTTGTTGATGCCGTGGCTTTCGCGAAAGAGATTGGCTACCAAAACGCTGGAACCGTGGAGTTCCTGATCGAAACCTCCGGACCAAATACTGGCAAGCATGTCTTTATCGAGATGAACCCAAGAATCCAGGTTGAACACACTGTGACCGAGGAGGTCACCGACGTTGACCTAGTTCAGTCGCAATTGCGAATTGCGGCTGGAGCCACGCTTTCAGACCTTGGCCTAAGCCAAGAGACTATTCAGCCACACGGATTTGCTCTGCAGTGCCGAATTACTACCGAGGATCCTGCCGCAGGCTTTAGGCCAGACACCGGCATGATCACCACCTATCGGTCTCCAGGTGGTGCCGGCATTCGCCTGGATGGCGGAACGGTCACAACCGGTGCTGAAGTCTCTCCACACTTTGATTCGCTGCTGGTGAAACTGATAGCAAAGGGTCGCGACTTTGAGTCTGCGGTAGACCGGGCAAGACGAGCATTGGCTGAGTTCAGGATTCGTGGCGTCGCAACCAACATCAACTTCCTGCAGGCGGTTTTGGATGATGAAACCTTTGCCTCAGGAGAGCTTTCAACGCACTTTATTGATGAGCGCCCCGAGCTACTCAAGGCGCGTGTCTCGCAAGACCGAGGAACCAAAGTTTTGCAGTGGTTGGCCGAAGTAACAGTCAATAAGCCATATGGAGAGCGTGAGGGCAAGGTTGACCCTCAGGTCAAATTCCCTGAGCTGGACACTGTCTCCGCCGCCTCAGCTGGAAGCAAGCAGCTGTTGGAAGAGTTGGGCCCAGAGGGTTTTGCAAAGTGGATGCGCAATGAAGGAAGACTCTTGGTCACTGACACCACCTTCCGCGATGCTCACCAGTCGTTGCTAGCCACGAGAGTGCGCGGTCGCGATTTAGTTGCCGCCGCTCCCTACGTTGCTCGCATGACCCCAGAGTTGCTATCAGTTGAAGCTTGGGGTGGCGCAACCTACGACGTGGCTCTTAGGTTCTTGGGCGAAGACCCTTGGACTCGACTGGCCAAGCTGCGTGAAGAGTTGCCCAACCTGTGTATTCAAATGTTGCTTCGCGGCCGAAACACCGTTGGCTACACTCCCTATCCAGTTGAGGTAACCGATGCTTTTGTGTCCGAGGCTGCCAGCACCGGAGTAGACATCTTCAGGATCTTTGATGCCCTGAATGATGTGAATCAGATGGCGCCGGCAATTGCTGCCGTGCGCAACAACACCGGTTCGGTTGCCGAGGTTGCCATGAGCTTCACAGGCAATTTCTTGGACCCTGCTGAAAAGCTCTACACACTTGACTACTACCTGAACCTTGCTCAGCAAATCGTCGATGCAGGGGCGCATGTTATTGCCATCAAGGACATGGCGGGGCTGCTTAGACCTAGGGCAGCCAGCCAGCTCGTCAGCGCGCTCAGGGAGCGCTTTGACGTTCCAGTTCACCTTCACACTCACGACACTGCAGGCGGCCAGCTAGCCACGCTGCTGGCGGCCTCCGAGGCAGGCGTTGACGCCGTTGATGTTGCTAGTGCCCCAATGGCGGGAACTACCAGTCAGCCGTCGATGAGCGCATTGGTGGCATCGCTGACTAACACCGAACGTGATACCGAGTTGTCAATGACCGCCGTTTGCGACCTGGAGCCCTATTGGGAGTCAGTCCGAAACGTTTACTCACCTTTTGAATCCGGCCTTGCTGGACCAACTGGTCGGGTCTACCGACACGAGATTCCAGGTGGTCAGCTTTCCAACCTTCGCCAACAGGCTATGGCGTTGGGACTGGGGGACCGATTCGAGTTGGTTGAAGACATGTATGCAGCAGCCAATCAGATTCTAGGTCGACCTCCAAAGGTGACGCCGTCCTCCAAGGTGGTTGGGGATCTAGCCCTCCACCTGGTTGCCGTCAATGCCGACCCAAAGGACTTCGAGGAGAACCCTCAGAACTACGACATTCCAGATTCGGTCATTGGCTTTATGGCCGGTGAACTCGGTGATCTTCCAGGGGGTTGGCCAGAGCCATTCAGATCCAAGGTTCTCAAGGGTAAGAACGTTGACATCAGCATCACACCGGTTCCAGAAGAAGCACTCGTGGCGCTGAAATCCGAAGACCACCAACTGATTCAGCAAACCTTGAACCAGCTGCTGTTCCCGGCTCCAACTGCGGAGCTAGAGCGAGTTCAAGCAGCCTATGGAGAGCTTGATAATGTTGCCACCCTCGATTACCTATACGGCCTTGAGCAGGACACTGAACACGTGGTCGAGCTAAGGCCTGGCCTGCAGCTCTTTGTTGGTCTTGAGGCGATCGGCGAGGCAGACTCAAAGGGCTTTAGAACCGTGATGGCAAAGCTCAACGGACAGCTGAGGCCAATTATTGTTCGCGACCACAGCATCGCGGTAACCGTGGCATCGGCCGAAAAGGCTGACCCAACCAACCAGGGTCACGCTGCTGCGCCATTTACCGGTGTAGTAACGCCAAAGGTTGCCGTTGGTGACACTGTCGAAGCTGGCGATCCAATCGCAACAATCGAAGCAATGAAGATGGAAGCCAGCATTACCGCACCAAAATCTGGCAAGATTGTCAGGCTGGGTGTCGCCGGCCCAACGCCCGTAGAGGGCGGCGACCTTGTCGCGGTAATTGAATAGGAGTTGTTTTGGAAGATAAACCAGAACGCGATTACGCATCAGGCGAGAGAGCTGAATTCAGCGACCTCGAGCTAGATCCAGAGATTGAATTACTGAATCAGGTGTCTGCCGACGCAGTCTCAATCCCGGTTGAGATTGAGCCTGAGACGAACATCTTCGCTGACCCTGAGCCTGCTGGCATGCTGACGGCTGATCGTTTGCTCCAGGACAAGGCAAAGCCGAACTTCATCCCAGAGACCTTCTGGCGGAGATCCACATACCGGATCACCTTCGGGCTAGTGAACCTAGGGGACAACAAGAAGGTCAAGGCGAGGCGAGCTCTAGATCAGCGCATCAACGTTGACCTGGAGGGCGAAACAAGGTTTGTGCCAGTGCTAACCCGCAAGGGTGGCGTTGGTAAGACAACTATCACTGCCCTGATTGGGATGGCGATGGCGAGGGTTCGAGAGGACCGAGTCTTGGCAATCGATGCCAACCCGGACCGCGGAACTTTGGCTGAGAGAGTTAGAAAAGACACAGATAAGACCGTTCGCGACGTTGTAAATCGTGCCGGAGGTATCACCAGCTTTAAGGTCTTTAGCGACTTTGTTTCTAGGGACAAGTCCCGGCTTGATGTTTTGGCGTCTGACACTGACCCAATGATGTCGGAAGCTTTCAACGAGGGTGATTACAACGTGGTTGCCGACATTGCCGCCCGCTACTACAACATCTGTTTGACAGACTGCGGTACCGGAATTGTTCACAGCGTTATGCGAGCGATTTTGATGCGCGCCAACGGGCTTGTGATTGTTTCGGGTGGTTCAATCGATGAGGCAAAACTCGCCTCGGAGACATTGACCTGGTTGGAATCAAATGGCTACAGCGACCTAGTTAGAAAAAGCGTCGTCGCACTCAACACCGCCACTTTTGGAACTGAGCTGGTCAAGCTCGATGAAATCGAGTCACACTTCCAGTCGCGAGTCAGGGCTGTTGTCAGGGTTCCATACGACCCGCAACTAGCTGCGGGAGCCGTAGTTGATTTTGATCAACTGCACCCAGCTACTAGGCAGGCAGCAAGAGACCTAGCGGCACTTGTTGCCGATGGTTTGGTTAGTTGAGCGTTCGCGAAATTCGCCTCTTTGGCGATCCGATTCTGAAATCTCCAACAGTTGAAGTTGCCGACTTTGGTTCGGTTGCGTCATTGGTTCAGGACCTGCTTGATACCACATCGCTGTCTGGCAGAGCAGGGGTGGCAGCGACTCAAATTGGCGTTGGGCTGAGCGCCTTCGCATACAACGTTGAAGGGGAGTTGGGCTACCTGATAAACCCCAAACTCACAGCATTAGCCGGGAGCGTAGAGCTGATGGAAGAAGGGTGTCTTTCAGTTCCAGGGCTCTGGCATAAGACTCCTAGGCACACTGAAGCCACCGCTGTTGGTTACCAGCTAGATGGTTCAATGATCGAAATCTCCGGCTCCGGGCTTATGGCACAGGCGCTGCAACACGAAATCGATCACCTGGCCGGACTTCTTTACCTGGATCGACTGGCAAAAGACGAGCGCAAGCTAGCCTTCAAAGCTCTTCGTGAGCAGCCCTGGTTTACGCGTTAACGTAAATGCGGTCTACCTGCAACTGGAAGTCAGTCATCACCTTGGCGCGCTTGATCTTCAACGAAGGAGTCAAGTGACCCGAGGCCTCAGTTAGTTCAACGTCAAGGATCTCAAAGGCTCGAATTTGTTCTGCCTGCGAGAACTTCTTGTTGACCTCATCGACAGCCGACTGAATCTCGGCGACGATGGCCGGGTGCTTGGTTGCCTCAGCAAGCGTTAGCTTTTCCTCGATGCCGTTATTGGCGGCCCAAACTGGAACCATTTCTGGGTCGAGTGAGATCAGCGCTGAAATAAATGGCTTGGCGTCTCCAATGACCACAACCTGCCCCACCAGTGGGTGTGCGCGCAGTGGATCTTCAATTGGAGCTGGGGCAACATTCTTTCCACCCGCGGTTACAAGAATCTCCTTCTTGCGGCCAGTGATAGTCAGGAAGCCGTCCTCATCCAGCTCGCCAATGTCGCCGGTTCTAAACCAGTCCTCGACGAAAGCTTCTCTGGTTGCTGCCTCATTGCGCCAATAGCCGCGCATGCAGTTGATTCCGCGCAACCAAATTTCGCCATCATCGGCAATCTTGATTCCGGTTCCAGGAAGCGCCCTGCCAACCTTGCCAATCTTCTGCCAGGCAACCCGGCCAATCACGGCCGCAGCAGCGGTCTCGGTTAGTCCGTAGCCCTCAAGCACGATCAGTCCAATGCCGCGGAAGAAGTGACCTAGGCGCTCACCCAGTGGCGCACCTCCGGAAATTGCATACTTCACGTTGCCACCCATGGCTGCGCGAAGCTTGCCGAAGACCAGGCGATCAAAGAGCTTGTGCTTGATTTTCAGCGACATCGATGGGCCTGACTTGGAGTCCAGAGCCCTGGAGTACTCAATTGCCGTGTCTGCTGCAGCTCGGAAAATCTTGCCCTTGCCGCCGGTCTCAGCTTTGAGCTCAGCTCCGTTGTAGACCTTCTCGAATACTCGAGGAACGGCCAGTAGGAAGGTCGGCTTGTAGGTTGGCAAAACCGCGCCAACCTGCTTTGAGTCAGCCAAGTGGCCAACCCGAATACCAGCGTGCACGCAAAGCACCGATACGTAGCGAGCGAGAATGTGTGCCAGTGGCAAGAAGATCAGCGATGACTGCTTGTCGTTAGCAACCTCAGGTAGCTCTAGCGCCGCGTTTTTACAGTGGTCAACAAAGCTCTTGTGGGTAAGTTCACAGCCCTTAGGGTTTCCGGTTGTTCCCGATGTGTAAACGATGGTCGCAAGGTCTGTCAGCTCGGCATTTGAGCGAGCCTTCTCGAGCTGGTCATCTCCAACCTTCTCGGCCGCCTTGTGCAGGTCAGAGAAGTCTGTTGATTCAATTCGCCAAACCTGCTTTACCTTGGGGACGTTTGCCTTGATCTGGTTGAAACGCTCCATGTGCTCGTCGTCTTCGATGAAGAATGCCACGGCGTCAGAGTCGGAAAGAATCCATTCCATCTGGCTTGGGGCGCTGCTCTCGTAGATCGGCACGCTGATGGCTCCGGCAAACCAAATTGCGAAGTCAATCATGGTCCACTCGTAGCGGGTCCTAGACATAATGGCAATCGCATCGCCAGGCTTGATGCCAGCGTTTAGTAGGCCCTTGGCTAGGCTCTTGACTTCCTCTAGAAACTCGGCTGATGTTACGTTTCGCCATGACTTGTCAGGATTTTCTCTACTGAAAAGGGCGTGACCTGGAGCGAGAGAAACTCTCTCAAGTAGCAGGTCGGTCGCATTTAGGCTTGGATCTGAGGTCACCTTGATGGGCACATCGTAGAACGTCATTGTTTCTCCCTGTGTCGAGTTATCATTTACTTTAACCTGAAAAAAGGTGGGAGATAGTCCCAAAAATAAACTCGCTAATAATTACCGACTTCATTGCAGCCAAGAATGCCTCTAAAATTTAGGCTTCAGCATCTACGAAAGAAGTTTCTTGCTAAGCATCGGCATTGACATAGGTGGCACCAAGGTCCTCGGGGCCCTAGTCGACACATCCGGCACAGTTGCCCTCGAGAAGAGAATCCCCAGTCCCGCGCAAGACCCGGATCAGATGGTCGAGGTTGTCGCTTCGCTAATAACCGAGCTGGCTGACGCCGCTGGCCAGGAATTGGAAGCGGTTGGTGTTGCGGCGGCAGGGTTCATTGACGCAACTGGGTCAACCGTTCTTTATGCTCCGAACCTGAAGTGGCGAAACGAGCCGCTCAGAGAAAGACTTGAACAGCGAACCAAGCTCGCTGTTGTTATCGAGAACGATGCCAATGCAGCTGGCTGGGCCGAGTTCCGATTCGGAGCGGGTCAGGGCACCAAGGACATGGCCATGCTCACCCTTGGCACCGGAGTTGGCGGAGCAATCATCTCTGACGGCCAGCTTCGACGCGGTGGATTTGGTATTGCCGGAGAACTTGGCCACATTCGTGTGGTCCGCGATGGAAGACCCTGTGGCTGTGGCCGAAAGGGGTGCGTTGAGCAGTATGCCTCTGGCACGGCACTGTTGAATGCCGCCAAAGCGCTAGTGGCCAGCAACGACCCCGCAGCAGCAATGCTTGCCCA
Organism: Micrococcales bacterium UBA2037; assembly: GCA_002333405.1. Lineage (GTDB taxonomy): Bacteria > Actinomycetota > Actinomycetes > Actinomycetales > Microbacteriaceae > Aquiluna. The sequence continues at coordinate 71,197 of DDBH01000002.1, read as the reverse complement.
GCTATCGCCATCAGCAGGGCAACTAACCGGGCAGCACATCGCCCAAGCACTCTTGGCTGGAGACAGCGGAGCTCGTGCCCTCATTGAAGATTTGGGTCAGTACTTGGGTGAGGCCATGGGCAGCATCACCGCAGCGCTTGACCCGGAGGTTTATGTAATTGGGGGCGGCCTGTCCGAGGCCGGTGAGTTGGTGCTTGACCCGATTAGAAGAAGTTTTGAAGCTGAGGTTCCTGCCAACGGCTTTAGGCCGGTTGCAAAAGTTGTTGGGGCAACCTTTTCTAACCAGGCCGGAGTAATTGGGGCCGCTGATCTGGCCAGGCAATCGCTTCGGTAAGCTTTAGGGGTTGACTGGAGAGACATGACCTATTTCTTTTTAAAGAACTTTGTGCTTGGGCCGGTTCTGTCGATTTTGTTCCGGCCTTGGGTTCGGGGTGCAGAAAACATCCCAAAGCAGGGCGGGGCAATTATCGCTTCCAACCACCTCTCCTTCGTTGACTCAATCTTTCTGCCTCTCAAAATCAGACGGCCAGTAACTTTTTTGGCAAAGAGTGACTACTTCACGGGCAAGGGCGTCAAAGGCGCCCTGATCCGTTGGTTCTTCAAATCAACCGGACAGCTGCCGATCGACCGCTCCGGCGGCAAGGCGTCTGAAGATTCCCTAAACACCGGTTTGGGAGTTCTAGAACGAGGTCTGCTGCTCGGAATTTATCCGGAGGGCACCAGATCTCCGACCGCCAAGCTCTACCGAGGAAGAACCGGAATTGCCCGAATGGCACTCGAGGCACAGGTGCCAGTGATCCCAGTTGCAATGATTGACACGGAAAAAGTGCAGCCGATTGGCTCGAAGTACCCAAAAATCCATCGCGTCGGCGTTGTCATTGGTGAGCCGTTAGACTTTTCTAGGTTCGCCGGCATGGAAGGCGAACGAGCAGTTTTGCGGGCCGTGGCAGATCAGATCATCTACAGCATCCATCGATTGAGTAATCAGGACTACGAGGATGTTTATGCCTCGACCGTAAGAAACAGAATTGCAAGGTCAGAATAGGGAAGCGTGAAAGAGTTCGGATTAGACAACTACCTCAACCTTGAGGCGAAGCAGCAACCAACTTGGGACAGCGAGATTTTGCTTGAGCAGGTCAAGCAGGAGCTTGCTGCGCAGCCACCGTTGGTTTTTGCCGGTGAAGTTGACACGCTAAAAAAGCGCATTGCTGACGCTGCAAAGGGCGAGGGCTTTATTTTGCAGGGCGGCGACTGTGCCGAGACTTTCGCAGACGCCACCGCAGACCGCATCCGCAACCGCATCAAGACCGTGCTGCAAATGGCAGTAGTGCTTATGTACGGATCGTCTCTGCCAGTTGTAAAGATGGGCCGCATGGCCGGGCAGTTCGCGAAGCCACGATCTTCAGACACTGAAACCAGGGGAGACCTAACGCTTCCTGCATACCGCGGCGACGCGGTCAATGGCTACGAATTCACCCCAGAGTCGCGCGTGAACGACCCTTACCGTTTGATGCAGGCCTACAACACCTCCGCCAGCACCCTGAACCTAATTCGCGCCTTCACTACCGGCGGCTTTGCGGACCTTCGAGAGGTTCACTCGTGGAACAAAGGCTTTACCGATAACCCAGCGAATAAGCGCTACGAAAATATTGCCCAGGACATTGACCGGGCGATGCGCTTTATGGAGGCGTGCGGGATTGATGCCAACGAGCTGAAATCGACCGAGTTTTTCGTTTCGCACGAGGGTCTGCTCTTTGACTACGAGGTGCCATTGACAAGGCTTGATTCCAGGTCGGGCGCCCCGTATGTCACCAGCGGTCACTTTATTTGGATCGGTGAGCGCACCAGGCAGCTAGATGGCGCACACGTTGATTACTTCTCACGAGTGAAAAACCCGCTTGGCGTGAAGCTTGGGCCAACCTCAACTAAAGAAGACGTGCTGCAGCTGATTGACAAGCTAGACCCAAGCCGCGAGCCGGGACGACTGACATTCATCAGCCGCATGGGTGCTGGAAAGATTAGAGACGAGCTACCTCGTCTTATTGAAGCAGCTCAGGAGTCGGGTGCAAACCCACTCTGGATTACGGACCCGATGCACGGCAACGGCATGACCACCAAGAATGGCTACAAGTCAAGACGGTTCGACGACGTCATGGATGAGGTCATGGGCTTTTTCGAGGTTCACCGCGAACTTGGCACCCACCCAGGTGGTTTGCACGTTGAGCTGACCGGCGACGATGTCGCTGAGTGCCTTGGCGGCTCTGAGCAAATTGACGAGACGACGCTGGAAGAGCGCTACGAGTCGGTTTGTGACCCAAGACTGAACCACAAGCAGTCATTGGAGCTAGCATTTTTGGTAGCGGAGCAACTTGTGGAAACTGCAAGGAACTAGGAATTGATAACTGACAAAGTTGATGCGTGGCTAACCATTGATGAGGTTGCCGACCTTCTAGGTATTTCTTCTGGGAAAGTTCGCCGATTGATCGACGAGCACATTCTTTTTTCATACAAGGTTGAAAAAGAACCAATGGTGCCGGCGAATCTGATTGTTGATGGTGAGCCACTTAGCAGCATCAGGGGAACCATGATTCTTCTGTTGGATTTGGGGCTAAGTCTTCAAGATGCAATCACCTGGCTGTACGAAGTCAACGATGAACTCGGCACTGAGCCGATTTCGGCGCTACTGGCAGGTCACAAAGCGCCAGTGCGTCGGGCCGCCCAGGGGCTTGGCTAACCTACTTCGCTCGATTAATTACCTGGTCAGCAAGTTTTGCCAGGGCGTTTCTTCCCTGATCTGAAATTTCAAGTGCGGCAAGGGCCTCAATCGACCGGTAGGAATGCTCGGAGATCAATCGCTCTGTCTTTTCAAGAGCCTTTGAGTCTTCGATCGTCTGGCGCATGAAATCCAGCTGCTCGGCATCGATGTCGCCGGAGATCAACAGCTCCTCGAAGATCTTGGCTACGGATTTCGGCAATGTCTCAAGTGTCAGCGCAATCAAAACGGTTCTTTTTCCCTCACGCAGGTCATCACCTGCAGGCTTGCCGGTAATTTCCGGGTCGCCAAAGACCCCAAGAACGTCATCTCTGAGTTGGAATGCCAGACCTAGGGGGATACCAAAATCACTTAGCTGCTGGAGTGAACCTTCTTTTGCTCCGGCAAGTGCTGCACCAATCAGCAGCGGTGCCTCGAGGCTGTACTTGGCTGTCTTGTAAAGCATGATGCGGTTTGCCCTTGCGACTGCAGCTCCGTCGGTTCGGGTTGGCGCAGCGTTTTCTTCTAGAACATCCAGGTACTGACCTGCCATCACTTCGAAGCGCATTTTGCCGAATTCATTCCGGCAGCTTGCCTCGGCAGACTCCTTTACTCCATGAAGTAGTGCATCGCCGAAAATCTCGGAACTCCAGGCAAGCATCAAATCTCCGACAAGCACAGAACCTGCGACTCCGAATCGTTCGCTTGAGCCCACGTATTGATTTTGCTTGTGGAGAGTCTCGAAGCGCTTGTGAATAGCGGGGGAGCCTCTTCTAGTGTCGCTTTGGTCCAGCAGATCATCATGAACAAGCGCTGCGGCATGGAACATCTCCAGGGCTGCTGCAACCCCAACAATCGGGCTGTCTATTGAAAGTTGGTCCTCTGTCACTGGGCTAGAGTGCTGGGCGGCGAATGACCAGTAGCAGAATAGCGCCCGGAATCGCTTGCCCCCAGACAGTAGGGCTTGCGTGTAATCGATGAGGGGAATTAGGTCCTCAGAAATGCTCGTCAGCTCTTCGCGTTTTTGATCGCAGAAGGCATCGAGCTTGGATTGAACAAGTTCTAACAAAAAATCTTGAGCCACGCGGGATAGCCTAGCGGCTCACAGTTGTTTACAATTGATAAGGAACGGAGATTACCAATGGCCCTATCAGAGCGTGAGCGCAAACTTCTCGAGGAGATGGAGCGCAACCTCATCGAAGAGGACGCCAGCTTCGCCAATCGCGTTCGAGAGGTTGGCTCGTCCAACAAGAACGGCCGCAAGTTGGTGCTGGGAGTGGTGGTAACGCTAATCGGTCTTGGCCTTCTAGTGTTCGCAGTAATCCTGCAGGTGGCGTTTTTTGGGGTAGCGGCATTCATGGTGATGGTGATCGGTTTGGTTACCGCTAGCAGTAATTTCCAACTCCCATCGGCACCGCGTTCGACCAAAGAGCCAGGCGGACCCTCGTATTTCGAAGATCGCTGGAACCAGCGCTTCAATAACGACTAGATAAGCCTTCTAAGCCCCCGCTTCGGCGGGGGTTTTTTATTTCCCAAATTATTCAAAAATCTTGCAATAAATGCTTGCAAAACAATCTAATGTGGAGGAAAGTGGAGTAAAGTGGAGAATAACTAGAGCGAAAGGGGGCTGCATGTTATTAGGCACGCACACCCCAAAGCTCGATGACAAAGGCAGAATCATCCTTCCGGCCAAGTTCCGCGATGAGCTTGCAGACGGTGTTGTCATCACCCGCGGCCAAGAGCGCTGTCTCTATGTCTTTTCCGCCAAGGAGTTCCAGGACGTTCACGACAAGGTCCGTCAGGCACCTGTCACCTCCGAAGAGGCTCGTCGCTACTTGAGAGTTTTTCTATCCGGAGCATCTGATGAAACCCCTGATAAGCAGGGCCGAGTCCTTGTACCAGCACTGCTTCGCGAATACGCAGACCTCACCAAAGAATTGGTAATCATCGGCGTCGGGTCCAGAGCTGAAATTTGGGATGCCGCCGCGTGGCAGACATATCTATCCAGTAACGAAGAAACATTCGCCTCGCAAGCTCAGGAGGTGATTCCTGGGTTGTTCTAATCCTGCACTTTGATCCTTGGCCGTCCCGGCTTACTTCCCCTAAGTCGGACCTATGAAAACCAAGCTCATAGACGGACAAGGTTCAAGGTGCAGGGCAAGGCCCAAAAGCTTATGACTCAATCAACTGCAGATCTTCACCTTCCAGTAATGCTGGAACGCTGCCTAGAGCTTTTGCGTCCGGGCCTCGAAGGCGAGTCACCCGTGGTAATTGACTGCACCTTGGGCATGGGCGGACACACTGAGGCGCTGCTGGCTCAGCACTCTAGGTTGCGAGTTATTGGAATCGACAGAGACCCACAGGCACTGGAGTTGGCTTCCGAGCGCCTTGCCAAATTTGGCGATCGTTTCATTCCGGTAGCCGGAACCTATGACCAAATCGCTGAGATTTTGGAAGAGCTCAAGATTGACCAGGTTGATGGCGTGTTGATGGATCTTGGGGTCAGTTCCCTGCAGTTGGATGATGCTGGCCGTGGCTTTTCTTATGCTCAGGATGCCGCCCTGGACATGCGAATGAATCAATCCGAGGGCCTGACCGCTGCCGAGTTGTTGGCGCGCGAGTCAGAAGCTGAACTAACAAGAATTTTCCGCGAATACGGAGAAGAGCGCTATGCAGCCGCAGTGGCCAAGCGCATAGTGCAACATCGTCGCGATCAGGCGATTACAACTAGCGCCGAGTTGAATCAGATTGTCACCTCAGTAATTCCGGCAGCACCGGGCAAGACTTCTGGCCATCCCGCGAAGCGGATTTATCAGGCACTAAGAATTGCAGTGAACGATGAGCTCGGGGGCCTTGAATCAGCGGTTCCACAGGCTATCGAGACCTTGCGAGTTGGTGGTCGGCTAGTTGTCATGTCCTACCACTCACTCGAAGACGGCATCGTCAAGCGCGCAATGCAAGCAGCCGCAGTTTCTTCAACTCCCGTAGAGATGCCAATTCAGCTTCCTGGCACATCACCTGCGCTATCGGTGATCACTCGCGGAGTGGAGCGAGCAACCGAAATTGAACTTTCACAAAATCCAAGAGCGGCTTCGGCCAGGCTGCGTGCAGCGGAAAAACTAGAGGTAATCTAATGAGCATTTTCATGGTCTCGGCCAATGAAGCAAAGAAGCTTCGTCCCAGCCTCATGGCAGCCGCGGTGTTGATCATCGGCCTGGTAGCAGTGCTGGTCGGACAAATCGGCCTGAACATGGTGCTCACCCATGATGCTTACGAGCTTCGCTCACTCAAGCTTGAAAAGCGAGACCTGGCTACCGAAGTTCAAATCATTCAGGAGGAAGTCTCATCACTTTCCTCGCCACAGAACCTGGCAGATGCTGCAAACCGACTTGGCATGGTTGCCAACCCAGCCTCGGTTTTGCTGGATATCGAAAGCAACAAGATTTACGGAAAGCCAAGCCCAGCAAAGGCAGAGGGGCAGCAGGTTGCTAGCGCAAACCTGGTTGCCAACTCAGCCCTCGGAGCAATCTCCGAGTTCTCACTGGCCACGGTGTCTTCCGGCGAGGTTCAAGTGAGTGTTGAAACCTCGAATAACAGCGACACTGGTCTAGTTTTGCAATCAGGGTTTATCCCCGCATCACCAACTAGATAGGCACCTAATGGGAACACACGCGAAGCTGAATCGCCGTCTAGGCGCCTTCGCGGTGGTGCTGTTTCTAATTGTGGCCGCCCTAGGTGTGCGACTGGTTGATTTCCAGGTGGTAAAAGCCGCTGAAATCCAAGCGAAGTCACTGGCATCAAGGTCTATGACTCAAACCCTGCAGGCGCTACGCGGCGATATCCTCGACTCTTCCGGGCAGGTTTTAGCCAAAACTGTATTTAGGTATGACGTAAATGCCGCGCCGAAGAATGTAGGGCCAGTCTTTCAGACAATAGACGGCGTCCGCACTGAGCGATCCGTTGATGAAATCGCGCTGGAGTTGTCACAGTTGTTGGGGGTTGACTATGGCGAAATCATGATTCGACTCGAGGGTGACTCGGAGTATTCAAACCTTGCCAAGACTGTCAATGCTGAAACCTTCAACGCGATTCGCGACCTGGACATCCCTTGGATCTTCTTTGACCAGTTTGAGGACCGGCTCTACCCAATGGGTGCCGTTGCGGGAAATGTTCTCGGATTCGTCGGTAGCGACGGCACGCCACTTGCTGGCCTTGAGCGTCAATACAACACCTGCCTGGCGGGTGTTGATGGACAAGAGACCTTCGAGCGATCTGCTGAGGGGGTGCGAATTCCAACCTCTAACCAAACCACCCAGCCAACCGAAGACGGCGGACAGCTGAACCTTTCGATCGATGCCAATCTGCAGTTCTTCGCGCAGCAGGTTTTGGCGGACACTGTCAACGAGCTTTCTGCTACCTGGGCGTCAGCGATAGTTGTCGAAGTCGAAACTGGCAGGATCCTGGCCGCGGCGGAGGCCCCTACCGTGGATCCAAACGATCCGGCGGCGGTTCCTGCCGCAGACCGTGGCTCAAGAATCTTCCAGGCAGCTTTTGAGCCAGGCAGCATCATGAAGGCTGTTAGTGCATCCATGGTTTTAGACACCGGCACAGCCGATGAGTACGACACTGTTCCGGCTCCAGACCGCATGAACCTAGATTTTGACAACGAATATATCAAGGACAGCTTTTCGCACGAGGATTTCACTCTGAGCCTGGCCGGCGTATTGCGGTACTCCTCAAATACCGGAATGACGAATTTTGCAAGTCAAATACCTAGGGAAACCCGTTACGAGTACCTGAAGAAATTTGGCTTTGGTTCGGTGAGCCCACTGCGCTTTGAGGGTGAGAGCTCTGGAATTTTGCACCCTGCAAGCCAGTGGGACGAGATGACAAATTTGGTTACCACATTTGGCCAGGGCATCTCGGTTACCAGCTTGCAGATGGCTTATGCCTATCAGGCAATCGCCAATGGCGGAGTTCGACTTGACCCCATCCTGGTTGACAGTTGCCTAGCTGCCGATGGCTCTGTTGCCTATGCGCCAAACCAGGGTTCCACCAGAGTCCTGTCAACCGCCTCGGCAAATTTGAATCTTGAGCTGATGGAACAAGTTGTTGAATTCGGTGGTGTCGGAAAGACCGCAGCCATTCCTGGTTATCGAGTGGCCGGCAAAACCGGTACCGCCGAGATCAAGTCAGGTAGCGGCTATGGTGATGAGTACGCAATTTCTTTCTACGGAATTGCCCCAGCCGAGAACCCCAAATTCGTGGTGGGTGTGACTATTTATCGCCCTGAGGGAGTTTCCAACTCGTCCAAGGCGACACCTCCTTTCAAGGCCATCATGCAGCAGGCCCTCAAGCACTACCGAATTCCGCCCTCCACCACCGAATCCAGAAGCATTCCATCTGACAAGTACGGCCAAATCGATGAAAACGACTAGCGAGCTTGCCAGGAAATTCAACCTCGAGCTGACCGGTAGTCCGGAAGTTGAAATTGTCTCGGTTGCAATGGATTCCAGTCAGGTCACCCCCGGTTGCCTGTTCATAGCGGTCCAGGGAGCAAAAAGCCACGGGCTGGATTATCTAGATCAGGCAGTTGCCAATGGTGCGGTGGCAGTTCTATCTGACCGAGAAGTTGCAGCCGAGCTGCCAAGTCTTCGCCACAGTGACCCCAGGGCTATCGCTGGTCAGGTAGCTGCCGAAGTCTTCGGTACCGCAGATTTGGGGCTTCGGGTTTTTGGGGTAACCGGCACCAATGGAAAGACTTCAACCTCGTTTTACCTGCAGCAGTTGCTTCAGGGCATGGGAGTTGGCACTGGACTATCAACTTCGGCAAGCACCAATTTTGAAGACCACCAATTTGAGTCACACCTAACTACACCGGAAGCTCCAAGGCTTCACTGGCTTGCCGCAGAGACGGCCAAGCTGGGCGCCCAGGCACTGGTAATAGAGGTTTCCGCACAGGCATTAGCAAGGCATCGCGTGGATGGAATGCACTTTGAAGTGGCTGGTTTCACCAACTTGAGTCGCGACCACCTTGATGATTTCGGCAGCATGGATGACTACCTGAGCGCCAAACGCGAGCTGTTCACGAATAAGTTCAGTGACAGCGCTGTTATCAGTGTTGAAGATGACTTCGCCAAGCAATTGCTAGAAAGCCTGGAGATAGCCGGCGTCGGCATTGGTGACGGCCTGCAGTACCAACTTCAAAAAACAGACCATGGGTTGAAGATCACAGGCAAGCAGAACCTAGAGCTGAACCTAGAAATTGGCCCCCTGATGGCCAAAAACCTGGCGCTGGCAGTCATTATGTTGCTTGAGGCCGGCTTCGACGCGCGGGAGCTAACAACCGCTGCCGAAGCTATGGAAATACAGGTTCCGGGCCGGCTCGAGCTGGTGGGGCCAGGGTTGCCACACGTTTATGTTGACTACGCCCACACCCCGGCTGCCATTGATGCGGCTGGCAGAGAGCTCAAGAGCAAATACCCTGAACTCACCATAGTTTTTGGAGCTTCCGGAGATCGAGACCCCGGCAAGCGATCTGAAATGGCGGTTGCAGCCGCGAAGTACGGCGACATCTTGGTAGTAACTGACCAGCATCCAAGGAGTGAGGATCCGGCACTAATTCGCAAAACTCTGCTGGATGCAGCGCTGCAACAAGCCAACTCGGATCGAATATTTGAGGTTGCAGACCCAGCTGAGGCGATAGCTAAAGCTGTGAATATCACCGCGAGCGGTGGGGCAATTCTGTGGTGTGGTCCAGGTCACCTAACCTATCGCGAGGTAATGGGGCAGAAGCTGCCCTTTGATGCGATTGCGGTTGCAAGAAAGGCGCTAGAGAGTTGATTGAACTTAGCCTGGCCGAGATTGCTGAAGCAGTTGGTGGAACAATTTTTAGGGGAGCCGAAGCCGACCTGGTTTCTGGAGTCTCCACCACCGATTCCAGGTCTGTAGAGCAGGGCGGGATCTTTTTTGCGAAGGTCGGCGCGAACGATGATGGCCACCGTCATCTTGCTGCAGCGGGTCAGGCCGGTGCCGCATTGGCCATTCTCCAGCAGCCAGAGGAAGCCGCAGAGATCAATCAAATAGTTGTGGCGGACTCAGTCTTAGCTCTGTCGGATCTGGCCAAGCTGGTCTTGTCGAGGGTTCGGTCAACGGGCAATTTGACGGTAATCGGCATAACCGGATCGAACGGCAAGACCTCGACCAAGAACATGCTTCGAGAAATCCTTTCTCCGCTGGCACCAACCGTTGCCCCAGTTGGGTCCTATAACAACCTGGTGGGTCTGCCCACAACCGTGCTGCGGATAGACCACGAAACCCGCTACCTGATCCTTGAGTACGGGGCTGCCGGGCTCGGATCTATTGCCAAACTGGCAGCCTGGACCCTTCCCGATATTGCGGTGGTGCTGAAGGTCGGGCTCGCCCACGCCGGCGCCTTTGGAGGCATTGAGGTAACCGCCAAAATCAAGGCCGAGCTAATCGAATTTGCCACCAAGCAGGTTGTCTTGAACTTTGATGACCCCGTGGTTAGAGCAATGGAAACCGGGATCAGTGTCGCTGTCTCCGGATTTGGCTTTGACGAAAACGCCAGCACCAAAATTACCGCAACCGACTTGAGCCTAGATGGCACAAAAGTCAGCCTGCGAATCGGCGAGAACGACAGTGAGCTCAGTATGCGAATTCTGGGCGAACACCAGGCCATGAACGCTGCTGCGGCTTTAGAAGTTTCACGGCTTCTAGGTATTGATACAGACCACTGCCTAAAGGTTCTCTCCGAGATGGAAATGGCAGAGCGCTGGCGGATGCAGCTTCTGAGATCAGACCAGGGATTTCACGTCATAAATGACGCCTACAACGCCTCTCCAGATTCCATGAAAGCAGCGTTGCAGAGCCTTGCTGTAATCGGTCGGTCGGGCCACAGAACCGTTGCGGTTCTGGGCGCCATGGCCGAACTCGGGGAAATTTCAGATCAAGAGCATCACGCCATTGGACTACTGGTTGTCAGGTACAACATTGACAAATTATTCGTGGTGGGACAGGACGCCAAGGTGTTGCACTTGGCAGCAACCGCAGAGGGCAGCTGGGACGGTGAATCTGAGTTTTTCGGGTCTGTCTCAGAGGCATTTGAGCCAATCCGTGCCAGTCTTGAGCCAAACGATGTGGTCTTGGTTAAATCCAGCAATGCGGCCGGATTGAGATTTCTAGGAGACCAGTTGGCGGGTGTGAAATGAGAGCGCTGTTAGCGGCCGGTGGTATCTCGCTATTTATTTCCTTGTTTGCAACACCGGGCTTTATCGCAATTTTTAGATCACTAAATTGGGGTCAGTTCATTAGGGACGACGGCCCCGAAGCTCACCACACCAAACGTGGCACCCCGACCATGGGTGGCATCGTAATTTTCGCTGCTGCGGTGATTGGCTATTTTGCTGCGAAGCTCATCAATGGTGAAAGCCCTTCAGCCTCAGCGCTTTTGGTGCTATTTATGATGGTCGGGCTTGGGCTGATCGGCTTTATTGATGACCTGCTCAAGGTTCGCAATCAAAGAAGTTTGGGCTTGGGTGGTTGGGCAAAGATCGCGGGGCAGGGAATTGTGGCCGTGGTCTTCGCGGTGCTGGCGCTGCAGTTCCCAGATGAGCAGGGCCTAACTCCCGCCTCCACTGCGATTTCGCTATTCCGGGACACTCCCGTTGACCTGTTTTTCTGGGGAACCTTTATCGGCATGACCCTGTTTATTGGCTGGGTGTATTTGCTTGTGGCTTCAGCCTCGAATGGAGTCAACATTGCCGATGGCCTTGATGGACTGGCCTCTGGATCTCTAGTTATTGCCATCGGCGCATACGTTGTCATCGGCTTTTGGCAATTCAACCAGAGCTGCGCGAATGTCACTGAGAACTTGACGTCCTGCTATGAGGTGCGTGATCCACTTGATCTTGCCGTGGTGGCAACCGCGATAGTGGGCGCCTGCCTCGGATTCCTCTGGTGGAACACGTCCCCAGCGCAGATCTTCATGGGCGACACCGGTTCACTGGGTCTTGGAGGAGCACTCGCCGCACTGGCGATTGTCTCCAGAACCGAATTGCTGTTGATTTTGATTGGCGGAATCTTCGTGATTGTGACCGGCTCCGTAGTAATTCAAAGAGCCTTTTTCAAAATCACCAAGCACAGGACCGGTGTTGGCAAACGTGTCTTCCTAATGTCGCCGCTGCATCACCACTTTGAACTAAAGGGCTGGGCTGAAATCACCATTGTGGTCAGGTTCTGGATCATCGCCGCTTTGTGTGCGGTAGCCGGCGTCGGCTTGTTCTATGTCGAATGGATCTATGGAATATGACCCTTCCAGTAAGTTGGCATGGATCCTGGTCCGGCAAGAAGGCCCTCGTACTTGGACTGGGCAAGTCTGGTTTTTCGGCCTGTGACACCCTGGTCGAGCTCGGGCTCGAGGTTGCCGCCGTGGGTGGAAGTGCAGCAAGGGAACTAATCGATCTAGTAGATGTAATCGGCGCCAAGTTCTTTGCATCGGAAGAGGCATCGGTCCTGGACCAGATCGGATTCGAGCCAGATTTGGTCATCGTTTCCCCTGGCTTCAGTCCAGAGCATCCATTGGTGCAAGAGGTTCAAATAAGAGGCTGGGAGCTCTTGACGGACATCGATCTGGCCTGGCGGCTTCGGGATAAGACACAAAAAACTGCAAAGTGGATTTCGATTACCGGCACCAACGGAAAAACCACCACCTGCGAGATGGTTCAGGCCATGATCAATCGCTCCGGTCAAACCGCAATCAGCTGCGGCAACATTGGAACTCCGATCTTGGATGCGATTAGAGATCCAAATGGCTTTGATTACTTCGTTATCGAGCTCTCAAGTTTCCAGCTCCACTACCTGGGGGTAATCGAGCCGGTCGTGAGTGCATTTTTGAACATCGCCGAGGACCACCTGGATTGGCATGGGGATTTTGACCAGTACCTTGAGGCAAAATCGAAGGTTTATCAAAACACCACCGAAGTGATTGTTTTCAATGAGCAAGACCCGAACACGCTCGCCGCTGCCGAGCAGGCCGACGTTGCCGAAGGCGCCAGAGCAGTCAGCTTCAGTCTCGGGTCTCCAGCGGTGTCAATGGTCGGCTATGTCGATGATTTCTTGGTTGACCGCGCCTTTTTGGACGACCGTAAAAACACGGCGCTGGAACTTGCGAGCTTTGATGACATTTCAAACATCTCAAGAATTTCAAAGCAGCTGCTGGCCAACTGTGCTGCCGCTACCACGATTGCCAGGGCTGTTGGGATTGAACCGGCTGTGATTCGTGAGGCAATTCGCGAGTTTGTGATTGCGCCGCACCGAATCCAGTACTGTGGCGAAGTTGGCGGCGTTGAATTTATAAACGATTCAAAGGCCACCAACGCACACGCTGCCGACAGCTCACTTTCATCCTTTGATTCGATCGTCTGGATTCTTGGGGGCCTACTCAAGGGAGTGGATCCAGAACCGGTGATCCTCAAGCACGCCTCAAAAATCAGGGCCGCGGTTTTGATTGGCAAGGACACCACTGTGCTTGAGGAGCTCTTCGCAAAGCATCTGCCAGATCTGGAGCTGGCCATAGCTGACCAAGACCGGGCAATGGCATCGGCTGTCGAGCTTGCCGCTGGATTTGCCAATCCCGGGGACACTGTCTTGCTAGCACCGCTTGCCGCCTCCATGGATCAGTTTGTTGATTATGCCGACCGGGGCAATCAATTTGTCGAGGCGGTCCGAGGGTTGGGTGCAAAGTGACCGAACTCAAGGGCGTTTTAAAGCCCACCTTCCGCGCACAGTCAAGGCAGTTCTACCTGCTGCTTGCTCTGACTACATTGACAGTCCTGATCGGGTTGGCAATGGTTGCAAGCGCCTCCACCGTCGATAGCTTCAAGCAAAGCGCTAACGCCGGTGCAACCTTTTTGCGGCAGGGCGGCTTCGCCATAATCGGCGTTGCCGCACTCGCGATTACTTCGAACTTGCCACTGGGTTTCTTGCGTCGGATTGGCGCTCTCGCTCTCTACATCACTCTCGGGCTGCAGTTGGCAACCGTAATCTTTGGTGTTGAGATCAATGGAAACAGAAACTGGCTGGATCTCGGTTTTACTTCGATCCAGCCATCTGAGTTTTTGAAGCTGGGACTAATCCTGGCCTTTTCCCACCAATTAGCTCAGCTTTCCGACGACGCAATTCGAAACCGTCAAATCTGGCTCAGGATTTTCGGGGCATCGGTCGCCGCGTTGTTTTTGGTGGTAGCGCTGGGTAAGGACATGGGTACCGGCGTTGTAATGGTGGTCATGTTGATGGGGCTGTTTATCATCGCTGGCATGCCGTGGTCCTACACAATGGGCATCAGCCTGCTGGGTGTTGGGGCAGCAGCATTATTGGTGATTGGTTCCCCATCCCGACTAACTAGATTCGACGCTTGGCTCAACCCGGAGGCTGCAGACCCTATGGGTGTTCGGTGGCAATACGAGCACGGCACCTGGGCGCTAGCTTCCGGAGGCATCTGGGGGACTGGGCTTGGCAGATCAAAGCTCAAGTGGAGTTGGATCCCGGAGGTTGAAAACGACTTCATTTTCGCCGTGATAGGCGAAGAGCTTGGGCTGATTGGGGCAATGGTTGTGATTTTGCTGTTCTTGGCACTGGGGCTGACCATGTTCTCGATTGCCAAGAATCAGACCAATTCATTCAGCCGCAATTTAGTTGTTGGGGTAATGCTCTGGGTGGTTTTCCAGGGTCTAATTAACATTTCCGTAGTGCTCGGTCTACTGCCGGTACTCGGGGTGCCACTGCCGCTTATTTCTGCTGGTGGTTCATCGCTGATTTCGACTCTGGCTGCAATCGGGGTGGTTTTAGCTGTTGAGCGAGACCGAGTAAAGAGCCTGGGTAGAGTGACCAGATGAGTAGATTTTTGCTTGCCGGTGGCGGCACCGGTGGCCATGTAAACCCGCTGCTAGCACTCGGGCAGTTTCTAAGAGACTCTGGCCACGAGGCGATTGCCTTGGGCACAAAAGAGGGACTTGAATCAAGGCTGGTTCCAAACCGCGGGTTTGAGCTTCTCACCATCCCAAGGTTGCCGCTTCCTAGAAAGCTCTCTTTTGCCCTTGTTGGTTTCCCGTTTAGGTTACTGGCGGCATCGCTAAAGGTTGCCAGAATCATCAGGACCCGTGACATCGATTGCGTGGTTGGGTTCGGAGGCTACGCTTCGGCGCCTGCTTACATTGCCGCCAAGCTAACCCGGACACCGCTTGTTGTTCATGAGGCCAATGCTCTGGCCGGTTTTGCCAATAAGTTGGGGGCTAGGCTGACCAGCTTTGTCGGGGTTTCGTTCTCAAATAGCGATTTGAAGCAGGCGACCCTTACCGGAATGCCGATTCGGGCCGAGATTGTGAAGTCTGCTTCCGGCTACGATCAGCAACAGGCCCGAGTCGAGCTTGGCCTGGATCCAATGTTGCCAACACTGTTGGTGACCGGCGGCTCACTTGGAGCCAAGAGCATCAACGACACCGTGATTCAGAGTCTGGAGCAGCTGAATGCCGCGGGCATTCAAGTGCTGCACATTGTTGGTGACAAGGCGGACTTGGAAGAGATTACCCGGCCTGGTTATCGACGCATGGGTTACTGCCAGGTCATGGATGTAGCTATCGCAGCCAGCAACTTTGCCGTCTCGAGAGCGGGTTCGTCGACGGTCTCGGAATTCACCGCCACCGGACTACCCGCACTATACGTTCCTTACCCGGTTGGTAATGGCGAGCAGCGACTAAACGCCCTAACAGTGGTTGAGGCAGGCGGCGGGCTGCTGGTGGCGGACAGAGACTTCACCCCAGAGTTCGTGCAGTCTTCGCTGATTCCAGTGATTTCGCATGCCAATGGGCTCAAGACCATGTCCAAAAATGCAAAATCACTTGGAATTGTCGATGCTACCGAGCGCCTTGGCGCATTAGTTTTGACAGCACTGGATACTAATACTCGTGATTAAGCCAGATTATTCTCAACCGATCCCTAAGGACTTGGGCAAAGTTCACTTTATTGGCATTGGTGGATCTGGGATGTCAGGCATAGCCCGAATGCTGCTCCAGATGGGGTATCAGGTAACGGGCTCTGATGTCAGAGACAGCCCGAATATCAAAGCCCTTGAGGCTCTTGGCGCGAAAATTACCATTGGTCATGATGCTAGGAACCTGGGCGACGCAGACACCGTGGTTGTTACCTCAGCACTCTGGGAAACAAACCCGGAGCTATTGCTTGCAATCGAGAGCGGACTTCCGGTGCTGCACCGCTCTGCTCTGCTGGCACATCTTGGCTCGCAGGGCAAACTCATCGCGGTTGCCGGAGCCCATGGAAAAACCACCTCGACGGGCATGGTCGTAACAGGGCTATCCAAGCTCGGTGCCGATCCTTCGTTTGTCAACGGCGGCGTCATTCAGGAATATGGGGCCTCCAGTGGGTTTGGCAAGGGCGAGCATTTTGTGATTGAAGCCGATGAGTCAGACAGCAGCTTCCTGCACTACGACACAGCTGTAGCTCTAATAACAAACGTTGACCCTGACCACTTGGATCACTTCGGTTCGCTCGAGGCATTTCAGGGTGAATTTGCAAAATTTGCCGATGCCGCCAGTCACTTGGTTGTGATCTCCAGTGACGACCCGGGCGCAATAGCTGTTAGGCAGCGGCTAAGTCACGACCGAGTAATCACCTTTGGCAAAGACGCCACTGCAACCGTCAGGCTCTCGAGCATTGATTCAACCGGCCCTCAGGTAAGCGCCAGAATCGAATACCAGGGTCAGAGCGAGCTGTTGAGTCTGTCGATTCCGGGGGAGCACAACGCGATTAATGCCGCCGGTGCGATTGCAGTTTTGGTTGGACTCGGTTTTGACTTTTCTAAGAGCGTGGAGGCGGTGGCAGGATTTTGCGGAACCGACCGACGCTTTCAGCTGCACGGAAGCCATCGGGGAGTTTGTGTCTATGACGACTTCGCTCACCACCCCACCGAAGTAGCGGCGGCACTCAAGGCGGCGCGGGCTGCCTGTGGTTCAGGTCGACTAATCACTGTGTTTCAGCCGCACCTTTTCAGCCGCACGAGAATTTTCTACAGGGAATTTGCTGAAGCACTGGCGCTTAGCGACATCAGCATCGTGACTTCAATCTACGCGGCTCGCGAGGATCCCGAGCCCGGGGTTACCGCTGACCTAATCACGGATGCCTATGGCGACCAAGGTGTTGTGAAACTGGTGCCGGAATGGGACGATGTCCCAGCTGTTGCCGCCGGATTGGCCAAGCCTGGTGATTTCATAATCACCATGGGCTGCGGCGACATCTACAAGATGGTTCCAGCCCTGCTAAGCGCGCTGGAGGAGTAGTTGAAAAAGGCAGAACGCCAATTACTTGTGCAAGAGCGCAGGCGAATCCGAGGCACGAAGGTCCGCTCAGAGGGCTCCAGGGCAAAACTTGGACCATTCGCAATGTGGGGGCGCATCCTCGGGATATCTGGGCCACTGATTCTGATTTTGGTTGTGTTGGCAAGTTTTTTCACTCCGATGTTGGCAGTTCAGAGCATCACTATCACCGGTAACGACCGAATTGCTTCCTCAGAAATCGAGACAGCTTTGTCCAGCCTTTACGACCGGCCAATGACCACAATCAGCGAGAGCGAGGTTGCAGAGCTGCTGGGTGATTTCAGTTTGATCGAAACCTTCACCTTTCAGGCCGAGCCCCCAAATACCCTGCGTCTGACGATTCGAGAGCGGCAGCCACTGCTGGTGCTGGTTCGTTCCGGCATGAACTACCTTTACGACGCCGCGGGTGTACAAATTGCACAAACCGACGAAATCGGCCTCTATCCGTTTTTCGCTTTTACCGGCAATCCGGTCGGCAATCCCACCTACGAAACCGCGGTTGAGCTGCTGCTGTCATTGCCCGTTAGTACCTATCAGAAGATTTTCTCGGTAGAAGTCAGCCAAGCGCTGACCATAAAACTGGTGTTGCGGGACAGCAACCTCGGGGTCTTTTGGGGATCAACCGACCAGGCATTGCTGAAGGCAAAAGTGCTGGATTCGTTGATTGCAACGGGTCTCGATCGAGCGTTGACGGTTGATGTGAGTTCGCCAAACTCTCCCGTGGTGCAGTACCCCGATTCCTAGGCCCAAAGGCGTTTCCGACACGCCCGAGCGCTTGGCTCTATTTGCTTGAAACAAGGCCTAATTTCTACGCGCAAATTGAAAACTCGATGAAAAGCTAAGCCTCAGCCTTAGCTTTAGGGTTTTCGCTAGGAGGCAAAAGTGTCACACAGCCCTAATTACCAGGCCGTCATCAAAGTTGTTGGAGTCGGCGGCGGCGGAGTAAACGCTCTGAACCGAATGGTTCAGTCAGGTCTTCGCGGAGTCGAGTTTGTAGCGGTCAACACAGACGCACAGGCGCTATTGATGAGCGATGCCGACGTGAAGCTGGACATTGGGCGTGACATTACCCGTGGTCTTGGAGCTGGGGCAGACCCAGAGGTTGGTCGCAGAGCTGCTGAGGAGCACGAGAGCGAGATCGAGTCGGCTCTCAAGGGTGCAGACATGGTCTTTGTGACAGCTGGCGAGGGTGGCGGAACCGGAACCGGTGGTGCACCGGTGGTTGCTCGCATTGCTAAGCGTCTTGGGGCACTGACCGTGGGTGTCGTGACCAGGCCATTTAATTTTGAGGGAAAGCGTCGAGCAGTTCAGGCAGATGAGGGTATTCAGGCCCTTCGTGAAGAAGTAGACACCCTAATCGTGGTTCCGAACCAGCGACTGCTTGAAATGTCCAACAAGAAGGTTTCCGCTCTTGAGGCCTTCATGACAGCTGACGATGTCCTAAGAGCCGGTGTTCAGGGAATTAGCGACTTGATCGTGGTTCCAGGACTGATCAACCTTGACTTCAACGACGTCAAGTCGGTGATGCAGGGAGCTGGCAGTGCGCTGATGGGTATCGGTACCGCCAAGGGTGAGGACCGTGCGGTGCGTGCCGCAGAGATCGCTGTGTCTTCTCCACTGTTGGAGGCAACCATCGAGGGTGCTCACGGAGTATTGCTTTTGGTTCAGGGAGCTTCCGATCTTGGGCTGCATGAAATTGATGACGCTGCCAGGTTGGTTCAGGAAGCCGTCCACCCGGAGGCGAACATTATCTTCGGTGCAACCATTGAGGACACCCTGGGTGACGAAGTTCGAATCACAGTTATTGCCGCCGGCTTTGATGGCGGCGAGCCAACTCACCGTAAGTTCGAGGCTTCTGCCCTAGGCGTTGCGGCTCTTGCTGCGGCCTCCGAGACAGCCAACGAAGCGCAGGTTCTAGATGCCGATGCGGTTGATGCTCCGGAGCCACAGGTAATTGCTGCTCCAAGTTTTGAATTCGAAGAGGATGCCCAGGAGACCACTGAGGTAAAAGAGAAGGTCTCAACCCCGGGCTACTTTGGCGACGACCTGGACTTGCCTGAATTCTTCCGTTGATTGAACTTTCGCTTCGTTACGATCAGGTTCAAGCTCGCATTGCCGACGCGGCCAGTAAATCTCGTCGCACTCGCGCTGAAATCGAACTAATCGTTGTCACAAAGACTCATCCAGCAAGTCTCGTAGCTGAACTAGTAGATCTAGGCCAGCTGGCGTTTGGTGAAAACAAGGACCAAGAGGCAAAGCCAAAGGCTGAGCTCTTGAGTCAATTGCGGCCAGATGCTGCGGCCAGCTGGCACTTTGTGGGCCAACTGCAGTCCAACAAGGTCAAGAGCGTCCTGAGTTATGCAGATGTTATTCACTCTTTGGACCGGAGCTCCTTGCTCAAAGAGCTGGCAAAGCAGCTTGCCAATTCCGGGAAACAGGTTTCTGCATTCATTGAGCTAAACCTCACCGACGACCCCAACCGAGGAGGGCTCGCACCTGATTCAATCAAGCAGTTCGCGGAACGGGCTGCTGAGGTTGAAAACCTAGAGGTTCTGGGGCTAATGGCTGTTGCTGGGTTGGGAGTCGATCCCAGGGTTGACTTTGAGCGCGTTCAGAAGCACAGCCAAACGCTGCAGGAAGTAGTCGCTTCGGCCAACAAGCTGTCGCTTGGCATGAGTGCCGATTTTGAGCAGGCCATCGAATTTGGTGCGACACACTTGAGAGTTGGCAGTGAAATTACCGGCCCACGAGGAAACAACACATAGTCTTGACCCAACACAAGGAGTATTAAATGGGCATTTTTAGTTCTGCAATGAATTATTTCGGTTTTGGAAGTTCAGAGACAACCAAGCCTGACGCCAGCAAGCCCCGCGCTAGTGCGCCAAGAACGAGCGCTCCTAGACCGAGAAAAGCTTCGGACATGTCAGAGATCATCACTCTTGAGCCTCAGACCTACGCTGACGCCAAAGAGGTTGCGGCTCACTACCGCACCGGCGTTCCTGTGATTGTGAACATCGGCGGCATGAGCGAGGCCGACGCCAAGCAAATGCGCGATTTCATGCTTGGCCTGAAAGAGGGCCTCGAAGGCCACTTGCGCCGCGTGACACCAAAGGTTTTCCTGCTTAGCCCAAGTCACGTTTCAGTTTCAGACGCTGACCCTGAGGTTGAGCCAGTCGATTCCGAAGACTTCCTAGCGTAGGCATGTCAATAATTGGCCTAACTCTTTACTGGGTTCTTCAGCTTTTTTTCTACGCAATGATCGTCAGGTTCATTGCCGAATTGGTGATGAGCGTAAACAGAGGCTGGCGCCCGAAAGGGCTGCTGTTGCCCGTCTTTGACTTGTGCTACACCGTAACCGACCCGCCATTGAAGTTTTTCAGAAAGCTAATCCCACCGTTTCGACTGGGACCGATCGCTCTAGATTTGGCCTGGACGGTGCTATTAATAATCGTTCTTATTTTGCAGAGCTTTGCAAGAGGCCTGTAACTGCCAATAACATAGTGATCAGCTCACTGAGCAAAACTTAGAAGAGGTAGAAGATGGCGATGTCGCCCGAGGACATTCTCAGCAAGAGATTTCTGACCACCAAGTTCCGCGAAGGTTACGACCAGGATGAGGTCGATGACTTCCTGGACGCGGTTGTTGTTGAGTTCCGCCGAGTCCTTTCCGAAAACCAGGACCTAAAGGCCGGCTCCGGCTCGTCTTCGGACGTATTTGCCGCTCCGGCAGCGGCAGAAGCGTTCCCGCAGGCCTCGGCAGTTGTTGACGACGGCTCACTAGAGGGCACAGATTCTTCCAAGAGCATTATTGAGTTGGCCCAAAAACTTCACGAAGATCACGTCCGCGATGGTCAGGTAAAGCGCGATCAGTTGGTTCGCGAGGGCCAAGAGCAGGCATCGCGCCTAATTCGCGATGCTGAGGCGGAATCTCGTGAGGTCATCGGCAAGCTTGAGCTGGAGCGCAAGAAGGTGCTCGAGAGCATCGAAGAGCTGAAGCTATTCGAGGCCGACTACCGCGAGCAGCTTCGCAGATACATCGAAGACCAGCTGGAAAACCTTATTCAAGAGGAAGCTTCCGTCGTGGTAGCTCCAGCTGAGCCTGAGGTTGCCGAAGTGGCCACTGAGCCTGAAGAAGACGACCTGTCTGGTGAAGGTAATTAACGCCGCCGCTAAGCGAATAACGCTATTCCTTGGCACCGCAGCACTGGTAACTGCCGTTGACCAAGCCACCAAGTTTTGGGCCGAGGCGAACCTAACCGGTGTTTCGGTCCCGGTAGTTGGTGAGCTTCTAAAATTCCGCCTTGCCTATAACGACGCCGCCGCGTTTTCGCTTGGGGTTGGAGCAACTTGGGTTTTGGCACTTATTTCAACAATCGCGGTGATCGCGATGTTGATCTACGGACCGCGCGTCAAAACCGGGTACTGGGCGCTGATTGCTGGTTTTGTGTTGGGCGGGGCAGCCGGCAACTGGATTGACCGCGTCTTCAAGGCTCCAGAGTTCTTCAACGGTCATGTCGTGGACTTCATTCAGATCCCATTCAACTTTCCAATTTTCAACCTCGCCGACAGTTTCCTGGTGGTCGGGGTGATTTTGGTTGTTATTCAGACCATGCGCGGGGATGAGATAGGTGGCGGGCGTGCAGCCTAGATTGCTGCCAGTTCCGCCAGATTTCGATGGTCAGCGTGCCGACGCGGGCCTTGCAAAAATGCTTGGCATGTCCAGGTCTCAAGCGGCTGAGCTATTGCTGGCGGGGGCGGTGACTCAGGATGGAAAACCGATTGGAAAATCTGACCGCCTCGTGGCCGATTCACTGCTAGAGGTGACCCTTCCGGAAGTTAGGTCCACAGTCGAAGTGCAGGCGGAGGACGTTCCAGAGCTTGAGATTGTGTTCCAAGACGATCACATAATCGTGATCAACAAACCTGCGGGGGTTGTTTCTCACCCTTCCCAGGGCTTTGTAGGGCCAAGCGTGCCTGGCGTGTTATTGGCACGAGGTATTCAGCTGACAACTTCTGGCGCTCAAGAACGCCAAGGGATTGTGCAGCGGCTCGATGTTGGCACCAGCGGTTTGATGGTCTTGGCTAAGTCTGAAGCTGCCTATTCGGTGTTGAAGCAGGCCTTTAGGGATCGAGTCGTCAGTAAGACCTACCATGCGCTGGTGCAGGGACACCCAGATCCGACCACAGGAACCATTGACACGCCAATTGCGCGCAGCACCAAGCATGACTACAAGTTCACCATTTCGGCCGCTGGTAAGCCTGCTGTGACCCATTACGAGACTATTGAGCTCCTCCCCGGGGCAGCCCTGATGAAAATTGGCCTAGAAACAGGCCGAACCCACCAAATCAGAGTGCACTTTGCTCATTTTCGACACCCTTTGGTGGGTGATCCGGTTTACGGCTCAGACCCAAAGCTTGCAGGTGCACTTGATCTCAGCAGGCAGTGGCTGCATGCAAAAAAGCTTGGCTTCGCACATCCAATCTCGGGCGAACAGGTCGAATTCGAGACCGAATATCCAGCTGATTTGAAAATCGCCCTCGATCGCCTGCGTGATGTTGAATTTCGGTTCTAACATAGGGTCTCTAGGAAAGGTGGAAGATGTCTGATAAGTCATTTGTCCACCTCCACAATCACTCGGAATATTCGATGCTGGACGGTGCTGCACGAATAAAGCAACTTGTAGCCAAGGCTGCTGAGCTAGAGATGCCGGCAATAGCCATCACCGACCATGGAAACAGTCACGGCGCATATGAATTTTGGAAACAGGCAAATGCTCACGGCGTGAAGCCAGTCATTGGCATCGAGGCCTATCTGGCCCCCGGCAGCAGAACCGACAAGACCAGAGTCCGCTGGGGCGATGGCGGAGGCGACGATGTCTCTGGCGGCGGTGCTTACAGCCACCTGACAATGTGGTCGACCGATAACGCCTCGATGCAGAACCTGTTCAGGCTCTCATCAGAGGCCTATCTGTCCGGTTACTACTTCAAGCCCAGAATGGATCGCGAACTGCTTTCCAAATACGGAAAAGGGCTGATTGCCACAACCGGTTGCCCTGGTGGCGAGGTCCAAACCAGATTGCGCTTGGGTCAATACCAGGAAGCACTAGACACTGCTTCAGAATTCAGGGACATTTTCGGTGCCGGCAACTACTTTGTCGAGGTGATGGATCACGGGCTGGAAATCGAGAAGCGAGTGCGTGATGATCTACTTCGCTTGGCCAAAGATCTGCAGCTGCCCTTGGTCGGGACAAACGACCTCCACTACACGGAAAAGCAGGATTCTGTTGCCCATGATGCTCTGTTGTGTGTGCAGGTCGGGTCAACATTAGATGACCCGAACCGGTTCAAGTTTGAGTCCCAGGAGTACTACCTAAAATCCGCAAAGCAGATGCGAGATTTGTTCTCTGAACTTCCAGAGGCCGCCGATAATACGCTGCTAATAGCCGAGCGCAGCGAAGTTGATTTTGCTAAGCGCGACCTGATGCCTAGGTTCCCTGTTCCTGAGGGGGAAACCGAGTCGGGCTTACTTGAAAAACAAGTTTGGGCCGGAATGGCCACTCGTTTTCCGATCGGGTTCTCAGAAGAACACAGGCGCCAAGCCGCCTACGAGATCGACGTCATCAAATCGATGGGCTTCCCGGGCTACTTCTTGGTGGTTGCAGACTTTATTCGCTGGGCTAGAGAGCAGGGGATCCGAGTGGGGCCAGGTAGAGGTTCGGCGGCCGGTTCGCTTGCTTCCTACGCGCTTGGCATCACCGAGCTGGATCCGCTGAAGCACGATTTGATTTTTGAGCGCTTTTTGAACCCAGAGCGCCTGTCGATGCCGGATATTGATGTCGACTTCGATGATCGCCGTCGATCTGAGGTAATTCGCTACGTCACTCAAAAGTATGGCGATGACCGGGTTGCGCAAATTGTCACTTTTGGAACAATCAAGGCAAAACAGGCCCTCAAGGATGCCTCAAGAGTGATGGCCCTGCCATATGCGGTGGGGGAGAAGTTGACCAAAGCAATGCCGCCGATGGTGCTCGGTCGAGACATATCACTCGGCGACTTGGTAGACGAGAATTCAGAGCGATACTCGGAAGCCGCTGAATTCCGGGAAATTATTGAAACAGACCCGCAGAGCGACGACGTCTTTAAGCTGGCTCGCGGACTGGAATCTCTGAAGCGACAGTGGGGAGTGCACGCAGCCGGTGTAATTATGTCGGCTGAACCATTGATGGACGTCATTCCAATCATGAAACGCGAAGAAGACGGCGCGATCATCACGCAGTTCGACCAGCCGCCCTGTGAGGATCTAGGTCTTCTGAAAATGGACTTCTTGGGCCTTCGGAACCTGACTGTCCTAGATGATGCGCTCCAAAATATCCGCGAGAACCGAGATCAAAAGGTGGTTCTCGAAGAGCTGGAACTTGACGAAGATAAAAACACCTTCGAGCTACTTTCTAGGGGTGACACACTCGGGGTGTTCCAGCTTGATAGCGACAACATGCGCTCACTGCTAAGGCTTCTGAAGCCAACTGAGTTTGAGCACATCTCCGCTGTTATTGCTTTGTATCGCCCGGGTCCTATGGGAATGAACTCTCACACCAACTACGCGCAGCGTAAAAATGGACTTCAGGACATTGATGGGGTTCACCCTGAGTTGGCCGAACCGCTCAAGGAAATTCTTGGACCCACCTATGGCCTAATTGTTTATCAGGAGCAGGTAATGGCTGCGGCACAGAAGGTCGCCGGCTACACCCTGGGTCAAGCCGACCTGCTGCGCAGAGCGATGGGAAAGAAAAAGCCCGAGGAGCTAGACAAGCAGTTCGAAATCTTCAGCGAGGGAATGAAGGCCAACGGGTATTCTCCGGCGGCGGTCAAAGCCCTCTGGGACACATTGCTGCCATTTGCCGATTACGCCTTCAATAAGGCGCACTCAGCTGGCTATGGAGTGCTCTCGTATTGGACCGGCTACCTGAAGGCAAATTTCCCCGCGGAATACATGGCTGCCCTACTAACTTCGGTTGGCGACTCCAAGGACAAGTTGGCCATTTATCTAAATGAGTGCCGCCGCATGGGCATCAAAGTGTTGCCACCAGACGTGAATGAATCAATTGGGGTCTTTGCCGCTGTTGGCGATGACATTCGATTCGGCCTCGAAGCCGTTAGAAACGTTGGTCACAATGTGGTCGAGGCGATTATCGCTGCAAGAAAGGCCGAACCGTTTACGTCTTTCGACGACTTCTTGACCCGAGTGGGGCAACAGGCCAGCACGAAGCGAGTGGTTGAGTCTTTGATTAAGGCTGGAGCATTTGATGGATTGGGCAACACGCGTCGATCGCTAGTGGCTGTGTTTGAGGAGGCAATTGAGTCCGCTGCGGTCAAGCGTAAGCAAAGTGCCAATGGTCAGGTGGACCTGTTCGGGGGAATCCTCGATGAAGACCCCTCTGTGATCAAGATTCCGGATCTCCCGGAGTGGACCAAGCGCGATCTCTTGGCGCATGAGCGAGAGATGCTCGGACTCTACGTTTCAGACCACCCGCTTGCAGGTCAAGAAGCCATGCTCATGCAGCACAGCGACATGGGGACCATAGATCTGAAGCAAAGCGATATTCAAGACGGTGAGACCGTCAGTTTGGCTGGCTTGATCACTCAGGTTCAGCACAAGGTGGCCAGGACCAGCGGAAACCAATATGCACAGGTCACCCTGGAGGATTTCTCCGGTGAAATTAGCATCATGTTTATGGGGAAGACCTACCTGCAAAACCGGGAGTTCTTAGTAGCCGATCAAACCGTTGCTGTCCGTGGTCGAGTCTCAAGAAGAGATGAAGAAATGACCATGCAGGCCTACTCAATCGATGTGCTGGAAGCCGGTCGCGAACAGGGAGGGGTGCTGAAACTCAAAATTCAAGAGAACCTTGCCACGAAGGAGCGTCTAGTGAGACTGGGGGCAATCCTGGATGCTCATCCCGGCCCCTGCGAGGTTCAGGTTCGCTTGGTGGGTTCGGCCGATCGTCACTTCATTCTGCCTCAGCGGGTATCGGTTGGGCATGACTTATTCGGTGAACTCAAGGCCCTGCTCGGTACAGATTCCGTTAGTTAGAAGTTGTCCTGCAGTCTGGCTCCGATGGTGTGGTAGCCGCGCTGGAAGTAAACCAGCGGAGTCTCGCAGAATCTATTCAAGTGAGCATTTTCAGCTGACAACACGACGACCGCATTTGATGCAACTTCGAATTTATTGATAACCCGTGCCAGCAAAACTGAGGACGCATCGGTGAAAATCGGCGTCCCCTCGGGGCCTTGACTGAAGTTGTTGTCAGTGAATCGCAGCTCTTTCGGCCCAGCCAATCGAATTGCAAGTTCGAGGCTCTCAGCATCCAGGGTGTGAATGGCCATCAGCTTGCCTGGCACTACCTCGGGATAGGTAGAGGAACCCTGAGCGATGTTTAGGGACACCAGCGGCGGGTTGGACCCCAGCGAAGTGACAGAAGAGGCTGTGAAACCGATTGGATTGCCAGCCTGGTCAGCAGCTGTCACCAGCGAGATACCGGTTGCGTGGTTTCGGAATACGGTTTTGAGTGCGTCTGGACCCGAAAGGTCGAAGTAGTCTGATTCAATAGTCATGTCCCGATAAGGTTAGGGCATTCGGATTTATATAGCGGGGTAGCGCGTGCGGAAGATTGAAATTACTTCTCCAGTAAACCCTGCCATGGTCACAGAATCACTTCCTCGAGCAGTTGTAACTATTGATTCGGTTCAAGAGGTGGTTTCGCAGATCATCGCCGAAGTCAAGGATCAGTCAATTGCTGCCCTGACAAGTCACGCCGAGAAGTTTGACGGCCTTGTCGACATCGACTTCCGGGTCCCAAAAACTGAGTTGGTTGCGGCTCTTCAGGAAATGGATCCGGAGCTGAGGGCTGCAATTGAGGTTGCGATTTCCAGGGTGCGGAAGGTCTCCGAAGCAACTGTGCCCTCAGAGCTCACCGTTGAACTCGATTCCGGGGCTCAAGTGACTCAAAAGTTTGTTCCGGTTGCTTCGGTAGGTCTTTACGTGCCTGGCGGCAAAGCCGTATACCCCTCAAGTGTTGTCATGAACGTGGTTCCGGCCCGGGTTGCCAAAGTGCCAAGAATTGCGGTTACTTCACCGGCTCAGAAAGACGGACTACCAAGTCGCAGCGTGCTCGCGACTTGTGAATTACTTGGCATCGATGAGGTTTATGCAATGGGAGGCGCAAGTGCGGTTGCCGCCTTTGCCTATGGCATACCCGAGATCGACTTGGAGCCGGTAGCGATGGTGACTGGGCCCGGGAACATCTTTGTGGCGGCCGCCAAGCGGCAATTGCGAGGGGTAATCGGAATCGATTCTGAGGCGGGCCCAACTGAAATTTTGATCATCGCAGATCAAACGGCGAACCCGGAGTTCGTGGCTGCCGACTTGATCTCGCAGGCTGAGCACGATCCAAATGCCGCCGCCGTTCTGGTGACAGATAGCCCCGCGTTGATTGTGGCTGTGGAGCAGGCACTGGACAAGCAAATCCCGCTGGCTGCCAATCACTCAAGGATCAGTCAGGCCCTGGCCGGGATTCAGTCGGCACTCGTTCTGGTGGACAGCATTGAGTCCGCGATTCAAGTTGCAAACGCCTACGCCACCGAGCACCT
Organism: Micrococcales bacterium UBA2037; assembly: GCA_002333405.1. GTDB lineage: Bacteria > Actinomycetota > Actinomycetes > Actinomycetales > Microbacteriaceae > Aquiluna. The sequence goes on along the minus strand of DDBH01000002.1, from coordinate 43,391 downwards.
AGAGATCCACTGTGCAGATAGCCAGGCGGTTGCATCTCAAATCACCAATGCCGGTGCCGTGTTTATTGGTGAGTATTCACCGGTGAGCCTGGGGGACTACCTGGCTGGCTCAAATCACGTCCTGCCAACCGGGGAGCAGGCAAAATTCTCCTCTGGATTGGGTGTGGCAACTTTTCTGAGATCCCAGCAGCACATCAATTACTCGAAGCAGGGGCTGAAGAGCGTTGTGAAAAGTCTGGTGAAATTCTCTGAAGCTGAATCTCTATCAGCTCACGGCAGGGCCGGGTCGATCCGATTTGAGGAGCAATAATGCACTGTCCATTTTGTAGGAACTCTGATTCCAGAGTGGTTGATTCTCGAACCAGCGATGATGGGTCTGCGATCAGAAGGCGCCGACAGTGCCCGGAGTGCCAAAAGCGTTTCACCACCATTGAAACAGCCAGCGTCATGGTCACTAAGCGCAGCGGTGTAACAGAGGCATTCTCCAGAGACAAGATTGTCTCTGGAGTGAGAAAGGCCTGCCAGGGCCGGCCAGTTACCGATGCGGACCTAGCACTGCTTGCCCAGCAAGTGGAGGAGGCTCTAAGGGCAACCGGCGCTGCCTCCATTGAGGCGCAGGACATCGGTCTTGCGATCCTTGAGCCATTGCGTAATTTGGATCACGTTGCATTTATGCGATTTGCCAGCGTCTACCAAGCTTGGGACTCCCTTGATGACTTTGAAGCTGCAATCGAGAGTCTGAGGGGCTAAAAAGTTGTTCTATCGGTTCATCTTTCGGGCCTTCTTTCAGAAGCTTGATCCAGAGTTTGCCCACGAATTAGTGGTGGCCGGCCTCAAGGCAGCCCGAATCCTGGGTCTGCTTCGAGCACCAAAATCTAAAAACAGCTACCCGGTAATGGGCTTGAATTTTGAAAACCTTCTGGGGATGGCTGCCGGCTTTGACAAAAATGGGCAGTTGATTAGGGAGCTGCACGCTCTTGGGTTTGGCCATGTTGAAATCGGAACCGTTACTCCAAGGGCCCAGCCTGGAAACCCAAAACCCAGATTGTTTCGCCTGCCAAAAAATAGAGCATTGATAAACCGAATGGGTTTCAATAACGAAGGCGCTGATGCTCTGGCCGAGCGAATAAGAGCCCTTCGCAACTCGGGGGTTCCACTGCCTGTTATTGGCATAAATATTGGCAAGAACAAGGACACCAGCGCTCAAGATGCTGCCTCGGACTATGAGCTGGCCGCAACCAAGCTGGCTCCACTTGCCGACTACCTGGTGATCAATGTTTCTTCACCCAACACTGCAGGACTTCGGGACTTGCAGCAGGTAGACGCATTGCGACCAATTTTGACCGCCGTCTTGAAGGTTTCTGGCTCCACTCCGGTGTTACTGAAGATTGCCCCGGATCTTGGCACTTCAGACATCGAAGCCGTCACTGCGCTTGTAAATGAGCTGAATTTGGCCGGAATGGTAGCAACCAATACCACTATTTCGAGGTCCAATTTGATTGCTGAAGCCAACACGGCGGAGCTTGGCGGGCTGAGTGGGCCAATGCTTCAGGAGCGAGCACTGGAAGTGCTTGATTTGATTAGCGCAGGGCTGGCTGAAGATAAGACGGTCATCTCTGTGGGTGGTGTGTTTACCAGGTCAGACCTTCAGCAGCGAATCGATCGAGGCGCAGACCTAGTCCAGGGCTATACCGGTTTTGTCTATGGCGGTCCAGGCTGGGCTAAGTCACTTACTCGCTAGGGCCTAGTTTCTGGGCTCTTAGTTAGTTCTGGATCTCTCACAATTGAGTCTCCAAGAATTTGATCGGCCTGTTTCATTAGCTCGGCAGGGATCTCTACGCCAGAGGCCTTGATGTTCGAGGCGATTTGTTCAGGTTTCGAGGCACCCACGATTGCGGCAGCGATGTTCTTGTTCTGAAGCACCCAGGCAATCGAGAACTGAGCCAAGCTCAGCTCAAGCTGATCGGCCAGTGGAATTAGCTTCTGAATCTTTGTAAGCAGGTCATCACCCAGGAACTTCTCCATGAAGCCGCCGATTTCTGAGTTGGCAGCCCTTGAATCTGCGGGCAACTCGGCACCAGGAAGGTATTTGCCGGTAAGCACGCCCTGGGCCAGGGGAGACCAAACGATTTGGCTCAGACCCAGCTCTTGGCTGGTTGGCACAACCTTCTCTTCGATTACGCGCCACAGCATCGAGTACTGCGGCTGGTTGGAGATTAGTCGGTAGCCCATCTGAGAAGCCAGGGCTTGACCCTCGCGAATTTGCTCGGCATTCCATTCAGAAACACCGACGTAGAGAACCTTCCCCATTCTGACCAGGTCGGCAAATGCCTGCATGGTTTCTTCAAGAGGGGTCTCGTAGTCGAAACGGTGCGCCTGATATAGATCAACGTAGTCGGTCTGCAGCCGCTTGAGAGACCCGTCGATGGACTCCATGATGTGTTTACGGCTTAGCCCGACGTCGTTCGGACCCTTTTCGGCCACTGGCCAGTAAACCTTTGTCAGTATCTCAAGGCCCTCGCGTCGCTGACCCTTTAGGGCATCACCCATCACCTTTTCGGCTGCAAGGTTGGCATAGACGTCGGCGGTGTCGAAGGTGGTGATTCCGCCATCAAGCGCTGCGTGAACGGTCTTGATAGCTTGCTGGTCCTCAACCTGGGAGCCGTGGGTCAGCCAGTTTCCGTAAATAATTTCAGAAATCTTTAGGCCAGAATTTCCTAGGTACCTGTGCTGCATGGCGACCCCTTCGTCGTTAGTTGTTGTTATTAGTCTTCAAACTTGGTGAATCGTGCAACCTGTGGCTTTGGAATTCTAAGGCCGCGCATCTGGATCGAGCGCATCGCCCCGTACCAAGCTAGACCGCCCTCGAGATTTTCGGCACCGTGCTTCTTGGCCACCTTTTTCTTGACGGCGCGGCCAACGAAAAATGCGTCAACAGCCACAACCAGGAAAAGACCCCACATCGCAAAAAGGGCAATGAGTTGTAGCAGCACTGAATCAATAAAAGTCAGCATTACTACCAGGAACAACATCGGGAGCACTAGCTCCCCGGCAGTGAATCTGGCATCAACCACATCTCTGGCTAGTCGACGCTGAACACCCTTGTCTCTGGCGCCGAGGTAGCGCTCTTCACCAGCCATCATGCCCTGCCTGGCCTTCTGTCTTTCAGCGCGCACTTTTTCCTTGTCTGCGTGCTGAGCTGCTTTGCTTCGATCGCCTACCAGTGGCCTCTTACGAGCCTGCTCGCGCTCCTTGCGGGCTGGTGTTGGGCGGCCTTTGCCGACTCCGGTGTTTTGCTCTTCAGTCATCTTCAACCTCTTGTCCTATATGCCCTAGATTACAGCCATGGCATTTACATTCACTCCCTTGAACCAAAGTTGGATTGAACCAGCATCTGAATTCGTGAATTCGCAATTCCCAGAGGCTGTCGCGACTCTGGGAAAGCTCGTCAAAATTCCTGGAATAGCTTGGGAAAGCTTTGACTCGAACAGCCTCGATAGGTCTGCAGCTGCAGTTGCTGCAGAGCTTGAGGCACTTCAGATGTTCGACACAGTTGAAATTCGAAGGTCAGCTAAGCCAGATGGCGAGCTAGGCGCGCCGGCAATTGTTGCCAGGCGAGCAGGGGCATCCGATGCCCCGCATGTTTTGCTATACGCCCACCACGACGTTCAGCCGCCGGGTGCTAGGGAACTTTGGAAGACCGAGCCTTTTGAGGCGACACTGATTGGGGACCGCCTATTTGGCAGGGGAGCATCGGATGACAAGTCCGGCATTATCACGCACCTGTATTCGCTCAAAACCCTCAAGAAACTAGCTTCAAGCCTTCGCCTCGGAATTACCGTTTTTATAGAGGGTGAGGAGGAAGCCGGCTCTGAGTCTTTCCCGAATTTTCTTCGAGAAAACCAGGCTGACCTAGCAGCGGACTTAATCATCGTTGCCGACAGCGGAAACTGGAGCGAAGATGTTCCGGCGCTGACCACTTCCTTGCGAGCGATGGTGTCGCAGACCTTCACCATTCGCACCCTTGACCACGCGGTTCACTCCGGTATGTATGGGGGGCCGCTTCCCGACGCGACTGGCGCCATGATCAAGCTTTTGGCCACGCTCACCGATGAGCAGGGCAACGTTGCCATAGCGGGCCTTGATTCAATACCCGTGGATGGCCCCGATCTAAGCGATGCGGAGTTCGGTGTTGCCGCCGGCTTGCTGCCGGGAGTGAAGCGACTTGGGACCAAATCTGCAACCCAGCAAATCTGGGGCGAGCCTGCGGTGACCGTTATTGGAATGGACATTCCGCAGGTGGACGTGTCATCAAACACCGCGCAGCCTGAGTCCAGGGCGCGCATCTCACTGCGGCTGGCACCGAGTCAAGATCCTGACACCGGGCTGGAATTGCTTCGCCAGCACATCTCAGCGTATGCTCCGGAGGGAGCCGTTGTCGAGTTTGGTAGGAGTGAAAAGGGACCTGGTTATCTGGCGAAGAACGGCTGGGCCGCCCCGATGGCTCATGAGGCTTTTGGCATTGCCTGGCAAAACCCAAGCGTCAATATCGGAATTGGTGGCTCGATTCCCTTTATCTCAGAATTCGCTGAGCAGTTCCCGAATGCCGAAATTCTGGTTACTGGGGTCGAAGAGCCTGATTCGCGGGCTCATTCTCCGAATGAGTCACAGCATCTTCCAACGCTGCGTCGGGCCATACTTGCCCAGGCTCTGATGTTGCTAAACGGGAATGAGATGACCAGATAGCGGTTAAACTAGCTGACGGAGGTAAACAATGACACAGGTAGCAACTCACGGTGTAAAGCTCACCGACACAGCCGTATCAAAGGTTCGCTCGCTGCTAGCGGGAGAGGGCCGAGACGACTTGCGCCTTAGGGTTTCGGTTCAGCCTGGTGGCTGTTCCGGTCTGATTTACCAACTGTTCTTCGATGAGCAGCTAGAAGAAATTGACGCAATCGTTGATTTTGATGGCGTTCAGGTGGTCGTAGACCCAATGAGCGTTCCTTATCTAGACGGTGCCTCAATCGATTTTGAGGACACAATCCAAAAACAGGGCTTCACAATCGACAATCCCAACGCTGAAGGCAGCTGCGCCTGCGGAGATTCATTTAGCTAATCCCGAGTTTATGGCTCGTGTGCGGACCTTGGTCGGTTAGAATTGGTACGTCTGAAGCGACTTTAGAAGGATGTTCCATTGAGTAAAAACCGTTCTCGCGTAGCTGCAATCGCAGTTATTTCCGGCATATCTTTACTTCTGGCTGGATGTAGCCCAGAGGCACAGCGCGGCTTTTTGCCTGACGCCTCCGGAGTTACCAACCACACCGACCGAATTATCGGCCTGTGGACCACATCCTGGATTGTGCTACTGGCTGTTGGAGTCGCTTCCTGGGGTCTAATGGCCTGGGCACTAATTGTTTACCGTCGCCGCAAGGGCGAGACCGGAATGCCTGCTCAGCTTCGCTACAACCTCCCAATTGAGACTTTGTTCACAGTGGTTCCACTGATTTTGGTACTTGGCTTCTTCGCCTTTACCGCCAGGGACATGACTGCAATTGAGGCCAAAACTGAGAATCCTGATGTCCACATCGAAGTAATTGCGAAGCAGTGGAGCTGGGACTTCAACTACGTTGACGAGAACACCTTTGACAGCGGCATCCAAGCCCAGTTCACCGGCACCGAAGAGAATGTCTTTGAAACGCTGCCAACCCTTTACTTGCCAGTGAACAAGTCGGTCCAGATCGACTTGAGCTCTCGCGATGTTATTCACTCATTCTGGGTAATCGACTTCCTGTACAAAAAGGACATGTTCCCCGGTGTCACTAACAAGATGTATTTCACTCCAATGAAGGAGGGAGCGTACGTCGGTAAGTGTGCAGAGCTTTGCGGTGAGTATCACTCGATGATGTTGTTCAACGTCAAGGTGGTCTCTCAGGCCGAATACGATTCCCAGATGGCCTCCTTGGCAGCTCGGGGCAATGTTGGTCAGCTTTCAACCGAGTATGACCGAAACCAAAATCTTCCTGGTGGAGACCCAGCGATTAGGAGCGAAGGCTAATGGCAACGATTACCGAGACAGTCAAAAACCCAACCTCATTCGTGCCAAAGCGCACAAAAGGTCAGATTCTTGTTGACTGGCTGACTACAACCGACCACAAGAAGATTGGGTATCTGTACCTAATTACTTCCTTCCTATACTTCCTGCTCGGTGGCGTCATGGCTCTGGTTATCAGGGCGCAGCTGGCGCTTCCTGGACTCGAGATTGTTGCAACCAAGGAGCAGTACAACCAGCTGTTCACCATGCACGGAACTATCATGCTCTTGATGTTTGCAACTCCACTGTTTGCAGGCTTTGCCAACGTTTTGATGCCGGTCCAAATTGGAGCACCGGACGTTGCTTTCCCAAGACTGAACGCAATTGCCTACTGGTTCTTCAGCTTTGGTAGCTTGATTGCCGTTTCTGGATTCTTCACGCCACAGGGAGCTGCAAGCTTCGGGTGGTTCGCCTACGCACCGCTTTCGAACACCACTTTCTCTCCGGGAATTGGTGGTGACCTCTGGGTATTTGGTCTTGCCCTGTCTGGTTTTGGAACAATTCTTGGTGGAGTGAACTTCATCACCACCATCATCACCATGCGAGCACCAGGTATGACCATGTGGCGCATGCCGATTTTCACCTGGAACACGCTTGTCACATCGATTCTTGTCATCATGGCGTTCCCGCCACTTGCGGCGGCTTTGTTCGCGCTGGGTGCCGACAGGGTATTCGGGGCGCACGTTTTTGATCCTCAAAACGGGGGAGCGATGCTGTGGCAGCACCTGTTCTGGTTCTTTGGGCACCCAGAGGTTTACATCATTGCGCTTCCGTTCTTCGGAATTGTCTCGGAGATCTTTCCGGTCTTTAGCCGTAAGCCAATCTTTGGCTACAAGACCTTGGTTTACGCAACTATCGCCATCGCAGCGCTGTCCATGACAGTTTGGGCTCACCACATGTACGTGACTGGTCAGGTGCTATTACCATTCTTCGCGTTCACCACGATGTTGATCGCCGTCCCTACGGGCGTGAAGATTTTCAACTGGATTGGTACGCTCTGGCGCGGCTCGATAACCTACGAAACCCCGATGCTTTGGAGTCTAGGGTTCCTAGTCAGCTTCGTATTTGGAGGATTGACCGGAGTTATTCTTGCTTCTCCTGCCTTGGACTTCCACATCTCCGACAGCTACTTTGTGGTGGCTCACTTCCACTACGTGGTCTTCGGAACAGTTGTGTTTGCAATGTTCGCCGGTTTCTACTTCTGGTGGCCAAAGTTCACAGGCAAGATGCTAAACGAGCGTCTTGGAAAGATTCACTTCTGGATTCTGTTCATTGGTTTCCACACAACTTTCTTGATCCAGCACTGGCTGGGAGTGGTCGGCATGCCTAGGCGCTATGCGACCTATCTGCCTGAGGATGGATTCACCGAAATGAACCTCATTTCGACAGCTGGAGCGGCGCTCCTTGCACTGTCGATGATCCCTTTCTTCTTCAACGTCTGGATCACAGCGCGCCACGGCAAGATGGTGGAGCTGAAGGATCCTTGGGGTTACGGAAGGTCTTTGGAGTGGGCAACCGAGTCGCCTATCCCTCGACACAACTTCCACTCAATTCCAAGAATTCGTTCAGAGTCGCCTGCTTTTGACCTGAACTACCCAGAACACGCCGCACCTGAAGCTAAGGCTTCCTACTCGAAGGAAGGCATCAGCTAATGCGATCGAACATAGTCGTACTTCTTGTGATGGCAACGTACTTCGCGCTGGCAACAATCGCCTACGCGATTTGGTCTGACATTTACTTCGGTGCAGTTGAGCCAATCGGAACCGTGGCGATTGGCCTAACCGTCATGCTTTCGCTCTTTATTGCCTTCTACCTTTACAGCGGAATGCGACGGACCGCCGAGCTGCCAGAGGATCGTCTCGACGGTGAAATCAGCGAAGACGCGGGTGAGGTTGGATTTTTCAGCCCTTGGAGTTGGTGGCCGCTGATGCTTGGCCTTGCGTGTGGACTAGCATTCCTTTCGCTGGCTGTTCCGGGCTGGTGGCTGACCTTTATCGCGCTTCCATTCGCGGTGGTTGCAGTGGTTGGATTCGTATATGAATACAGCCGCGGCGCTCACGCCCACTAAATGAGTAAAGCTCCGGTACTGCTTGTTATAGACGCCCAACAGGGGTTTTCCGACTCTGATTATTGGGGGAGTGGCGTCAACCCTAAGGCTCTGGAAAACATCAAGGCCCTGGTAGAAGCGTGGCGCGAAAAGGGCCTGCCAATTGTGGTTGTCAAGCACAATTCCAAGGATCCAGATTCACCGCTGTTTCCTGGAAACGCCGGAAACAGGCTTGTGGATTTTCTTCACGACAAGGGCCACCCGGTAATCCAGAAAAGCGTTAATTCAGCCTTTTACGGCACACCAGATCTGAGGCTCCTACTCGATCGTCATAACCACCGCCAGCTGGTGATATGCGGCATAACAACTAACTTTTGCTGTGAGACAACGGCGCGCATGGCCGGAAACCTGGGCTTCCAGACAAACTTCGTAATTGATGCCACAGACGCATTCGACCTGGTGAGCAAGGATGGTTCAGTGATTCCAGGAGCCGAGGTAATGAGGATGACGGCAGCGAACCTTGATGGAGAGTTTGCCAGCGTCCTAACCACCGCAGAACAGCTCGCACAGATCAGCTAGCACCGCAAGCAGCTTCTGTAATCCCTGTGGTAAGCACCCACTTGATCAGCTCGAGGAAATCCTTGGAGCACACAAATCTCTACAAATAGAAAACCGGCCCAAGAGGATTGCTCTCAGGCCGGTTTCTAACTTCTCTAATAAATTACTTGGTCAGAGCCTTTTGCTTCCGCTTTGACTTTGGCTTGTCGTCGATCGCTGGTGCGTGATCGGCGTGAGCAAGCTCGTACTCAGCCTTCGACACTGGCGCGATTCTGTCCTCGAAGTAAAGGCGTGAGATAGCGGATCGCAGTCTGTTGCCAACTGTGATCTTTCCGCTAGCGTTAGGCCTTGGAAGCACTGGTTCGTACTCCTTGAAGTCAACTAGCTTCCACAATTCGTACTTGTCTACTGGCTCATGAACCTCGATGTATTCACCATGAGGCAAGCGGACAACTCGACCGGTTTCGCGGCCGTGAAGCACCATCTCGCGGTCCTTGCGCTGAAGTGACAGGCAGGCACGCTTTGTCACCCAGTAGGCAATGACTGGCCCGAGAATCAGAAGAATCTGCATGGCTGTCAGAACCTGGTTCAGTGACATCTGGAAGTTGGTGGCGATCAAGTCTGTGGATGCACCGGCCCAGAGTACGCCGTAGAAGGTCACGCCAGCTGCACCGATAGCGGTGCGAGTCGGTGCATTTCTCGGGCGATCTAGAACGTGGTGCTCACGCTTGTCCTTGGTCACCCAGTTCTCGATGAATGGGTAGGCAGCAACAAGGGCCAAGAAGACTAGTGAAACTACCAGCGGAACCATGACGCCCATTGGGATCACGAATCCTGCGATTACGACATCCCAACCAGAGGGAGCCAGACGCAGCGCGCCATCGAGCCATCCGATGTACCAGTCAGGCTGAGTTCCTGCGGAAACAGGGGATGGGTCATATGGTCCGTAGTTCCAGATTGGGTTGATAGTGAAGGTTGCGGCAATGGCAGCAATCACTCCGAATACCAAGAAGAAGAATCCACCGGCCTTAGCAACATAAACAGGCATCAGTGGGTAGCCAACGACGTTGTCATCGCGGCGACCAGGACCCGAGTAGTGGGTGTGCTTGTGAATGACAACCATCATCAGGTGGACACCCATTAGAACGATAATCAGTGCTGGGACAATCATGATGTGGAGGCTGTAGAGCCTTGCAACAACTTCAGTGCCCGGGAACTCGCCGCCGAAGAAGCCGGAGCTAACCGCTGGTCCAATAACTGGGATTCCCTTGATCATGCCATCGATGATTCGAAGACCGTTTCCAGAAAGAAGGTCGTCCGGCAGTGAGTAGCCGGTAAAGCCCGCTGCCATTCCCATAAGGAACAGTAGGAATCCGACAACCCAGTTCAGCTCACGAGGCTTGCGGAAAGCTCCAGTGAAGAACACGCGCAACATGTGAAGTCCGGCTGCAGCCACAAACAACAGGGCAGCCCAGTGGTGCACCTGACGCATGATTAGACCGCCACGGATGTCGAAGCTAATGTCCAAGCTGGAGGCGTACGCAATTGACATCTGGGCACCTTTTAGAGGTGCGTAGCTGCCGTCATAGTGAACCTCAGCCATTGATGGCTGGTAGAAGAAAGTCAGGAAGGTTCCGGAGAGGACCAAAATGACGAAGCTGTACATGGCAACTTCACCGAGCATGAAGCTCCAGTGATCAGGGAAGATCTTTCTTCCAAAGCCCTTGACTACTGCGCCAAGACCTAGACGTTCGTCAAGGTAATTCGCGGTGCCTCCAACAAAACCCTGCTTTTGCTCAGTTGTGTTTGTCATTATTTCCTCATGTCCCAGAATGATGGTCCTACAGGCTCTAAGAAGTCGCTCTGAGCTACTAGGTAGCCCTCTGCGTCAACGGTGATCGGAAGTTGTGGAAGCGGCCTGGAAGCAGGTCCGAATACAACCTCACAGTGGTTTGCCAAGTCGAATGTTGACTGGTGGCAAGGGCAAAGTAGGTGGTGGGTGTGCTGCTCGTAGAGCGCAACAGGGCATCCAACGTGGGTGCAAATCTTTGAGTAAGCCACGATTCCCTGGTAGCTCCAGTCTGCCTTGGCAGGATCTTCGTTTAGATCTTCAGGGTTCACGCGCACTAGCAGCACAGCTGCTTTAGCCTTCTCCTCTAGCTTGTGTTCCTCGAGGTCCTCTAGGCCCTCAGGGATCACGTGGAAAACAGAGCCGATTGTGACATCAGAGGCCTTGATTGGAATACCAGTTGGATCCTTAGCAAGCCTGGTGCCTGACTTCCACATGGTGTGGCGAAGAGTGTCACCCACAACTGGTCCAAGGTCACCAAAAATGATGATTCCTGGAATTGGGAAGAATGCAAGCGCTCCGTACATCGTGCGACGAATCAGTTTCCTGCGAGTAAAACCGGATTCACCATCGGCAAGCTTCACAACCTCAAGCGCTTGCGCACGAGTTTCCTCTGATGAGCGGGCTTGGTGCCGCAGTTCAGAAACCTCGTTGTCAGGCATCAGTGTTTTTGCCCAGTGCACGGCTCCGAAGCCGATTCCAAGCATAGATAGGGCCATACCTAGGCCCATCCAAAGTGAGTTGTTTCTGGTTGCAGATAGGTCGCCATCGACAATCGGGAACGCAAAGAAGCCCCAGATGGCAATGATTGCGCCGATGACACTGACGCCGAACATCGCTGCAATCTGCTTTTCGGCAGTGCGAGCGTGCTTTTCGCTCTTGTCGGTCATGCGGACCCGGTGTGGCTCGATGCCCGGATCTTCGATTGGCCTCTTGGTTTGCGCGGCCAAGCCAGGGGAGTAGCGCTTTTCTAGTTCACTCATTGCTATTTCCTAATTCGACTTTGCCCCGAGCCATACGGTGATGGCGATGATGAAACCTAACCCGAAGATCCAGGTAAATAATCCCTCTGCTACCGGACCGATTGAACCAAGTTCAAATCCGCCCACGGAATCATTTTCCTCAACGTACTTCAGGTAGGTGATGATGTCTTTCTTGTCCTCAGGAGTGAGGTTTGTGTCGTTGAAAACCGGCATGTTCTGTGGGCCTGTGACCATGGCCTCGTAGGTGTGCTTGGCGCTAACGCCAGCCAATGAAGGTGCAAACTTACCCTCGGTAAGCGCTCCTCCAGCACCAACGGCGTTGTGGCACATCGCGCAGTTGATGCGGAACAGCTCGCCACCGTGAGTTGGGTCACCATCTCCTCTTAGATATTCCTCATCCGGGATAGCCGGTCCAGGTGCCAGTGAAGCAACGTAGGCAGCCATAGCTGCAATCTGCTCCTCAGTGAACTGCACTGGCTTCTTGTAAAGCTGTGGGCCAGAAGCCTGGCCAGGCATACGACCGGTTCCAACCTGGAAATCTACTGATGCTGCGCCGACGCCAATCAGGCTCGGGCCACCAATGGCACCTTCACCGTTGGTGCCGTGACAAGAAGCACAGTTGGCCAAAAACAGCTTGCGGCCCTCGTCTATTTGCTCAGCTGAGCCGATGTCTGACTGCACTACGTTCGTAGCTGCTGCGTAACCACCACCTGATAGGACTAGTCCAAAAAAGACGACCAGGCCTGCGGCCCATGGTCTGCGGCGCATTGGTTTAGCTGAGTTCAACTGATTCTCCATTATTTGCTATTTCAGGATGTAGACAACGACGAAGAGGCCGATCCAAACGACGTCAACGAAGTGCCAGTAGTAAGAAACGACGATTGCGCTGGTCGCTTCCTTGTGGCCAAAGTTCTTTGCTGCGTAGGCGCGGCCAATGATCAACAGGAAGGCGATCAAGCCGCCTGTAACGTGCAGCGCGTGAAAACCAGTGGTGATGTAGAAGGCAGACCCGTAGGAGTTTGAGCTCAAGGCGATGCCCTCCGAAACTAGAGTGGCGTATTCCCAAACCTGACCTGCTACGAAGATTGCTCCCATTACGTAGGTTAGGAAGAACCACTCCACCATTCCCCACTTAGCAGGGGAGTTGCCGGTTCTTCGTGGCTGAAGTCGCTCCGCCGCAAATACGCCAAACTGTGCCGTAAAAGAGCTGGCAACCAAAATCAGGGTGTTAATAAGAGCAAATGGCACGTTCAGAATCTGAGTGTCATTGGCCCAAAGGTCCGGTGCGCCTGCCCTGAGGCTGAAGTACATAGCGAAAAGGCCAGCGAAGAACATAACCTCGCTACCTAGCCAAACGATTGTTCCCACCGAGGTTGAATTCGGCCTATTAATTGCCATCGGGGGCATAGGGGTAGAGGTAGCAGTCATGTCCCCAAGTTTACCCGACACAGTTGGTTCAGAGTCCCAAAAACCCCAAGGTTTGGCAACTTTTTTCCGAGTCGGTGGCTCTTTGGGCTGACTAGACTCATCAGATGACAAATTTCAGTTGGCCTGAAGTGCTTTCGGTCCTTGTCGGGGGGCATAATCTCACTCAGGGGCAAGCCAGTTGGGCAATGAGTGAAATCATGCATGGTCGAGCTTCGTTGGCTCAAATGGGGGCCTTCATGATGGCGTTGAGATCAAAGCGCGAGACGGTCCAGGAGCTTACTGGGCTCGTAGATGTGATGCTGGACAACGCAGTCAAGCTTGAAACCGGCAGCGATGCTCTAGACATCGTTGGTACCGGGGGAGACCTAGTCGGAACCGTGAATATCAGCTCGATGGCATCGATTGTTGCCGCAGCTGCCGGCGTGCCTGTTTTGAAGCACGGATCCCGAAGTGCGTCTGGGAAAACCGGTTCTTCGGAAATGCTTGAGGAGCTGGGCATTAGATTGGACCTTTCGCCATCCCAGGTGGCGCAGGTCTTTGCAAAAGAGGGAATCACATTCTTCTTTGCTCCGGTTTTTCATCCGGCAATGCGCCACGTGGCGCCAGCCAGGAAAGAACTTGGTGTGCCAACCACCTTCAACTTCTTAGGTCCTTTGGCTAACCCGGCACAACCAATTGCTACGGCACTCGGGGTGGCCGATGCTGAAATCGCACCGTTGATGGCTGCTGAGTTGGCAACTAGAGGCAGAACTGCAATTGTTTTCAGGTCAAATGACGGCTTGGATGAACTCAGCACAACCTCCGATAATGCGATTTGGCAGGTTTCCAAGGGCGCAATCGAGACCTTCACCTTTGATGCCAGAGAGATCGGGATTGAACGGGTCTCAGTCGACGCCCTTCTCGGTGGCGATGCGCGGCACAACGCTCAAATTGCCAAAAAGTTGTTTTCGGGAGAGGAGTTTCAAAATTCCAAGGCCATCTCGGACATTGTCTGCCTAAAT